>NZ_JBSFBX010000018.1:0-190755 GCF_053593175.1 Streptomyces sp. NPDC002386
TAACCCAGCCTGCTCCGCACCCCCGGCCCGGCCCACCCCGGGCCCCGCGTGCCGCCGGCCGCGGGCCGCGGACGGCCGTCCGGGCCCGGCGACGGGCCGGTTACCGGGAACGCTCCCGGGGCCGGGTCAGCCGGTGTAGGCCGCGAGGACGCGGGTGTAGTCCCAGTCGGACTGGGAGACGCCGGAGCAGCTGTCGGCGGGTCCGCCGGTGCACGGGCGGTCGCGGTTGGCGGACCAGAAGGTGAGCCGGGCCAGGTGGTGCGCCTGGGCGTAGGCCAGGATGGTCCGGAAGTCGTTCACCGTGACGGTCTCGTTCTGGTCGGTGACACCGTTCATGGACGAGATGCCCATGTCCCGGTAGGCCTGGTCGTCGCTGTAGTGGTAGGCGTTCTTCAGCGCGTTCTTCAGCCCCTCGGCGGCCTGCGTGGTGAGGCTGCCCATGTTCCGGCCCGCGCCGCCGAAGTCGAACGGCATGATCGTCCAGGCGTCCACGGTCAGTCCGGACGCGGCGGCCCGGTTGATGAGGCTCGTGTCGGGTCCGCTCTGCCCGGTGCCGATGGTGACGTACACCTTCAGGCCGGGGTTGCCGGCCTTCACGGTCCTGAGCGCGTCCACGGTGCGCTGCTGCACGGTCGCGCTGGCGTACGCGTCGGCCTCGAGGTCGATGTCGATGGCCTTCAGGCCGTAGGCGCCGATCACCTTCTGGTAGGCGGCGGCGAGTTCGCCGGCGCTGCCGCAGGAGCTCTCCAGTTTGTTGCCGCTGTAGCCGCCGAACGACGGGACGACGTCGCCGCCGCCCGCGCGCACGGTGCCGATCGTCTGCTGGTCCACCCCGCCGGTCAGCGGGCGGCCGCCGTCCCACTGGGGGTCGCAGTAGCCGTTGCTGAGGACGAACGCCAGCGTGAACCACTTCACGCCGGTGGCCCGGGTGATGGCGGCCGGGCTGGGCGGACTGCCCCAGCCGTTGTAGAGGTACGGCGCGACGGCCATCGGCGCGGAGGTGCCGCCGCCGTCCGCGGCAGGGGCGTTCCACTTCTGGTTGGCGCCGCCGCCACAGCTCCAGATCTGCGCGCGGGTGCCGTTGGCCGGGTTGTCGTCGGTGACGTCCAGGCACTTGTCGGCCTGCGGGTTGACGATGTCGTGGGCGGTGGTGACGGTCCACTTCTGGTTGGCGCCGCCGGTACAGGTCCACAGTTGCGCCTTGGCGCCGTCGGCGGTCGAGTTCCCGGTGACGTCCAGGCACTTGCCGAGGGCGCGGACGGTGCCGTCGCCGCCGACCGTCCACTGCTGGGCCGCGGTGCCGTTGCAGTCGTAGATCTGCACGGGTGTGCCGTCGGCGGTGCCGGCCCCGGCGACGTCGAGGCACTTGCCGGCGAGGCCGGTGATGGTGCCGGTGGCGGCGTGGGCCGGGGCGGCGGTGAGCAGTCCGGTGGCGAGGGACAGCGCGGCGAGGGAGACGAGCGCGGGAAGTGGTCTGGCCATGGAGGGGCGGGCCTTTCACGTGGGGGGTCACCGGATGCGCCCAACACCGCTTCGAGGGAAGGGTGTTGAGCGCATTCGGTGTCTTTGATTAAGGCGTGAAGTTAAAGGTCCGGACCAGTGCCGTCAAGGGGTTGGACATCGGTCATGGATCTGGACGGCAACCGGTGGCCGGCTCCGCGCCGGGGTCCGGCCGCGTCTCCCGCGGCCGGACCCGGGCCCCGCGGCGTCCGGCCGCGGGGCGGTGGCCGTCAGACGGCCGGTACCTCGCCCTGCCGCCGGGCGAACTGGGTGCGGTGCAGCTCGGCGTACCGCCCGTCGACCGCGAGCAGTTCGTCGTGCGTGCCCCGCTCCACGATCCGGCCGGACTCCACGACCAGGATCTGGTCGGCGGCCCGCACGGTGGACAGCCGGTGGGCGATCACCACGGCGGTACGGCCCTCCAGCGCCTCGGTGAGGGCCTCCTGCACGGCCGCCTCCGAGGTGTTGTCCAGGTGGGCGGTGGCCTCGTCGAGGATGACCACGCGCTGGCGGGCCAGCAGCAGCCGGGCGATGGTCATGCGCTGGCGCTCCCCGCCGGAGAGCCGGTAGCCGCGCTCGCCGACGACCGTGTCGAGACCGTCCGGCAGGGAGCGCACGACCTCGGCGAGTCGGGCGCGGCCCAGCGCGTCCCACAGTTCCTCGTCCGTGGCCTGCGGACGGGCCAGCAGCAGGTTGGCCCGGACGGTGTCGTGGAAGAGGTGCCCGTCCTGGGTGACCATGCCGAGGGTGGCCCGCAGCGAGGCGGCGCTCAGGTCGCGCACGTCTGCGCCGCCGATCCGCACGGCGCCGGAGGTGACGTCGTACAGGCGCGGCAGCAGTTGCGCGATGGTGGACTTGCCGGCGCCGGAGGAGCCCACGAGGGCGACGGTCTGACCGGGTTCGGCGCGGAAGGAGACGCCGTGCAGGACCTCGGTGCCGCCGCGGGTGTCCAGGGCCGCGACCTCCTCCAGGGAGGCGAGGGAGACCTGGTCGGCGGACGGGTAGGCGAAGCGGACGTCGTCGAACTCGACCGCGACCGGTCCCTCCGGCACCGCGGCGGCGTCCGGCTTCTCCTCGATGAGCGGCTTCAGGTCGAGCACCTCGAAGACCCGCTCGAAGCTGACCAGGGCGGACATCACCTCGACGCGCGCCCCGGCGAGCGCGGTGAGCGGGGCGTAGAGCCGGGTGAGCAGCAGGGCGAGGGAGACGACCGCGCCCGCGTCCAGGGTGCCGTGCAGCGCGAACCAGCCGCCGAGGCCGTAGACGAGGGCCAGGGCGAGGGCGGAGACCAGGGTGAGGCTGGTGATGAACACGGACTGGGCCGTGGCCGTGCGCACCCCGATGTCACGGACCCGGCGGGCGCGGGCCGCGAACTCCGCCGACTCCTCCTCCGGGCGGCCGAACAGCTTGACCAGGGTGGCGCCGGGCGCGGAGAAGCGCTCGGTCATCCGGGTGCCCATGGCCGCGTTGAGGGCCGCGGCCTCGCGCTGCATCCGGGCCATCCGGCTGCCCATGCGGCGGGCGGGCAGCACGAACACCGGCAGCAGCACCAGCGCGAGCAGCGTGATCTGCCAGGACAGGGTGAGCATCACCGCGAGGGTGAGCAGCAGGGTCACGAGGTTGGTCACCACGCCCGAGAGGGTGTTGGCGAACGCCCGCTGGGCACCGATCACGTCGTTGTTGAGACGGCTGACCAGCGCTCCCGTACGGGTACGTGTGAAGAACGCGACGGGCATGCGCTGCACATGATCGAACACGGCCGTGCGCAGGTCGAGGATGAGCCCCTCCCCGAGCGTCGACGACAGACGCCGGCCGAGGACGCCCAGCCCGGCTTCGGCGAGCGCCACCAGCGCGATCAGCAGCGACAGCCGTACGACGGCCCTGGAGTCGTGGCCCGCCACGATCGCGTCGACGACGTGGCCGGCGAGCACCGGGGTGGCCACGGCCAGCAGCGCCGTCACCACCCCGAGCACGACGAAGCGGATGATGCCCGCGCGGTGCGGGCGGGCGAAGGCGGCGATGCGGCGCAGCGTGGCGGGGTCGAAGGGGCGGCGCTCGGCCTGTGCGTTCATGACGCTGTGCAGCTGCGTCCAGGCGGTGGTCTCCATGCTCATGAGAGAGAACGTAGGACCTCAAGCGTCGTTGAGGTCAATGTCCGCGCCTCCCCGATTCCGCCGGCTTCCCCGCGCCCGAAGGGCTCCATGACTCCTTCCGCCCATCGGCTGCCCGCCCGTAAGCCGCCGTCCGCGCCCGCGCCATCCGCCGTTGGCGCGGCGCGGCGAACCTCTTCCGGTGTGACAGCGCTCCGATTCCCCGACGTCCCCCGGGGACGCCTCCGCCGGCGCTTCCCGGTCCGGCACGCCCTGTGCGCGGTGCCGCTCGTGCTGGTCGCCGTGGCCGCGGTGCGGCACCGCTCGGTGCTCGCCGAGGGCTTCGGCCAGTTGCGCACCGCCTCCTGGCCGTGGCTGCTGGCGGCGGCTGCCGCGACCTGCCTGACCTGGGTGGCGGCCGCGTTCAGCCGGCAGGGCGCGGTGGTGCAGCCGCTGCCGAAGCGGCGGCTGCTGGCCACCCAGTTCGCGGCGGGCGCGGCCAACCATCTGCTCCCCACCGGCCTCGGCGCGAGCGCGGTGAACCTGCGCTTCATGACCGTGTGCGGGGTGCCGCCGGCCCGCTCGTCGGCGGCGCTGGCCCTGTATCTGCTGGCGGAGAGCGTGGGCCGGCTCGGTCTGCTGGCCGGGCTGCTGATCGCCTTCCCCGACGCGCTGCGGCCGGGCACGCTGCTGCCCGCCGGCTCCGCGCTGCCGCTGCTGTCCGGTGCGGGCGCGCTGGTGCTGGTGGCGGCGGCCGCGCTGGCCCTCGTACGGCGGCTGCGCACGGCCGTGTGCGCCTTCCTGCGGGACGCCCTGGGCGAGGCGCGGTCGGTGCACACGCGTCCGGCCCGGGCGCTGGCCCTGTGGGGCGGTTCGCTGGCGTTCCCGGCCTGCCAGGCGGCCGGTCTCGCCGCGGTGGGCCGGGCGCTGGAGCTGCCGGTGCCCCCGGCGCACATGGCGCTCGCCTACCTCGCGGCGACGGTCGCGGTGGCACTGGTGCCGGCACCGGGCGGGATCGGCTCGGTGGAGGGGGCGCTGATCGTGACGCTGGTCGCGGCCGGCGGACCGGCCGCGGTGGCCACGGCGGTGGTGCTGGCCTACCGGGTCATCACCGTGTGGGTGCCGCTGCTGCCGGGTGCGCTGACGCTGGGGGCGCTGGTGCGGCTGAAGGTCATCTGAGGCAGAGTGGCCCTTCGAGCCGCTGGTCGCCGCACCCCGAAGAGGAGCACCGCCGTGCCGGTCCGCGTGGAGCGCAGGGAACACGTCACCACGATCGTGCTGTCCCGCCCTGAGGCCCGCAACGCGGTCGACGGCCCGACGGCCGCCGAACTCGCCTCGGCCTTCCGGGCGTTCGAGGCCGACGACACCGCCCGCGTGGCGGTCCTGTGGGGCGAGGGCGGCACCTTCTGCGCGGGCGCCGACCTCAAGGCCGTCGGCACGGAGCGGGGCAACCGGGTCGCGGAGGACGGCGACGGGCCGATGGGGCCGACCCGGATGCGACTGTCCAAGCCGGTGATCGCGGCCGTCGCGGGGCACGCCGTCGCCGGCGGCCTCGAACTCGCCCTGTGGTGCGATCTCCGGGTCGCCGAGGAGGACGCCGTCTTCGGGGTGTTCTGCCGCCGCTGGGGCGTTCCGCTGATCGACGGCGGCACGGTCCGGCTCCCCCGCCTGATCGGCACCAGCAGGGCCATGGACATGATCCTCACCGGCCGCCCGGTCCCGGCCCGCGAGGCCCGCGACATGGGCCTCGCCAACCGAGTGGTGCCGACGGGCCGCGCCCGCGCCGAGGCGGAGGAACTCGCCGCCGCCATCGCCCGCTTCCCGCAGGCGTGCCTGCGCGGGGACCGGGCCTCGGTACTGGAGCAGGACGGCCTGACCGAGGAGACGGCGATGCGCGGTGAACTCCGGTACGGCGTCGCCGTGCTGGCGGAGGGCCTGGAGGGCGCGGCGCGGTTCGCGGGCGGCGCGGGGCGGCACGGGTCCTTCACGGAGCTGTAGGACTCCGCATCCGGGGACCGGCGGGGCCTGCCGGTCCCGTCAGGGGGCGGGCCAGGCCGCCCCCGCGAGCCAGTGCAGCACCGCGCCGGCCGCCGTCACCCCGGCGCTCGTCGCCGCGGCGGCGCGCTGTCCCGGGTGCAGGAGGCCGCCCGCGGCGAAGACGCCGGGGTGTGAGGTGTACGGGTTCGCGGCCAGGCGGATGCCGGCGGTCCGGGCGAGTTCGTTCTCGGCCACGAAGTCGCCGGTGAAGACGATCGTGTCGCAGGACAGGACCGCCGTGCGGCCGTCGCGGTGGCGCAGGCGGACACCGGACAGGCGGCCGTGGCCGAGGATTTCGTCGACCGTGGTGCGGGTCAGGAGGGGGATGCGGCGGCCCAGGCGGGCCGACTGGGCGCGCACGGGCGGTACTTGCGCGTGGTCCGCTTCGGTGACCAGGGCGGCGACCGCGACACCGGCCGCTCGCAGGGTGGCGGCCGCGGCGTAGGAGACGTATTCGGCGCCGACCACCACCGCGCGGGTGCCGATGGGCTGCCCGAACAGGTTGACCGCCTGCTGGAGTTCGCCGCCGGTGTACACACCGGCGGGCCGGGTGCCGGGGACCAGCCGGGCCGCGCGGGGGCGTTCCCGGGCGCCGGTGGCGAGGACGACCGCTCGTGCCGTGAGCGTCTCCGGTCCGCCGGGGCCGACCACCGTGAGGGTCGGGGCGGGCCGGCGGCCAGAGGCGCCTGCGGCGCTCGCGCGGGCGGCACCGGCAGGCTCCGCCACCCGGGGCGCGCCCGGTGCTGCCGCGCCCCCGGCCGCCCGGCCGCCGCCGGCCCCCGGTGAGCGGGGAACGTCCGCCGATGCCGGGCCCCCGGCCGCGCCTTCTCGTGCCGCGCCGGGGGCCCACGGGCCGTCCGCCGGGTCCGCGGCCACCGCACCGGCTGCTCCGGTGTCGGCCGCCGCGCTCTCCCCCGCCGCACCGGCGGGTACTTCCGGAGGCGGTGGCCCGGTGTCCGCCCACTCCAGGACCGTCACTCCCGTGCGCACCACGGCGCCCGCGCTCGCGGCGGCCTCGGCGAGGAGCCGGGCGTACGCGGGGCCGGTCAGCGGACGCGTCCAGGTGCCGAAGCGGCCCTGCGCGCAGTAGCGGGCCGCTCCCCCGGGTCGTTCCTCCCGCTCGATCACCTCGACCCGGCCGGCGCCGGCGGCGGCCAGGCGGGCCGCGGCGGCGAGTCCGGCGGGGCCGGCGCCGACGACGAGGACGTCGACGGAGCGCACCGGCGGGTTCGCGGTCATGGGCGCGCCTCCTCGAACAGCTCCCGTACCGCCGCCCCGCAGTGGAACCCCTGGCAGCGGCCCGCCCCGGCCCGGGTGCGGCGGCGCAGGCCCTCCAGGGCGCGGGGCGGGACCGTACTGGCGAGCGCGTCGCGGATCTCGCCGCGGGAGACCCGCTCGCAGTGGCAGACGAGCACGCCGTACTCCGGGTCGGCCGCGATCAGTTCGGGCCGCAGGCAGGGACGCGGGGAGGCCTCGCCGATGCCGGGCATCCGTACCGGCTCCGGTTCCCGCCGCGGACCGAGGTCGAGCCCGGTGCCGGCCAGCAGCCCCACGACGTGGTCGGCGATGGCCATGGACGCGGTGAGGCCGGTGGAACGGATGCCGCCGACGGTGACGTACGCCTGCTCGCAGTGCGCGGCGATCCGGTAGTCGTCGTGCTCGGTGGCGGCGCGGAGCCCGGCGTAGACGGCCGTGACCTCCTCGTCGAGCAGCGCGGGGAGGATGCGGCGGCCCTTCTCCCGCAGCAGGGCGAGGCCCTCCGCGGTGGTCCGGGTGGCCCGTCTGTCGTCCAGATCCTCGGCGGTGGGGCCGAGCAGGACGTTGCCGTGCACGGTCGGCGCGATCAGGACGCCCTTGCCGAGAGCGGTCGGGACGGGGAGGAGGATGTGCCGGACCAGGGGGCGGGCGAACCGGTCGTGGACGATGAGCTGGCCGCGGCGCGGGGTGACGGTGAAGTCGTCGTGGCCGAGCGTCCGGTCGAGGGTGTCGGCGTGCAGTCCGGCCGCGTTGACCAGGTACCGGGCGCGCAGGGTGCCCCGGGAGGTGGTCAGCAGATGGACGTCGTCCCGCCGTTCGGACCGGACCACCCGGGTGCCGAGGTGCAGGTGGACGCCCGCGCGGACCGCCTGGGTGGCGTAGGCCAGGGTCGTCGTCCAGGGGCAGATGATGCTCTCGCCGGGCACGTGCAGGGCGCCGAGCGCGCCCGGCCCGAGGTGCGGCTCGCGGGTGTAGAGCTCGTCGGCGCCGAGGAGCCGGGTGTCGGGGCAGCCGTTGCGCCCGGCCTTCTCGGCGAGCCTGGGCAGCGTGGCGAGCTGCTCCTCGTCCCAGGCGACGAGCAGGGCACCGGTCCGTTCGACGGGAATGCCGGACTCGGCGGCGTAGGCGGCGAGCCGCCGGGAGCCCTCGCGGACCAGCGTGGCCTCCAGGGAGCCCGAAGTGGCGTCGAAACCGGTGTGCAGGATGGCGGTGTTGGCCTTGGAGGTGCCCTGGCCGACGTCGTCCTGGGCCTCGACGAGGGCGACCCGCAGGGCGGGGTGGCGGGCGAGTTCGCGGGCGATGGCGCAGCCGACGACCCCGGCGCCGACGATCACGACGTCGTACGGCGGCCCGGGCAGCGGCCCCTCGGCGGTGACCGTCATGAGCCGAGCAGCGCGGCGACCGCGGTGCGGAAGCCGGCCAGGCGTTCGGCGGCCACGTCGGCCGGGACACGGGGCTCGTAGACGGCGGCCGGCCTCCAGTCGGGGAGGGCGTCGGCCACGCTCAGCGCGGGGTCGGCGCCGAGCCGGGCCAGGGCGGCGGCGCCGAGCGCGGTGGCGTCGGGCAGGGCGGAGACCTCGACGGGGCGTTGCAGGAGGTCGGCCTGGGTCTGCATGAGCAGGGCGGAGCGGGTCAGGCCGCCGTCGACGCGCAGGGTGTCCACAGGGGTGCCGAGGTCGGTGGCGGCCGCCCGGGCCAGCTCGGTGACCTGCGCCGCCAGGCCCTCGCACAGGGCGCGCACCAGGTGCCCGGGGCCGGTGTCCAGGCCGAGCCCGGTCAGCGAGCCGCGCAGGTCGCCGCGCCACCAGGGGGCGGCGAGCCCGGCGAGAGCGGGTACGAAGGTGACGCCGCCGCTGTCGGGGACCGAGCCGCCGACCGGGTCGAGGTCGGCGGCCGAGGAGATGACGCCGAGGTCGGTGAGCCAGCGCACGGCGGAGGCGGCCGTGTAGACCTGCCCGTCGAGGCAGTACCCGGTGTCGCCGGCGAGCCGCCAGGCGACGCAGCTCACCAGGCCGGAGTCGCCGCGCCGGGGTGTGCCGCCGGTGTGCGCGAGCAGGAACGCGCCGGTGCCGTAGGTGCACTTGGCGCCGCCGGGCCCGGTGATGCGCTGGGCGAGCAGGGCGGCCTGCTGGTCGACGATCAGGCCGGTGACGGGGATCTCGGGCCCGAACGCCCGTGTCGTGCCGACGGGTTGCGCGTTGTCGGTGATCTCCGGCAGCCGTTCGCCGAGCAGTCCGTACGCCTCCAGCGCCCGGGCCGACCAGTGGGCGCCGTCCAGGTCCAGCAGCTGGGTGCGGCCGGCGGTGGCCGCGTCGGTGACGAAGGCGCCGGTGAGCCGGTGCACCAGCCAGGCGTCGGAGGTGGTGACGACGCCCTCGCGGGTGAGGTGGCGGCGGATCCAGGCCATCTTGGGTGCCGCGAAGTACGGATCCAGGGGCAGTCCGGTGAGCTGCCGCAACTCGTCGGCGGCATCGCCCAGTCCGGCGCACACGGTCTCGGCGCGCCGGTCCTGCCAGACCAGTGCGGCGGTGAGCGGGCGGCCGGTCGCCGGGTCCCAGGCGAGCACGGTCTCGCCCTGGTTGGCCAGGCCCATCGCCGCGACGTCCTCGTCCGCCTCGGCGAGCGCGGCCCGGCCGGCCTCGAGCACGGAGGCGTACAGCTCCTCGGGGTCCGCCTCGACCCGTCCGCCGGGCAGCGGGCGGGGCCGCACGGCGGCGAACCCGGTGCCCAGGACGCCGCGTTCGGGGCAGACCACCAGCGCCTTGGTGCCGGAGGTGCCCTGGTCGACGGCGAGCACCGGCCCCGTCATCGCACCCTCCCGCGCGTCCGTCCCGGCCCTTCGAAGATCGGCGCGAACAGCCTGCCGCCGGGCGGTGTCCGGCGTCAAGGGCGGCCGGCCGATGATCAACTACGCATTGGGGAAGTTGAGTTGACATCGATGGCACAGCGCAAACGACACCCCTATAGTGACCGCCGACCCCGTACATGACCATCAACCACCGCCCCGAGGAGGGCTGTTGTCCGCGCACCGCGTCACCCTGCCCGTCCGCTCGCGGACCGGGGCGGGTGGCTGATGGCCAGAGAGGGAGCCCGCGCCTCCTACGATCCCGCCGGTCACGACGGTGCCCTGCGCGGTGCCCTGCAGGATCTGCGCACCGGCCGCTGGATGGCGATGCGCGCGCTGCTGGCGGACACGACGAGCTGGTGGCAGTGGACCCAGCGCACCCAGATCCTGGCGGCCGCCGCGGCCGGCACCGACGTGGTGCGGGCCTGGCTCGAGGAGGAGCCGGACAGCGTGCCGGCCGCGGTGATGCACGCCCGGGTCGGCGTGGAGCGAGCCCTGCGGGCGCGGCGCGAACGGCACCTGCGGGCACACGAGTTGTGGATCGAGGCCTGGGACGCCGCGCAGTCCGCCGCGCAGTCCGCCCCGGAGGACCCCGTGCCCTGGGTGTGCCTGCTGGCGCTGGCCCAGCTCGACCAGGAGCAGCGCTGGCCGGAGCACCGGACACCGCCGCCGGAACCCCTGCTGCCGCCAGGCCCCTGGGGGCTGCTGGCCGAGGCCGGCAAGCGCGACCCGCACAACCGCGAGGCGCACCACCGCATGCTCCAGTTCCTGTACGCGACCGCCTCCTCCGGCCGGCTCGCCGAGGCCGCCCGCTACACCCGGTGGGCCGCCGCTCCGGCTCCGCCCGGCTCCGCCCTGCACGTGCTGCCGCTGTACGTACGGGTCGAGCGCTACCGGCGGGCCGCCGGCCACGACGCGGCGCTCGACCTGCACTGGGTGGCGGAGGACGCCACCCGCGAGGCGACGCGGGCGCTGCATTCCTGGTTCGAGCACGCGGCCGGGGGCGAGCGCTCCCTGCTGGACCTCAACCACCTGGCCCACGCGCTGTGGGGTGCCCAGCGGTTCGCCGAGGCGGGCCGGGTGTTCGACACGATCGGCCCGTACTTCACGCCGCCGCCCTGGATGTACCGCGCCCCCGACCGCGGCCACGCGGTGGAGGTGTTCCTGCGGGCCAGGGACCGCTGCCGCGCGGCCGGGGAGGATCCCGGCCCCCGCCCCTAGACGCCCCCACCCTCGTTCCCCCCCTTCCCGGAGGTTCCCGCATGTCCCCCGCCCCCGATCCGTCGCCCTCCCCCGCCCGGCCGCAGCACGACGAGGAGCAGCGGCTGCGCGAGCTCGGCTACCGTCCCGTGCTGGCCCGCCGCATGGGCGGCTTCGGCAACTTCGCGATCAGCTTCTCGGTGATCTCGATCCTGTCCGGCTGCATGACCCTGTACGGCTTCGGCCTCGGCACCGGCGGGCCGGCCGTGATGCTGTGGGGCTGGGCGGGCGTCGGCCTGTTCGTGCTCTGCGTCGGTCTGGCGCTCGCCGAGGTCACCAGCGCCTACCCGACCTCCGGCGCCCTGTACTACATGGCGGACCGGCTCGGCGGCCGCCGCTGGGGCTGGTACACGGGCTGGCTGAACCTGCTGGGCCTGCTCGGCGCGATCGCCGGGATCGACTACGGGGCGGCCCTGTTCACCGGCGCGTTCGCCAACCTGCAGTGGGGCTTCGAGCCGACTCCCGGCAGAACCATGCTGATCTTCTGCGCCATCCTGCTGCTGCACGCCGTGCTGAATTTGTTCGGCGTCCGCCTGGTCAGCCTGCTCAACTCGGTCAGCGTATGGTGGCACCTGGCCGGTGTCGCGCTCATCGTCGGTGCGCTGGCGATCGTCCCCGACCACCACCAGTCGCCGTCCTTCGTGTTCACCGAGTTCGTGAACGACACCGGGTGGTCGAGCCCGCTGTACGTGGCTGCGATCGGCCTGCTGCTCGCCCAGTACACCTTCTCCGGCTACGACGCCTCCGCGCACCTTTCCGAGGAGACCTCCAACGCCTCGGTGTCCGCGGCGAAGGGCATCGTGCGGTCCATCTGGGTGTCGTGGATCGCGGGCTTCGTCCTCCTCGCCGGACTGACGTTCGCCATCCAGGACTACGACGCCACGCGTGCCACGGACACCGGGGTGCCGCCCGCGCAGATCCTGCTCGACGGCCTCGGCACCGGCGGGGCGAGCGTGCTGCTGCTCGTCGTGATCGTGGCCCAGTTGTTCTGCGGGAACGCCGAGGTGGCCGCGGCCAGCCGGATGGTGTTCGCGTTCAGCCGGGACGGCGCGCTGCCGGGCTCGCACCTGTGGCGCAAGGTCAGCAGCCGCACCCAGACGCCGGTCGCGGCGGTCTGGCTGTCGGTGATCATCGCCGGTGTGCTCGCCCTGCCGTCCCTGTACTCGGCCACGGCGTACGGCGCCGTCACCGCCATCAACGTCATCGGCATCACCCCGGCCTACGCCATTCCCGTCCTGCTGCGGCTGCGCGCCGGCGACCGGTTCCGGCCGGGTCCGTGGAACCTGGGCCGGTGGAGCCGGCCGGTCGGCTGGATCGCGGTGGTCTGGGTGGCCTGTGTGACGGTCCTGTTCTGCCTGCCGCAGTCCTCGCCGGTCACCGTCGACACGATGAACTACGCGGCCGTGGCCCTGGTGGTCGTGCTGGTGCTGGCCAGCATCTGGTGGTACGTCGCCCGCCGTTCGTACGGCACGCCCACCACCGCGGCCTACGGTGACGACCGCGACCAGGCCGAACTCGCGGAGGGCATCGTCTGATCCGCGCCGTCCCGGTGCGAACCGGGCCGCCGGATAAGGCAGGATGAGCGATCGCGCCGAGCGCCGACGAGGTCGGCGGCGGGGCGATCGCACATGTACGGACATCGAGCAGGTGACAACGTGACGAGACTTCACTCCAGGCTCCGCACCGCCCTTTCCCGCCCCGGAGGTGACCGGTGAACCGCGCCCTGACCCTGCACGACCTGGTCGTCGCCGGCATAGCCGTGGCCGCGGGGCTGCTGCTGGCCTTCCTGTCCCGCACGGTGCTGCGGTGGCTGGGCAAGCACGCCAAGCGGACCCGCTGGAGCGGTGACGACGTCATCGTGGACGCGCTGCGCTCCGTCGTCCCGTGGGCGGCGATCGCGGGCGGCGCGGCGGCGGCCGCCGCGGTACTGCCGCTGACCCGGACCGTCCAGCACCACACCGACCAGTTCCTCGAGGTGTGGCTGATCCTCGTGGTGACGGTGTCCGCGGCCCGGGTGATCGCGGGCCTGGTCCAGTCGGTGACCCAGTCCCGCTCGGGTGTGGCCGGTTCGGCCACGATCTTCGTGAACATCACCCGGGTGCTGGTGCTGGCGATCGGCTTCCTGGTGGTGCTGCAGACGCTCGGCGTGTCCATCGCGCCCCTGCTCACCGCCCTGGGCGTCGGCGGTCTGGCCGTCGCGCTGGCCCTGCAGGACACCCTCGCCAACCTCTTCGCGGGCATCCACATCCTCGCCTCCAAGACCGTGCAGCCGGGCGACTACATCCGGCTCACCAGCGGCGAGGAGGGCTATGTGGTGGACATCAACTGGCGCCAGACGACGGTCCGCCAGCTCTCCAACAACCTGGTGGTCATCCCCAACGGCCAGCTCGCGAAGACCAACATGACCAACTACACGCGTCCCGAGCAGCAGTTGACGATCCTGGTGCAGGTGGGTGTGAGCTACGACAGCGACCTGGACCACGTCGAGCGCGTCACCCACGAGGTCATCGCCGAGACGATGACCGGGGTCACGGGCGCCGTTCCCGACCACGAGCCCGCGATCCGCTTCCACACCTTCGGCGACTCGCGCATCGGCTTCACGGTGATCCTCGGGGTGGGCGAGTTCAGCGACCAGTACCGCATCAAGCACGAGTTCATCAAGAGCCTGCACCGCCGCTACCGGGCGGAGGGCATCCGTATCCCGTCCCCGACCAGGACGGTGGCCCTCCAGCAGGGCGCGGTGGTGATACCGCAGCAGCGCGGCGCCGGGGAGCACGCGCCGGCGGTGGCCGAGTAGGACCCGGGGGCGGCGGGCGGCATACCCTCGAAGGGCCATGGCCTCTCCGCCGCCGGACCCGGCCGCCCGCTTTCTCGACGAACGCCTCGACGCGATCGCGCGTCAGCCGTTCCGGGCGAAGTTCCGTCTGCGCGGGCGGGAGCTGGCCGTCGCCGGCGAGAAGGGACCGGCGGCCGTCCGGTGGCACGCCTACGACCTGGTCGCCGCGCGGCTGGCCCCGGCGCGGCCGCGCAACGACGGCAGGCAGACGCCGTACCGGGGGCATCCGGTGTTCGTCGCCCAGCACGCCACGGCGACCTGCTGCCGGAGCTGCCTCCAGCGCTGGCACGGGATCCCCCGGGGGCGGGAGCTGAGCCGCGCCGAGCACGTGTACGTCGTGGACGTGATCTGCCGGTGGATCGAGCGCGAGGTGGCGGGCGGCGCCGGACCGGACGCCGCCCGCCACCGCTGATCAGAGCGTGGCCGAGTTGTCGTGCCGGTGGCCGCCGCGCTTGCTGTGCGGGGCCGCGAAGGACGAGGCGACCGGGTTCACCGTCCAGTCGGGGTGGCCGGGCATGCGGGGCGTCCTGGTGCCGTAGAGCCAGTCGCGCAGGAAGCCGGACTGGTCCTGGCCGGAGACCTCGGAGGCGACGTCGATGTAGTCGGCGGTGGTCGCCGAGTAGTCGCGGAAGCGCTCCAGGAAGGTGCGCTCGACGGTGTTGAACACCTGCTCGCCGACGAGCTGCCGGAAGGCGTACAGGACGAGGACGCCGCCCAGGTAGCGCTGGCTGTCGAAGAGGTTCACCGCGTTCGGGGACGCCACCGGGCCGGAGTCGTGGCGCCACTGGTCGCCGCGCGCGTAGGTGTCCTTCATCCGGGCTTCCATGGTGGTCAGGCCGAGGGAGTCGGCCCAGCCGCGCTCGTAGCGGTAGAGCAGCCCGTAGTAGTCCGCGTGACCCTCGTTCAGCCACAGGTCGGCCCAGGTGGCGGGGCTGACCAGGTTGCCGAAGTAGGAGTGGACCAGCTCGTGCATCATGTGCGAGCCGATGCTCTTCTCCGGCTGGAGCAGGAAGTTCGGCTTGTACAGGGTGAGGGTCTGGGTCTCCAGGCCGGTGAAGTCGAAGGCCGCGGGGTCGTCCGAGTTGCACGGCAGCAGGCCGTACGTCTCGAACGGGTAGGCGCCCAGCCGGTCCTCCAGCCAGGTCACGAGGCCGGGGGTGAGGGCGAGGGACGGTTCCAGGGCGGCGGCGCGGGCGGCGGGCACGACGTCGCGCAGCGGCAGGCCGTGCGGGCCCTGGCGGTCCTTGACCACGTAGTCGCCGACGGTGATCTGCACGAGTTCGGTGGCCATCGGGGAGGCCGAGCGGTACGAGTACGCCGTGCGGCCGCCGCTGAGCGTCTCGGTGCCGGTGAGCAGGCCGTTCGCCACCGCGCGCAGGCCGCTGGGGACGGTGACGCGGAAGGTGAAGTCCGCCTTGTCCGAGGGGTGGTCGTTGCACGGGAAGACGGTGTGCGCGGAGTTCGGCTGCGGGCAGGTCGCGAAGCCGTCGGGGGTGGGCACCCAGGCGGTGTGGGCGAGGGCGCGGCGCGGGTCGGCGGAGTAGGCGACGGTCACGGTGGCCAGCGCGTCCGGCGGCAGGGCCTTGGCGGGCGTGATCCGCAGCTTCTCGTCCACCTGGGCGAAGGCGGCGGTGGCGCCGTCGACGGTCACGGTGCGTATGTCGAGGCCGAGGGCGTCCAGCGAGAAGCGGCTGAGCGGGCGGTCGGCGCGTATCTTCAGGGTGGCCGTCGCGTCGACCTTCCTGGCCGTGGCGTCCCAGGCCACGTCCAGGTGGTAGGACGTGGCGCGGTAGCCCTTGTTGCCGAGGGTGGGGAAGACGGGGTCGCCGAGGGTCTCGGGGCCGAGGACGGCCGCCCTGCGGGCCGCCTTGTGCGCCGTCGCGCCGGGGCCGGCGGGGCGCGCCTGGGCCGGGGAGCCCGTCGCCAGGGCCGCGGCCGTGCCGATCAGGGCGGCCGCCGGGGCCGTCACTCTGGTGCGATATCTCATGGTCCGCTTTCGGTCGGGCGGCCGGGTGGTCGGATCCGGCCGCCGGTCTGAGTGCGATCACGCGTGGTCAGTGGTGATCGTTTGTCATGACCACAAGAAGGCGGGATCGGTTGCACCGGGGCGGCACGAATTTCCGGCCGGGACCCCTGTCGAGCCCGGCCCGATCACGAGATATCTTGATGTCGAGCAATGTTGCAGACGTGGAGCGGAGCACCCGGTGACTGACTCGACCATCATCTACACCTACACAGACGAGGCCCCGGCCCTCGCGACGCACTCGTTCCTGCCGGTGATCCAGGCGTACGCCTCGCAGGCCGGGGTGCCCGTGGAGACCCGCGACATCTCGCTGGCCGGGCGCATCATCGCCGTCTTCCCGGAGTACCTGGACGAGGACCAGCGCATCCCCGACGCGCTGAGCGAGCTGGGCGAGCTGGCCAAGACGCCCGCCGCGAACATCATCAAGCTGCCGAACATCTCGGCGTCCATCCCGCAGCTCAAGGCCGCCGTCGCCGAGCTGCAGGGCAAGGGCTACGCCCTGCCGGACTACCCGGACGACCCCAAGTCCGACGAGGAGCGCGAGATCCGCGCCCGCTACGACAAGATCAAGGGCTCGGCGGTGAACCCGGTCCTGCGCGAGGGCAACTCCGACCGCCGCGCCCCCGCCTCCGTGAAGAACTACGCCAAGACCCACCCGCACCGCATGGGCGCCTGGAGCTCGGACTCCAGGACCGCCGTGGCGACGATGGGCGTGGACGACTTCCGCTCGACGGAGAAGTCCGTGGTGATCTCCGAGGCCGGTGCGCTGCGCATCGAGCTCAAGGGCGACGACGGCTCGACCACCGTCCTGCGCGAGTCGGTACCGGTCCTCGAGGGCGAGGTCGTCGACGCCTCCGTGATGCGCGTCGGCGCGCTGCGCGAGTTCCTGACCGCGCAGGTCGCCCGGGCCAAGGAGGAGGGCGTCCTGTTCTCCGTGCACCTGAAGGCCACGATGATGAAGGTCTCCGACCCGATCGTCTTCGGCCACGTGGTGCGCGCCTTCTTCCCGAAGACGTTCGCGAAGTACGGCGAGACCTTCGCCGCCGCCGGCCTGACCCCGAACGACGGCCTGGGCGGCATCCTCAAGGGCATCGAGTCGCTGCCCGAGGGCGCCGAGATCAAGGCCTCCTTCGACGCCGAGCTGGCCGAGGGCCCGGCCCTGGCCATGGTCGACTCCGACAAGGGCATCACCAACCTGCACGTGCCGTCCGACGTCATCGTCGACGCCTCGATGCCGGCCATGATCCGCACCTCCGGTCACATGTGGGGCCCGGACGGCCAGGAGGCCGACACCCTCGCGGTGCTGCCGGACTCCTCGTACGCCGGCGTCTACCAGGCCGTGATCGAGGACTGCCGCGCCAACGGCGCCTACGACCCGTCGACCATGGGCTCGGTCCCGAACGTCGGTCTGATGGCGCAGAAGGCCGAGGAGTACGGCAGCCACGACAAGACCTTCGAGATCCCGGTCACCGGCACCGTCCGCCTGGTGGACCAGGCCGGCAACGTCGTGATCGAGCAGACGGTCTCCGCCGGCGACATCTTCCGCGCCTGCCAGACCAAGGACGCGCCGATCAAGGACTGGGTGAAGCTCGCCGTCACCCGCGCCCGCGCCACCGGCGACCCGGCGGTCTTCTGGCTGGACGCCACCCGCGCCCACGACGCCAACCTGATCGCCAAGGTCGAGCAGTACCTGGCGGAGCACGACACCGAGGGCCTGGACATCCGGGTCATGTCGCCGGTCGAGGCCACCAAGCTGTCGGTGGAGCGCATCCGCCGCGGCGAGAACACCATCTCGGTCACCGGCAACGTGCTGCGTGACTACCTGACCGACCTGTTCCCGATCCTGGAGCTGGGCACCAGCGCCAAGATGCTGTCGGTCGTCCCGCTGATGGCGGGCGGCGGTCTGTTCGAGACCGGTGCCGGCGGCTCCGCGCCGAAGCACGTGCAGCAGCTCGTCAAGGAGGACTACCTGCGCTGGGACTCCCTCGGCGAGTTCTTCGCCCTGGTGCCGTCCCTCGAGCAGTACGCGGCGGCCACCGGCAACACCCGTGCCAAGGTCCTCGCCGACACCCTCGACCGCGCCACGGCGACCTTCCTCAACGAGGACAAGTCCCCGACCCGTCGCCTCGGCGGCATCGACAACCGCGGCAGCCACTTCTACCTGTCCCTGTACTGGGCGCAGGAGCTGGCCGGCCAGACCGACGACGCCGACCTGGCGAAGGCGTTCGCCCCGTTCGCCGAGTCCCTCGCGGCCGACGAGCGGAAGATCGTCGACGAGCTGATCGCCGTGCAGGGCAGCCCGGCCGACATCGGCGGCTACTTCCAGCCCGAGAAGGCCAAGGCGGACGCGGTGATGCGCCCGTCGGCCACCTGGAACTCCGCCCTCGCCTCGCTGAGCTGAGGTACGCGGCGGTTCAGCCGCCGCCGTGAGTGAGCCTCCGCCCCGGCCGGTACCCCCGGCCGGGGCGGAGCCGTGCCGGGGGTGCCAGCAGGACGTCAGTCAGTGCCCGGGTCACGACCGCCGGAACCCGAGTATCAGCATCAATGTCAGTGCCGTGTGGCACCTTGAGCGTGCCCCGTCCGTCCGACGCCCGTGGAGCTGCCCGTGTCCCCGTACACCCCCGCGTTCGAACTCCTGCCCGGAGCCGCCGAGTCGCCCGTGCTGCTGCACGTGCCGCACTCGTCGCGGGCGATACCGGGTGACGTCCGCGAGGGGATCGTGCTGGACGACGCCGCGCTCGAACGGGAACTGGACCACATCACGGACGCGCACACCGCCCGGATCGCCGAGCGGGCGGCGGCCCTCGCCGGGACCGCCCCCTGGCGGTTCGTCAACCGGCTGTCCCGGCTGGTCGTGGACCCGGAGCGGTTCCCGGACGAGCGGGAGGAGATGCTCGCCGTGGGCATGGGAGCCGTGTACACCGGGACCACGCACCGCGGTGTGCTGCGGGCCGCGGACACCGACCCCGGACCGCTCGTCGAGCGGTACTTCGGGCCGTACGCGCGCGCGATGACCGACGCGGTGGCCGGACGGCTGGCGGCGACCGGGCGAGCGATCGTGATCGACGTGCACTCCTATCCGCGCGAGGCCCTGCCGTACGAGCTGCACGGTGCGGGACCGCGGCCGCCCGTCTGCCTGGGCACGGACGCCTTCCACACGCCCTCGGGGCTGCGCGAGGCGGCCCTGAAGGCGTTCGCCGGGTGCGGGGAGACGGGACTCGACAGCCCGTTCAGCGGGACCTACGTACCGCTGGAGTACTACGGGCGCGAGGCGCGGGTGAGCGCGCTGATGGTGGAGATCCGCCGGGACACCTACATGACCGAGCCCGGCGGCCCCGCCGGACCGGGCCTCGAGGACCTCGCCGGGGCGCTGGCCGCGCTCGTGGACGCCGTGTAGCGGCGGGTCCGTCGCCGCCGCGGGCCGGGGCCCTCCGGCTGGAGCACTCCCGCAGGACAGCGGGCGGGGCGCGTACGAAGGTGGTGGGCATGACGGAGGAGATCACGCTCACCGGCCGAGCCGCGCCGCCCGAGCGGGACTGGCCGCCGCCGGTGCGCGACTGGCTGCCGCTCGACCTTGACGGGACGGACTTCGACCCGGTCCTCACCGGCCTGATGCGCGAGGGCCCGCTGACCCGTATCCGGCTGCCGTTCGGCGAGGGGTGGGCGTGGCTCGCCACCCGCTACGAGGACGTGAAGCTGGTCACCAACGATCCGCGCTTCAGCCGTGCCGAGGTGGCGCGCCGTCAGGTGACCCGGCTGGCACCGGACTTCGCGCCCCGGCCGGGCTCGCTGGCCTGGGCCGACCAGCCCGAGCACAACCGGCTGCGCAAGCCGGTCGCCGGCGCCTTCACGGTGAGCGCCATGAAGCGGCTGCGGCCCCGCGCTCAGCGGATCCTGGACGAGCTGATGGACGGCGTCGTACGCGACGGGCCGCCCGCCGACCTGGTCGAGCGGGTGCTGGAGCCGTTCCCGATCACGGTCGTCAGCGAGGTGATGGGCGTGCCGCCCGCCGACCGCGAGCAGGTGCACGCGTGGACCCGGCAGATCATCTCCACCTCCGGCGGCGCCGAGGCCGCCCGGACGGCGAAGACCGGCCTGTACGGCTGGATCACCACGGCCGTCCGGTCCCGCGCGCACAGCACGGACGAGGACGTCTACTCGCTCCTGGGGGCCGCCGTGTCCCGGGGCGAGATCAGCGAGGAGGAGGCCGTCGGCCTCGCCGGGCCGCTGCAGATCGGCGGGGAGGCGGTCACCCACAACTGCGGCCAGATGCTGTTCCTGATGCTGACCCGCCCGGAGCTGATGGAACGCGTGCGCACGCGCCCCGAGGAGCGGGGTCCCGTGCTCGACGAACTGCTGCGCCACATCCCGCACCGCAGCACGGTCGGACTCGCCCGGATCGCCCTGGAGGACGTCGAGGTCGGCGGACACCGGATCGCGGCGGGCGAACCGGTGTACGTCTCCTACCTCGCCGCCAACCGCGATCCGGCCGTCTTCCCCGACCCCGACCTCATCGACCCGGACCGGCGCCCCAACCCGCACCTGGCCTTCGGCAACGGACCGCACTACTGCACCGGCGCCGTCCTGGCCCGGCTCCAGACCGAACTGCTCGTCGACACACTCCTGGCCCGCCTGCCCGCCCTGCGCCTCGCCGTCCCGCCGGACCAGGTCCGATGGCGGCACAAGACGATGATCCGCGGTCCCCGGACCCTGCCCGTCACCTGGTGACCCCGGGCGTCGCGGACCCACGAAGATCGGGGAGACGCCCCCTAGGCCCGGAGCCACTCCGTCACGACCACCTGGCCGTCGGTGCGCAGCCGTAGTGCGAACGGGCCGGTGGGCGGGGTGTCGCTGGTGAAGCGGCCGAGGGTGTCGACCGTGACGGGGCGGGCCGCCCGGGGGCCGCCCAGGACCTCGACGCGGGCCGGGCCCGGAGGCAGTACCTGGCCGATCAGGCCCTCCCCGGTGACCTCGATGTCGACGGTCACACCGCCCGCGCGGAAGGTCAGCATCCGCGGCGCGTCCGGTACGCCCCGGACCGGCAGCGCGTCCACCAGCGAGTCGAAGGTCAGCTCGGCGATGTCGGCGTCCAGGTCGTGCAGCGCGTAGGCGCCCAGGGCGATCTGGCGCAGCTCGGCCGGGACCGGGTCCAGCACGGCGGCCGCCTGGCGCAGCTCCTCCTCCAGCGGGGCCTCGTCGAATCCGGCGTCGTCCAAGCCCTCCACGGGGAAGGCGTCGTCGTCGTGGCTGCCGATCATGCCGCCTCCCGGGCGTCCATCCGGGCCCGCAGCCGGCGCAGACAGCGCTGGCGCAGCGGACCGATGCTGCCGACCGCGATGCCGAGGGCGGCCGACACCTCCAGATAGCTCGGCGGCGGCGAGGCCATCAGCACCCGCAGCAACTGCCGGCACCGCTCGCCGAGCGCCTCGAACTCCTGCCAGAGCCGGCGGATCCGCTCGGCCTGCGCGGCCTCCTCCTCGGAGTCGATCAGCGACTGCTCCGGCGTCCGCTCCTCGCTGGCCCGGTCCAGCACCTGCGGATCGTCCGTCAGCGTCAGCCGGGTGAGCCCCTTGAGCACCTTCAGGCACTCGTTACGGGCGGTGCTGGCCAGCCAGGAACCCGCCTTGTCCGGTTCCCGCAGGCGATGGAGGTGCTGGGCGAAACGGAACCACACGGTCTGGTAGACCTCGTGCGCGTCGGCGTCGGAGAGCCGGTGCGCGCGCACCACCGACCACACCAGCGGACTCATTCCCTCCACCAGCGCCTTCCAGGCCGCCGCGTCGCCGTCGACCGCGGACCGGACCAGCGCGCCGACCTCTGTTCGGTCCACGGCTCCACCCCTCGTGTACGGCACGTCATCGTACGCCGTGGAGAGGAGCGTTCCGGCCCTCATACCGGCCGGACCGGGATCGCGACGGGGGTCGGCCGCCAGGTGGACGGACGGAGCACCGGCACGTGCGCCCCCCGCACCTCGGCGGACTCGGTGACCGAGCCGAGCAGTTGGGCCCGCGCCAGGCGCGGATCACGCTCCTTGTGCGCCGTCATGTGGGCGGCGACGAGCCCGGCGACGACCGGGGTGGCGAAGGACGTGCCGCTCCACTGCGCCAGCCCGTCGAACATCACCTGGTCGGGTTTGCCCGCGGTGCTCTCCCGCGCCTCGCTCAACACGCCCGTGTGCCGCGGGTACTGGCATGTGCAGAGGTACCCGGAACCGTACCGGCAGGTGTCGTAGGTGGAGTGCTGGTAGACGTACGGCACGGGTGTGCGGAAGCCGGTGAGGGCGCTGGTGAGGCGCTCGCCGGGGGCGTAGACCCGCACCCAGGGGCCGTGGTTGCTGAAGCAGGCGCCGGACTCGCCGTCACCGCGCAGCGCGCCGACCGACAGCACGCAGTCCTCGTACTCGGGCAGGGCGGCGTAGGCGGCCGGCCAGAACGGGTTGCCGCTGGCGTTGTTGCCGGCGGCGGCGACCAACAGGGTTCCCTGTTCGCGCAGTTCCCGCATGAACCCGTCGAGGCCGAGCAGACCGTCGGTGCGGCCGTTGGACGTGCCGGCCGAGAGGCTGATGATGTCGGGCCAGCCGCCCTGGTCGACGGCGTCGAAGAGCTTGGCGCCGAACTCGGACTCCAGGACGGCGCCCGCGTCGGCGAGCGTGCCGCGCACGGTGACGTCGGTGTTGGGGGCGACGGCGGCGACGATCCCGGCGATGAAGGTGCCGTGCCCGACGTACTGCCGCAGCACGCCGTCGGGGCCGGTCTCGCTGTCCTGCGGGTCGCCGGTGGTGTGGGCGAGCAGCGGGTAGGAGCCGTGGTCGTGCACCAGGCCGGTGTCGATGACGAGGACGCCGACGGCGGTGTCCGGGTCGTACGGGGCGTCCACCGGGGCCGGGTTGGGCGGCTCGCTGCGCGGCGCGGGGACCGGCTCGTCGCCGGGGCAGGCGTTGACCGCGATGTGCACGACGTGGTTGCGGCTGACCAGGCGGCGGCCCTGGCGGCCCTCGGCCTCCCGCAGGGCGCCCAGGGCGTGCGGGACGACGTCCTCGCCCAGGGTGGGGTCGCCGACCCGGATCCGGGTGACGCCGGTGCGGTTGGCCGCCGGGCCCGTCCGGCGCACGTGGTCCGGGACCAGGCCCCGGGTCTCGGTGAAGTGTCCGCGCACGGTGTCCTCGACCAGCCGGGCCTCCTCGCCGTCGCGGGCGAGGACGACGCCCTTCTCGTAGAGGAACTCCGCGGCGTCGTCCGGCCCCATCGCGAGGGCGATGCCCGGCATCGCGCCCTGGATGTGGTCGAACTGTTCGTGGAATCGCTGAGGTGCCATGCTGTGTCCTCCCCCTGAGACGGTGTCCGACAGTCAGAGTCGGCCGACGACCGATTGATACAGCCTGACGCCGCCGCCGCGTGCGGCGGGTACGGCCGCACGTGACGACGGCGCACCCGTGGGGCGGGTTCGCGCAGGCCACTACCATGCGAGGGGTGACAGCGGGAACGGAGTCGGTGCTCGAACTGCTGCCCATGGTGTTCGCCGATCCGGGCGAGGCCCGGGCGCGCGCGGAACACGTGCTGCACACCGGCCCGCCGCCGCTGCACGCCAGCGTCGCGCACCAGGTGCTCGGAATCTGGCAGCGGGACTTCGGCGATCTCCGGATCGCCCTCAGGCATCTGCGCCGGGCCCGGGACCTGGCCGCGCGCGCCGAGTCGGCGGAGCGGGAGGCGGACGTGCTGGCGACCCTGGGGGTCGCACTGGTGCACGCGGGGCGCACCCGGCAGGGGCTGGCGTCGTTCGAGCAGGGGGTCGCACGGGGCAGCGGACACACCAGGGCACGCGTGCGGTACCGGCGGGCCTACGTGTGGTGGGTGCTGGGGCACCACCGGGAGGCGCTGGAGGACGTACGGCGGGCCCTTCCCGCACTGCGTCAGGCCGGTGACGGGATCTGGACGGCGCGGGCGCTGACCCTGCGGGCGACGGTGCATCTGGCGCTGGGCGCGGTGGACCGGGCGGTCGCCGACTTCACGGCGGCGGAGCGGTTGTGGGACACCACCGGCCAGGAGCACGACAAGGCGGACGCGGTGGAGAGCAGGGGCCTGGCCGCGTTCCGCTCCGGGGACATCCCGGCCGCGCTGCGGCTGCTGGACGAGGCGGAGGAGCGGTACGCCAAACTCGGCACGCCCACCTTCATGCTGTCCGTGCGGCGCTGCGAGGTGCTGATGGCCGCCGGTCTCGCCCCCGAGGCGCTCGCCGAGGCGGACACCGCGATCGCGCTGCTGGACCGGATCGGCGGCCAGTCCACCCGTAAGGCGGAGCTGCTGCTGGCCGCCGCGCGTGCCGCCCGCTCGGCCGGCAAGGCGGACGTCGCGACCGATCGCGCCGCCCACGCCGTACGGCTGTTCGCCAGGCAGCGGCGGACCTGGTGGGAGACGCACGCCCGGCTGGTGCTGACCGAGGCGCGGGCGGCCGCGGGGCCCGGGTCGGGGCGGCTGGTCGCGGACGCGGCACGGGTCGCCGGGCGGCTGGCCTCCTTCGGCTCGCCGGCCGCGCCGGAGGCCTCGCTGCTCGCCGGACGGATCGCGCTGACGCTGGGCCGGACGGCGGACGCGGAGCGGCATCTGGCGGCCGCCGCGCGCAGCCGGCACACCGGTCCGCCGCCGGCCAGGGTGACGGGCTGGGTGGCGCAGGCGCTGCGCGCCCGGGCGGCCGGATCCGGGCGCGGTGTGCTGCACGCCTGCCGGCGGGGGCTGGCCGAGCTCGACGACCATCAAATGACTCTCGGTGCTTCCGAGTTGCGCGCCCGGGCCACCGCGCAGGGCGCGGAACTGGCCGCGCTGGCCCAGGAGGTCAGCCTGGCGCACGGCGGCCCGCGGCGGCTCCTGGAGTGGAGCGAGCGCTGGCGGGCGACCGTGCTGGCCGCGCCGCCCGCCCGGCCGCCCGCCGATCCGGCGCTGCTCGGTGGCATCACCGCCTACCGCGAGATAGCGGCCCGCGCGGAGGAGGCGCGGATGGAGGGTCGCGCGGTGCCCGCCCTGGAGCGCGAACAGCGGCGGCTGGAACGGGAGATCCGCTCCCGCACCCACCACATCCGCGGTGACTCGCCCGGCGACGGCGACCGCTTCGACACGACCCGGCTGCTGGACCGTCTCGGGGAGGCGCGACTGGTCGAACTCGCCGTGGTGGACGGCCGGGTGCACATCCTGCTGTGCGGACAGGGCCGGGTCCGGCGGTTCGCGGGCGGGGTGCTCGCGGAGGCTGTGGCCGAGGCGGAGCACGTGCAGGCCGGGCTGCGCAGGCTCGCGCATCCGGGCGGCGAGGCGCGGCTGCCGCTGGTGGAGGCGGCGGGTCTGCGCCTGGAGGAGCTGCTGCTGGGCGGCGCGGCGGCGCATCTCGGGTCCGGCCCCGTGGTGATCGTGCCGCCGGGCGCGCTGCACCGGGTGCCGTGGGCGCTGCTGCCCTCGTTGCGGGAGCGGGTGCTCAGTGTGTCGCCGTCGGCGGGCAGTTGGCTGCGGGCCCGGGAGACCGCCCCGCCGCGCGGCGGCCGGCATCTGCTGGTCCGCGGCCCGGGACTGGCGACGGGCGGCGCGGAGGTGTCCGAGCTGGCCGGCCGGTACGGCGCGGCGACGGTGCTGGAGGGACGGGCGGCGCAGGTGCCCCGGGTGCTGGAGCACCTGGACGGCGCGGCCCTCGCCCATATCGCCGCGCACGGCACGTTCCGCGCGGACAGCCCGCTGTTCTCCGCGCTGCGGATGGCCGACGGGCCGCTGATCGTGCACGACTTCGAACGCCTGGCCCGCAGCCCCTACCGGATCATCCTGTCGAGCTGCGACACCGCCCGGCTCGCCTCGGTCGGCGCGGACGAACTGCTCGGCCTCGTCACCGCGTTGCTCCCGCTGGGCACGGCCGGGGTGGTGGCGAGCAGCGCGCCCGTCAACGACGCGGCCGTGGTGCCGCTGATGCTGGCCCTGCACAAGGGCCTGGACGCGGGCCTCTCCCTCGCCGAGTCCCTCCGCGACGCCCGCGCCACCCAGCCGGCCGACGCGGTGCACCAGGCGACGGGGTGGGCTTTCGCGGCGTTCGGCGCGGCGTGAGACGGGGCCGAAGGCGCTGCGCGGTCGGACGGGTCCACCATCGGAGGCACGGCGCGTGACAGATGCGCGCGTGCGCACCTCGCGGCCGGGCGGCAGGGTCCGCCGGGCGTCCGGAACGGCGTTCACGACCGCACGAGCCAAGGCCCGCTCGTGGTGAACGGTGTCAGGGTTGCGCTGGCCGCGCACGCCAGGCCGGCATGAGGCGGAGTCAACACGCCACACAGGTCCTCGACCGCCGACGAGTCCTCCGTCGACGGGTCAGCGGGTCGGCAGACCCGCGAGCCACAGCGGCACGCCCCGGCCACACGCACCGCAGCGCGCGCACGCGCCACCCGGGCGAGGCGACACATGCCCCGAATTGCGCGACCAGCGGCCCTGGACGGCGTGACACGGAGCCCGCACGCCGTCCGGGCCACGGCCATCAGGCGGGTTCCGCCGCCGGCAGGTCCGGGAGGGCCGGCAGTGCGCCGCGGTCGTTCGCGCCGAGGCGGGCGTAGGCGCCGTACAGGTGGTTGCCGACGGTCCGCACGGAGAGCGTGAGCCGCTCGGCGATCTGCCGGTTGCTGAGACCGGAGGCCGCGAGGGCGACGATCTGCCGTTGCCGGGCGGTGAGTTCGCCGAGGACGAGTCCGGAGAGCGCCGGGGTCCGGGCACCCTGGCAGCGGCGGGCCAGGGCGAGCGCCCGGGTGCGGGAGAGGCGGGCGGCGCGCGGGTCGCGGTGGACCGGTACGGCCTGCGCGTGCGCCTCGGCCGCGAACAGCAGGAAGCCGCGCTCCGCCAGCGCCTCGGCGGCCCGGTCCAGGGCGGGGCCGTCGCCGCGGGCGAGCGCGTCGGCGTGCCGGGCGAACACCCCCTCGCCCGGCAGCCGCCCGGCGACCCGCTCCGGCGCCCCCAGCCGTACGGCGTCGTAGAGCGCCGACGCCTCGTCCCCGGCGATCTGGTCCAGGGCGGCCCCGATGTCGCCCCGTGCCGCCGCCGCCCACACCCCCGTTCCCGCGATGTCGCCGAATTGACATACCGCTAAGTCGAGTTCGGCACCGCATACGCCGTCCTCCGGTTCGGCGCGCAGGCCCTCGCGTGCCCAGGCGGCCGCCTCACGCAGCTCACCTCGCAGCCGGGCGTACCGGGCGCGCACGGCGGCATAGCCGCCCGGGACCGCCAGCCCCTCGGACAGCAGCCAGTCGCCGACCGGGGTCGGCACGGCCCGTACGTCGTGCCGCTCCAGCCGGCGTTCCAGCGCGGCCCGTTCGGCCGAGAGCGCGGGCCCGCACCGGTTCGGGGTGCGGGCCAGCCGGCGCGCCCGCAGCGGGCCCGCGGTGGCGCGCAGGGCCGGGCCGTGCAGGGGGTGGGCGAGGGTGACCGAGCCGTGGTCGTCGACGTCGATCAGCCCGTCCTGCTCCAGGCGTTCGAGGACGTCCAGGTCGAGTCCGTCCAGGTCGAGCGGCAGGGGCTCGGCGAAGGCGAGCCGGTGCAGTGTCTCGCGCTCGTCGGCGTCGGACCGGTCGAGGACGGCGGCCAGGCGCTCACGGACGGTCGCGGTGACCGGGAGCGGCCCGCGCCAGGCCCGTCCGCCGCCGCCCGGGGCGGCGATCAGGGCGCCGGAGCGGTGCAGCGCCGCCAACAGGTCGCGCAGGAGCCTGAGATCGCCCTGGCACAGCAGGTGCAGCCGGCCCATGGTGAGCGGCTCGAGTCCGGCCGTCGCGAGGAGCCGGTCGGTGTCCTCGCGGGGCAGCGGCGGCAGGGCCAGGCGGGGCAGCAGCTCCCCCGTCCAGAGTCTGGAGACGGCGGCGGGCGCGGCGGCGCCATCGGTGGCGGTCACCGCCAGCCGGGTGCCGCCGTGGGCGGCGAGCTGGTGCACGAGCGCCGCGGAGGCCTCGTCGAGCAGGTGGGCGTCGTCGACGACGAGGAGGCGCACTCCGGACAGGAGCCGTACCGCTCCGTGCAGCGAGACGGCGTCGGGCAGCAGGTGCGCGAAGGCGGCGAAGCGCAGGCCCATGGTCTCGGGGGTGCCGGTCACCCGGGCGCAGTCCAGGCCCCGGACCGCCTCCGTCACCAGCCGGGTCTTGCCCCGCCCGGCCGGCCCGGTCACCACGATGCCCGGCCGTCCGGCCGTCAGCGCCCGGCGGACCAGGTCCAGTTCGTCCTCCCGCCCGGTGAACGGCCAGGGCAGTTCCAGCGTCTTCGCGTCCTGTTCGTGAGTCGTCACACGAACAGGAGCGCGCCTACTCAGTTCTGATACAGGGCGACTTGAGTACCCCTCGACTCAGGCGCCCGGCCGGCCGGGTACGGCACCCTGGCGGCCCAGGCCGCATTCGGGCACGGGGGGAGCGCGGTCGGGGGACGTCACCTTCGGGGGAGGGAGACGTCCTCCGGCCCCGCCGTCGCGTCCCCGGCGAGAGCCCGCTTGCCGCGACCGTCCCGATGGCCCCGCTGTCGAGGCGGCGGCACGGTTCACTCGGCCGAGGACACGAACCCGTCGAGGTGTGCGGCGAAGGCGGGGCGGGCGGTCAGCCGCCGGACGTGCCCCCAGAGCACCGGGTGGGCGGCGACACGTCGTACGGCCGAGGCGTCGAGACGACGGCCGTGCACGGTGTCCAACTGGACCAGTGACACCCACAGTTCGACGTCGGCGGCGGTCAGCCGTCCGGCGACCAGGTACTCCTCCCCCGCCAGGTACCGCTCCAGCCGGCCCAGCGTGCCCAGCAGCTGTTCCAGCGCGGCGGCCCGGACGGCCGGATCGGCGCCGGCTTCCACCGCGCGCCGCGCCGCCCGCTGGATGTCCTCGGCACAGAGCCGCTCCACGGCCTCGATCTGGCTCTCCGCGCCGCTCGGGTACAGCGAGGCACGTCCGGCCGGCCGGAAGCGGTCCAGGTCGCGGAGGATCTCCGGGGCGTGCGTGCTGACGATGCGGCCGGACCAGTCGTCGCTGAGCACCGGAGCGAGCGCGGGCCCGGTGTAGTGGTGCGCGCTCGCCTCGTACAGCGGGCGCAACGCCGAGTGGCCGCCGTCGGGTTGGTCCGGTACGGCCGGCAGGACGGTCACCGGACAGCTGTCGTCGAGGCCGAGCAGGCGGTGGCCGATGGCGAGCCGCAGCCCCTCGGGGGACGCGGTCGACAGATGGAGCCGGTAGCGGTGCGGCACGGCGTAGTGGCCGCTGCGCGCGTCCTGGCCGATGCGGCCTCGGAAGACGGGGGCGGAGCGGCGGAGCGACGGGACGGCGGCGAGCGGAGCGATGGACATGCGTCTCCCCTGGTGCGGGCGCGCGGAGGCGGGCGCGGCGAATGCGGCGTGGGTGCGACGAGGGACGAGGGCGGGGGCGGACCGGCCCGGCGTGAGGAGGCGGGCCTGCATACACCGGTCTGCGTCCGCGGACGGGCAGCGGGCGGCGACCGGAGGCCTGCTGCCGTCCGAGGGGTAGCGCGGCGGCTCGCGGCGACCGGCTGTCAGCGGTGCAGGCCGATCGCGCTGCAGACGCGCAGCAGGTCGATGTGCAGGCGGGAGGTGAGAAGGGGTGCGGGGGGCGGCGTGCGGCCCGCTCGGCCGGCCACCGTCTCGACGCGCACCATATTCCCTACCCGTTCGCTGGGATTCCCTTCCCTGGAGTGTCGATCGGGCGTACCGCGGCGTCAAGGGGACGTCCATACGGCGGACGGCCCGGGGTCACCCGAACGCCGCACTGCGCTCGTCGGCCGGCCGGGCCGGTGCTGATGTGGAGGGACGTACCGCGCTCTGAGGAGGCCGCCGCGATGGACCGTCCGTCCCGCCCCGCACGTGTTCTCGCCTCGGCGCTGGCGACGGGGGCACTGCTGGTCACCGCCGCCTGCGCGGGCGACACCGGGTCGCCGGAGGCCGCGCCCGCCTCCCCGGCGGCGAAGCAGTCCCCGTCCTCCCCCTCGCTGTCCTCGCTGTCCCCGTCGTCTCCGTCGCCGTCCCCCTCCTCGCCGTCCGCGTCGGCCTCGCGGGCGCTGACCACGAACGGGGCGAAGGCCGCGCTGATCACCGAGGCCGACATCGAGGACGCGTGGACGCAGGCGAACAACGCGTCGAGCTGGCGCGACAAGCTGCTGGTCGGCAAGGTCGACGTCGCCTCGTTCCTGAACGGCAAGACCAGCTCGCAGGACTGCCAGAAGCTGCTGGACGGCCTGTACTCGGACACGCTGCTGGGCCGCCCGGTGGGAGCGTCGGCGCTCACCGGCTTCACCCAGGGCGACGCCCGGCTGCTGTACCAGGTGGGCGACTACGGCAAGGGCTCGCTGGAGAAGTCCCTGGACTGGATGAAGAGCCTGTCGGACACCTGCGACCAGTTCACGGTGACCGGTTCGGACGGCGGCAAGCGGACCGTGCAGGTCGTGAGCAGTCCGCTGCCCGCCGTGGGAGACGGCAGGCAGGGCCTCACCCTGACGGTGCAGGGCACCTCGAACGGAGAGCCCGTCACGCTCAAGCTGGACGTGGCCGCCGTCCGGGTCGGCTCCTCGGGGATCCTGGTCACCAACGGCGGCCCGTCCGGCGTCGATCACGACAGCACGGAGACGGCGGTCCAGCAGGGCACCCAGCGCCTGCAGCAGGTGCTGGCGGGCAAGACGCCTTCCCCGACCCCGACCACACTGGACTGACGCCCCGCGACGGGATCGCGTACGCGCCGGGGCCTGTTCCCGACGGTGCGTCATGTGACATATTACTGGCGTGGCGATGCGACCGACCTGTGACGTCGTGGTCGTCGGGGCCGGTGCGGTGGGTGCGGCCTGCGCGCTGTACGCCGCGCGGGCGGGTCTCGACGTGAGCGTGGTGGACCGTGGCCCGGTCGCCGGGGGCACCACGGGCGCCGGCGAGGGCAACCTGCTGGTCTCCGACAAGGACCCGGGCCCCGAACTCGAACTGGCCCTGTTCTCCGCCGGACTGTGGGCGCGTCTTGCGGACGAGTTCGGCCCGGCGATCGAGTACGAGCCCAAGGGCGGCCTCGTCGTCGCCAAGACGCCGGCCGAACTCGCCGCACTGCGCGGCCTCGCCGAGCGCCAACGGGCCGCGGGGGTCGACGCCGTGCGAGCCGACACCCGGGAACTTGCTTCACTGGAGCCGCACTTGACCCCCGATACCGCGGGTGGGCTGTTCTATCCGCAGGACGCCCAGGTCATGCCCGCCCTCGCCGCCGCCCACCTGATCCGCGCCTCGGGGGCGCGGCTGCACACGGGCCTGTCCGTGACCGGCGTGCTGCGCGGGCGGGACGGAGCGGTCCGCGGGGTCCGTACCGCCCAGGGCGACATCCACGCCCCGGCCGTGGTGAACGCCGCCGGTACCTGGTGCGGCGAACTCGCCGCCCTGGCGGGCGTTCACCTCCCGGTACTCCCCCGGCGCGGCTTCGTACTGGTCACCGAGCCACTTCCGCGGCTGGTCCGGCACAAGGTGTACGCGGCCGACTACGTGGCGGACGTGGCGAGCGATTCGGCGGCGCTCCGGACCTCGCCGGTCGTCGAGGGCACCGCCGCCGGGCCGGTCCTGATCGGGGCGACCCGTGAACGGGTGGGCTTCGACCGCTCCCTGTCCCTGCCGGCCGTACGGGCGCTCGCGGCAGGCGCGATCGGCCTGTTCCCCTTCCTGGAGCGGGTGCGCGCACTGCGGACGTACGCGGGCTTGCGGCCGTACCTGCCCGACCACCTCCCGGCGATCGGCCCCGACCCGCGCGTACCCGGTCTGCTGCACGCCTGCGGACACGAGGGCGCGGGCATCGGACTGGCCACCGGCACCGGGCAGTTGATCGCGCAGGCGCTGACCGGGAAGGCGACGGAACTGGATCTCGGCCCGTTCCGCCCGGACCGGTTCGGCGCGGCCGGGACTGCCCCGAGGGCGAGTGGAGGCGAGACGCCGTGACCGCTTCGCAGCCGCCCGGGGCGCGTCCGGCCGCCGCGTTCACCGTGACCTTCGACGGCCGGCCCGTGGCGGCGCTGCCCGGCCAGACGGTCGCGGCGGCGCTGTGGGCGGCGGGCGTGACCTCCTGGCGCGTCACGCGCGGCGGGGGCCGGCCACGCGGGGTGTTCTGCGGGATCGGGGTGTGCTTCGACTGCCTGGTGACCGTCAACGGGCGCCCGAACCAACGGGCCTGCCTGGCCCCGCTCGCACCGGGCGATGTGATCCGCACACAGGAGGGAACGGGACACGAGGATGGCTGAGCGACCGCATCTCGTCGTGGTCGGGGCGGGCCCGGCGGGGCTGGCCGGCGCTCTCGCCGCTGTCGCACGCGGGGTGCGGGTGACCCTGGTCGACGCGGCCGAGCAGGCGGGCGGCCAGATCCACCGGCGGCCCGCGGTCGCGCCGGCGGCGCGCCGCCGGCCCGCACCGCGCCCTCGGGCAGGCACCTGGGAACGGCTGCGGGACGCGCTGGACCGGCACCGGGCCACCGGATACATCGCTCACCTGACGGATCATCACGTCTGGTGCGTGGAGCGATATCCCGCGTCCGGGGAGTTCGCGGTGCACGCGCTGCGCGGCCCGGCGCAGGAGGAGGGGGTCACCGTACGCGCCGACGCGGTGCTGCTCGCCACCGGCGGCTACGAGCGGGTGCTGCCCTTCCCCGGCTGGACGCTCCCCGGAGTCGTCACCGCGGGCGGCGCGCAGGCCATGCTCAAGGGCCAACTGGTGCCGCCCGGAAGGACGGTCGTCGTAGCCGGCACCGGCCCGTTGCTGCTCCCGGTGGCCGCCGGACTCGCCGAGGCGGGCGTCCGGGTGGCCGCGCTGGTGGAGTCCGCCGGTCCGAGGGCGCTGCTGCGGCGGGCTCCGGCGCTTGCCGGGCAGCCCGGCAAGCTCGCCGAAGGCGCCGGGTACGCGGCCCGGTTGCTGCGGCACGGGGTACGGCCCCTGGTCCGGCACACCGTGGTCGAGGCGCACGGCGCCGACCGGCTGGAGGCGGTCACCGTCGCCGCGCTGGGCCGGGACGGGCGGCTCGTACCCGGCACCGCCCGGCGTATTCCGTGCGACGCCCTCGCGGTCGGGCACGGATTGCTGCCCCACACCGACCTGGCCGAGGCACTCGGCTGCACCCTGTCCGGGAACGGCGTCCGCGTCGACACCGAGCAGCGCACCGATGTGCCGGGCGTCTGGGCGGCCGGGGAGGCCACCGGCATCGGCGGCGCGGACCTCGCGCTCGCCGAGGGACACGTCGCCGGCCGTTCGATCGCCGCCCGCCTGCACGGTACCGCCCCGGACCCGCACGCATGGGCCGCGGCAGCCCGGGCCCGTACCCGGCTGCGGGCCTTCGCCGCCGCGCTGGACGCGGTGTACGCGCCGCCCGTGGACTGGGCCGACCGGCTGCCGGACGACACGACGGTGTGCCGCTGCGAGGAGGTCTCCGCCGGGCAGGTCCGCGAGGCGGCCGGAGACCTCGGAGCCGGGGACGCGCGCACCGTGAAGCTGCTGACGCGCGCCGGGATGGGCTGGTGCCAGGGCCGGATGTGCGGCCCCGCGGTGGCCGGACTGACCGGTTGCCCGTTCACTCCAGGACGCCGGCCGTTCGCCCGGCCGGTACCCCTCGGCGTACTGGCCACCCTGCCGGAGTCGCAGCCGGACTGACCTGCCCGCACCCGCACCCGCACCCGCACCCGCACCCGCACCCGCACCCGCACCGATCACGACATCGGCTCGGGACGGGCAAACAGTAAAATGTCACACCCTATGGGAATGGGGACCACACATGACCCTCCAGCAGAGCCGCCCCTGGCGCGGCATCCTCGTGGCCACCGCACTCCCGCTCCGCGCGGACCTGTCGGTGGACCACGACCGGTACGCCGAACACTGCTCCTGGCTGGTGGAGAACGGCTGCGACGGCGTCGTGCCGAACGGCTCCCTCGGCGAGTACCAGGTACTCACTCCCGGGGAGCGGGCCGAGGTCGTGAGGACGGCCGTCGCCGCGATCGGCGGGGCACGGGTCATGCCGGGCGTCGCGGCGTACGGCTCGGCCGAGGCGCGGCGGTGGGCCGAGCAGGCGGCCGAGGCCGGCTGTGCGGCCGTGATGCTGCTGCCGCCCAACGCCTACCGCGCCGACGAGCGGTCCGTGCTGGCGCACTACGCCGAGGTCGCGCGGGCGGGCCTGCCGGTGGTGGCGTACAACAACCCGGTCGACACCAAGGTCGACCTCGTGCCCGAACTCCTCGCCCGGCTGCACGGCGAGGGTCACGTCCACGGTGTCAAGGAGTTCTCCGGTGACGTCCGCCGCGCCTACCGCATCGCCGAACTCGCTCCCGAGCTCGATCTGCTGATCGGCGCCGACGACGTCCTGCTGGAGCTCGCCGTGGCCGGCGCCAAGGGCTGGGTGGCCGGCTACCCCAACGCGCTCCCCCGGGCCTCGGCCGAGCTGTACCGCGCCGCCACGGCCGGGGACCTGGCCACCGCGCTCCCGCTGTACCGGCAGTTGCACCCGCTGCTGCGCTGGGACTCACGGGTCGAGTTCGTGCAGGCGATCAAACTGTCCATGGACGTGGTCGGCCGGTACGGCGGCCCGGTGCGCCCGCCACGCGTTCCGCTGCTGCCCGGACAGGAGGCGGCCGTCCGCGCCGCCACCGAGAAGGCCCTGGCCGCCGGTCTCGCCTGACGCGTACGCCGCGGCGGGTGGTCCGACCAGCCCGACGCCCCCCACAGAGAGGCCGGAGCATGCGCAGCAAGCTCGTCCTGCACGCCGTCGACTCGCACACCGAGGGCATGCCGACCCGGGTGATCACCGGCGGGATCGGCACCGTGCCCGGTGCGACGATGAACGAGCGGCGGCTGTACTTCCGGGAGCACCGCGATCACATCAAGCGGCTGCTGATGAACGAGCCGCGCGGGCACTCCGCGATGAGCGGCGCGATCCTGCAGCCGCCGACCCGGCCCGACTGCGACTGGGGCGTCATCTACATCGAGGTCTCCGGCTACCTGCCGATGTGCGGGCACGGCACCATCGGCGTGGCGACCGTGCTGGTGGAGACCGGCATGGTGGAGGTGACGGAACCGGTGACGACGATCCGCCTGGACACCCCCGCGGGGGTCGTGGTCGCCGAGGTGGCGGTGGAGGACGGAGCGGCGCGCGACGTGACGCTGCGGAACGTGCCCTCCTTCGCGGTGGACCTGGACCGCGAGGCCACGCTCCCCGACGGCCGCACCGTCACCTACGACCTCGCCTACGGCGGCAACTTCTACGCCATCCTCCCGCTCGACGCCTTCGGTCTGCCCTTCGACCGCGCCCGCAAGGACGACATCATGACGGCCGGCCTCGCGCTGATGCGGGCGATCAACGCGGAGTCGGAACCGGTGCACCCTGAGGACCCGTCGATCCGCGGCTGCCACCACGTGCATCTCCACGCGCCGGACGCCACCGCCCGCCACTCGCGGCACGCGATGGTCATCCACCCGGGCTGGTTCGACCGTTCCCCCTGCGGCACGGGGACGAGCGCGCGCATGGCGCAGTTGCACGCGCGGGGCGAACTCCCGCTGCACACCGAGTTCGTCAACGAGTCCTTCATCGGCACCCGCTTCACGGGCCGGCTGCTCGGCACCTCCCGGGTCGGCCGGCTCCCCGCCGTGCTGCCGAGTTTCACCGGCCGCGCCTGGATCACCGGCACCGCCCAGTACCTGCTCGATCCGTCCGACCCCTTCCCGGAGGGGTTCGTCCTCTAGACTTCGATGATGCGTGACATGGCACAGAGACCGCAGGAAGCGGACGCACCCGCGCTCCCCCGACTGGGCGGCCGGCGGAGCAGCTACCGCGAGCGGGTCGCCGACGCGCTGCGGGCCGCGCTGATCGCGGGCGAACTGCGGCCGGGGCAGGTCTACTCGGCGCCCTCGCTGGCGGCCCGCTTCGGGGTGTCGGCGACGCCGGTGCGCGAGGCCATGCTGGACCTGGCGAAGGAGGGCCTGGTCGACACGGTGCCGAACAAGGGCTTCCGGGTCACCGCCGTCTCCGAGCGGCAGCTCGACGAGTACACGCACGTCCGCGCCCTGATCGAGACACCCACCGTGGTGGACCTGGCCCGTACGGCCGACCGGGTCTGTCTGGAGGCGTTGCGCCCGGCCGCGAGGGAGATCGTCGCCGCCGCGGCGGCCGGCGACCTGATCGCCTACGTCGAGGCGGACACCCGTTTCCACCTCGGCCTGCTCGCCCTGGCGGGCAACGCCCACCTGGTGGAGGTGGTCGCCGACCTGCGCGGCCGCTCCCGGCTCTACGGTCTGACGTCCCTGGTCGAGGCGGGCCGGCTGCTCGCCTCCGCCGAGGAACACCTGGAACTGCTGGACGCACTGCTGGAACGGGACGAGAAGGCCGTGCGGGAGATCATGACCCGGCACCTCGGCCATGTCCGAGGCCTGTGGGCGGCCGCCGGGGACTGAACCCCCGGGCCGCGAAAGGGGACCCCGCCGTCTCCGAGACGCCGTGCCGGCCCCGGGGCCCCACGCGGTTGCCCGGCCCCAGCTGCGGTGATCTACTCGAATCAGTGGGTCCGGCCGTATGGAGCAACCCGCCCGACATCCGACGAGGCACGGCGAACGACGCAGCCCGTCGGCCCGCAGGAGGAGCCGGGACCGCTTGCCGACGGTCGTCTGCCGTACGGCCGGCCGATGTGGGGCGCCGTGCCGGAAAGGAACACGGTTATGCCCTCCGAAGCCACGATCAACAGCACCGGGGAACGGCTGCGGCAGCAGGTCACGGGAGTGGCGTCGACCATCGGCAGGGCCGCGGTCGCGACGGGCAGGGCCACCGCGGACGCCGTACGCCACCCGAAGGCGACGGCCGGGCACGCCCGCAGGACGTCGCACGCGCTGCCCCTGATGTGGCAGTCGGTCAAGCCGGTGCTGACCGGCCACGTGACCGACTGGCGCCGTGAGTACGCCTACACGCTCGGGGAGCAGGCCTTCGTCTACGGCTTCCCGTACATCTACAACGCGGGCCTCCGCCACCGGTGGGTGGCCCGGCAGCCGGACGACGAGATGACGCCGTACGCGCCCGTGAACCACTTCTGGCACGCCCGGAAGCTCTTCGACGCCTCCGACCGGCAGGGCCTCTCCCCGAACAACGACACCCTGTACTCCTTCGCCTGGGTCGACCTGAGCGAGGAACCCGTCGTCCTGTCGCACCCGGACATGGGAGACCGGTACTTCACCTTCGAACTGGTCGGCATCACCTCCGACAACTACGACTACGTGGGCGGTCGCGCCACCGGTCCGCACGCCGGCGACTTCGCCCTCATCGGGCCGGGATGGACCGGGAACCTCCCCGACGGCGTGCGTCGCACGGCGACCGCCCCGAGCCCCTGGATCGTCATCGTCGGACGGACCCTCGTCACGGGTGAGCAGGACCTCCCGAACGTCCATGCCCTCCAGGACCGGTACCGGCTGGTCCCGCTCCACCTGTTCGGCAAGGACGCGGCACCGCTTCCGGCCCGGCGTGACGTGCTGGAACCGATCGACGCGGCCGAAGATCCCCTCGGGCCGTGGAAGACGCTGAACGCGATGCTGGCCGAGAATCCGCCGCCGCAGCACCACGAGGTCCTGCTGCGGCAGTTCGCGGAGATCGGCATCGGGCCCGGGCTGGATGTCGAGGCTCAGCCGGAGTCCGTCAGGCAGAGCCTGGTCCGGGCGGCGGCCACCGGTGTGCCCATGCTGGAACAGCAACTGCTCAGCGGTGAATGGGCCCGCGTCGTCAACGGCTGGCGGTACCCGCCGCCGCAGTTGGGGCGGTTCGGTGACGACTTCCTGCGGCGGGCCGCGGAGCAGTCCCTGGTCGGCATCGCCGTCAACGATCCCGAGGAGTCGTGCTACCTGGCGGCCTTCCACGACGCGGACGGCGCGAAGCTGTCCACGGGCCGCTACGAACTGCGCTTCGAGCCGGGAAGTCTCCCTCCGGTGGACGCCTTCTGGTCCCTCACCGTCTACGGCGAGGACCGGAACCTGGTCCCCAACCCGCTCGGCCGCTACTCCATCGGCGACCGGACCCCGGGACTGGTGACCGGCACGGACGGCAGCCTGACCATTCACCTGCGGCCGGATTCCCCGGGCGCCGCCGAGGAGTCCAACTGGCTGGCCACCCCGGACCACGGCACGTGGTACGCCGCCCTGCGCATGTACCTGCCGCATCCGGCGGTCGTCGACGCGCTCTGGGAGTGCCCTCCGATCAAGCGCCTGACCTGACGAGCGGGAGCGCCCCACCGGGTCCTGGGGGGCGTCTCCCCGATCTTCGTGGATCAGGCCGCGGCGTCCGGTGCGGTGCCTCGGCGTGCGGTCGAGTCGCCCTCGTACCGGGCGTACGTGGGCGGTTCGGGCGTGCGGCGAGGTGCCGTGCCGGGCGTCGCGGACCCGCGAAGACCGGGGAGACGCCCCCTAATCCCGGGGCTTCCCGCGGCGGGGCATCAGCAGCCAGGCCAGGGTGGCCACGACGAGCGGAAGGACGCTCACCGTCAGCATCGTCAGGCGCAGTCCGTCGGTGAAGTCCAGGCCGATGTCCAGCCCGGAAGCCTGCCGGAGCAGGTTCGGGTCGTAGACGCTGCCACCCGGGTTCTGCGCCATCCCGCTGCGCACCGCGTCCACGGCCTGTTCGGCGTTGTGCGCCGACAGGCCGCGCGACTTCGCGTCCGCCAGCCACCGTCGCTGGAAGAAGAGGTCGAAGAGCAGGATGTAGACGGTGGGCCCGAAGGCGGCCCCGGTCATCGCGAAGGCCATCTGGACGGAGGCCACGGTGCCGGAGTGCCCGGGCGGCGCCTCGGAGAGCACCGTCTCGGAGACCGAGGTGGAGGTGACGAGCGACCCCAGGTTGCACATCCAGACGGCCGGCACGAGCAGCCACACCGCCATGGCGGGACCCGCGGTGCCCGCCAGCAGCAGTCCGCTCGCCGCCATCACCAGCAGGCCGGTGACCATCACCGGCCGCGGGGTGTACTTCCCCACCAGGCGTCCGGCCAGGATCACGACACCCGCGGTCAGCAGGGTGCCGGGCAGGAAGAGCAGGCCGATGTCCTCGGGGGACAGCGACAGGACCGCGCTGCCGAACTGGCCGAGCACGATGCCGAGTCCGGCGACGAGGAGGTTCAGGGTGAGCGTCGCCGAGAGGGCCACGCTGAACGGTGCCCTGCGGAACAGCGTGAGGTTCAGGGCGGGTTCGCGAGCGTGGCGTTCATGCCGCACGAACAGCACGGCGACGATCACGCTGATCGCCAGCGGCACCCAGGTCTGGGGCCGGGAGACTCCGTTCTGCGCCGCCGCGAGGCCGACGACGAGGGTCAGCAGAGTGGTCCCGATCAAGGTCACGCCGAGCACGTCGAAGCGGCGTCCCGGATGGCGCGGCGGCTCGGGGACGTACCGGGCCGTCAGCCAGAGCGAGACCATGCACAGCACGGGGGCGATCAGGAACAGGAACCGCCAGCCGAGGGCCCCCACCGCCCAGCCCGTGAAGGCGGGAAGCACCCCGCACAGGACCATGTTCACGGCCATCAGCACACCGATGGCCACCGGCCGCCGCTCCGGCTCCACCGACACCTTCAGCAGGGCCAGCGGCATGCCCAGCAGCGCGGTCATTCCCAGCCCGACCAGGAAGCGCATCGTCAGCAGGAAGCCGTAGCCGGGCGACAGCATCGAGAGCAGGTCGACGACGGTGACGACCACGAGTCCCAGCATCAGCAGCCGCTTGAGCCCGAAGACGTCTCCGAGGCTGCCCGCGGCGAGGACCGCGGCGGCCATCACCAGTGTCGCCGCACCGCTCAGCAGACCCAGGATCTGCGTCGGTACGTGAAGGGACCGGCTCACCTGCGGCAGGTTGAGGCTGAGCACCAGGGGGTCGATGGCCGTGACGGCGAAGGCGAGGGAGAGGCCGAGGACGATCGGCAGGTTCGTCGCCCTGGTGCGTGCCCCGACCGTCGACACCGCGCTGCCTTCCGTAGTCCCGCGTCACATGCCGGTCGACGCTAACCCGCGGAACGCGTACCTCCGGACCGGCCCGGGCCGACACGCACGGAAGTCCGGCGTTCGGATCATCGAGGGCCGGGAGCTCCCGGGAAATGATCGAGGGGCCGTGCCGGATCACTCCGACACGGCCCCTGACCCGCGTGCTCACAAGTCGGGACGACAGGATTTGAACCTGCGACCCCTTGACCCCCAGTCAAGTGCGCTACCAAGCTGCGCCACGTCCCGTTGCCCACTCACGCGGCCCCGCCGCGTGATCACGCAGGTCAACCCTACCGCACCCGGGCGGGTGCCCTCACCGCCGTCATCGCGCGCGGGGCGGTGGCGGCCGCGGCCGGCGCGACGAAGTGTCCGCCCGCCGGGCCCGATGCCGCACACACTGTCGACGGCCGTGCGGCGGCGCCGCTGGATAGGGTCGCCGCATGACGCACAGCTTCGCTCTCCACGTCCCCGACGCCGAACTCGAACCCGAGCCGCTCGACCCGGAGCAGATCGTCTCCGGGAACCCCGAGGTGACGGGCAAGGTGGTGTGGGAGTCCGCGGACGGCCGGCAGCTCCGCGGGGTCTGGCAGATCACGCCGGGCGTGGTCACCGACACCGAGGCGGACGAGCTGTTCGTGGTGATCAGCGGGTCCGCGACGATCGAGGTCGAGGGCGGCGCCACGCTGCGGGTGGGGCCCGGCGATCTGGCCGTGCTGCGCGCGGGCGACCGTACGACGTGGACCGTGCACGAGACGCTGCGCAAGGCCTACGCGATCAATCTGTGAGGGGCACCGCGCGGGAGCCGGCCGGCCGCATCCTGATTGACACGCCCACCATGTCCGCACAAAGGTGACCTCGACAGGGGTTGAACCGGTCCAGGCATGAGCAGAGGTGCTGTCATGGTGGATGCGCTCGGTGTCGCCGTCGTCGGTTTCGGCTGGATGGGCCGGGTGCACACCCAGGCGTACGCCCGCGTGGGGCACCACTATCCGCAACTGCCGCTGCGCCCCGAGCTCCTGACGGTCGCCGAGGAGGTGCCGGGCCGGGCCGGGGAGGCGGCCGAGCGGTTCGGCTTCGCGCACGCCACCCGCGACTGGCGCGAGGTGGCCGCCGACCCGCGGGTGCGGGCCGTGAGCGTCACCGTGCCGAACTTCCTGCACCGGGAGGTCGGGGTGGCGATGGCCGAGGCGGGCAAGCATCTGTGGATCGAGAAGCCGGTGGGGCTGACCGGCGCGGACACCCGTGCGGTCGCCGATGCGGTCGCGAGGGCCGGCGTCCAGGGCACGGTCGGCTTCAACTACCGCAACGCGCCCGCCGTGGAGGCCGCCCGCGACCTGATCGCCGAGGGAGAGATCGGCACCGTCACCCATGCCCGCATCCGTCTGTTCAGCGACTACGCCGCCCATCCCGACTCCGCTCTGACCTGGCGTTACGAGCGTGCGCGCGGCGGCAGCGGAGTACTCGGCGACCTGGCCTCGCACGGCGCGGACCTGGCCCGCTTCCTGGCCGGCGACATCGCCTCGCTCATCGCGGACACGGCCGTCTTCGTGCCCGAGCGGGCCCGTCCGGCGGGTGCCACCGCCGGACACGCGCGGGCCCTCGGCGGCGAGCCGGGTCCGGTCGAGAACGAGGACTGGGTCGGCTGTCTGCTGCGCTTCGCCTCCGGCGCCCGCGGGGTGCTGGAGGCCTGCCGGGTCTCGGTCGGCGAGCAGAACAGCTACGGCTTCGAGGTGCACGGCACGCGGGGCGCGGTCTTCTGGGACTTCCGCAGGATGAACGAACTGGCGGTGAGCCGCGGCACGGCGTACCAGGACCAGCCGGTGAGCACGGTGTTCGTCGGGCCCGGCGACGGTGAGTACGCCGCGTTCCAGCCGGGCGCGGCCAACGCGATGGGCTACGACGACCTGAAGGTCATCGAGGCGTACCGCTTCCTGCGCTCCGTCGCCGAGGGCAGACCGTACGGCACCACCCTCGCGGACGCGGTGCGCGCGGCCGCGGTGCTGGACGCCATGGTGGCCTCGGCCGAGAGCCGGACGTGGGTCGACCTGCCGCCCGGGCCGGTGAGCGGCTGAGACCGGGACCGAACGCACCGGGGCGGCCTCGACCGGCACGCCCCTCCCGTACCACCGCACTCAAGGAGCTGCCGCCTCATGCGCATCGGAATCCTCGGCCTCGGCCGTATCGGCGCCTTCCACGCCGAGACCCTCTCGGGGCTGGACGCCGTCGAATCCCTCGTCGTCGCCGACCCGTTCGCCGACGCGGCGAAGGCCGCCGCCGAGCGGTTCGGTGCCCGGATCGCGGACTCGCCGGAGGCGCTGCTCGCGGCCGGGGTGGACGGGCTGGTCGTCGCGGCGGCGACGGACGCCCATCCGGCGCTGATCCGGGCCGGGGTGGAGGCAGGCGTGCCGGTCTTCTGCGAGAAGCCGGTCGCCCGCACCATGGCGGAGGGTCTGGAGGTGCTCAAGGCCGTCCGGGGCGGCGGGGTTCCGGTGCAGATCGGATTCAACCGCCGCTTCGACGCGGGTTTCACGGCCGCCCGGGCGGCGGTGCGCGGCGGTGAGCTGGGCAGGCTGCACTCGGTCCGCTGCACGACCCTGGACCCCGCGCCGCCGCCCGCCGCGTACGTCGCCGCCTCCGGCGGCATCTTCCGCGACTGCTCCGTCCACGACTTCGACGTCATCCGCTGGGTGACCGGCCGCGAGGTCACCGAGGTGTACGCGGCCGGCGGCAACCGGGGTGCCGGGCACATCCGGGAGGCGGGCGACGCGGACACCGTCGGCGCGGTCCTCACCCTGGACGACGGCACGCTCGCGACGGTCTCCAACTCCCGTCACAACGGCCGTGGTTACGACGTCCGCATGGAGCTGCTCGGTTTCGAGGACTCCGTGGCGGTCGGCCTGGAGGACAAGCTGCCGCTGCGCTCGGCCGAGCCCGGGGCGACCTTCCCGTCCGGCGTCCCGCACGACTTCTTCATGGACCGCTTCGCCGCCGCCTACCGCGCCGAACTCGCCGCGTTCACCGAGCTGGTGGCGGGTGCCCGGCCCTCCCCCTGCACGGTCGAGGACGCCCTGGAGGCGGGCTGGATCGCCGAGGCGTGCACCCTGTCCCTCCGCGAGCACCGCCCGGTGACGGTCGCGGAGGTACGGGCCGGCTGACCGCGCGGGGTCCGCTCCCGCCCGCCGGCGCGCCTCCCGCGACTCAGAGGCAGTAGCGGACCAGCCACTCGTCGGGGTCGTAGGCGTCGCGTGCCGGGTCCCTCGGCGCGGCGGGGCGTGTCTCCACCGTGTCCTCGGGCCGGACCCGCTCCGGCAGGGTGCCGAACCGGGCACGGCGCGCGGTCGCGGCGCTGTCCGGCGCCGGCTCCCGTGCCGCCGTCCGCCGCTCCCGGCCGTCGTTCGGCTCGTTCGGCTCGTACGCCTCGTCCGGCCTGTCCGGCTGTCGCGCCTCGTTCGTCAACTCGGCCTCCCCGTGCCTCGTACGGACTCGTACACCCTTGTGAACGCACGGGACCGGTCGTCCGGTTCCCCGTGCCGGTATCCTCAGCCGTTCCGGTCCGGCGCGCCGGCCGCCGGTGCGGTGAGGTCCCCCTCCTCCGGCAGTCCGTCGACGTCCACACCGCGCACCTGGGCCAGTTCGTGCCTGAGCGCGGCGAGTTCGGCGCCGCCCGCCATGTGGTTGGTCAGTTCCTCGAGGGTGATCCCGGCGCGTTCGGCGCTGAGTTCGAGGGTGCCGAGGCGCAGCACGCCGAAGTGGTCGCCGACCATGTAGGCGTGGTGCGGGTTGTGGGTGATGAAGACGACGCCGAGGCCGCGGTCGCGGGCCGCGGCGATGTACCTCAGGACCACACCCGACTGTCTGACGCCGAGGGCGGCCGTGGGTTCGTCCAGGATCAGCACACGGGCGCCGAAGTGCACGGCCCGGGCGATGGCCACGCACTGGCGCTGGCCGCCGGACAGGGTGCCGACGGGCTGCTCCAGGTCGTCCAGCGCGATGCCCATGTCGCGCAGTTCCCGGTCGCAGGTCGCCTTCATGCGGGCGATGTCCAGGCGCCGCACCGGCCACGGGCCCCTGGTCAGCTCGGAGCCCAGGAAGAAGTTCCGCCACACCGGCATGAGGGGGACGGTGGCGAGGTCCTGGTAGACGGCGGCGATGCCGCGGTCGAGGGCCTCGCGCGGGGTACTGAAGCGTACCGCCCTGCCGTCCACCAGGAACTCGCCCTCGGTGTGCCGGTGCAGGCCGGAGATGATCTTGATGAGGGTGGACTTTCCGGCGCCGTTGTCACCGAGGACGCAGGTCACCCGCCCCGCACCAACTTCGAGGTCCACGCCGTGCAGGGCCCGGACGTTGCCGTAGGACTTGCCCGCGCCGCGCAGTTCGACGAGCGGGCCGTCCGTGGCGGGCGGGGTGTCCTTCCGGTCCGCACCGTGGGTTCCGGTTCCGTTCGTGGTCATCGAAGGTCACCTCCGGGTTGCCGTGCGCCGGACCCACAAGTTGATCAGGACGGCGCCGAGGAGCATCACGCCGAGGAAGGCCTTGAACCAGTCCGGGTTCCAGCCGGCGAAGACGATGCCCTGGTTCACCATGCCGAACATGAAGGCACCGAAGAGCGGTCCGATCGCGGAGCCGTGGCCGCCGGTGAGCAGACAGCCGCCGATGACCGCGGCGGAGATGTAGATCAGCTCCTGGCCGACGCCCTCGCCGGACTGCACGGTGTTGAAGGAGAACAGGTTGTGCATGCCGATGAACCAGGCACCGAGGCCGACCAGCATGAACAGGGTGATCTTGGTGAAGGTGACCGGGACGCCGACGGCGCGGGCGCTCTCCTGGCTGCCGCCGACGGCGAAGACCCAGTTGCCGTACTTGGTGCGCAGCAGTACCCAGGTGGCGAGGGCGGTGAAGGCGAGCCAGTAGAAGACGGTGATCTTCACCTGGACGCCGCCGACGCCGACGGAGGAGGCGAAGATCCGCTTGGCCTGGCCGAAGCCGTCCATGTCGCTGATGTCGTCGGTGGCCACGTTGTCGGTGACCAGTTTGGTGACGGCGAGGTTGACGCCCTGGAGGATGAGGAAGGTGCCGAGGGTGACCAGGAAGCTGGGCAGCCCCGTTCTGATCACCATCCAGCCATTGAAGGCCCCGACGCCCAGGGACAGGGCGAGGGCGAGGACGACTCCGGTCCACACGTTCACCGTCAGCTGGTAGCTGAGCATGCTCGCGGTGAGCGCGGAGGTGATCACGGCGACGCCCGAGGACAGGTCGAACTCGCCGCCGATCATCAGCAGGGCCACCGGGAGGGCCATGATGCCGATCGTCGAGGACTGGTAGAGGACCGTGGCCATCGAGCCGCCCTGGCGGACGGCGGGCGCCGCGATCAGGAAGAAGACCAGTACGGCCAGGGCGCCCAGGAGGACGCCCACTTCCGGACGGGCCAGCAGCCGCAGCGGCAGCGGACGCCGCGCGGTGCGGCCGTCGGCGGCCCCGGCGGCGGGCGCGGGAGGCGCGCCCTCCGCCGGCCCGGCGGGCCGGGTCACGCTCATCAGCGGGTGCCCTTCGCGGCGAACTCGGCGATCCTGTCGACGTTGGACTTGTCGACGAAGGCCGGGCCGGTCAGCACCGGCTGCTCGCCACCGCCGCTGTAGTTGCCGTTGTTCCTGTACAGCCACAGCGAGTCGATCGCCAAGTAGCCCTGCAGATAGGGCTGCTGGTCCACGGCGAACTGGATGGTGCCCTTCTTGACGGCGCCGGTCAGGTTCTTGTTGAGGTCGAAGGTGGCGATCCTCGCCCTGCTGCCCGCGTCGTCCACCGACTGCACGGCGGTCAGCGCGAAGGGGGCGCCCAGCGTGACCACGTGGTCGATCGCCTTGTCCTGCTTCAGCTTGGCCGTGATCGTCGACTTCACGGACGGCATGTCGGCGCCGTTCACGTACAGCGTCTCGGTCGTGCCGTCGAACGTCTTCCTCACCCCGTCGCAGCGCTGGGTGAGGCCCACGTTGCCCTGCTCCTGGATCACGCACACGGCCTTCTTGGCCCCGACCTCGTTCAGCTTCTTGCCGAACGCCTCGCCGGCGACCGTCTCGTCCTGCCCGAAGAACTGCAGCAGGCCGAGCCGTTTCCAGTCGCTGAGGCCCGAGTTCAGGCCCACGACGGGTATGCCGGCCGCCTTCGCCTTGCCGACGACGTCTTTCATGGCGTCCGGCTTCGCCAGCGTGACGGCGATGCCGTCGACCTTCCGGTCCACGGCGTTCTGGACGAGGCCGGCCTGCTGGCCGGCGTCGGGGTCGTGGGTGTAGACCAGCTTGATGTTGTCCTTGGCGGCGGCCGCCTGCGCGCCCTTGCGGACGATGTCCCAGAAGGTGTCGCCCGCCGACTGGTGGGTGACCAGGGCGACGGTCATCCGGGGGGTGTCCGCCCTGCCCGCGGAGGCGTTCGCACCACCCTCCTCGGCCTTCTTCCCTCCGGAGCCGCTGGAGCAGCCGGCGAGGGTGAGGGCTGTCGCGGCGGCCAGGGCGACGACAAGGGCCGGCCGGCGGGAACGGAAGTGAGCAGAGCGGTCCATCGTTCGTGCACCTCACTGTGCTACGGGGCAAGGACGCTGTTGCGTTGGCACGCGATCCAACCCCCTGCGAAGGCCGCTGTCAATCCTTTGTCAAGACATCATTTCAAAAAGCCGTTCGGCGGCGATTACGTTTCGGGCAAGAGACCGGCCGGCGCGAGCGGGACCTATTGACGCTCGGCGTACGTGGGGCTGTTATTACGCCCACGCTGTTCGGTCGAGTTGGTTTCTGATCGGTTTCGAGGACCTTTCGGTGATCGACTCATCCCCTTGGCCGGACCCCGCAATCCTCAGGAGCCGCCATGCGCCTCTCCCCCTCCGGTCTTTCCCTCCCCGGGCCCAGCCGTCGCTCGCTGCTGCGCGGAGCGGGCGGTGCCGCGCTCCTCGCCGGCGCGGGCATACCCATGCTGTCCGCGTGCGGCGGCAGCGGTTCCGCCGCCGACCCGAAGACCGTCACCCTCGGCTCCAACGCCTCCGACGCCGTGCCGAAGAAGGCCTTCGCGGAGATCTACGCGACGTTCAGGAAGCGGTCGGGCATCACGGTCGACGTGAACACCAAGGACCACAACACCTTCCAGGAGCAGATCAACTCCTACCTGCAGGGCACCCCGGACGACGTGTTCAACTGGTTCGCCGGCTACCGCATGCAGTTCTTCGCGGCGAAGAAGCTGGCGACGCCGATCGACGACGTGTGGTCGAAGATCGAGGGCAACTTCCCCGAGGCCATGAGGAAGCTCAGCAAGGGCGAGGACGGCAAGTACTACTTCGTGCCGCTGTACACCTACCCGTGGGCGCTCTTCTACCGCAGAAGCGTCTTCCAGCGACATGGATACGAAGTCCCCACCACCTGGGACCAGTTGATCGCCCTGTGCAAGCGGATGAAGAAGGACGGCCTGGTCCCGATCGCCTTCGGCGACAAGGACGCGTGGCCCGCGATGGGCACCTTCGACCAGATCAACTTCCGGCTCAACGGCTACGACTTCCACGTCGAACTGATGGCCGGCAAAGCCTCCTGGACCGACGCGAAGGTGAAGTCCGTCTTCGACCACTGGAGCGAGCTGCTCCCCTACCACCAGGACGGCGCCATGGGCCGCACCTGGCAGGACGCCGCGCAGACCCTGGTGGCCAAGAAGGCGGGCATGTACCTCCTCGGCTCGTTCGTGGCGCAGCAGTTCACGGACAAGGCCGACCTCGACGACCTCGACTTCTTCGCCTTCCCGGAGATGAACCCCGCCCACGGCCAGGACACCGTCGAGGCACCGACCGACGGCTTCATGGTCAGCAAGGCCCCGAAGAACCACGCGGGTGTGGTGAAGCTGCTGGAGTACCTCGGCACCCCGGAGGCCGAGGCGGTCTACCTCAAGGCCGACTCCAGCGTGGTGGCCGCCTCCGGCAAGGCGGACACCTCCTCGTACACCGCGCTGCAGAAGAAGGCGTACACGATGATCAGCGGCGCCAAGAGCCTGACCCAGTTCATGGACCGCGACAGCCGGCCCGACTTCACCTCCACGGTGATGCAGCCCGCGCTGCAGAAGTTCATCCAGAACCCCAAGGGCGTGGACGGCCTGCTGTCGTCGATCGAACGCCAGAAGAAGACCATCTTCGCGTCCTCGTGAGCGCCCCGATGACGACGGACACGACGACGAAGACGCCGGAGGCGGCCCCGGTGCCGCCTCCGGGCGCCGCGCCCGGGACGACGCGGACCGCACGGGGCCACCGGCGCCTGCTGACCCGCCGCGACCGGATCACGCTCGCCCTCATGGCGGGCGTCCCCACGGTCCTGCACGTGGCCCTGGTCTGGGTCACCGCCCTCGCCTCGATCCTCCTCGCCTTCACCACCTGGGACGGCATCGGGTTCGACTCGATCCAGTGGGTGGGACTGGAGAACTTCAAGCAGCTCTTCGACGACAACCCGCAGTTCTGGCCCGCCGTCCAGCACAACGTCATCTGGTTCGCGGCCCTGATCCTCGTCCCGACGCCGTTCGGGCTGTTCCTAGCCGTACAGCTGGACAAGCGCATCCGGTTCAGCCGGGTCTACCAGACCGCGTTCTTCCTGCCGGTCGTCATCTCGATGGCGTGCATCGGCTTCGTCTGGCAGCTCGTCTACAACCCGGACACCGGCCTGATCAACAGCATCGTCGGGGCCAACCGACCCGGTCACTACATCGACTGGATCGGCGACCCCGACCTCAACCTGTGGGCGGTGCTGGTCGCCGCGTCCTGGCGGCACACCGGCTACATGATGATCCTGTACCTGGCCGGCCTGAAGAGCGTCGACCCGTCCCTGCGGGAGGCGTCCGCGCTGGACGGGGCCAACGAGTGGCAGTCGTTCCGGCACGTGGTGTTCCCGACGCTGCGCCCGACCAACACGGTCGTCCTCGTCGTCACCATCATCGAGGCGCTGCGCGCCTTCGACCTGGTCTTCGTCTTCAACAAGGGCGCGCAGGGCACCGAGTTGCTGTCGATCCTGGTGACGAACAACATCATCGGCGAGTCCAGCCGCATCGGCTACGGCTCCGCCATCGCGGTGGTCCTCCTGGTGATATCGCTCGCGGTGATCATCCCGTACCTGGTGGCCACCTTCCGGAAGGAGCGGCGATCGTGAGCGCCCCCACCGCCGCACTCAGGCGGCGCGCCCCCGTGCGCCCGGCCCGGGTCCTGCTGCACGTCTTCCTGGCGGTCACCGCCCTGGCGTGGCTCGCGCCGCTGCTGTGGGCGGTCTTCTCGGCCCTGCGGCCCTACAGCGAGACCAGCGCCAAGGGGTACGTGTCCTGGCCGGACAAGCTCGGCCTGGACAACTTCACCCACGCGTACCAGCAGTCGGACATGACGCACTACTTCGTCAACACGCTGGTCATCGCCGTGCCGGCCGTGCTGCTGACGCTGCTGCTGTCCTCGTGCGTCGCCTTCTACGTCAGCCGCTTCGACTTCCGGGTGAACCTGGCGCTGCTGCTGGTCTTCACGGCGGGCAACCTGCTCCCGCAGCAGGTCATCATCACGCCGCTGTACCGGATGTACCTGCTGACGGACCTGCCGGGCGTCACGGCGAGCGGGAAACTGTACGACTCCGCGCTCGGCCTGGTCCTCATCCACGTGGCGTTCCAGTCCGGGTTCTGCGCGTTCGTGCTGAGCAACTACATGCGCTCGCTGCCGCACGAGCTGACCGAGGCCGCGCTGGTCGACGGCGCCTCGGTGTGGCGGCTGTACTGGCAGATCACGCTGCCGCTGTGCAAGCCGGCGATGGCCGCCCTGGCGACGCTGCTGTCGATCTGGATCTACAACGACTTCTTCTGGGCCCTGGTCCTGATCTCCACCGGTGAGAACATGCCGATCACCTCGGCCCTGAACAACCTGTCCGGCCAGTACTTCACCGACCCCAACCTGGTCGCCGCCGGCGCCCTGCTCACCGCGATACCGACCCTGATCGTCTACTTCGCGCTGCAGCGCCAGTTCGTCAGCGGCCTGACCCTGGGCTCCAACAAGGGCTGACGGACGTCTCACGGCGCACAGGCCTCGTACGAGCAGTTCTTTCGTCATCGAACGGGTGCAACGGGACAATAAACGGCGATTTTGCGCCAGGTCGGGGCATCACCGACCATGGCCTGGTCCCGGCGATCCCGGGAACACCCGTTCGATGAGAGGCACACCCACCCATGCACGTCACCGGGACCGCCGAGCGGCCGGCTCCGGCGCCCTCGGGAACCCACCCCGTTCCCGCCGAGGACCCGAACGGCGACACCGGACGGCACGCCCGCCGCTTCGGGCTGCCCGTAGCCACCGCCCTGGTCATGGGGAACATCATCGGCGGGGGCATCTTCCTGCTCCCCGCCTCCGTCGCCCCCTACGGCACCGTCAGCCTGGTCGCCTTCGCCGTCCTGACGGTGGGCGCCATCGCGCTCGCCCTGGTCTTCGGCCGGCTCGCCCATCGCGACCCGCGCACCGGCGGCCCCTACGTCTACGCCCGCGAGGCCTTCGGCGACTTCGCCGGCTTCCTCGCCGCCTGGGCGTACTGGATCACCACCTGGGTCTCGAACGCCGCGCTCGCCGTGGCCGCCGTCGGCTACCTCGACGTGCTGATCCCGGTGGCCGGCCACCGCTGGAGCGCGTGTCTCGCCGCCCTCGTTCTCCAGTGGCTGCCCGCCCTCGCCAACTTCGCCGGCACCCGCTACGTGGGCGCCGTACAGATCGTCTCCACGGTGCTGAAGTTCGTCCCGCTGCTGCTCGTGGCGGTCGGCGGACTGTTCTTCTTCGACCCGGCGAAGCTCGGGCCGTTCAACGCCACCGGCGGCGGGGCCGGCGGCGCGGTGTCCGCGTGCGCCGCCCTGCTGCTCTTCTCCTACCTCGGCGTGGAGTCCGCCGCCGTCAGCGCGGGCGAGGTCAGGGACGCCCGGCGCAACGTGGGGCGCGCCACCGTCATCGGCACCGCCGGCGCCGCCCTCGTGTACCTGCTGGGCACCCTGTCGGTCTTCGGCACGGTCGGGCACGGGCGTCTGGTGACGTCCACCGCGCCGTTCTCGGACGCCGTGAACGCCATGTTCGGCGGAAGCTGGGGCGGCTGGGCCGTGGCCCTCGCCGCCCTGGTGTCGATGACCGGCTGCCTCAACGGCTGGACGCTGCTGAGCGCCCAGACGCCGTACGCCGCCGCGCGCGACGGCCTGTTCCCCGCCGCCTTCACGCGCCGCCGCCGGGGCGTGCCGACCTTCGGCGTCGGCGTCACCGTGGTCCTCGCCTCGCTGCTCACCGTCTACAACTACACGGCGGGCTCCGCGAAGGTCTTCGACATGCTGGTGCTGGTCACCACCTTCACCGCGACCGTGCCGTACCTGCTGGCCACCGCGGCCCAGGTGTTCCACCTGGTGTCCGGCCGGCGCGAGTCGGTCGACCGGGCGCGGCTGGTCAGGGACGCCGTCGTCACGGCGGTGGCGGCCGCCTTCTCGATGTGGCTCGTGGCGGGCGCCGGCTACGCGGCGGTCTACCAGGGCGTGCTGTTCCTGTTCGCGGGGATCGTCGTCTACGCGGTGATGGCGGCCCGCCGGCAGCGGACGGCCTGACCGGGGACGCGGACGTGTCCGCGTCCCGGGCATGGCGAAGGGGTCGGCCGAGATTGCTCTCGAACGACCCCTGACCTGCTGTTCAGCAAGTCGGGACGACAGGATTTGAACCTGCGACCCCTTGACCCCCAGTCAAGTGCGCTACCAAGCTGCGCCACGTCCCGATGCGCTCACTCGCGGTGACCCGCGTGATCGCGCGAACAGCACTTTACCCCACGTGCGGGGGTGCGCCGAAGCGCCCCGGGGCGGGGCCGGGACAATGGGCCGTATGACGGACACGGGCACGACGCCGGGAGGCCCCGCGGGCGGCCGGGACCGGGACACCGACGGACGGGCGCGCAACGCCCGGCCCCGGGACGGCCTGGGGCGGCCGCTGCCGTACGGGGCCGACGGGGTCGAGCGGCAGCCGGAGGGGGTCGTGCGGGCCGCGCGGGAGACGGTCGCCGAGGCGCAGACGCTGCTGGACGCGGGCCGGCCCTTCCACGCCCACGAGGTGTTCGAGGACGCCTGGAAGTCGGGGCCCGAGGACGAGCGCACGCTGTGGCGCGGGCTCGCGCAGCTCGCCGTGGGGCTCACGCACGCGGCCCGGGGCAACGCCACCGGCGGCGCGCGGCTGCTGCGGCGCGGGGCGGGCGCGGTCGAGGAGTGGCAGATCGAGCGGGGCGAGGACCGGCCCCACGGGATCGACCTGGCCGGGCTCGCGGTGTGGGCGCGGGAGCTGGCCGGGCGGGTGGAGCGAGGGCCGGGGCCCGTCGACGCGGCGGCCGAGGCGCCGAGGCTGGTCTCCTGACCGCCTCCCCCGCGGCCGTCCCGGAGGCGGTGGGATCACTGTCAGTGGCATGCGGCAGACTCTGGGCGTGCGAAAGATTCATGTCATCGGTATCGGTGCGGGCGACCCCGACCAGCTGACCCTCCAGGCGGTCAAGGCGCTGCGGGGCACGGACGTGTTCTTCCTGCTCGACAAGGGCGAGGTGAAGAGCGACCTCACCCGGCTCCGCGAGGACATGCTCGACACGCATCGGCCCGAGGGCGGGTTCCGGGTGGTGACGGCCCGTGACCCGGAGCGGGACCGCACGGCGGGCGGGAGTTCGTACTCCCCGGCCGTGGAGGACTGGCGCGTCGCGCGCGCGGGCATCTACGAGCGGCTGATCGCCGGGGAACTGGGCGAGGACGGCACCGGCGCGTTCCTGGTGTGGGGCGACCCGTCGCTGTACGACAGCACGCTCGGCATCCTCCAGGAGGTGCTGGCCCGGGGCACGGTGGAGTTCGAGTACGACGTGGTGCCCGGCGTCAGCAGTGTGTCCTCCCTGGTGGCCCGGCACCGCACGGGGCTGAACCGGGTGGCCCGGCCGGTGCAGATCACCACCGGGCGGCGGCTGGCCGAGGGGTTCCCGGAGGGGGTGGACGACGTCGTGGTGATGCTGGACGCGCACCAGGCCTTCCGGCGGTACGCGGAGCAGGACATCGACATCTACTGGGGGGCGTACCTGGGCACCCCGGACGAGATCCTGGTCTCCGGCCCGCTCGCCGAGGCCGGGCCCCGCATCGAGCGGGTCCGCGCCGAGGCCCGGGAGCGCAAGGGCTGGATCATGGACACGTATCTGCTGCGCCGGAACCCCGGGGAGCGCTGAGGCCCAGCCGTTCCAGCACACCGGCCACGTCGGGCACCACCGTGACGCCGGCCGGCGGTTCGGGACGGCGTACGACGACCACGGGCAGCCCCAGGTCCCGGGCGGCCGTCAGTTTCGCGGCCGTGGCCGCGCCTCCGCTGTCCTTGGTGACCAGGACGTCGATCCGGTGGGTACGCAGGAGCCGCGTCTCGTCGGTCACCGTGAACGGGCCGCGGGCGAGCAGCACCCGGGTGTCCGGGGGCAGCGGCGGCTCGGGCGGGTCCACCGACCTCACGACGAAACTCAGGTCCGTCAGGTGACGGAAGGCGGCGAGCCCCAGGCGGCCGGTGCTGAGGAAGACCCGTCGGCCCAGGCGGGGCAGCGCCTCGGCGGCCGCGTCGAGCGAGTCGACGAGGTGCCAGTCGTCCCCGGCCACCCGCCGCCAGCCGGGGCGGCGCAGCATCAGGGCGCGGACTCCGGTCACCGCCGCCGCGCGGGCCGCGTTGGCCGTGATCGACGCGGCGAAGGGATGGGTGGCGTCGACCAGGACGTCCACCCGGTGCGTCCGCAGCCAGTCGGCGAGGCCCTCCGGCCCGCCGAAACCGCCGGTCCGCGTCTCGCCCGCCACCGGCGCCGGACTGGCGACCCGGCCCGCGAGCGAGGTGGTGACCCGGACAGCGGGGCGGGCGGCGAGGTCCGCGGCGAGACGGCGGGCCTCGGTGGTGCCGCCGAGGATCAGCACGTGCGGGGACATGGGGTGAGCCTACCGAGGCCGTTCGGGCCGGCCTGCGGCGTGGAGGGCTACCGTCGGGCCATGGAATCCGTGCGTGCCGTCCTGATCGACATCGACGGTGTCCTCACCGTCTCCTGGAAGCCTCTGCCGGGTGCGGTGGAGGCGCTGGCGAGGATCCGCGCCGCCGGTCTCGGCGTGGTCCTGGTGACCAACACGACGTCCCGGTCGCGGGCGTCGATCGCGCGGACGCTGTCGGAGGCCGGCTTCGAGGTGGACGTCGCGGACGTGCTGACCGCGCCCGCCGCCACGGCCGTCCACCTCGCCGAGCACTACCCGGGCGCCCGCTGCGCCCTGCTCAACAGCGGAGACGTGGCGGCGGATCTGGGTGACATCAGCCTGGCCGACGACGACCGTGCGGACGTGGTCGTGGTGGGCGGCGCGGGGCCGGAGTTCGACTACGCGGCGCTGAACCGGGCGTTCGGGCAGTTGCAGCGCGGGGCGCGGCTGGTCGCGATGCACCGCAATCTGTACTGGCGGACCGACTCCGGGCTGCAACTGGACTCCGGTGCCTTCCTGCTCGGGCTGGAGCGGGCGGCGCGGGTCGAGGCGGAGGTCACGGGCAAGCCGTCCCGGGCGTTCTTCGAGGCCGCGCTGTCCCGGCTCGGCGCGCGTGCGGACGAGGCGCTGATGGTGGGGGACGACGTCGAGTCGGACGTCCTCGCGGCGCAGCGGGCCGGGCTCACCGGGGTCCTGGTACGGACGGGGAAGTACCGGCCCGAGACGCACGAGAACGCGAGCGGCACTCCCGACCACGTCGTGGACTCGTTCGCGGACGTCCCGGCGCTGCTGGGCCTACCGCAGCAGTAGCTGCACACCGCCGACGACCGTCGCGGCGATCACGAGCTGCTCGAAGAGCCGTTGGTCGATCCTGTTCACAGCCCACTTCCCGATCAACGCGCCGGGCACGACGAACAGTACGAGCGCGGCGTCGAGGAGCAGGGAGCGGCCGTCGATGAGTCCGAGTCCGGCGCTGAAGGGCACCTTGGACACGTTCACGATGAGGAAGAAGAAGGCCGACGTACCGAGGAAACCGAGCTTGCGGAAGCCGGCCGAAAGGAGATACATCGACATCACCGGGCCGCCCGCGTTCGCGACCATCGTGGTGAACCCGCCGAGGACGCCGTACGAGCGCGCCTTCATCCGGCCCGCCCGGGTGGTGACCTCGTCCGGCTCGGCCTCCGCCCCGGCCCGGCGCCGCCGCCACAGCGTGACGCCGGCCATCAGCAGCAGGATCGCGCCGATCGAGGTCCGGACGACCGCGTCGTCGGCCCACAGCAGGAACAGGGTGCCGGCCACGACGCCGGCGGCGACGGCCGGGAACAGCCGCCACAGCGTGGGCCAGTGGGCGTGCCGCCGGTAGGTGAGCACGGCCAGGACGTCACCGGCGATCAGGACCGGCAGCAGCACTCCGGTGGAGGCGCGGGCGGGCAGGACCGCGGCGAAGACCGCGAGACTGACCGTGTTGGCCCCGCTGACGGCGGTCTTGGAGAAACCCACCAGCAGGGCCGCGAAGGCGAGGGCGGCGAACCCCCAGCCGGATATGTGCCAGAGCGTCATCGTGTTCATACGGCGACCGATGCTATGTGCACGCGTCCGGCGGAGCCGGACCAGGTCCGAGGGGTGGCCCGCGCGGCCGGCGGCCAGGGGCCCCCGGTTGCCCCTAGGGGGCGTCTCCCCGATCTTCGTGGATCAGGCCGCGGCGTCCGGTGCGGTGCCTCGGCGTGCGGTCGAGTCGCCCTCGTACCGGGCGTACGTGGACGGTTCGGCCGTGCGGCGAGGTGCCGTGCCGGCGTCGCGGACCCGCGAAGATCGGGGAGACGCCCCCTAGTGCCTCTCGACCAGCACGGCGCTGCCCTGCCCGACGCCCACGCACATGGTCGCGAGCCCGCGCTCGGCGCCCGTGCGCCGCATCCGGTGCAGCAGGGTGGTGAGGATGCGGGCGCCGGAGCAGCCGAGCGGGTGGCCGAGGGCGATCGCGCCGCCGGTGGGGTTCACCAGGTCGGGGTCGATGCCCAGTTCGTCGACGCAGGCGAGGGCCTGGGCGGCGAACGCCTCGTTGAACTCGGCCTCGCCGAGGTCGCCGACGGTCCAGCCGGCCCGGGCCAGCGCCTTGCGGGTGGCGGGGACCGGGCCGATGCCCATCACGTCGGGGTGGACACCCGCCGAGGCACCGGCGACGTACCGGCCGAGGGACTCGAGGCCCAGCTCGTTCAAGGCCTCCTCACTGACCAGCAGGAGTCCGGCCGCGCCGTCGTTCATCGGTGAGGCGTTGCCCGCCGTGACCGTGCCGCCCGCGCGGAACGCCGGCTTGAGCCGGGCGAGTTTCTCCAGTGAGGTGTCCTCGCGCACGCACTCGTCCTGCTCGACGGTGATGCCGTCGGGGCGCTCCACGGAGAGGAGTTCGTCGTCGAAGTGGCCGTTCTTCCGGGCGGCGGCGGCCAGTTGGTGGCTGCGCAGGGCGAACTCGTCCTGGCGGGCGCGGGAGACGCCGTAGCGCTCGGCGACCTCCTCCGCCGTCTCGCCCATGGCAAGCAGGCCGTGCAGGTCCTTCATGGCGGGGTTGACCAGCCGCCAGCCCAGCCGGGTGTCATGGGTCTCGATGCGGTGCGGCAGGGCCTCGTCGGGGCGGGGCAGCACGAAGGGGGCGCGGCTCATGGACTCGGAGCCGCCCGCGAGCACGATGTCGGCCTCGCCCGCGGCGATGGTGCGGGCGGCGGCGGTGACCGCCTCCAGGCCGGAGGCGCACAGCCGGTTGACGGTGGCCCCGGGTACGGACTCGGGCAGGCCCGCGAGCAGTGCGGCCATCCGGGCGACGTTGCGGTTGTCCTCGCCCGCCTGGTTGGCGGCGCCCCAGTAGACGTCGTCGATGCGGGCCGGGTCCAGGGCGGGCAGGTCGGCCACCAGACGGCGGATCACGGTGGCCGCCAGGTCGTCGGGCCGCACCGTGGAGAGGGCTCCGCGCAGCTTGCCGATGGGGGTGCGGCGGGCGGCCGCGAAGTGGACGGGACGCACGGCTGGGACTCCTGACCGACGACGTTGTGGATCAGCACGGACCGGGGTCCGTCCTGCAGCGCCCTTAATTAGCACTGCTAGTTTTGGACTATAGCCCGACCGCCCGCCCCCTGGGAAGATCCTCCCGTGACCCGCGCCGAACGGCTGGAGGAGACATGACCGACGTCCGCGAGCACGACCTCGGCGGCATCGCCGTCACCGAGTGGCCACATCCGGAGCCGCGGTACCTGGCCGTCGTGGTGCACGGGTACGGGGAACACGCCCGCCGGTACGACGGACCGGCCGGCGCGCTGACCGGCCACGGGGCGGCCGTGTACGGCCCCGATCACGTCGGGCACGGCCGGTCCGCGGGCGACCGTGTGGTGATCGAGGACTTCGAGGACGTGGTCACGGACGTGCACCGGGTGGCCGACCTGGCCCGTGCCGCGCATCCCGGGCTGCCGCTCGTCGTGATCGGCCACTCCATGGGCGGTCTGATCGCGGCGCGGTACGCCCAGCGGTACGGCTCCGAGCTGAGCGCGCTGGTCCTGTCCGGGCCGGTGATCGGCGCCTGGGAGCTGCCCGGGCGGCTGCTCGCCCTGGACGAGATCCCGGACACCCCCATCAGCCCCGCCGCGCTCTCCCGCGATCCCGCGGTGGGCGCCGCGTACGCCGCCGATCCGCTGGTGTGGCACGGGCCGATGAAGCGGCCGACGCTGGAGGCGTTCACCCGCACCCTGAGGGCCGTGGACGAGGGCGGGGACGTCGGGCCATTGCCGCTGCTGTGGCTGCACGGGGACGACGACCGACTGGTGCCGCTGCCGGGCAGCCGCGTCGGCGTGGAGCGGCTCGGCGGCCGGCTGACCGAACGGATCTTCGCCGGGGCACGGCACGAGGTGTTCAACGAGACCAACCGGGCGGAGGTGTTCGCCGAGCTGATCAAGTTCCTGGACCGGGCGCTCCCCCGCTGATCAGGCGCGTTTGTCCCGGCAGACGCCGGGCACCCGCATCCTCGGACGTGACGCCACGAAGCCGGACGTCACGGCATCAAGCCGGACGGAACGCGACGAACCGGCACGCACGAACGAGGACGAGAGAAGGGAAGACCGCGCCATGACCGTGGTGAAGAGCACGCTGTCCGACGAGGCGCTCAAGATCACCGGTGCCGCCCTGCAGGACACGCTCGTGGACCTGCTGGGTCTGTCGCTGATCGGCAAGCAGGCCCACTGGAACATCGTCGGGCCGCGGTTCCGCTCGATCCACCTCCAGCTCGACGAGGTGGTCGACACGGCCCGCGCCCACTCCGACACCGTCGCGGAGCGCGCCGCCGCCCTCGGCCTGCCGCCGGACGGGCGGCCCGAGACCGTCGCCGCGGCCCTCGCCCTGCCCGGCACCAAGGAGGGCTGGCTGCGCGACACCGAGGTGGTGGCGCTGATGGTGTCGGCCCTGGAGTCGACGATCGGCCGGCTGCGGGAGCGCATCGCCGCGACCGACGAGCCGGACCCCGTCACCCAGGACCTGCTGATCGCCGTCACGGCCGACCTGGAGAAGCAGCGCTGGATGTTCGAGGCCGAGAACTGGCCCCGCGACGGGGAGTGATCCGGCACCGGCCCGACGCACGACGGCCGGCCCGCCGCCGGCGAGCCGGCCCCGTACCCGGAAGGGGACATCCATGGCGGACGCACTCGAGATCGACGCGCTGTGGGAGGACTTCCACCGCGTGGTGAACATGACCTCCGCGGAGCTCGCCTCCTGGCTCAGGGTCCGGGACGCCGACGAGGAGGTGGAACCGCTGCCCGACCAGGCGGGCCCGCCCACCGGGCGGCACGTCCTCGCCATCCTCCAGAAGCGGCGCACCGACCTGACCGACGACGACGTCCGGGTGATGCACGGGGTCGTCGACACCATCGGGGACCTGGTGGACATGGAGAACGAGCCCGAGCCGGAGCGGACGTCCGAGGACACCCGCCGCAGGCACCGGCTGATGACGCTCGGGCACGACCCCCTCAAGCCGTAGGACACACCGTGGACCGCGACGAGCGGGTGGTACGCGAACTGGTGTCCGTGTGCGGGCGGACGTACGCCGAGGAGGCGGACATCAGGCTGAAAGACACGCCGCAGCCGCTGTACCGGCTGCTCGTCCTCTCCCTTCTGCTGAGCGCGCGGATCCGGGCCTCCGTCGCGGTGGCCGCGTCCCGCGCACTGCACGAGGACCGGCTCGACAGCCCCCGGCGCATGGCCGGGGCGGACTGGCAGCGGCGCGTGGACGCGCTGGGCCGCGGCGGCTACCGGCGCTACGACGAGCGCACGGCGACCCAGCTCGGCGACGGCGCGGAGCTGCTGGCCGACCGCTGGGGCGGGGACCTGCGCCGCCTGCACGAGGAGGCAGGCGGCGACACCGGCGAACTCAAACGGCTCCTCCAGGAGGAACCGGGCATCGGGCCGGCCGGCGCCGACATCTTCCTCCGGGAGGCGCAGCGGGTGTGGCCGGACGTCTCGCCGTACTTCGACGGCAAGGCGCTGTCCGGCGCCGGCCGGCTCGGGCTGCCGGAGGACGCCGGCCGGCTGGCCGGGCTCGCGGGGGACACCGAACCGGCCGTACTGGCCGCGGCGTTGGTGCGGGCGGCCCTGGACGAACAGGTGGCCGAAGAGTGTCTGCGCCGCGCCTCATGATCGTGTCACACTGCTCCCGGTCCCCCCGCTGACCGAGGGGGCCGGTCGAGCGGAGGAGCAGCACGTGACGGGGACCGAGCCGGCGGCGCAGGGCATCGACACCACCCGGCCGCATCCGGCCCGGGTCTACGACTGGTACCTCGGCGGCAAGGACAACTACCCCGTCGACGAACGGCTCGGCCGGCAGATCGCGGCGATCGACGGCGGCGCCCCGCGCGCGGCACTCGCCAACCGGGCCTTCATGCGCCGTGCCACCCGGGCGCTGGCCGGGGAGTCGGGCATCCGCCAGTTCCTGGACATCGGCACCGGCATACCCACCGAACCCAACCTGCACCAGATCGCCCAGTCCGTCGCGCCGGACGCCCGCGTGGTCTACGTGGACAACGACCCCATCGTGCTGGCCCACGCGCAAGCGCTGCTGCGCGGCACCCCGCAGGGGGTGACCGAGTACCTCCAGGCCGACGCCCGCGACCCGGACGCCATCCTCGAACGGGCCTCCCACGTCCTGGACTTCGGCGAGCCCGTCGCCCTCTCCCTGATCGCGCTGCTGCACTTCGTCGCCGACGAGGACGGCGCCCACGACGTGGTCCGCACTCTCGTCGACGCGCTGGCCCCGGGCAGCTGCCTGGTGCTGTCGACGATGACGGCCGACTTCGAACCGGAGAACGTCCGGCGCGGCATCGCGGCGTACGCGGCGGGCGGGGTCACCCTGGTGGCCCGGTCGCGGGCCGAGGTCGGCGTGTTCTTCGAGGGACTCGAACTGCTGCCGCCCGGGATCGAGTCGGTGGCCAGGTGGCGCTCGCAGGAGGCGCCCGACGACACCGCGCCGGTCTCGCTGTACGGCGCGGTCGGGCTGAAGCGCTGACTCAGGCTCGCCGCAGCGGTATCCCGATCACCTCGGCGATGGTCCGCAGCACCCCGTTGTCGTTGTTGGCCGGGGCGAGCCGGCGCGCCCTGCGGACGACCTCCGGGTGGGCGTTGGCCATGGCGAAGGACCACTCGGCGGCGTCCAGCATCTCCAGGTCGTTGAGGTAGTCGCCGAACACCATCGTCTGCGCCGGGGTGATGCCCAGTTCGCGCTGGAGGCCGCGCAGGGCGGCGCCCTTGTTGGCGGTGCGGTTCATGACGTCGACCCAGTGCTCGCCGGACACCACGACCTGGTGGCTGGCGGCGAACGCGTCCAGGGCCGGGGCGGTGCTCCGCTCGGCCGGACCGAAGTCGAAGAGCGCGACCTTGATCACCTCGTCGTCGACGGCGGTGACGTCGTCGACGACGCGGTGCTCGACGTAGTACTTGCGCACCTCCGCGAGGAACGCCTCGTCGGACCGCTCGACGTACGCCGACCGCTTGCCGCAGACGACGGCGCCCACGTCGACACCGTCCGCGGCGAGCCGTCGTACCGTCCGGGCGACGTCCGCGGCGACGGCCGGCTCCAGCGGGTCGGAGCTGAGCTCCACGCCGTCGCGGACGACGTAGGTGCCGTTCTCCGCGATGAACACCATCCCCTCGGCGACGTCCGCGAACTCCCGGGCCAGCGTGGCGTACTGACGTCCGCTGGCCGGGCTGAACAGCACGCCGCGGCGGCGCAGTTCGGCGAGCATCGGCCACAGGCCGGCGGGGACGCGCTTGGCGTCGTCCAGCAGCGTGCCGTCCATGTCGGTGACGACGAGCCGGATGTCGGCGGATCCGGTGACGGGCGCGGGGACGTCGGCGAGGGGCGCGGGCGTGGCGTGCATGTCCTGCTTCCGGATCGGGGAGGGGTACCGGATCCAGTGTTCCTCATGCGCCGCGGGACACCGGAGGGTGCCCGGCCCGTCACGGTCCGGGGTTCCCGGGACAGGGCGATCAAGGAGCGGCACAATGACGGCGGGCAACCGCACGGGAGAGGGGCGGATACGTGAGCGAGGGGCATTCCCCGACGGCCGGACCGGCGAGGCTGAACACCTCCGTGGCGCACAACGCGCGGGTCTGGAACTACTGGATCGGCGGCAAGGACAACTACGAGGTCGACCAGCGGGTCGGCGAGCACATCGCCGGGATGTTCCCGGTGATCCGGGCGGTGGCCCGGGCGGACCGGGACTTCCTCGGCCGGGTGGTGCGCCACCTGGCCGCCGAACGCGGGGTGCGCCAGTTCCTCGACGTCGGCACCGGCCTGCCCACGGTGGACAACACCCACGAGATCGCGCAGCGCGTCGCGCCCGACTCCCGGATCGTGTACGTCGACAACGACCCGATCGTCCTGGTGCACGCCCGCTCGCTGCTCACCAGCTCCCCCGAGGGCGTCACCGACTACATCGACGCCGACGTGCACGACCCCGAGGCCATCGTGCGCGGCGCGGCCGAGACCCTGGACCTCGGCCGGCCGGTCGCGGTGATGATGCTGGGCATCCTCAATTTCGTCCTGGACGTGGACAGGGCCCGGGAGATCGTGCGGCGGATCATGGCGGCGGTGCCCTCCGGCAGTTTCCTGGTGCTCACCCACCCCACCTTCGACGCCGAGGTCGGCGGCGAGGGCAACATCGCCGCGATGGAGTTCTGGAACGCCAACGCCACCCCGCCGATCACCGCCCGCGGCCGCGCGGAGATAGCCGCGTTCTTCGACGGCATGGAGCTGATCGAGCCGGGCCTGGTGCCGTGCTCGCAGTGGCGCGCCGAACCCGACGCCGCCGCGGTACCGCAGTTCGGCGCGGTGGCCGTGAAACCCTGAGCGGAGCCGCGGACCGGGCCCGGCCCGGCCCCGCCGCCCCGGCAGGCCGGGGCCGAGCCCGTCGAGGAGGACGTATGACCACCCTTGCCGACCCGGTGCCCGGCGGCCGGCCGGGCGATCCGGAGCGGGTCGCCGCGCTCACCGCGGAGCTGACCGCGCGGGGCGTGCACGGCGTCGTCCTCGCGTACGTGGACACCGCGGGGGTCTGCCGGGTGAAGACCGTCCCGACGGCCCGGCTGGAGGCGGCCGCGGCCTGGGGGGTCGGCATGTCGCCGGTCTTCGACACGTTCCTCGCCGACGACTCGATCGTCACCACCGACGTCCTCGGCTCCCCCGACGGCGACCTGCGCCTGTACCCCGATCTCGGCCGGCTGGTGGTGCTGGCCGGGCAGCCCGGCTGGGCCTGGGCTCCCGTGGACCGGATCACGCAGGAGGGCGAGCCCCACCCCGGCTGCTCGCGCACCTTCCTGCGCCGGACCGTCGCGCGGGCCGCCGAGGAGCACGGCCTCGCCTTCCGGGCGGCCATCGAGGTCGAGTGGACCTTCGGGCTCGACGGCACGCCCGACGGGGAGTTCGTCCCGGCGGTGAGCGGCCCGGCGTACGGCGCCGTCCGGCAGGTCGGGCTGAGCGACTGCACCGCCGACCTGTACGCGGCGTTCGCGGCCCAGGGGGTGGACGTCGACCAGATCCACCCCGAGTACGCGGCCGGGCAGTTCGAGGTCTCGGTGGGCGCGCTGGACCCGGTGGCCGCCGCCGACCGCAGCGTCCTGGTCCGCCAGACGATCCGGGCGGTGGCGCGGCGGCACGGCCTGCGGGTGTCCTTCTCCCCCGCCGTCCTCGCCGAGGGCGTCGGCAACGGCGGCCATCTGCACCTGTCGTGCTGGCGCGACGGGGTGAACCTGCACGCCGGCGGCGACGGCCGGTACGGCATGACGGCCGAGGCGGAGTCGTTCGCGGCCGGGGTGCTCGCGCACCTGCCCGCGCTGACGGCCGTGACAGCGCCCAGTCCGGCCAGCTATCTGCGGCTGAGGCCCTCCCAGTGGGCGGGGGTCTTCGCCGCGTGGGGGCGGGAGACCCGCGAGGCCGCGCTGCGGATGGTCACCGGCACGACGGGCCGCCGGGACCGGGAGTCGAACATGGAGGTCAAGCCGGTCGACCTGGCCGCCAACCCGTACCTCGCGTTCGGCTGCGTGATCGCCGCCGGGCTGGACGGCCTGGGGGCGTCCCGGACGCTGCCGGAGGAGATCACCGGGGACCCCTCCCGGTACGGCCCGGACGAGGCGGCGGCTCTCGGCGTGCGGCGCCTGCCGGTGTCGCTGCCGGAGGCCGTCGAGGAGTTCCGGGCCGACGACGTGCTGCGGTCCGCGCTGGGCCCGGTCCTGGCCGACGCGGTGACGGCCGTACGGCTCGGGGAGGCGGCGGCGGTGGACGGCCTGGACGACGCGCGGGTCGCGGCGGCCTACCGCTGGACGTACTGATCATGGCCGCGACCGGGCCGGTCCAGGAGGCCCTCGCCGCTCTGCCGCTGGTGGACCACCACTGCCACGGCGCCGTCACCGCCGATCTCGCGCCCGCCGAGTTCGAGTCGCTGATCACCGAGGGCGATGTCTGGCCCGGCGTGTCGGCCTTTGACAGCCCGGTCGGCGTGGCGGTGCGGCGCCACTGCGCGCCGCTGCTGGACCTGCCCCGGCACGCGGCCCCCGCCGAGTACCTGGCCCGGCGCCGCGAGCTGGGCTGGCGTGAGGTCAACCGCCGTTTCCTGACCGCCGCCGGAGCCGGGACGTTCTGCGTCGACACCGGTTACGCCCCGCATCCCCTGACCTCCCCCGCCGAGCTGGCCGAGGCCTCGGGAGCGGACGCCCACGAGGTGGTGCGGCTGGAACGGGTGGCCGAGGAGGTCGCGGCCCGGGGTGTCACGGCCGGCGGATACGCCGACGCCTTCCGGTCGGCCGCCGAGGAGGCCGTACGACGGCCCGGGGTGATCGCCGTGAAGTCGGTGGCCGCCTACCGGACCGGCTTCGCCCTCGCCCCGGAACGGCCCGCCGGCGGCGAGGTGACCAGGGCGGCCGGGCGGTGGCTCGCGCGCGGCGGGCGCCTGGCGGACCCGGTCCTCGTACGGCATCTGCTGTGGACCGCGGTCGGCCTGGGTCTGCCGCTGCAACTGCACACCGGCTTCGGCGACGCCGACCTGCGGCTGCACCACGCCGACCCGGCCCTGCTCACGGACTGGCTGCGGCTGACCGCCGGCACGGTCCCGGTCCTGCTGCTGCACTGCTGGCCCTACCACCGCCAGGCGGCCTATCTGTCGGCGGTGTTCGAGCAGGTGTACCTGGACGTCGGCCTGGCCCTACACCACACCGGCCCGGCCCGCTGCCGGGCGGTGCTGGAGGAGGCACTGGAGATCACCCCGTTCCGCAAGATGCTGTACAGCTCCGACGCCTACGGTGTGGCCGAGTTCCACCACCTGGGCGCGCTCTCCTTCCGGCGCGCGCTGGGCACACTGCTCCAGGACCGGGTGGACGCCGACGAGCTGAGCCTGCCCGACGCCCTGCGCGTCGCGGCCTGGACGGGCCGCGACAACGCCCGCCGACTCTACGCACTGCCCACGAACCGACCGGCCCGCGACCGCAGCGTGCGCCCCACCCGGAAAGTATGATCAAGCAATGTCTGACATCACCGAAACCACGCCCGGCTGGCTGACCTCGGACGAGCTGGAGATGGCCAGGGCCCGGATGCCGATCCTCTACGTCGAGGCCGTGCCCGTGCGCGTGGACGACAGCGGCGAGGTCACGAGCATCGGACTGCTGCTGCGCATCGGCCCGGACGGAACGGTGAGCCGGACCCTGGTCTCCGGCCGCGTCCTGCACCACGAGCGGGTCCGGGACGCCCTGCTGCGCCACCTGGAGAAGGACCTCGGCCCGGTCGCCCTGCCCCGGGTCCCGGCCTCCCTGCAGCCCTTCACGGTCGCGGAGTACTTCCCGACGGCCGGCATCACGCCCTACCACGACCCGCGCCAGCACGCCGTGTCGCTGGCGTACGTCGTACCGGTGACCGGCGACTGCCGCCCCCGGCAGGACGCGCTCGACCTGGTCTGGTTCAGCCCGCAGGAGGCCGCCTCGGCGGCTCTGCAGGGCGAGATGCCGGGCGGGCACGGAGTCCTGCTGAAGCAGGCCCTCGCCCATGTGGGGCTGGTGTCCTGACGCCGGGCGGGTGCCGCTCCCGGCCGCGGCACCCAGGCCCGCTCCCGCTGAGGCCCAAGGCCGCCGATGCCACAATCGAAGGACGACACAGCCGCCACGGGGGATCGTGTCAGGAGGCCGGCATGCACCGCTGGATCCAGGGGCCGTCCCAACCGGTCCGCCGTGACCGGCGGGCGGGCACCGGGTGCGGACACCGGACCACCGGGCGCGCGTGATGTCCGGGAGCCGGGAGGGCCGGCATCCGAGACACCCGACCCTGCCCGACCTGCACTCACGACTGCGTACCGAGCTGGGCCGGATCGACGAGCAGCTGCGCGGCCTGCTGTCCACGATGGACCGGCTGCAGGGCCTGCTGGACGCGGTGGTGGCCATCAGCCGCGAGGTGGAACTGCCCGCGGTGCTGCACCGCATCGTGACCACCGCCATGGAACTGGTCGGCGCCCGTTACGGGGCCCTGGGCGTCCTCAACAGGTCCGGGGAGGGCCTGGAGCAGTTCATCGCGGAGGGCCTGTCCGAGCAGGAGCGCCGTGCCGTCGAGGTGTCCGGCCTGCCGCGCGGCCTGGGCGTCCTGGGCCACCTGATCCGCTACCCGGAGCCGTTGCGGGTCGACGAGATCACCGCTCACCCGTCCTCCGCCGGCTTTCCGGCCGGCCACCCGCCCATGCGCACGCTGCTGGGTGTCGCGATCAGCGTCCGGGGCGAGATCTACGGCGACCTCTACCTCTCCGAGCGGCTCGACGGACAGCCCTTCGACAGGCACGACGAGAACGTCGTCGTCGCCCTGGCCAGCGCCGCGGGCATCGCGATCGAGAACGTCCGGCTGTTCGAACGGATCCGGATCGACGCCGAGCAGTTCCAGCGGCTGCTGCTGCCCACCCTGCCCGACCTGCGGCCCTTCACCGCCGCCGCGATCTACCGGCCCGCGGCGGAGCCCAGTCAGCTCGGCGGGGACTGGTACGACGCCGTACAGCTGCCCGACGGCGTCGTGGCCGTCGTCATCGGTGACGTGGTCGGCCACGACCTGCAGGCGGCGGCCGCCATGGCCTCCACCCGCAACATGCTGCGCGCCCTGCTGTTCGACCACCGCAACCCGCCCGGCGCGGTCCTCACCCAGCTCGACCGGACCCTGGAGGCGATCACCAGCAACCCGGTCACGACGACCACCCTGGCCCGCATCGAACCGGAGGGAACGGGCTGGCGGCTGCGCTGGAGCACCGCCGGTCACGTCCCGCCGCTGCTGATCGCGCCGGGGCACCGGGCGGAACTGCTGTACTCCGAGCCCGGGCTGCCGCTCGGCGTGGACACCGGGCAGCCCCGCCCCGAGCACTCCCGTCTGCTGCCCCCGGCCGCCACCGTGGTCTTCTTCACCGACGGCCTGATCGAGCATCCCGGCCACGCCATCGACGAGAGTCTGCGCGAACTCGCCGAGCTCGCCGCCGCGTACGCCGCCCTGCCGCTGCCGGAGTTCGTCCGGGCGCTGGCGGATCACCATCCCAGCGACGGACACGACGACATGGCCATCCTGGCCCTGCGCACCCCGCCCGCCTGAACAGCGGATCCGCGGGCCGGCACGCTGCCGGGCGGAACCCGCGGATCGGACGGATGATGGCTTCGAGGCGATGGCGAGCGGAGGTCGCCCGATGACTGAGGCGCGGCGGGAACGGCTCCGGCGCGGTGGCTTGGCCGCCCTGGAGGTCTGCGTCCTCGCCGCGCTCTACTACGGCTCCGCCCGGCTCGGCCTGCTCCAGCAGCTGGTGCGCGGCCAGGTCACCCCCGTGTGGCCGCCGAGCGGGATCGCGGTGGCGGCGCTGCTCATGCGCGGCCCGCGTGTCTGGCCCGGCATCACGCTCGGCGCCTTCCTGGTCAACATCACGCTGGGACCGTCGGTCCCGGCCGTGCTCGCCATCACGGCCGGCAACACCCTGGCGCCCCTGTGCTCCTACGCGCTGCTGCGCCGCACCGGGTTCCGCGACGAGCTGGACCGGCTGCGGGACGCGCTGGCGCTGATCTTCCTGGGCGCGTTCACCGGGATGCTGATCAGCGCGACGGCGGGCAGCGCGGCCCTGGTGCTCTCCGGTGCGCTGGGCCCCGACCGGTTCTGGTCGACCTGGATGGTGTGGTGGACCGGTGACGCCATGGGCGTGCTGGTGGTCACCCCGGTCCTGCTGGTCCTGCGCAGGGCCCGCCTGCCGAGGGGTGTGCCCGCGGTCCGGTGGGTGGAGGCGCTGCTGCTCGCGGGGGTGGCGATCGGCGTCGGGCTCCTGGAGGCCAGTCCCACGCCACTGCTGTTCCTCGCCTTCCCGCTGCTGTTCTGGGCGGCGTTCCGCTTCCGTCTGAGCGGGGCAGCTCCCTGCGCGCTGGCCGTGTCGACCTTCGCGATCCTGGCCGCCGCGCGGAGGTCGGGTCCGTTCGCCGGGCACGACCTCGTCAGCAACATGATCACTCTGCAGGCCTTCAACGGTTCCGCCGCCCTGACGGCGCTGCTGCTCGCGGCGATCCTCGGTGAGCGGGCCCAGTCGCAGCGTGAGATCGAACTGGCCTGCCGGCAACTGGCCGACATGGTCTCCAAGATCACCAACGACGATCACCATCCCCTGCTCGCCCGTGGGCCCGGAACCACCGGCGCGGACGCCGGGAAGGCCGATGGCGGGGCCGCGACGACCGGTGTCACCGCCGGGACGGGCGACGGCGAGGCCGCGACGAAGGGCGGCGGGGCCGGTGGCGGGGCCCTGGGGGCCGGTGAGGGGGACGACGCCGGCGCCACGCGGACGGGCGGGCACCGGACGCGGCAGAGGTCGTCTCCTCATCCCTGAGAGGACGGCCTCCGACCATCGCGGGATACGGCCGGCTCGAGGAGCGGGCCGGCCCTCGGATTCCGGCGGGGCGCCGCAGGTACGGTCAGGGCGCCGTCCCGTCCCGCATCTCGCACAGCACGTCCGCGAGCCGGTGGACGCCTTCGGTGATCACTTTCTCGTTCGCACTCAGGCTCAGGCGGAAGCACCGGGTCGCATGGTCCGCGAGGCCGGGGGTGAGCCGCGGTTCCACGAAGAAGTGCCGCCCCGGCACGACGAACACGCTCCTCTCCTTGAGACGTTCGTACAGCGTGGTGTCGTCGAACCAGGGGTGATCCACCCACAGCCAGCAGAACATGCCTCCGTCCCCGGAATGCATGCGCCAGTCCACGTCCGCCGGCAGCAGTTCGTCCAGCAGTTCCGCGACGAAGCGCTTCTTCTCGCGGTAGTACGGCGTGATCGCGTCGCGGGTCGTCTCGTCGAGGCGCCCGTCGGCCAGTACCCGGGCGAGGGCGTGCTGAGCGAGCTGGGGTGCGTGGAGAACGGAGTTGGACATGAACGCCGCGAGCGGGGCCATGTACTTCGGATGGCCGATCGCGAAGCCGACGCGTTCGCCGGGCAGGCCGGCCTTCGACGCGGAGAAGCAGTTGACGACGCTGTCGTGCAGGACCGGCTCGGTGCGCACCTCCGCTATCCGGGGAAAGGGCGCGCCGTAGGCGTGGTCGACGAACAGGGGGACCTCGCGCTCGGCCGCGAGCGCCGTGAGCGCGTCCAGGTCGGGGCGGCTCAGGGCGCGCCCGGTGGGATTGCCCGGGCTCGAGATCAGCATCGTTCCGATGTCCGCGCGACGCCGCAGTGCTTCGATGTCGAGGGCGTAGCGGAAACGGTGGTCCTCCTCGCGATGGATCAGCGGGGCGACTCCGGCGATGCCGTCGTCGTTCATGCACAGTCCCTGGTAGCCGGTGTAGTCGGGCACCATCGGGAGCACGATCCGCCGCTCGCCGTGGACTCCCGGACCGGCGAAGAGGGCGGCCGCCGCGAAGCAGACCATCTGGCTGCCGGGGCCGACGACTATGTTCTCGGGGCCGAGCCGCCAGCCGTACGTCCGGTGGAAGTAGTCGGCGACGCTCTCGACCAGGGCATGGCTGCCACGGGACGGGCCGTAGCGGCAGCCGGCCTCGTCGAAGTCCTCGGCGATCGACTCCGTCAGGGCGGCCCGCCACATGTCACGCACCACGGGGATGGGAGCGGGGTTGCCGACGCTCAGGTTGAGCCACCCGTCGGCCGAGGCCCCGGCCGTGCTCGCGGCGACGTCCTCCATGATGCTGCGCAGGCCGGACAGTCCGGCCATCTTGGTGCCGCTGAGCGACAACCGCATAGTTTCTCCTCGAACAGCGAGTTGTGGCGACGGTGGATGGTCCCGTGTCACGGGGAGACCGGGGAGGTGCTCCTCACCGGGAGAGCGGCCCGTCGACGACGACCGGGGCAGCCGGCCGCCGGGCGGCGGCACGACGCGCCGGGGCGGCGCGCACCCGGGCTTCCCGTGCCGCCCCGACCAGGAAGTTCCCCGGTCGGGCGATCACTTCCCGAACTCGGTGACGGCCTCGGCGAACTCCGCGGCCCCGGACGCCTCGAAGACGAGGTACATGGGGACCTGGAGACCGGTCCTCTCCTCCAGCTCGCGCATCACGCGGACGGCCCGGAACGAGTCCCCGCCCAGCTCGAAGAAGTCGTCGAGGGGGCCGACGGCCGGAACCCCGAGCACCTTCCCCCAGACCTCCGCGACGAGGGCTTCCATGCCGGCCGGCTCGGGTCCGCGGGTACCGTCCCCGTGCCCCGCCGGGTCCGCGACCGGATCACCGCCGGAGTCGGTGCCGGCGGTCACGGGTACGGCGCCGGCCGCCCATGCGGTGAGTTCGCCGTGGTCCAGCTTGCCGTTGGGCGTGAGCGGGAAGCGCTCCAGCGGCACGATCACCGCCGGCACCAGGTGGGCGGGCAGCCAGACGGCGAGCTCGCTCCGAACCCGCTCGGCCTCGCGGGCCGATTTCTCGCCGGTGTCCAGGACGACGAAGCCGACCAGCCTCGTCGCGGCCCCCGCGCCGTCGGCCACCACCGCCGCCTGGCGCACTCCGGGGACGCGCAGCGCGGTCCCCTCGATCTCGCCCGGTTCGATGCGGAACCCGCGGATCTTGACCTGGCGGTCCACCCGGCCGAGGTACTCCAGCTCGCCCGAAGGATGGGCGCGCACGAGATCCCCGGAGCGGTACAGCCGGCCGTCGGTGCCGCCCAGGGTGTCCGCGACGAAGCGCTCGGCCGTCAGCTCGGGCCGGTCGTGATAGCCGAGCGAGACACCGACGCCGCCGATGTACAGCTCTCCGGGCTGTCCTTCCGGAACGGGCCGGCCCTGCTCGTCGAGGATCCACAAAGTGGTGTCCTCGATGGCCGAGCCGATCATGACGGTCCGCAGACCGGGGTCGCGCGGACACACCCAGGCGGTGCAGTACATGGTGCACTCGCTCGGCCCGTACAGGTTGCTGAGGGTGGCGCTGGACCGCTCGTGGAAGCGCCGGACGAGTTCCGGGCCGAGCGCCTCACCGCCGGTCAGCACCTGGCGCAGTCCGTCGACCCGATCCCCCGGGCCCAGTGCCAGGAGGAACAGCTCGAGCAGCGAGACCACCCACCAGACGGTCGTGACCTCGTGCTCCCGGATCAGCCGGGCCAGATGGCCGGGGTCACGCTGGCGGCCCGGCGCCGCGACGACGATCGGCGCACCGTGCAGCAACGGCCAGTACACCTCGACGAGGAACATGTCGAAGGTGCAGGCCGTGTGGTGCAGCACCCGGTCGTTCGCGTCGATCGGGTGGCTGTTCTGCAGGGACCGCAGCCGGGCGGTCACACCCCGATGGCTGAGGAGCGACCCCTTCGGCCGGCCGGTCGACCCGGAGGTGTAGATCACCACCGCGGGGCGGTCGGCGAGCGCGTCGGCGGGCCGGAACTCCTGCGGACCGTCCGCGTCGGCGCACTCCTCCACCGTCAGCACCCGGGTGGCGAGGTCCTCGGACAGGCCGGCGCGCAGGGCCGTGGAGGTCAGCAGCAGGCGGGGCGCGCAGTCCCGCAGCAGGAAGTCGACGCGTTCCGCCGGATTGGCGGTGTCGATCGCCACATGGGCTCCGCCGGCGAGGACCACCGCCGCGACCGCGATCACGAAGTCGGCCGACCGTTCCAGCAGGACGGCCACCCGGTCGCCGGGGCGCACACCGCGGTCGCGCAGCCGGGCCGCGATCCGCACGGCGCGGTCCCTGACCTCCCCGGCGAGAACGACGTCGTCACCGTCCAGGATGGCGATCCGCTCGGGATGAGCCTCCCAGCGGGCCAGCAGGGCGGTGTCGAGCCGGTGTTCGGCGTCGTGGGGCGTTTCCATGGTTCGGGGACCTTTCTCGTTCAGTTGCCCGCGGCGGTGATCCGGGCGATGCCTGCGGCCAGTTCGCGCACCGTCGAGTAGTCGAAGAGCAGCTCGACGTCGAAGTCCGCGTCCAGCTCCGACCGGATGCGGGCCGCGATGCGCATGGCGCGCAGCGAGTCCCCGCCGAGGTCGAAGAAGTCGTCGTCGAGGCCCACTTCGGGAAGGGCGAGCACGTCCCGGAAGATACGGGCGACCGTCTCCTCCAGCCCGCCGGGCGAAGCCTCACCGGCCGTGTCGTCCGGGCGGGCCGCGGCCGCGGCGCCGGACGGCCCGTCGGACGCCTCGTCGGAAGGCACGGTCAGGGCGAGGAGGTCGGTCTTCCCGGCGGCGGTGAGCGGGAGTTCGTCCAGCGTGACCAGGACGTCGGGAATCATGTACGAGGGCAGACGGCGCCGGAGCCGCTCGCGCAGCCGGTCGGGTGCCGCCGGAGCGGCGTGGTCGGCCGGCACGGTCCAGGCCACGAGCCGGTCGTCACGTGCGGCGACGGCGGCCGCGGCGACCTGCGGGTCCTCCAGCAGCACCTGTTCGATCTCGCCGGGCTCGATGCGGTAGCCGCGCAGTTTGAGCTGGCGGTCCATCCGGCCGAGGACCTCGACCCGGCCGTCCGGGAGGGTGCGCGCGTGGTCGCCGGTACGGAACATGCGCGAGCGTCCGCCGGTGTACGTGTCCGGTACGAAGCGCTCGGCGTTCAGTTCGGGACGGTTCCAGTAGCCTTCGGCGACGCCGTCGCCACCGATGCAGAGTTCGCCGACGCAGCCGATCGGCGGGAGGCCGCCGCGCCGGTCGAGGACGCGCAGGGTGGTGTTCGAGATCGGGCGTCCGACCGTGACCCGGGTGGTCGCGGCGTGGATCTCCTCGACGCTGGAGTACACCGTGGTCTCGGTCGGCCCGTACATGTTCCACACGGACTCGCCCCGCTCGGCCAGCGGTTCCGCGAGGTCCGGCGGGAACGGCTCGCCGCAGCTGTACAGCCGGGGCGAGCCGTCGCCCTGCCAGCCCGACTCCAGCAGCGCCCGGTAGCGCGAGGGCGTGGCCTGCAGTGCGGTGATGCCGTGACGGGTGATGTAGCCGTCCACCTCCCTGCCGCTCAGTCCGAGCGTCCGTCCCCCGACGTGGACCGTGGCCCCCACCGCGAGCGGCACCAGGAGCTCGGCCAGCGACGTGTCGAACGTGAGCGTGGTCAGCGCGAGGAAGCGGTCGTCCGGTCCGAGGCCGGGGTGCCGCAGCGCCAGGCTGTCCACCAGGTTGGCGAGGGCCCGGTGGCCGATGGCCACGCCCTTGGGCCGCCCGGTCGAACCGGACGTGTAGATGACGTAGGCCAGGCCGTCCGGCGCGGCCCCCGGCAGTGCGGCGGCCGCCTCGGGGAGGGCTGCCCACTCCTCGCTCGACAGGTCCAGCACCGTGCCGTCCCAGCCTTCGGACCGCAGGGCCGTCGCGGCGTCGGTGAGCACGAGGGCGGGGTCGGCGTCCCGCAGTATGTAGGCGGTCCGGTCGGCGGGATGCGCCGGGTCCAGCGGTACGAAAGCGGCTCCGGCGCGCGCGATGGCGAGCAGGGCGGTGACCAGGTCGGCGCCGCGGCCCAGGCAGACGCCGACGCGGTCGCCGGGGCCCGTGCCGAGGGCGGCCAGGTGCCGGGCGAGCGCCGTGGCACGGGTGTCGAGCTCCCGGTAGGTGTACGTGGTGTCGCCGGAGACGACCGCCGGGTGGTCCGGTCGGTCGGCCACCGCCCGGTCGATCAGGCCGTCGAGCAGCGCGCGCGGCGGCGTGCGGTCGACATCCGTCCCGTTCCAGCGGTCCAGGATCAGGGCGCGGGTCTCCTCCGGCACCGCGAGGAGGTCGCCGACGGGCATGTCCGGTCGGTCGGCGAGCCGTTCGAGGACGGTGGTGACGTGCTCGAGGAGCCGCTGCGCCTCGTCGTCACCGAACGCTTCCGCGTCCACGACGAGTTGGAAACCCAGATCGCCGGCGGCCCGTATGACGAGCGTGGCGGTGTAGTTGGTGCGGGTCTCGTAGCGGACGTCCGTGACGCGGAGCTCTCCCCCGGACAGAACGGACTGGGAGGCGTCCGGGTAGTTCTCGAACACGACGGCGGTGTCGAAGAGATGTACCCCGCGTTCGGTCCCGGCCCAGCGATGGACGTCGGTGAGCGGCGTGTGCTGGTGCTCCAGGACGGGGTGGCGGGAGGCCGCGTACCCGGACAGCCACTCCTCGGCGGCCAGCTCGTGGTCGATACGCGCGCGTACGGGAACGGTGTTGATGAACATGCCGATCATGGATTCGGCGCCCGCCAGCGGCGGCCGTCCGCCGACGGTGACGCCCATGACGACGTCGTCACGGCCCGAGTAGCGGGCGACGGTGCCCGCCCACGCGGCCTCCACGACGCTGCCGAGGGTGGTCGACCGGGCCGCCGCCAGATCGCGCAGCCGGGCGGTGACGTCGGTGGGCAGGGTGCCCCGCAGGGTGCGGAACTCTCCCGACGGCTTGGCCCCGGGGCGGGTTCCCGGCAGGGTGAAGACCGCGGGCTCGCGGTACCCGGCCAGGTAGTCGCTCCAGAAGGCGCGGTCGCGCTCGGGGTCCTGCCGGCGCAGCCAGGTGATGTGGTCGCGGAACGGGGGCGGCGGGGTCGGCGCGGTGCCGCCGGGGTGCGCGAGTTCGGCGGTCACCTCGGCCATCAGCAGGGCGGTTGACCAGCCGTCGAGGATCATGTGGTGGTAGGTCCACACCATCAGGTGCTCCTCGGCGCCCAGCCGCAGGGCCAGCAGCCTCATCAGCGGCGGGCGGGTCAGGTCGAACGGCTCGCCGCGGCGCCGCGCCACCTCCTTGTCGACCGCCTCGGCGCGCGCCGCCTCGTCCAGGTCCGTCAGGTCGCGGAAGTCGACGCGGACTTCCGCGCCGGGCACCACGACCTGGCGGGGGGCGCTGATGCGTTCGTGGACGAAGGCCGTGCGCAGCGCGGGATGGCGGGCGACCACGGTCCGCCAGGCGGCCGTCAGGGCCTCGAGGTCGAGGGCACCGAGGACTTTGAAAGTGGTCGTTTCGACATAGAGGCCGTGCTCCGGCGAGGTCGTGGAGTGGTAGAGCATCCCTTCCTGGGCGGGAGAGAGCGGGTAGATGTCCTCGATGTCGTTCACTGCTTGTCCTGTCCGGACCGGAACAGGTTCAGCACCTGGGCCAGGTCCTCGTTGCTGAGGTCGGCGTCCGGGAAGTCCCCCGGCGCCTCGGCGGGCCGCTCGGCGGCCGGCGGGGCCGCGTCGGGTGGGCCGTCCCTCCCAAAGTCGCCGGTGTCGGCGGCGGCGACGAGCCGGTCCGCGAGTGCGGCGGCCGTGGGGTGGGCGAAGAGGTCACCGGGTGACACGGCCAGGCCCGCGTTCCGCATCTCGGCGGCGATCTGCACGATGGCCAGGGAGTCGGCACCGAGTTCGAAGAGGTTGTCGTCGGGCCCCGCGGCGGGCAGGCCGAGCATCCGCGCCCAGACCTGCGCGATCCGCTCCGGCAGGTCGTCCGGGAGGGCGTCCTGCGGTCCCTGCCCCACGCCGGGTTCCGCGGGGGCGGCGGCCGCACGCGGAGCGCCCGCCGCGACCGCCCGGGCGCCGCGGGGGGTGACCAGGACGTGCGGCAGATGGGGGTTGGCGAGGATCACCTCGAGGGCGCGCAGACCGTCCCGGGTGGTGATGCCGTCGTTGTCCCCCGGCCTCTCCCCGGCCGGCGCGTTCTCCCCCGCGGTTGCGGGCACCGGGCGCAGCACGAAGCCCTCGACGGTCACGGCCGGACGGCCGTGAGGGTCGGTCAGCGTGACGTCGGCCACCAGGGTGTCGCCGGTCCGCGGGTCACCTGAGACCGGCACGACGCGGGCGTACCCCTCAGCGCCCAGATCCTGGTGGAGGATCAGTCTGCGGTACGCCACGGGCAGGTGTCGGCCCGTGCTCTCGGCGACGGCACCTGTGGCGGCGTCGAGCAGCGCCGGGTGCAGCGGGTGGGCCGTGACGTCGTCGTGGTGACGCTCGGGGAGCCGCAGCGACAGCAGGGCGTGGCCGTCGCCCCGGCGGGTGCGCGTGACGCACTCCCACCGCGGCCCGGTGGTCAGCGCCCCGCCCGATCCCCGGCCCGGCGGCACCGTGACGGGGGTGGTCCCCGCGCGCAGCGCGGCGAGGTCGACGCCCTCCGGCGCGGGGCCGTCGTACGGGCGGACGCGACCCTGGCCGTGCGGGCGGCCGCCGGCCGTGGAGGACCGCACCTCCCAGTCGTGGCCGCCCTCCGCGTGGGGCCTCAGCCGTACGACGACCACCGGCGGTGCGTGCTCGGTGAGCCGGACGGGGCTGGTGAAGACCGCGTCCAGCTCTACCGGCGCGGGTCCTGCGGCCCCGCCGTCGGAGCCGTTGCCCGCTTCCGTCAGCCGCCGGTGCGCGGCGACCGCCAGGTCGAGCAGCGCCGTGCCGGGGAGCACCGGCTCACCGGCCAGGCGGTGCTCGCCGGACAGCCACGCGGTGTGCGGGCCGCGGCGCAGCCGGAACTCGGTCCACCCGTCGGACGCGTCGCGCCGGGCGTCGAACAGCGCGTGGTCGAGCGGCTCGCCTCCTTCGTCCGTCCAGTCGGCGGTGCCGCTCCGCACGGCCATCCCCGTCTCGGACCAGCGGTCCCAGCCGATGGAGACGGCCGTGTCGGTGGTGTGCGCGAAGCTGTCCAGGAAGGCGTTGGCGCCGGTGTAGTCGGCCTGTCCGGCCACGCCGGTGACGGCCAGCACGGACGAGCACAGCGCCATGACCGGCCGGTCCCGCTCGGTCAGCCGGTGCAGCAGCACGGTGCCCAGCACCTTCGGTTCCAGGACCCGCGCGATGGCTTCGGGGCTCCGCAGGGCCAGCACACCGCCGCCCGGCAGGCCGGCCGCGTGCACGACGCCGGCGATCCGGCCGTAGCGTTCGCGAACCCGGTCGAGCGCCTCGCCCAGGCTCCGCTCGTCGGTGACGTCGCACTGGACGAGGCAGACCTCGGAGCCGTTCGCGGAGAGCGCCGCCAGGGTGCGGGCCAGCTCCGGGGAGCAGGTGGCGGCGGGCTTCTCGCCCTTCGGCCTGATCGCCTGCCAGGCAGGCCCGTCGGGTACCGGCCGGCGGGAGACCAGGACGAGGTGGCGGTCCGCCCGGTCGGCGAGACGGGTGGCGACGGCGGTGCCGATGCCGCCCAGGCCCCCGGTGATCAGCCAGGCCCCGAAGGGCGGTTCGGCGGGCGGCCGGGTGGCTTCGCCGAGGGCCGGGCGCGCGGCCTCGGGCACCAGCCGGACCCGGCCGCGGACGGCGACCACCGGGTCGGCCGCCCCGGCTCCGTGGACGAGCGCCACGAGTTCGGCTAGGGCCGCGTCGGCGGCCCGGGCGTGGTCGGAGGGCGTACGGGACGCGCAGTCCAGGTCGAGGACGCGCACCGCGCTGCCCGGGAGTTCCAGGGGCAGCACCCGCGCCGGTCCGACGGCGGCGGCGGCGTGCGGCGTACGGGGGCGCTGGCCACCGACGGCGAGGGCCGCGTCGCTGATCAGCAGCATGCGCGGGGGGCGGCCGGGGAACCGCTCGCTCAGCGCGTGGGCCAGCGCGGCGGGCACCGTGACGGCACGCAGCGCGCAGCGGGCCACCGCGTCGGCGGCGGCGACGTCGACGGCGGGGTCGTCGACGGCCCAGCAGGAGACGACCGCGTCCGGGTCCGTCCCGCCGGACACCAGCTCGGCCGCCAGGGCACGGAAGGCGTCCGGGTGCTCGGGGTCCAGCCGGTGGCCGTCGGCCTCGGCGCTGATCCCGCCCGGCAGCCCGGGCCCGGCGGGGCGCACCATGTGCACCCGGGCGCCGTCACGGACCAGCCTCGCGGCGATCTCGTCGGCCAGGCCCGAGGCGTCGGCGAGCAGCAGGACCGTACCGGGCCCCGTCCGGGGAACGGGGGCGGGCGGCACGGAGGGGGACCACGCCAGCACGTGCAGCCAGTCCTCGGGCCGGTCGGACGCGTCGGTCGTGGCCGAGGTGGGCGGGCTCACGGAAGCCGGCCGGCCGGTGGACGGGGCGGCGGCCGGAGCGGAGGGCTCGAACCAGTGCCGGGTCCGTTCGAACGGGTAGGCCGGCAGCGGGACGCGGCGGCGTCCGGTCCGTTCGCCCAGCGCCGTCCAGTCGATGTCGGTGCCGCGCTCCCACAGCCGGGCGACCGCGGTGAGCCGGGCGGGGGGCTCGTCCTCGCCGTCGCGGAGCCGCCCGAGTGCCGGGAGGACCAGCCGGTCCGCACCGAGGGTGCGGCGGGCGAAACCGGACAGCGCTCGGCCCGGTCCCGCCTCGACCAGCGCCGCCGTCTCCGGCAGTGCCCGCAGGGCGTCCGCGAAGCGGACCGTCTCGCGCAACTGCCGGGCCCAGTGCTCGGGCGAGGCCGCCTCCTCGGGGGTGAGCGGCCGGCCGGTCAGGGTGGAGACGACGGGGATCCCGGGGGCCTGTGCCGGTGTGGCCGCGACGAGGGCGGCGAACTCGTCGAGCAGCCCGTCGGCGTGACGGCTGTGGAAGGCGTGCCGGACGGTCAGCGGGCGGGCCGCCACACCCCGTTCGGCGAGCAGTTCCCGCAGCCGTTCGACGGTGGCCGGATCACCGGTGGCCACACAGCGGTCGGCCGCGTTGACGGCGGCGAGTTCCGGCCGGACCTCCCAGGCGGCGCCCACGTCGCCGTACGAGGTGTCGATGATGTGGCGCAGTTCGGCCTCGGGCAGCGGAACGGCGAGCATCGCTCCGGCCGGCATCCGGCTCATGAGCGCGCCTCGCCGGGCGACGAGCCGGGCGGCGTCCGGGAGGGTGAACACCCCGGCGGCGCAGGCGGCGGTGAGCTCGCCGACGCTGTGTCCGGCCAGCGCCACCGGGCGGACGCCGAGGGCCGTCCACCACTCGGTGAGGGCGTACTCGACGGCGAACAGCGCGGGTTGGGCCACCTCCGTGCGGCCGAAGGCGTCTTCGTGTCCGGGATCGAGGAGCAGTTCGCGCAGTGGGGCGTCCGTCCACGGGCGCAGGGCTTCCAGACACCGGTCGAGGGCGGCGCGGAACACCGGTTCGGCGGCGTAGGGTTCCGCGGCCATGCCCGGGGTGCCGGCCCCCTGGCCGGGATAGAGGAGCGCGACGCCGCCGAGCGCGTCACCGGCACGCACCGTGGCGGGCCCGGGCGTGGCGAGAGCCGCCGTGCGGCCGGATGCCGCCGTGACGGCACGGCGCCAGGGGTGGGCCGTGCGGCCGGTCTGCAGGGTGTGCGCCGCGTCGGCCAGTTCGGGAGCGGCCGGGCCGGCTACGGCCCTGTCCAGCCGAGCGGCCAGCCGGTCCAGCGCCTCGGGTGTGCGGGCGGACAGCGGCAGCACCTGCCATCCGCCGGCCGTGTCGGGGTCCGGTGCGCGACGGGCCGCCGGCGGGGCGTCCCGCAGGATGACGTGGGCGTTGGTGCCGCCGATGCCGAAGGAACTCACTCCGGCCGTGCGGGTGCCGTCCTCGCCGGTCCAGGGTTCGGCGGCGGTCAGCACCCGGAAACGGCTCCGGTCGAGGCCGGGCGAGGGGCTGTCGAAGTGTGCGGTGGGCAGCAGGGTGCGGTGCTGGAGCGCGAGGACCGTCTTGATCAGTCCGGCCATGCCCGCGCAGGTGTCCAGGTGGCCGACGTTCGACTTGACCGCGCCGAGAACCCGGCGGGGATCGGGGGCGTCGGCGAAGATCCGGTCGAGGGCGGCCAGTTCGATGCGGTCGCCGAGGGCCGTACCGGTGCCGTGGGCCTCCAGGCAGGAGATGTCCTCGGGGCCGACACCGGCGACGGACTGCGCGGCGCCGATGACGCGGACCTGCCCCTCCAGGCCCGGCGCGGTGAACCCGACCTTGCGGTCGCCGTCGTTGTTGACCGCCGAGCCGAGCAGGATCGCGCGTACGGTGTCGCCGTCCGCGACGGCGTCGGCGAGCCGTTTGAGGACCACGACGCCGACGCCGCTGCCGAAGACGGTGCCGCCGGCGGCGGCGTCGAACGGTCGGCAGTGGCCGTCCGGCGACAGGATGCCGCCTTCGACGTGGAGGTAGCCCAGGCCCTGGGCGACACCCGCCGACACGGCCCCGGCCACGGCCACGTCGCACTCTCCGCTGAGCAGCGCCTCGCCCGCCAGGTGAACGGCGACCAGCGCCGACGAGCAGGCGGTCTGCACACTCAGGCTGGGGCCGGTGAGGCCGAGCCGGTAGGACGTCTGGGTGGCCAGGTAGTCCTTGTCGCCCGCCGCCAGCCACTGCACGTCGGCGCGGTCGGCGAGGTCGGCGGCGTGCGGCAGCAGATGGTGGGTCAGGTACGAGTTGAAGCCGGCCGACGCGTAGACGCCGATGCCGCCGTCCACGCCCCGGGTGGGCTGGCCGGCGTCCTCGAGCGCGGAGACGACGCACTGCAGGAACTGCCGGTGCTGCGGGTCCATCAGCGCGGCGTCGCGCGGGGTGATGCCGAAGTACTCGGCGTCGAACTCGTCGATGCCGTCGAGCACTCCCCCGGCGGGCACGTACCGCGGGTCGGCCAGCCGGTCGGCCGGCACACCGAGCGCGGCCAGTTCCTCGGGGGTGCGGAAGGTGATGCTGTCCCGGCCCGCCACGAGGTTCGCCCAGAAGGCTTCGGCGTCGGGTGCGCCGGGGAACCGGCACGCGAGTCCGGTCACGGCGATGGCGTCCGGCAGGTCCGGTGCGCCTGGGGTGCTCCCCGTGCCCTGGCTGGTCATTCGGTCTGTCTCCTTAGGGGCGGTGCGTTCCGCGTTCGCGGGGTCCGGGGAGCGGGACGGGGCCGTGGCCCCGCCCCTCTCCCCGGGGTTCTCTCAGCCGGCCGACGGGCTGCCGGGTTCGCCGGGGCGGCGTGCCGCACGCCGTCGTTCGTGGTGACGGCGCCGGCCGGCGGCGGAGGCCGGGTCTCGCGGCTCCGCCGGGGCCGCGTCCGTCGTGACGGCGGTGGCCGGGGCGGGCACGGGGGCGGGGGCGGCCGGGGCGGGCACGGGGACGGGGGCGGCCGGGGCGGGCGCGGGGACGGCCGGCTCGGCGCCCTCGATCATCTCGGCGAGGCGCCGGACGGTCGGGCTGTCGAACATGGCGACGACCGACAGTTCCGTGCCGAACTCCTCGGTGATGCGTCGCTGAACGCGCACCAGGTGGATGGAGGTCGCACCGGCGTCGAAGAAGTTGGTGTCGACGTCGATCTCCTGACCGTCCATCACCTCTCGCCACAGCGCCGCGAGCCGTTGCAGGGTGGTGCCGGGAAGGCCGCCGGACGGCGCCGTCGGTGCCGTCGGTGCCGACCGCGCCGGGACCGGTGCGGCGACGGGCGCCACCGCCGGCGCGGGCAGCGCGGGGCCACCGCCCAGCCGGGTGAGCGCGTTGCGGTCCACCTTGCCGTTGGCCGACAGGGGCAGCGCGTCGATCACCCGTATGTGGCGCGGCACCATGTACGCCGGCAGGCGCCGGGTGAGTTCGTCCCGCACGCCGGCCGCCCACCGGTCCTTGTCGTCGGTGGCCGTGACCGTGCCGGCCGGGAGTCCGCCGAGCAGGGTGTGGAGCACCGTCTGGTCGCTCTCCAGGCTCAGGACCTCGTGCAGCGGTTCGGCGTACACGTCACCGATCGGACACAGGCCCACCCGGCAGTCCGCGGCCCGCTGGCGCAGCAGCTGGGCCATGGCCCCGGCCTCCAGCAGTGCGAACCGGTCGGCGAATTCGCCGTACACGGGCCTCACCGCGGCGTCGCGGGCGATCAGATGGACGGCGAACCCCGCCTGCGCGGCCAAGGGCCTGTTGGACTCCCCGTACAGCACGGGGTCCAGAGCCCGCCGGGCACCGTCCGGACCGTCCAGCGCCACCAGGGCGGGGCCGGCCGGGTCCACGTAGTAGGTGCCGGCCTCGATTCCCTCGACACCGCCGGGCGCGACGGCCAGGTACGTCTGGACGGGATAGAGACCCCCGGCCGATCCGTAGGCGTACCGGGGCACACCGTCGTCGTCCTGGCGCGCCAGGACGGTGAGCAGCGCGTACACGTCGGCGGCCGGGACGGGGCCGGTGCCGAATCCGGTGGCCGCGCCGCGTGCGTTCGACGCGGCGCGCAGTGCCGTCGTGTCCGACGGCAGTGCGAACGGCGTGATCTCGCGTCCCGACAGGTCGCCGCGCCGCCCCGGCTGGCGCAGCCGCGTCTCCAGCCTGCGTACCCGCTCGGCATCGAGGCCGGCGGTGGCGGCCGGCGCGGGACCCTCCGAACCGGCGGTGGCGGCCGGCGCGGCCGGCACGACGTACGCCGCCAGCCGGGCCGACGTGCCGGTGCCCTCGACGAGCGCGGCGGCCTCGCGGACGCCTTCGGTGCGCACGAGCGCCGCCTCGATCTCGCCCAGTTCGATGCGCATGCCGCGCACCTTCACCTGGGAGTCCTCGCGGCCCAGGAACTCCAGGTCGCCGTCCGGCATCAGCCGCGCCAGGTCGCCGGTCCGGTAGAGCCGCTCCCCGGTGACGGGGTGCGTGGGGAAGGCCCGGGCCGTGAGGTCGGGCGCGTTGCGGTAGCCCGCGGCGAGGCCGACGCCACCGATGTACAGGGCGCCGGGCACGCCGGTGGGCCGGAGCCGGAAGGCGTCGTCGAGGACGTACATCGTCTGGTTGCGCATGGGACGGCCGTAGGGGATGCTCGGCCGCTCCGGGTCGACCGTGCCGACCGGGTGCAGCACGGACCAGATGGACGCCTCGGTGGCGCCGCCCATGCTGATGACCTCGGCCTTCGGGGCGACCGACCGGATGTGGTCGGGCATGCCGACGGGAATCCAGTCTCCGCTGAGCATGACCAGCCGCAGGCTCTCCACGTCCACGGCCGGGTTGCCCACGGCCTGCGCGAGCAGCATCTCCATCAGTGCGGGCACCGAGTTCCACACCGTGACGCCGTGCTCGGCGACGAGCCGCGCCCAGCGGACCGGGTCACGTTCCTCGCCGGGGCCCGGCAGGACCAGGGCGGCGCCCGCGGCGAGCGTGCCGAAGATGTCGTACACGGAGAGGTCGAAGCCGAGGGACGACAGGGCGAACACCCGGTCCTGGGCGCCCACTTCGAACCGGTCGTTGACGTCGATGACGGTGTTCAGGGCGCCCCGGTGATCGGTCATCACGCCCTTGGGGTCGCCGGTGGACCCGGACGTGTAGATCACGTAGGCCAGGTCGTCCGGCGTGGTGGAGGGCCGCGGGTCGTGCTCGGGACCGGCGGCGCCGCCGTCCGCGACCGCCTCGTCGAAGCGGAGGACGGTGACGCCGGCCGGCGCTCCGTCCCCGGCCGGGCGGGAGGCGGGCACCAGCAGCACCACGGCTCCCGCGTGTTCGAGGGAGCGGGCGACGCGTGCCGCGGGCAGTCCGCCGTCCAGGGGCAGGTAGGCGGCTCCGGCACGCAGGACGCCGATGGCGGACGCGACCTGTTCCCAGCCGCGGTCGGCCAGGACGCCGACGAGATCGCCGGACCGCACGCCCGCCCTGTGCAGGCTGCGGGCGACCGCGAGCGATGCCCGGTCGAGTTCCCCGTAGGTGACCGTGCCGGTGCCGGACACGACCGCGACACGGTCGGGCTGCCGGCGGGCACGGTCGAGGAACGGCTCGTGCAGCAGACCGTCCGGGAGCGGCCCCGCGGTGTCGTTGAGCGCCGTGTAGCGCGCGGTCTGCCCGGGGGGCAGGACTTCGCGGTGCTCGTCGGTCCAGGCGGCGGGTTCCTGCGCGAGGGAGGTCAGCAGCGCCGTGTACGCGGCGAACATGTCGTCGAGCACCCCGGCCGGGAACAGCGCCTCGACGGCGTCCCAGGTGAGCCGCAGCCGGCCGCCGTCCTCGGCGATCTGGTGGTCGAGCCAGACCTGGGGGGTCTGGGTGATGGTGTACGCGACCCGTGCGCCCAGCCCGGCCGGCGGGGTGCCACCGGCGTCCGCGGCGCCCAGTTCGCTGGTGAAGACGACGGGCATGACGGCGTCGGCGACGCCGCGGCGGCGGGCCAGTTCGCCGGCGACCCACACACCGCTGACGAGCTGGTGGTCGAGGTCCTCCCAGAGCCGGTTCTGGATCCGGCGGGCCCGCTCCTCGAACGCGCCGGAGGCGGCGCCGTCCACCTCCAGCATGGTGAGGGCGGTGAAGTCCCCGACGAGGTCGGGCAGGTCGGGGTGGTCGCCGGCCCGGTTGAACAGGGTGAGGTTGAGCGTGAAGCGGTCCGTACCCGCCCAGGTGCCGAGCACGGTGGCGTACGCGGAGAGGGCGAGCGCCGACGGGGTGATCCGTGCGGCGGCGGCCCGCTCCTTCAGCCGGCTCCACACGTCCGCCGGCAGGTGCGCCTCACGGCGCCTGAACCGGGTTTCCGTCAGCTCTTCGGGACGCCGGACCAGCGGCAGCGGGGGCGCGGGCGGCAGGGTGTCGAGCCGGTCGCGCCAGTAGGCCAGGTCGCGTTCGCGCTCCGGGCCGCCGCGGCGCTGCCGCTCGGCCATGACGTAGTCCCGGAAGGACAGTTGGAGCGGGCTCGGCCGGAGCTCGCCGCGGTAGACGGCGAGCAGTTCGCGGAGCAGGATCTGGACGCTGCCGCCGTCGGCGATCAGGGTGTCGATGCCGAAGTGGAGCCGGGCTTCGGTGTCCCCGGTGCGGCTGGCCCGGACGTCGAACAGCGGCCACGTCTCGGAGGGCAGCACCTGGTGGGACATCGCCCGGCGGGTCGCTTCCAGACGGCTGCCGCGCCCGGCTTCGTCCAGACCGCGCAGGTCCTCCACCTCGATGCGGTAGTCGGGGACGTCCGCCAGGATGCGCTGCGCGCCGTCCTCGTCCACCACGATGCGCAGGGCGTCGTGCCGCCGCACCAGCGCATGCCACGACCGCTCGAGCCGGGGCAGGTCGACGTCGTCGACATCGAGTTCGACGTACAGGTGGCAGGAGACGTCGCCGCCCACGCTGCCGCTGCGGCCGATCCAGTAGGCGCGCTGCACGTCGGTCAGCGGGAACGGATCGTGCCGGTGCTCCTGGTCGGGGGTGAGCAGGGCCGGCGTGGAGGGCTCCGCCGGTTCCGCCTCCGCCCCGCCGGGTCCTTCCACGGCGCGGGCGAGCGCGGCGACCGTGGGCGCCTCGAACAAGGTGCGCAGCGGAAGCCGGACACCCAGCGCGCGCCGGATTCCTGCGACGACCTGGGTGGCCAGCAGGGAGTGGCCGCCGAGTTCGAAGAAGTCGTCGTGGACGCCGACGCGGTCGACCCGCAGGGCGTCGCGCCACACGGCCGCGATGAGCTCCTCGGCCGGGGTGGTCGGTGCGGTGAACTCCCCGGTGGCGCTCCTCCCCGGGCCGGGGGCGGGCAGCGCCCCGCGGTCCACCTTGCCGTTGCTGGTCAGCGGCAGCGCGTCGAGCAGGACGAAGTGGGACGGGACGAGGAACGGCGGCAGCCGGCGCGCGAGTTCGGCGCGCAGCTCGGCCGGGGTCGGCGGTTCTTCGGGGGAGGCGGGCACGAGGTAGGCGGCGAGTGCGGCGGCGGCCGTGCCGAGGCCGTGGCCCGTGACGACGCACTGGCGGACCGCCGGCAGGGCGGCGAGAGCGGCCTCGACCTCGCCCGCCTCGACCCGGAAGCCGCGGATCTTCAGCTGGTGGTCGTTGCGGGACAGGTAGTCGATCCGTCCGTCGCGGCGTACGCGGACGATGTCGCCCGTGCGGTAGAGCCGTTCCCCGGGGGCGGCCTGGTCGGGAGCGCCGGGCGGAGCGACGAACCGTCCGGCGGTGAGCTCGGGGCGGTCCAGGTATCCGGCGGTCACGCCGGCGCCGCCGATGTACAGCTCTCCCGGAACACCGACGGGGACGCGCCGTCCGTGCGGGTCGAGCACGCGGACCGTGGTGCCGGCGACGGGCCGTCCGATGGTGACCGTTCCCGCCGTCGGGTCGACGAGGTCCGTGGTGGACCACACGGTGGTCTCGGTCGGGCCGTACATGTTCCGGATCGTGCCGCGCACGTGCTTCGCGAGTCCGTGGACGAGTTCTGCGTCGAGGGGCTCGCCGCCGAGGAGCAGTTGCCGCAGTCCGCCGAGGGCGGCGGTGTCCGCCTCCTCGAGGAGCGCGCGGGCGTGCGAGGGGGTGCACTGGAGGTGGCTGACGCCGTGCGTGCGGATCAGCTCGGTGAGCGCGGTGGCCTCGCGAGGCGCGCCGACGGCGGCCGTCGCGGCCCGGCTCCTGAGGTCGGCCAGTGCGGGCAGGGCCCCGAGCGCGGCCTGCACGTCGACGCCGAAGTCGAGGAGGCAGGCGATCTCGTCCACGCCGGCCTCGGTGAGCCGGCGCACCAGGGGCAGCCGGTCCTCGACCGTGCCGATGAGCGAGCTGTCCGCCAGGTAGCGGGCGCAGGCGTGGTCGAGGAGGGCTTCCTGGTCGTCCTCGGTGAAGTCGTCGGCCGTGATGTCGACGCCCATGGCGCGGGCCAGGTTCTCGATCAGACCGACGGAGGAGCGCAGGTAGTCGCGGAACGGCTGCCAGGCGTGCGTGCGGACGTCCTGGGCGTCGCCTCCGATGAAGGTGTGCAGCATCAGGGTGACGTGGGGCTCGCCCGGGTGCCCGGCGCGCTGCCACGCCTCCCGGTACACCGCGATGCGCTCGGCGAGTTCCTCGACGCTCTGGCCGAGCAGGTGGGTCAGCAGCCGCGCACCGGCCTCGCCCGCACTGCGGCACGTCTCGGGGTTGCCCGAGGAGGTGAGCCACACCGGCAGTTCGGCCTGGACGGGGCGGGGCAGTACGCCGACCTCGACGGTCCGGTCGCGGGGGCCTTCGAAGGCCACCTGCTCGCCTCGCCACAGTCTGCGGACCTCGTCGAGCCCCTCCAGGGTGCGGGCCTGCCGGTCCTCGTAGGCGTCCTTGGCGAGGACGAAGTCGTCCATGTGCCAGCCCGAGGCGAAGGACAGCCCGACACGGCCGGCGGAGAGGTTGTCGACGACCGACCACTCCTCAGCCACCCGGACCGGGTGGTGGAGGGGCATGACGACGCTGCCGGCACGGATGCCGATGCGCCGGGTGACGGTGGCCACGGCGGCGGCGAGCACGGACGGCGCGGGGAACGAGCCGCCGAAGGCGTGGAAGTGCCGCTCCGGGAGCCATACGGCGCTGAAGCCGTGCTCGTCGCCGAAGCGGGCGCCGTCCATCAGCAGCCGGTACTGCTCCGGTCCGGTCAGGCCGGAGCCGCTGGCGAAGTAGAAGAGGCTGAAATCGGGTGTGGCCGCTGCGCCTTCGGGCCGGTCCGGCGCGGACGCGGACACGTGAGCGGTGGTGCCGCCGCCGTCCGGGGTGAGGACCACGCGGTGGCCTCGGCTGACCGTCCACAGCAGTTCGAGCACCGAGATGTCGAAGGAGACGCTGGTGACGGCGAGCCAGGTGACGTCTGCGCCGCCGGTGTCGACGACCCGGTCCATGGCGGCCAGGAACGCCGTGAGGTTGCGGTGGAGGACCACCACTCCCTTCGGCTTGCCGGTGGAGCCGGAGGTGTGGATGACGTACGCCGGTGCGCCGGGGTCGGCGGCCGGTGCGGCGTCATCGGCCGCGCCGGCGTGGTCGGCGGGCGCGTCGATGTCGACCAGGGACACGCCTTCCGGGACGATGCCGGCGGCGGCGAACGTCTCCCGGGTGGCGGTGTGGACGAGGACGGCGGTGGGCGTCGCGTCCTCGCACACGTACCGCAGTCGCTGCTGCGGGTAGTCGGGGTCGAGCGGCAGGTAGGCCGCCCCCGTCATGAGCACACTGAGCAGCGCGGCGGGGAGGTCCGCACACCGGCGGATGCCGACGCCGACCCGGTCGCCCGGCCGGACGCCCGCGGCCCGCAGTCGTGCGGCGATGTCCGCGGCACGAGCGTGGAGTTCGCGGAAGGTGAGCGAGGTGCCGGCGCAGACGACGGCCTCGGCGTCCGGGTGGTCGCCGCTGGCCGCGGCGAAGGCGGTGAGCACGTCCACGGTGCCCTCGGGCAGTGGTCCGCCGTCGCCGGACGCTTCGAGCAGGGCCTGTTCGGCGGGGGTGAGGGCCAGGAGTTCCGACAGCCGCAGGCCCGGGTCGGCCGTGGCACGGCGCAGCACCCGTTCCAGCGCGTCGGTGAGGGCGCGCGCGGTGTCCTCGTCGAACAGGTCGCGGCTGTACTCGCAGATGCCCTCGGTCACATCGCCCCGCCGGGCCAGCTCGAGGCTGAGGTCGGTGCGGCACAGTCCGTTGTCGAGGTCGGCGATCCGCACCTCGACGCCGGGCAGGGCGAGTTCACGCTCGGGGACGTTCCGGTAGCCGAACTGGACCTGGTAGAGCGGCGCGTGGCCGATGGCGCGGTCCGGGCTCAGTTCGCGCACGAGCCGTTCGAAGGGGACCTGGGCGTGCGCCAGTGCGCCCAGGGAGGCTTCCCTGACCCGGGAGAGCAGCTCCCCGAACGCGGGGTCGCCGGACAGGTCGGCCCGCAGGACCAGGCTGTTGACGAACATGCCGGTCAGGGAGGCCAGTTCCGGCCGGTCACGGCCGGCCGTCGGCACGCCGACGACGACGTCCTCCTGTCCGGAGTGCCGCATCAGGACGGCCTGCCAGGCGGCGAGGGTCACCATGAAGGGGGTGGCCCTGGCCTCCCGGGCGGCGTTCTCCACGGCCTCGCTGAGGCGGGGGTCGAGCGTGAAGCGGACGCGGCCGCCGCGGTGGGTGGGGGCCGCGGGACGCGGGCGATCGGTGGCGAGGTCGAGCAGCGGCGGGGCGTCGGCCAGGCGTTCACGCCAGTAGGTCAGTTGACCTGCCAGGTGCTCGTCGGTGAGTTCGCGGCGCTGCCAGGCGGCCCAGTCGGCGTACTGGACGGGCAGCGGCCGGTCGGTGGCCGGCGTGCCGTCGAGGCGCGCGCGGTAGCCGGCGCACAGGTCGTCCACGAGCACGGCCCTGGACCAGGCGTCGCCGACCATGTGGTGGTTGACCACGACCAGCAGGGCCCGGTCGGACGCGGACCTGATCAGCAGGGCGCGGAACAGCGGACCGTTCTCCGGGTCGAAGGGGCGCGCGGCCTCCTCCTCGGCCAGGGCCCGTTCGGAGGGCAGCAGGCCGTCCTGTCCCGGCTCCGCGGCCGGGTCGGCCTCGGGTCCGGCGTCCACGACCCGCAGGACGGTGTCCGGCGTGGGCAGCACACGCTGCACCGGGGTGCCGTCCGCGGGGTCGACGACGGTGCGCAGGGCCTGGTGGCGGTCGACGAGTCCGGTGAGCGCCGCGTCGAGCGCGTCGAGGTCGAGCCGGCCGGTGAGGAGCAGCGCCACGTACTCGTTGTGGACGCCGAGACCCGGCGTGAGCTGGTCCAGGAACCACAGCCGCTCCTGCCCGAAGGAGAGCGGGGCAGGGCCCTCCACGGGACGGATCGGTTCCGCAGCGGTGGCGCCGGCGGCCGTGCCGGGGGTGGCGGGTGCCGGGGCCGCGTCGGCGGCACGGCCTCGGAGGCGGGCCTCGAAAGCGGCCCGCCGTTCAGGGGTGAGCCGGGCGAGACGCTCTTCCCGGTCGGTGGGCTTGGTCACTGGTTCTCCAGTTCGGCGAGGATCTGTTCCTCGATCAGCTCGGCGAGGTCGGCGACGGTGCCGCCGTCGAAGAACGCCCGGGCGGGTACGTCGATTTCGAACTCGGCCCGCAGCCGGGCCACGATCTGCGCGGCGAGGAGGGAGTGTCCGCCCAGCCCGAGGAAGTCGTCGTGGACGCCGACCCGGTCGATGCCGAGCATCTCGCCGTAGATCTCGGCGAGCCTCTCCTCCGTCGGGGTGCGCGGTGCCACGTAGGCGGTGGCCAGGTCGGGGCGGGGCAGGGCCACGGCCGCGGGCCGTACCGCGGCGGGTTCGTCCGCGAGCCGGAGGGTTCCGTCCGTGACGGAGGCCGAGGAGCGGGCCACCACCACCCGGCCGGCGGGCGCGTCCAGCAGGGCCGCGAAGGCGCGCGCGCCCTGCTCGGGCGTGAGGGCCCCGGCGAGCATGCGCTCCTGGAACGCCTGGAGGTCGGCGGGCACTTCGGCCTCGCTGGCCATCCCGACCTCGGCCCACATGTCCCAGTCGACGGCGACGGCGTGCCGGACCCCGTGGGCCGCCTCGGCCTCCGCCGCCGCGGCGAGGTAGGCGTTGGCCGCCGCGTAGTCCGCCTGACCGTAGGTGGGTACGACGGTGGCGAGCGAGGAGCAGACGAGGAGGACCCGCGCCTCGTCGGGGCGCAGGGCGGCGAGAAGGTTCCGCGTGCCCGTCACCTTGGGGCCGAACACGGCGCGCGCGTCCTGGTCGTCGCGCAGGGCGACGGAGCCGCCACCGGGCACACCGGCCGCGTGCACGACGCCGTCGATGGTGCCGAAGGCGGCGCGGACCTCGTCCAGGGCGGTGCTCAGGGAACCGGCGTCGGTGACGTCGGCCCGCAGCGCGAGGACCTCGGTCCCGGACGCGCGCAGTTCGCGCAGCAGTGCGGCGGCCGGTCCGCCGTCGTCGCCGTCGGGGGTGTGCCGGCTCAGCAGGGCCAGCCGGGTGCCGGGGAAGCGTGCCAGGCGGGTGGCGAGGGTCCGGCCGATACCGCCGAGGCCTCCGGTGATGACCCAGGTGCCGGCCGCCGGGAGGCGGGTGGCGGTGTCGGGGCCGGGACGCTCGACGGCCTCGACGGCACGGGTGAGCAGGTCACCGCCGCGCAGGGCGAGGAGCCGGGCGGGCGCGGCCAGCACGGCGTTCAGCACGGCTTCGGCGCAGGACGCGTCCAGCGCGTCCCCGGCCGCCAGGTCGACCTGGGAGCAGCGCAGGTTGGCGTACTCCTCCGGGAGGACCTGGACGGGGCCGCTGAGCATCGCGGCCGCGGGATCGGGGCGTTCCCCCGCGGTGGTGCGGAACGCGCCGCGGGTAAGGACGCCGAGGCGCACCTCGTTGACGACGCTCTCGTCGGCCATGGCGCGGGCGAGTCGCACGAGCCCGAAGTAGCAGGCGGTCTCGTCGGGGCCGGCGGCCGCGGTGCCCTGACCGGTGCTCAGGCCCCAGGCGTAGAGCACCGCGGTGGGGGTGCGCACCAGTGCCCGCAGGTCGGCGAAGAGCTTGCTGTACTGGGCCGGGTCGGCCGGATCGAGTTCGTAGACGCCGCGCCGGACGCGTCGGTACCCGGTGCCGGGCTGCACGACCGTGACGATCTGTCCGCGTGCGGTGAGCAGGTCCACGACGGGCTGGGCCGCGCCGTCCGGGTCCATCAGGACGAGCCAGGTCCGGCGCCGGCCGGTGAGCCGCTCGGCGGTCTCGCCGGCGGCGTCCGCGCGACGCCAGACATGGGTGGCGTGCACGGCCTCGGCCGCCTCCCGCGGTGCGAGGCCCGCGGCCTCGGAAGCGGGTGCGGCGGGCAGGGCCTCGGTGAGGGGTTCGATCCAGTGGTGCCGGCGCTCGAAGGGGTAGCCGGGCAGACCGGTCACCCGTGCGCCGGGAGCCGCGGGCTCCCACTCGACGCGGGCGCCGTGGGCCCACAGCCCGGCCAGGGACAGGGCCGCGCCGGCGGGCTCGTCCTCGGGGCCGCGGCGGCTCCGGGAGGGCAGCGGCGGCGGGGCGAGCCGCGTCTCGCCGGCGCCGGAACGGACCGAGCGCACCAGGTCGGTGAGGACGCTGCCGGGGCCGTTCTCCACCAGGACGAGACCGTCGTCCAGCGCGGCCAGGGTGTCGAGACCCCGGTCGAAGCGGACCGGCTCGCGCATCTGGCGGGCCCAGTAGGCGGGGTCGGTGGCCAGTTCCGCGGTGATCCACTCACCGGTCACGCCGGAGACGAACGGCACTGCGGGCTCATGGCGTGCGGTGCCCGCGACCTCCTCGGCGAAGCGCGCGGCGGACTCCTCGCACAGGGCGCTGTGGAACGCCCGGTCGACCGGCAGCCGCAGCGGGCGCACACCGCGCCCTTCGAGGTCGGTGTGGGCCCGGTCGACCGCGTCGAGCGGGCCCGACAGCACGGTCGCCGCCGAGCCGTTGACCGCGGCGAGGTCGAGCCCGTACCGGGCGGCCGCCTCGGTGGCGCCGGCCTCTGCGAGCGGCACCGCGAGCATGGCCCCGGCCGCCGTGTCCTCCATGAGCCGACCGCGCACCGCGGCCAGCCGCAGGGCATCGGGCAGCTCGAAGACGCCGGACAGGGCGGCGGCGGTGAACTCGCCGAGGCTGTGTCCGAGCAGGGCCGTCGGGCGTACACCCCAGTGTCGCCACAGGCGGGCGAGCGCGTGCCCGATGGCGACGACGGCGGGCTGCAGCAGGGACGTACGCCGCAGTTCCTCCTGGTCCCCGGAGCGCAGCAGGGCGGTCAGGTCCTGTCCGAGGTGCGGCCGGAGGATGTCGGCGCACTCGTCCAGCGCGGCCCGGAAGACCGGGTGCGCGTCGTACAGGCCCGTCGCCATACCCGGCAGCTGGGTGCCCTGGCCGGGCAGCAGGAACGCCACGGGCGCGTCGACGCGGTCGGTGCGGGTGCGCACGGAGTCGCGGCGCCCGCCGGTGCGCAGCGCGGTGACGGCTTCGGCGGTGTCGCGGGCGAGGACGACCCTGCGGTGGTCCAGGCGGCGCCGTCCCGCGCGCAGGGTGCGGGCGACGTCCGCGAGCGGCACGTCCGGATGCGCCTCGAGATGTGCGGCGAGCCGCTCGGCGGCGGCGTCCAGGGCGGTCGAGGTACGGGCCGACAACGGCAGCGCGACCGGGAGGGCGGCGCTCTCCGGCGTGCCGTGCCCGTCGCCGGGCCGGCCGGCGGGGTGCGGCGCGGCCTCCAGCACGACGTGGGCGTTGGTGCCGCCGATGCCGAACGCGCTGACGGCCGCGCGGCGGGGGCCGTCGCCGGCCGGCCACGCGGTGGGGCGGTCGGGCACGAAGAACGGTGTGGAGGTGAGGGCGGGGGCCGGGGCGTCGCCGTCGGCGTGCAGGGTGGCGGGGATCCGGCCGTGGCGCAGGGCCTGGACGGCGCTGATGAAGCCGGTGATGCCGGCCGCGGTGTCCAGATGGCCGACGCGGGACTTCACCGAGCCGAGCGCGCACCAGGGAGTCGCGTCCGTGCCGGGGTCGGCGGCCCGGTAGGCGGTGGTGAGCGCCTCGACCTCGATCGGGTCGCCGAGCGCCGTGCCCGTGCCGTGGCCCTCCACGTAACCGATGGAGCGCGGTGACACGTTGGCGACGGACAGCGCCTCGCGGATCACGGCCACCTGGCCGGCGACGCCGGGAGCGGTGTAACCCGCCTTCGCGGCACCGTCGTTGTTGACGGCCGAGCCGAGGATCACCGCGTGGACGCGGTCGCCGTCGGCGAGGGCGTCGGACAGCCGCTTGAGCACGACGACACCCGCGCCGTTACCGAACACCGTGCCGTTGGCGCCGGCGCCGTAGGGGCGGCAGTGGCCGTCGGCCGACTCGATGCCCCCGTCGACGGGCAGGTAGCCGGAGCGGTGCGGCACGGTGACGGTGACACCGCCCGCGAGGGCGAGATCGCACTCCTGCGTGAGCAGGCTCTGCGCGGCCATGTGCACCGCGACGAGGGAGGTCGAGCAGGCGGTCTGGACGCTGACGGCCGGTCCACGCAGGTTCAGCTTGTACGCGGCGCGACTGGCCAGTTGGTCGGGCTGGTTTCCCTGGAAGAGCAGGGGGACGCCCAGCTTGGCGCGCAGATCGGTGCGGGGCAGCAGATTGTGGATCAGATACGTGCTCAGCAGGGACCCGGCGTAGACCGCGACGGGCCCCGGGGCCCGGTCCGGGTCGCAGCCGGCATCCTCCAGCGCCGCCCACGCGCATTCGAGGAAGATCCGCTGCTGGGGATCGATGACCGAGGCCTCCAGGGCGTTGTAGCCGAAGAGGTGGGAGTCGAAACCGGCGATGTCCGGCAGGACGCCCTTGGCGGCCACGTAGCCGGGGGCCGCCGCGTCGGCCTCGGAGACACCGGATGCGCGCAGTTCCTCCGCGGTGAACCGGGAGATCGCCTCGGTCCCGGTCTCCAGCAGGTCCCACAGTTCGTCGGGCGACTCCGCTCCGGGAAACCGCCCCGCCATGCCGACGACGGCGATCCGGCCGTCGGTGTCGACCCGGTCGTCCCAATCCGGCTGACCCGGCTGTGCGTTCAAGATGTTCTCCGTTGGTGGCTCGGTGCGGCCCTGCGTGTCGGCGGGCGAGTGGGGGTGGCGGCGTGGTCCGGCCGGGGGTCAGACCGCCATCAGGTAGCGCTGGAAGCGGGGCATCAGGTGTTCGAGGGCCCGGACTTCGGTGGCGGTGAGCTCCGGGTGCCAGACGTCCCACAGCAGGACGGCGCGCTGCTGGGTGCCCCGGTTCCACGCCTCGTGGATGAAGCTGTCGTCGAAGAGGATGACCTTGCCCTCCTCCCAGCCCCGCTCGTCGTCGCCGACCTTGATGGCGCAGCCCGGCGGGACGATCAGCGGCAGGTGGGCGGTGAGCAGCAGGTTCACGCCGCCCGTGTGCGGCGTGATGTGGACACCGGGGTTCAGGACGGTGAACATGCCGTCGCGCGGGCCGTGCGGGGTCGCCCCGAGCGCCTCGCAGGTCTTCGGGCAGCGCTCCCGGGCCTCGTCGCGCCAGGCGCCGTCGCGGTAGATCTGGTAGGTGTCCCAGCCCTGCCAGCCGAGTTCCTTGGTGTAGAGGTCCTCGTAGGGGGCGAACCGGGCCTCCGCCTCGCGCAGGGCGAGGAACTCCGCCTTGATGTCCTCGTAGGCGGCCTCCATGCCGGCCGTCCAGGGCTGTGCCGCGGTGTCGTGCCACGGAAGGGCGCTGATCCCGGGGAAGAAGAGGCGGGTGGGTTCCTGGTCGTCGTGGAGGTATGCGGGCGTCCGCTCGCCGACCAGGATGGCCAGGCACTCCTCGACCCGGTCGAGTCCTTCGGAGCCCACCGCGTTCCGCAGCTCCGTCATCACGCTCTGCACGTCCATGTCAGTCTCTCCCTGTCGGTATGTCGAGGTGGTCGGCCCGGTCGCGGGCCCGGGCCCGGACGGCGGCCCGTCGGCGTCCGGCGCGCGCGGCGACGTCGTCGACGGGAGTGGCGGGCCCGCCGTGGCGGGGGGCGTGCGGCGCTCCGTCCGCCGTGTCGGTCCGCAGGCCGGCGACGAACTCGGCGATCGTGGGCCGGGCGAAGATGTCCACCAGCCTCACCTCTCGGCCCAGGCGGCGGCCGAGGTCCAGCTGGAGCCGGGCCGCCAGCAGTGAGTTGCCGCCCGCTTCGAAGAAGTTGGTGTGGCGGCCGACGGGCCGGTCGGTGCCCAGCACCAGCCGCCACGCCTCGGCGACGAGTTGCTCGGGCCCTTCGCGTGGCGGTGCCGCGGTGTCCGGGACGTTCGTGGACGGGGCGGGGAGCCGGGCGCGGTCCCGCTTGTTGGTGCGGGTGCGGGGCAGCGCGTCCAGCAGCACGACGCTCTCGGGCACGACCGAGGCGGGCAGCCGTTCGGCGAGGTGGGCGCGGAGGTCGTCCCCGGTGACGGCGCCGTCCGCGACCGCGTATCCGAGGAGCCGCGGTGCGGCGGGGGTGCCGTGCAGGGCCGCGGCGGCCTCGCGGACCGACGGGTGGGTCTGCAGGAGTGCCTCGATCTCCTCCAGTTCGACGCGGTTGCCGCGGATCTTCACCAGGCTGCCGGTGCGGCCGGTGAAGGCGAGTTCGCCGTCGGGCAGGAACCGGCCGAGGTCCCCGGTGCGGTACAGCGTGCCGCCGGGCCGCCACGGGTCGGGTACGTAGGCCTTGGCGCTCTCGTCGGGCCTGCGGTGGTAGGCACCGGCGAGGAAGTCGCTGCGCAGGTGGATCTCACCCACCACGCCGACCGGGCAGGGCCGGCCGCGGTGGTCGAGCACGAGGGCCTCCCGGCCCGCGATGGGCCGGCCGATGGGCACGGAGGGCGTGAACTCCTCCCCCGGCGCCAGTTCGCGGTGGGTGGCGAGTACACACTCGGTGGGCCCGTAGAGGTTGTGCAGCCGGGGCCGGACGGTCCGGTCGGCCCAGGCGGCGGCGAGCGAGGGCGGCAGTACCTCGCCCGCGAGGAGGACGTGTTCCAGATGGGGCAGTTCGGCCCCGCCTCGGTCCAGCGCCTCGGTGAGCACGGCGAAGAAGCCGGGCACGGTCTGGATCTGGGTGATCCGCTCGGCCGCGAGCCAGGCGGCCATGGCCACCGGGTCCCGGCGGGTCTCGTCCGGGGGTACGCACAGGGTCGCGCCGTGGCAGAGGGCCGCGAACACCTCCGTGTAGGCGGCGTCGTAGGTGAACGGCGCCCACTGGGCGACGCGGCTGTGGAGGCCGATGCCGAAACGTTCTCCCTGCCAGTCGGCGAACTGCGTGAGCGCCGCGTGCGGCAGTGCGATGCCCTTGGGGGTCCCGGTGGATCCGGAGGTGTACACCAGGCAGAGGGCGTCGTCTCCGGTGACCGCCGCGGAGGGTACCGGCGGATGCGCACCGGTGTCCTGCGCACCGGACGGGAGCGGCTCGACGGGCACGCCGGCGAAGCGGCCGGCCGGGCGGTCCCACAGTCCGGGCAGGCCGGCCAGGCAGCGCTCGTCGGCCAGCACGCACAGCGGCTCGGCGTCCGCGAGCACGGCCCGCAGCCGCAGTTCGGGGCTCTCGGGGTCGAGGACGGCGAAGGCGGCCCCCGTCTTGGCCACGGCCAGGACCGCCGCTGTCTGCGCCGTGCCGGTGGGCAGCAGGACGGAGACGAACCGGCCCGGCGCCGCGCCGAGGCGGAGCAGCCGCGCGGCGATCCGGTCGCTCCAGGCGTCGAGTCCCGCGTAGGTGACGCTCTGTCCGTCATGACGGACGGCGACCGCGTCGGGCCGCTCCGCCGCCTGTGCGCGGAACAGTTCGTGGACGGGACCGGCGTACTCCGCGCGCGCGGCGCCGGCGGGACGGGCCGGCCGGGGCGACGGTGTCTCCTCGCCCGCCGGGTCGAGCGGGGCGAGCGCGGCATCGGCGTCGGGGTCGTCGAGCGCCGCGCTCAGCAGGGTCTCCAGGTGGCGTCCGAAGCGGGCCGCCGACGCCCGGGTGAACCTTCCGGAGGCGTACTCCAGCACGCCCTCCATACGGTCGGCGTGCTCCTCCAGGGCGAGGGTCAGGTCGTACTTGGCGGTGCGGGTCGGAACGGGCCGCAGCTCTCCGGTGGCTTCGCCGAGCCGGATCGACTCCGGCAGTGCCTCCTGGAGCACGAAAGTGGCCTGGGCGAGGGCGGGCCGCCCGGGGTCGCGCACCACGCCGAGGTCGTCCACGAGCCGGTCGAGCGGTACCAGCGGCCGGTCGAGGTCGGCGGCGAGCCGCCGTCCCGTCCGGCGGGTGAGCTCCGCGAACGACTGGCTCCCGGTGAGGTCGACGCGGACCGGCAGGCTGTTGACGAGGGAACCGACCAGGCCCTCCAGCTCCGGCGCACCCCGGTTGGCGACGGGCACGCCGACGATGACGTCGTCGGTGCCGGCCCAGCGGCCCAGCAGGGACGCGTAGACGGTGAGCAGCACGGAGAAGGGGGTGACACGCAGCCGGGCGGCGGTGGCCCGCAGCCGGGCGGTGAGGGCCGGCGGCAGGACGACGGGCACGGTCTCCCCGCCCCCCGGCGGCCACGCACCGGCGTCGGGGTCGGCCGGCAGGTCGAGGACCCCGGGGTGGCCGTCCAGGCGGGTGCGCCAGTAGGCGAGCTGCGCGTCGCGGAGCGCCACGGCGGCGGGGCCGGCCGCGGCGGCGGCGTACCCGAGGAACTCCCGGGCTGGGGGCGGCAGCGGGGTTCCCGCTCCGGTGTGCAGGGCGTGCAGCGCCGCGAGTTCGCGGACGGCCACGGTGATCGACCAGCCGTCGACGGCGATGTGATGGGCGGTGAACAGCAGGACGGAGGTGCCGGCGGCGCGCAGAAGGGTGACCCGCAGCAGCGGTCCTTCGGCCAGGTCGAAGGGGCGTACGGCTTCACCGGCGGTGACGGAGTCCAGCCACGCCCGGGTGGTGTCGCTGCCGCCGGTCCCTTCCGGCGCGTCGAGCACGGTGAGGCGGACGGAGTCGGCGGGCAGGCGGACGAGGACGGGGCCCTCGTCGGCGAGGTGGCAGCGGGTCGCCAGCACCGGGTGGCGGGTGACGAGTTCGCGCAGGGCCCGGGTGAGGGCGTCGGTGTCGACCGGGCGGTCGAGACGCACGGCCGCCGCCAGGTTGTACGCGGCGGACTCGGGCGCGAGGCGCTGGGTGAGCCACAGTTGCCGCTGCTGGTCGGTCAGGGGCACGGGGGCTTCCGGCGCGGGGGCCGGGGCCGGGGACGCCTGCGGGGTCCCGGCCGGCTCCGTCCCGGCCGGCGGTCGGGTGGCCAGGCCGCGCGGGGTGGGGTCGGCGTAGAAGTCCGCGAGGGACGGCGCGTGTCCGAGTGCGTCGCGGACACGGCCGAGCAGCCGGGTGGCGACGATGGAGTTGCCCCCGGAGAGGAAGAAGTCGTCGGTGACCCCCGGCGTGCCGGGGGCCATGCCCAGCAGGTCGGTCCAGAGGGCGATGACGGTTCGTTCGGCGTCGGTGGCGGGCCCGACCCGTTCGGCGGTGGCCGCCGTGTCGGAGAGGGCGCGGGCCGCTGCGGTCAGGGCGGGGCGGTCCACCTTGCCGCTGGTGTTGAGCGGAAGCTCGTCGAGCGGGGCGACGACGGAGGGCACGACCGCGGGCGGGAGCAGGGTACGCAGGTGCCGGCGGAGTTCCGCGCCGAGGGCGTTCGTGTCCCCGGCGGGGTGCTCGGGCACGACGAACGCGACCAGCCGGGGCGTCACGGGGCGTTCCCCGTCGACCACGACGGCGGCGGCCCGCACCCTCGGGTGGCGCGTCAGCAGGGCCTCGATCTCACCGAGTTCGACACGGTGGCCGAGGATCTTGACCTGCTGGTCGGCCCGGCCGAGTACGACGATCCGGCCGTCCGGCAGATAGCGTGCCAGGTCGCCGGTCCGGTAGACCGGGGCGTCGTCGCGGCCCAGCGGGTCCGCGCCCACCGGGTCGGGGACGAACGCGGCGGCCGTGAGATCGGGCCGGTTCCAGTAGCCGGCGGTGACCCCCGCCCCTCCGATGACCAGTTCACCGGTGGCGCCGACGGGTACCGGCCGGCCGTGCCGGTCGAGGATGTGGCAGTAGGTGCGGGCCACGGGAAGCCCGGCGGTGACCGGCTCCCCCGGCAGGACGCGCCCGGCCGTCGACCAGATGGTGGTCTCGGTGGGGCCGTACAGGTTCCACAGTTCGGCACACCGGTCCAGGAGCCGCTCGGCCAGCGCGGGGTCGAGGGGCTCGCCGCCACTGAGCACCCGCAGCGTTTCCCGGCCCGGCCAGCCTCCGTCGAGCAGGGCGCGCCACAGGGAGGGCGTGGCCTGCATGACGGTGGCGCCGGCACGGTTCAGCAGGGTGCCGAGCCCGTCCGGGTCGCGGACCGTGGCGTGCGACGCGATCACGACCCGGGCCCCCGCGACGAGCGGGGCGAAGAGTTCGAGCACCGAGATGTCGAAGGTGAGGGAGGTGACGGCGACCAGGACGTCGTCCTCGCGCAGGCCCGGCTCGCGGACGACGCTGTGCAGCAGATTGGCGACGCGGTCGTGCGGTACCGCCACGCCCTTCGGCCGGCCGGTGGAGCCGGAGGTGTACATCAGATAGGCGAGCGAGTCGGCGGCGGGGCCGTCCGGGAACGGGACGGGCACCACGGTCGCGGGGTCGTCGTCGCCGGAGGCCACGGCCAGCAGTTCCGCCGCGTCCGCGCTCGGCACGGCGTGGGCCGACGTCGCGTGGGCGGCCGGCCCGGTGACGATCAGCCGGGCCCCGCTGTCCTCCAGGACGTATCGCATGCGTTCGTCGGGCATGGTCTCGTCGAGCGGGACGAGGACGGCTCCGGCCCGCCACAGTCCGACGACGAGCGGGACGAGCCCGGCGTCGCGCGGCACCAGCAGCGCGACCCGGTCGCCGGGCCGGACGGAGCAGCGGGCGGTCAGGCGCGCGGCGACGCGGTCGGCGGCGGCGTCCAGCTCCGCGCGGGTGAGGGTCTCGTCGCCGTGGACGACGGCGGGCGCGTCTGCGGACCGGACCGCCTGGGCGCGCAGCGCCTCGGGGACGGTGGACCAGTCGGGCCGGGTCCGGTCGGAGGCGTTGAACCCCGTCAGGACGCGCCGGCTCTGCGCGGCCGTCATGACGGGCAGCTCGCAGAGGCGTCGGCCGGGCTCCGCGACGGCTGCCTCCAGCAGACACAGCAGACCCTCCGCGATGCCCTGGACGGTCTGCGGGGAGAGCAGCGCGGTGCGGTACTCCAGCTCGGCGTCGAGGTCTCCGGACGGCCTGGGCCGCAGGAACAGCGAGAGGTCGTACTTCGCGGTGCCGCTGTGCGCCGGGGCGGGCGTGGTCTCGACGCCCGGCAGGCGCAGGGTGGTGGTCGGTCCGCTGTGGAAGGCGTACATGAGCTGGAAGAGCGAGGACCGGCCTCCGCTCTTCGGGGCGAGATCCTCGACGACCAGGTCGAACGGGGTGTCCCGGTGCGCGAGATCGCTCTTGAGGTGCTGCCGGGTGCGGCTCAGGGCTTCGTCGAAGGCGGGATCACCGGAGAGATCGACGCGGTGGGCCACGATGTTGAGCAGCGGGCCGATCATGGCGCCCAGGGCGGGTCGGTTGCGGGTCGCGACGGGCATGCCGACGACGAGATCGTCCTGGCCCGTGTAGCGCTGGGCGACGGCGCAGAACGCGGTGAGCACGGCGGCGGGCAGGGTCGCGAGCCGGGTCCGGGCCACGGAGGCGAGCCGGGCGACGACGTCGGCGGGGATGACGAAGCGGTGGACGGCTCCGGCGATGGCGTCGGCCGGGCCGTGGGCGCCGGGTCCGTCGGTGGGCAGGCGCAGCACCGGGAGTTCCCCGCCGAGCCGCTCGCGCCAGTGGTCGAGGCCGTGCGCGGCGGCGGGGTCGCTGCGCTGCCAGGCCGCGTAGTCCCCGAAGTCGCGGCCGGGGGCCGCTCCTTCGACGGACGGGCCGCCGGTCTCGGCGGCGTACTGGGCGGCGAGCTCCTCGAGGAAGACTCCGAACGCCCAGGCGTCGACGACGATGTGGTGGGCGACGAAGAGCAGCAGGTGCCGGTCCTCGCCCAGCCGGTACAGGCAGGTGCGCATCAGCGGCGGCCGGGCCGGGTCGAACGGCGCCGCCACCGCCCGGGCGACGAGTTCCGCGAGGCGTTCCTCGCGCCGCCGCTCGGGCAGGTGAGCGAGGTCGGTCAGCTCGACCGCGGGCCGGACGCGGTCCGCGAAGTGCTGCCACGGTTCACCGTCGGCGTCCGCCACGACGGCGCAGCGCATCGCCTCGTGGCGGGCGCCGAGGGCGGTCAGGGCCCGTTCCAGGGCGTCGGCGTCCACGGGGCCGTCGAGGCGGAACGCGGCGGTCTCGTTGTGCAGGGCGCTGCCGGGGACCAGTTGCTCGGCGCGCCAGATCGAGCGCTGGGCGTAGGAGAGCGGCGCGCGGCCGCGTTCGGGCCTGAGCGGTACGGTGGCGGGGCTCATCGGCTGCTCCGGGAGGTCACGGCGGCGGCGAGACCGGAAACGGTGGGGTCGTCGACGAAGGTCCGCAGGGAGACGTCCACGCCGAACAGCGAGCGCAGCCGGTCCAGCAGACGGGCGATGGCCAGGGAGTCGCCGCCGAGCAGGGTGAAGTCGTCGTGGCGGCCGACGTCCGACAGGTGCAGCAGCTCGCACCACACCCCGGCGATCCGCGCCTCCGTGTCGTCCCTGGGCCCGTCCTCGGTGGCGCGGGCCCGTACGGCCGACGGCAACGGCAGGGCCCGGCGGTCGGCCTTGCCGTTCAGGGTGCGGGGGACGGCGGCGAGCCGGATGTAGAGGGAGGGGCGGCAGCCGGGGACGAGACCGGTCTCGGCGTGGGCGCGCAGTTCCTCGTCCGTCGTGGAGTCGTCGGTGACGACGTAGGCGACGAGGACGGGGTCGGCGTCCGCCTCGGCCACGGCTGCGGCGCACACGTCGCGGACCCCGGGGTGGCGGCGCAGCGTGTCCTCGATCTCGCCCAGTTCGACGCGTACGCCGTTGACCTTGACCTGCTGGTCGCGGCGGCCGAGGACCTCCAGGACGCCGTCGGGCCGCAGCCGGCCGAGGTCGCCCGTGCGGTAGCCGTGGGCGCCGGTGAACCCGCCGGGCCGGCCGTCGAGATAGCCGCCGAGCGGAAAGGGCGTGCGGATCTCGATCTCGCCGATGGTGCCGGTGACGGGTGTGCCCGCGGCGAGGACCCGGACGTCCACGCCGGGCAGCGGGAGGCCCGCGGGTACCGTCCCGGCCTCGGCGTCCTCGGCGCCGAGGCGCCGGAAGACCTTGGTCATGGTGGTCTCGGACGGTCCGTAGAGGTTGACCAGTGCCTTGTCGTCACCGAACAGGCCGCGCCACCAGGCCACGTCGGCGGGCCGGACCGGCTCGCCGGCGAGCAGGACGGTTCTGAGCCGGGGCAGGGAGCCGGAGGTCAGGCCGGCGGCCCGCAGGGTGCGGAAGACGGTGGGCACGCAGTGCAGCACCTCGACCCGCTGCTTCTCCAGCCACTCGGCGAGGGTGGCGGCGACGGGTACGGTGCCGGGGCCGGCGGCCCGGACGCTGCCACCGGAGCGCAGCGGAACGAGCGCGTCGCGCAGGAACGCGTCGAAGCCGGGTGAGGTGAGCAGGGAGACCCGGGTGCCGTCGGTGATCCCGAATTCGGCGGTCTCCCAGTCGAGGAAGTGCTCGACGGCGCGGAGGCTGCCCTTGATGCCCTTGGGGCGTCCGGTGGTGCCCGAGGTGAAGTAGACGTATCCCGCGTCGGGTACGTCGAGTCCCCGCCAGTCCGCCGCACGCCAGTGACCGGGCTCGACGGCGTCGGCGTCGACGACCCGCGTGCCGGTGAGGAGGCCGTGGTGGGGGGCGAGGGCAGCGCCTCCGGCCCGGTCGGTGACAACGACCGCCGGGCGCAGGTCCTCCAGCAGGGCGGCCCAGCGCGCCTCCGGCTGCCGGATGTCGACGGGGGCGAAGGTCCGGCCGGTGGCGACGCAGGTCAGGATGGCCGCGATGACCGGGACGGGCTCGGCGCAGGCGATGAGGACCGGCCCCCGCTCGTCGTCCTCGGCGAGTTGGGCCCTCAGTCCGCCGGCGTACCGGGCGAGTTCGCCGCGGCTCCACTCCCGGTCGGGAGTGGAGACGGCGGGCGCCTGTCCGTCCCGCTCGACATGGTCGGCCCAGCGGTCCAGGATCGTGGTGTGGCTCACAGCTCTCCGTTCTTGATCCGTTGGGCCACGACCGTCAGCGGGTCGATGGCGGGGAACTCGTCCGACCGACCCGTGGCGGCGATGGCCCTGGTGACCAGGTGGAGTTCGGTGCAGGCGGCGACGAAGCGCCGCACCCCGTAGCGGGGCAGGGTTTCGCGGAGGAAGTCGGCGGCGCGGAGCGGGTCCCCGCCGCGCTTGACGCGGTAGACCTCGCGGTGCAGCGCCTCCTGGTCGTCCGGCCGGAGCATGACGAGGTGGCGCACCGCCCGCTCCGCGAACGGACCGGAGGTGAGGATGCCCGCCTGAGCGGTGCCCTTGGTGCACAGCAGGAGGTGTGGCCGCGCGGTGCGGACGAGTTCCTCGTGGACGACGTCCACCAGGGACACGCAGCGCGCGAGGAGTTCGGGCGGCAGGTCACCGAGCACCCTGTGCGCCGTGACGCAGGCGACGACGACCCGCTCGGCCCCGGCGGTCACCAGGCCGCGCACGGCGTTCTCGACGGCCCGGTACAGCGGTTCGAGGTCGCCGGTGCCGATGGCCTCGGTGCGGTCGACCACGGCGGGGTCGGACCACAGCAGCACCCGCGGCGTCTCCTGTTCGCAGCGCCCGTCCCCGGTCTGGTAGACGGTGCGCAGCAGTTCGGTGGAGGCCAGGGGGCCCATGCCGCCGACGATTCCGATCAGGGGCAGTGGCGCCGGAACGCCGTACGGCCGGGTCTCGGGGGTGGTCTGGCCGCCGGGGGCGGCGGGGTGGGTCATCCGAGACACGGCAGGCCGAACTCCTCGACGAAGAGGGCGAATGTCGCGATGACCATCAGGTAGTCCGTGTCGAGGTGGGCGTGCACGTGGCCGCCCTGGTCCCGCTGGTGGCGGACGAGCGCGGCCACGGTGTCGGGGTTGAAGTAGCCCTGCTTGCGTACCAGCGACGGGGAGAGCAGCTCCTCGAACCAGTCGGCGCCGCCGCCGAGCAGGTGACTGCTGGTCTGACCGCGGAAGCCGAACTTGGGGCGGGCCAGCACCTCGCCGGGCACGCGTCCCTCGGCGACCCGCCGCAGCACGGCCTTCTCCGCCCCGCCGGCCACCATCAGGGCCGGGTGCAGCGAGGTGGCGTGGTCGACGACCCGGCGGCCCAGGAACGGGAAGCGCAGTTCGACGGAGTTGGCGAGGGCCATCCGGTCGCCGTGGTCACCGAGGAGGTGGTCGGCGAGACGGAGGTGGAAGTCAAGGTAGGAGCGCTGGTGCAGAGGGTGCCGGCCACGCAGCCGCTCGGCGTCGACCAGGCGCTGCGAGGTGACGGTGAACTCGTCGAAGGAACCGGCGAGATCGTCGGAGTACAGGTCGCGGCGGAACTCCTGCGCGACGAGGTGGTCGGTCTCGTACCCGAGGTCGACGCCCCACATCCGGTGCCGGATCTCCCGTTCCAGTTCGGCGTCGAGGCCGCTGAGCCGGCCGTCTCCGAGCCCGGCGGCGTCGTAGCGGTAGCCGGGGTAGCCGCCGAAGAGCTCGTCGGCGCCCTCCCCCGTGAGCACGGCGACGGTGCCGTCGGCGCGCACCGCGCGGGACAGCATCATCGAGCAGACGTTGTACGACTCGCGGACGGGCGTTTCGGCGTGGCGCACCATGGCGGTCAGGCGGGCCGCGAGATCGCCGTGCCGGACCGGCACCTCGTGGTGGCGGGTTCCCAGCGTGGCGGCGACCAGCCGCTGGTGGGGACTTTCGTCGAAGTCGTGGTCGGGGAAGACCGCGGAGTAGCTCGGCCAGGCGTGACCCGGCCGGGAGTCCACCGCGAGCGCGGCGATGAGGCTGGAGTCGAGCCCGCCGCTGAGGTAGAGGCCCACGGGAACGTCGGCGACCAGCCGGTCGCGCACGGCGTCGTCCAGGAGCGTCGTCATGTGGCCCGCGGCGCGCGTGAGTTCGGCGTCGAGGGCACCGTCGTCCACCGGTTCCAGGGCGTCGGCGGTCGGGTAGTCCAGGTCCCAGTAGCGCTGCGTGGTCACCCCGGACGAGTCCGCGACCAGCCGCTCCCCGGGCCGCAGGGCCTTGATGCCCTCGAACATGGTGCGCGGACTGACGAGCCCCGGGAGGCTGAGGATCTGGTCGAGGCCGCGGAGGTCGACCCGGGGGCTCACCGCCGGGTGGCGCAGGATGGCCTTGATCTCCGAAGCGAAGAGGAGCAGTCCGTCCACGACCGTGTAGAAGAGGGGCACGATTCCCGCGTGGTCGCGGGCGAGCAGCAGGCGTCCGGCGGAAACGTCGTGCAAGGCGAAGGCGAACTGGCCGTCGAGGTGGGCGGTGAGACCGGTGCCGTGCTCGCGGTACAGGTGGACGAGCACCTCGGTGTCGCACTCGGTACGGAACCGGTGGCCCGCGACTCTCAGCGACTCCCGCAGCCGCCGGTGGTTGTAGATCTCGCCGTTGCAGACGGAGACCAGGGTGCGGTCCTCCGAGAAATGCGGCTGATTACCTCGCTCCAGGTCGTTCAGAGCAAGTCTGCGAAAACCCAGCGCAATACCGTTACTGGTATAGAACCCCTGGTCGTCCGGGCCCCGGTGAATTAGCTCGGACGTCATTCGCGAAATGACTTGGCTATCGATCGGATGCGCTCCACCGAGGGAGAAAGCACCCACTATTCCGCACACGTTGAAAGATCCCCGTTTCACACCTGCACCACACCAGATGCAGGTCGACGCTATCCCACGAAACAGAGCGGGGTCAATGAAAACTTTTCAGCAGGACCGCACAGCAGCAGTTTTGACGGTCCGTCCGAGCTGGCTGCCGCGCGAATTCCCGAATAGGGTCGACCCGCGGGCTGCGGGCCCGCACGGAAATCCTTGAGGACAGAAGGGCAGAATGCAGTGACACGGAACCGATGGACACCTTGGGACGCCGCCCCCGGCACGGACGGCGGAGCGGAAGCCGTCCGTGTCTACTGCCTCCCGCACGCCGGCGGCTCGGCCGGTTCGTACCTTGCCTGGTCGCGGTCCCGGGAGGTGCCGGCGGGGCTGGAGTTCGTCCCCGTGGAGCTGCCCGGCCGGGGCACCCGCCTGCGCGAGCCCCTGCTCGCCTCCATGGACGAGGTCGTCGACGGCCTCCTCACGATGCTGGCCGAGCGCCCGGAAGAAGAGAGGTTCCTGCTCCTGGGACACAGCATGGGCGCCCAGATCGCCTACGAGACGACGCGTCGCCTGGCGGCGGAGGGCGGCCGGCCGCTGCCCCGTGCCGTCGTGGTGTCCGGCTGCCGTCCGCCGGGCGCCCCGGTCGCCCTGCCGCTGCACGACCGGAGCGACGAGGAACTGCTGCGCGGGGTCATCGAACTGGGGGGCACACCCGCCGAGATCCTGGAGCACCGGGAACTGCTGGAGATGCTGCTGCCGGTGATCCGGGCCGATCTCGGGCTGCTGGCCCGGTACATGACCGACGTTCGGCCGACCGTGCTCCCCTGCCCGGTGGTGGCCCTGGGAGGAGCGGACGACCGGCTGGCGGGTCCGGAGTGGATCACCGGATGGCGGGCGATGACGGCCGACGGATTCCGCCACCGGGTCCTCCCCGGTGACCACTTCTTCCTGCACACCGAGTCGGCGGAGGTCATGGCCGAGATCGCCGCCGTGGTGCGGGAGCACGCGGCGCCGACCACGGGCTGAGGCGGTCGCCACCCGCCCGGACGCCTTGGGGGCGTCCGGGCGGCTGCCGCCGCCGGGGCGCGTACGCGCCCCGGCGGGCCCGGGCTCTGCCGGGGTCATCGGTCGTCCCGGCGCGCCAGTTCGCCGGCGACGACCCTGCCGATGAAGTCGATGTGCCCGGGCTCGACGAGCTGGAGATGCTGGGCGTCGACGGGGTGGTCCACCACCGGTCCCGTCACGTACGGACCCCACAGCTCGGCGGCCGTCGCCCGCCCCACCGTGCCGGCCCGCCGCGCCTCGGCCGTCGCGGTGAAGCTGAGCAGGTCTCCGTCGTACACCCGCGGCACCCAGCGGACCATGAGTTCGCCGTGGTAGCGGCAGGTGTCGATCAGAGCGTCCAGCGCCGCGGGGTCGGCGGGCGCCGAGGCCCCGAGGGCCGGGGCGAGCAGTCTCAGCAGCTCCTCCGGCTCGGGCACCCGGCCACCGTCCACGGCGGCGATCTCCTCCGGCGGCGCGCCCACCGCGTCGAGCAGGGCCCGGATGACGTCGGCCTCGCCGACCGCGTCCGCGTGCGCCCGCCGGTCGTGCTCGTTGGGCGGGACGCTGTCCAGCATCGCCAGCAGTTCGACCCGCTCACCGCGTTCCCGCAGCTGCACCGCCATCTCGTGGATCAGCACGCCGCCGAACGACCAGCCGAGGAGCCGGTACGGCCCCTTAGGCTGGATCTCCAGGACGCGGGACACGTACTCGGCGGCGAGTCCGCCCATCGTGGCCGGCCGCCACCGCCCGTTCGCCGGGCCGGTGCCCTGGAGCGCGTACACGGGCTGGTCCGGGCCCAGGGAACGCAGCAGCCCCACGTAGCCGAAACCGTCGCCGACGACCGGGTGGACGCAGAACAGCGGCGGACGGGTGCCCTGGGCGCGCAGCGGCAGCACCGGCTCCCAGGGCGCCGCACCGGTGGTGAGCCGGGCCTCCACGCCCGGCTCCCGCGCGATCCGGTGCGCGAGCGCGCTCGGTGACGGGTTGTCGAAGAGGGTGCGGATCGGCAGTTCCACGCCGAGTTCGGCGCGGATGCGTTCGACGAGCCGGACCATCATGAGCGAGTGTCCGCCCAGCAGGAAGAAGTCGTCGTCGGGACCGGCCTTCGGGAGGTCGAGGACCTCGGCGAACAGGGCGGTCAGGGCCGCTTCCAGGGGTGTGGCCGGTTCCCGCGGGGCCTGCTCGTCCCGGGCGGCCGGGGCGGCGGGCTCGGGCAGCGCGGCGCGGTCCAGCTTGCCGTTGGCCGTGACCGGCAGGCTGTCGAGCGTGACGTAACCGGTGGGCACCATGTGCTCGGGAAGCCGGCTGCGCAGGTGCTCTCGAAGCTCCTCGACGGTGGGGGCGGCCGCGCCCGCCACCGGTACCACGTAGGCGACGATCCGGGGGGAGCCCTTGTCCTGCCGGATCATGACGATCCCCACCGCGACGGCCGGGTGCTCCCCCAGGGCCGCCTCGATCTCGCCGAGCTCGATGCGGAACCCGCGGACCTTGACCTGTCCGTCGACCCGGCCCAGGTACTCGACGGCTCCGTCGGAACGCCAGCGGGCCATGTCGCCCGTGCGGTACATGCGGGATCCGGGCTCGCCGTACGGGTTGGCCACGAACCTCTCCGCGGTGAGCGCGGGGCGTCCGAGGTAGCCCCGGGCCAGCTGCGCACCGTCCAGGTACAGCTCTCCGGCAACCCCCGGCGGGACCGGCTGGAGTTCGCCGTCGAGGATGTGGACGCGTGTGTTCCACACCGGCCGTCCGATGGGTACGGGGCGGCCGTCGTCGTCCTCCGGACGGCAGGTCCAGGCGGTCACCTCGATCGCCGCCTCGGTCGGACCGTACTGGTCGACCAGCCGGACGCCCGGCAGCACCTGGTGGAACCGGCGCGCGGTGGCCGTCGTCAGGGCCTCGCCGCCGACGATGACCAGACGCAGCGAGTCGCACCGGCCGGCGTCGGGGTGCTGGAGGAACGCGTCCAGCATGGAGGGCACGAACTGCGCGACGGTGACCCGCTCCTGGCGGATCAGCTCGCACAGGTAGGCCGGGTCGCGGTGGCCCTCCGGCCGGGCCACGACCAGGGTGGCACCGGTTCCGAGCGGCCAGAAGATCTCCCACACCGACACGTCGAAGCTCGACGGCGTCTTGTGCAGCACCCGGTCGTCGGGCGTCAGCAGGTACTGCTCCTGGCCCCAGCGCAGGCGGTTGGTCACGGCGCTGTGCGGGACCACCACGCCCTTGGGCCGGCCGGTGGAGCCCGAGGTGTAGATGACGTAGGCCGGGTCGGCGGGGTCCGGTCCCACCGCGGCCCCGCGGCCGGTGTCCGCCGGGTCGTGCGGCGCGAGGAGGCCCACGCCCTCCGGCACACGGAGCTTCTCGGCCTCCTCCGGGGTGGCGATCACGGCGGTGGGCCGGGAGTCCTCGAGCATGAACGCCAGCCGGTCGGCGGGGTAGTCGGGGTCGAGGGGCACGTAGGCGCCGCCCGCGCGGTGCACCGCGCACACGGCCACGACCAGGTCGAGGGAGCGGGGCACGGCGACGGCGACCACCGATCCCGGGCCGACGCCGCGCGCGGCGAGTCGCCCGGCCAGCGCCCCGACCAGCCCGTCGAGCTCGGCGAACGTCACCGTACGGCCCTGGTCGACGAGCGCGGTGGCGTCCGGCGTCCGTGCCATCTGCTCGGCGACGGACGCGGCGAGCGTGGTGGGTTCCAGGTCCCGGCGGGTGTCGTTCCACTCGGCGAGGAGGCGCCGCTCGTGGTCGGAGAGCAGGTCGATCCGTCCGATGCGCCGGTCCGGGTCGTCCGCGGCGGCGGTGAGCAGCCGCGTGAGCCGGTCGGCGACGGCCACGACGGTGGACTCGTCGAACAGGTCGGTGCGGTACTCGATCGTGCCGGTGAGCGGTCCCTCGGCGCCGTCGGCGGTGCTCTCGACCGCCAGCGTGACCGTGAGGTCGAACTTCGCCGGCGCGAGCTGGACGGTGAGCCGCTCGGTCGTGACCCCCGGTATGTCCAGGGCGATGTCGGCCCCGTGGTCCACCACGAGGGCCACCTGGAACAGCGGATGGCGCCCGGGCTGCCGCTCCGGGTTGGCGAGGTCCACCAACTGCTCGAAGGGCAGGTCCTGGTGGGCGTAGGCGGCGATGTCCGCGTCCCGCACCCTGTGCACGAGTTCCCGGAAGGTCGGGTCGCCCTCCGTGCTGGTGCGCAGGACCAGCGTGTTGACGAAGAAGCCGACCAGCCGGTCGAGGCCCTCGTCGGTACGGCCGGCCACCGGCGTACCCAACGGGATGTCCGTCCCGGCGCCCAGCCGGGTGAGGAGGGCGGCCAGGGCCGCCTGGACGGTCATGAAGAGGCTGACGCCGCTCTCGCGGGCGAGCCCGGCGAGCGCACGGTGGACGCCGGCGTCCACGCGGACGGGGACCGTGCGGCCCTCGTGCCCGGTCTCGGGGGTGCGGCGCCGGTCGACCGGGAGCGGCACCTCGTCGGGGAGGCCGTCGAGCGTCTTGCTCCAGTGGTCCCACTGCTCGGCCGCGAGGCTGCCCGGGGTGCGGGCCTCCCCGAGGAGCCGGTTCTGCCACAGGGTGTAGTCGCCGTACTGCACCGGCAGCGGCGTCCAGCCTGGCTCGCGCCCTTCGGCGCGGGACCGGTACGCCACGCTCAGATCGGCGGCGAGCGGACCGACGGACCAGCCGTCGCAGGCGATGTGATGCACGGTCAGCAGGAGGATGTGACGGCCGGGTCCGAGGAGGTACAGCCGGGCCCGCAGGGGCGGACGGCTCGCCAGGTCGAACGGGATGGAGGCCGCGGACCGCAGTTCCTCCTCCAGTGCCTCGCCCTCGGCGCGAGCCGCGGCCAGGGGGACCATGTCCAGCAGCGGCGGCAGTTCCTCGGGGCCCAGGACCCTCTGGTAGGGCACGCCCTCCCGGTCGGGGAACACGGTCCGCAGCGCCTCGTGCCTGAGGACGACGTCGTGCAGGGCCGCGCCCAGCGCGCCGATGTCCAGCGGGCCGTCGAGCCGTAGGGGCAACGGGATGTGGTAGGCGGCGCTGTCGGTCTCCAGGCGCTGGAGGAACCACAGCCGGCGCTGCGCGTACGAGAGCGGGATCTCCGCGGGGCGTTCGGCCGCCGCCAGCACGGGCCGCCGGCCGGTGGCGCCGAGAAGCCGGGCCAGGCCGGCCGGTGTGCGCGCCTCGAAGACCGTCCGGATGGGCAGTTCGGCTCCGGTGACCGTCCGGACGCGGCTGACCAGGCGCATGGCGAGCAGGGAGTGGCCGCCCAGGCGGAAGAAGTCGTCGTCCGGGCCGACCTCCACCACCCTCAGCACATCGGCGAAGATCTCGCAGAGGGTCGCCTCGCGGGCGTCGGCGGGGCGTCGGCCGGCCGCGCCGGAGACGCGCAGGTCCGGTTCGGGCAGGGCGCGCCGATCCAGTTTGCCGCTGCTGGTGAGCGGCAGCCGGTCCAGGTGGGCGAAGGCCGCGGGCAGCATGTAGTCGGGCAGGTGCGCGGCCAGGTGGTCGCGGAGCGCGGCGGCGGCCGGCGGTTCGGCGGCCGGGACGACGTAGGCCGCGAGGAACGGTTCGTCCGAGTCCTCGCCGCGGACGACCACGGCAGCCTGCGCGACACCGGGATGGCGGGCCAGCACGGCCTCGATCTCGCCGGGTTCGATACGGAAGCCGCGGATCTTGACCTGCTCGTCGGCCCGGCCGAGGTACTCGACCCGGCCGTCGCGGCGCAGCCGGGCGAGGTCGCCGGTGCGGTACATGCGGGATCCGGGCGACCCGTACGGGTCGGCGACGAACCGCTCGGCGGTGAGGGCGGGGGCGCCCAGGTAGCCGCGGGCGAGCTGGGGGCCGGCGAGGTAGAGCTCGCCGGGTACGCCCAGGGGTGCGGGGCGCAGCCGCTCGTCGAGGACGTAGGCGCGGGTGTTGTCGAGCGGGCGGCCGATGACCGGGGTGGGGCTGTCGTCGAGGTCGCAGGCGAGCGCGTCGACGGTGAACTCCGTGGGCCCGTAGTAGTTCTGGACCTTGGTGCCGGGGACGTCGGCGAGCCGGTTCCAGAGCTCGGGTCCGACGGCTTCGCCGCCCAGCATGACGGCACGGGGGCGGTGGTGGTCGCCCTCGTCGAGCAGGCCGGCGGTCAGCAGCGCCTGTGTGTACGTCGGGGTGAGGTCGAGGAACTCGATGCGCTCGCGCCGCACGTAGGCGACCAGGGCCTCGGGGTCCAGACGCACCTCGTCCGCGAGGAGGTGCATGCAGTGCCCGTCGAGCAGCCAGAAGAAGGAGTCCCAGGCGGTGTCGAAGGTGAGAGAGGCGACCAGTGCGAGGTTGACGCGCGGGCTGCCCTCCGGGGCGTGCCGGCGGACCTGACGGACGCGGTGGTGGTGCGCCAGGTGTGCGAGGGCGGCGTGTTCCACGACCACGCCCTTGGGCGTGCCGGTCGAGCCGGAGGTGTGGATGACGTAGGCGGGGTCGGACGGACTCGTGACACCGGCCCGGTCGGCGTCCGTGAGGTCGGTCGAGGGGTGCGACGCGACGCGCTCCCGCTCCTGCGGCTCGTCGAGGGCGAGCACCGGCGTGGAGTCGGGCAGCCGGCGGGCGGTCCGCCCGGTGGTGAGCACGCACACGGGCCGGGTGGCGGCGCTGATGACGGCGAGCCGTTCGGCGGGGATGCCGGCGGCGAGGGGAACGACGGCGGCGCCGGACTTGAGCACCGCGAGGACGGACACGACCACGTCGGCTTCGCGGTCCAGCAGCAGGAGGACGTGGCGTTCGGGCGCCGCGCCCCGCCGGACCAGTTCGCGGGCGAGTCTGTTGGCGCGGGCGTTGAGCTCTCCGAAGGTGAGCCGGGTGCTGCCGGCGACCAGGGCCGGCGCGTCCGGGTCGGCCGCCGCCCGGTCCTCGAACGCCTGGTGGTAGCTCTCGGCGGGAACGGCGAGTTCGGGGCCGCGCCACAGGGTGCGGATCGCGTCCAGATCGTCGCCCGTGAGCAGGTCGATGTCGCCGATTGCCTGGTCGGGGTCGCGTACGACGCTCTCCAGCAGGAGCGTGAGCCGTCGCATCAGCGCCTCGGCGCCCTCCCGTTCGAACAGATCGCTGCTGTACTCGACGAAGCAGGTCAGTCCGGCCGGGCCGCCTTCGGCGTCCTTGCGTTCCATGACGTTGAACGACAGATCGAACTTGGCGCCGCCCGGGTCCGCCTCCACGACCTCGCAGGTGACGCCGGGCAGGGAGAGGCTCGCCTCGGGGAGGTTCTGGAAGGCGAGCATGACCTGGAACAGGGGGTGCCAGGCGAGGGAGCGCGGCGGGTTGAGCGCCGTGATCAGCCGCTCGATCGGCATCTCCTGGTGCGAGAAGCCCTGCAGGTCGGTCCGGCGCACCCGCTTGAGCAGCTCCCGGAACGTGGGGTCGCCCGAGGTGTCCATGCGCAGGACCAGCGGATTGACGAAGTAGCCGACCACGTCGTCGTAGCGGGAGTCCCCGCGTCCCGCGGTGGGACTGGCGAGGGGGATGTCGGTGCCGGCCCCGGACCGGGTCAGTACGGTCGCCAGCGCCGCCTGCACCACCATGAAGAGGCTGACGCGGCAGGTGCGGGCGAGGGCCAGCAGGTCGCGGTGGAGGTCGGTGGGGAACTCCCAGGGGAAGTAGTCCCCCTCGTGGGACATGACGGCGGGCCGTGGCCGGTCGGCGGGCAGATCCAGGCAGTCCGGCAGGCCGGCCAGCGCCTCTTTCCAGTACGCGAGCTGGCGGCTGATGCCGCTGTCGGGGTCGTCGAGACTGCCGAGGCTCTCGTGCTGTTCGAGCGCGTGCGAGGTGAAGTCGGCCGGGAGCGGCGTCCACTCGGGTGCGCGCCCCTCGGCGCGTGCCACGTACGCAGTGCTCAGGTCACGGCCCAGAGGGGCCATCGACCAGCCGTCACCGGCGATGTGGTGCTGGACCATCAGCACCAGGTGGTCTTCGGGACCGAGGACGAACACCCGCATGCGTATGGGTGGTTCGAGGGCGAGGTCGAAGCATTCGCGGCAGGCCGCGCCGATGAGTGCCGGCAGGTCGCCCTCGGTCGCGTCGGTCACCGTGAAGGGGAGCGTGAAGTCACCGGGGGCGAGGACCTGCTGACGGGGCGTGCCGTCGTGGTCGGGGAAGACGGTGCGCAGCGCCGCGTGGCGCGCCATGACGTCGGCCAGGGCGGTGCGCAGGGCCTCGGCGTCGAGGGGGCCCCTCAGGCGCAGTGCCACCGGCATGTTGTAGGAGGCGTCGCCGTCCTGGAGGCGATCGTTGAACCACAGCGCGAGCTGTGCGTAGGACAGCGGGATCTCCCCCGGCACCCTGCTTTCGCCGAGCACTTCTTCGTTCCTCCCCCGTGTCGGAGCCACCCTGCGGGGGCCACGTCCACTCATTGCCGGTGTGTGAAGGCGCCGGGTCACGTACGGTCCCGGGCTGTCGGTCGATGGATGTGCGGTGCGTGCGGCCGGGGTGCGTGCGGCCCCGGCCGGCGATCACCTCAGCGAGCGGTCCAGTGGTAGGTCACGTCCGGCTCGTTCTCCTCGTTGCGGCTGCCGTCGTTGAACTCGCCGGCGGTGAAGCCATGGCGCTCGTAGAAGGCGCGGGCGTCCTCGTTGCGCTGGAAGACGTGGAGCGAGAGCTCGTGCGGGGAGGACTCCTTGACGGTGGCGAGGAGGGCCGAGCCGATGCCCTGCCGTCGTACGTCCGGCCGCAGGTAGAGGTGGTCGAGCACCGTTCCGTCGAGCGCGGCGAAGCCGACGATCTCGGACTTCTCCCCGAGCTCGGCCACCCACACCGTGCTGCCGGGCAGTACGACGGCCTCGATCCAGTACAGGGTCTGCTCGTCGTTGTACAGCCTGGGCAGGTACGGCATCGCCGCGGCCCGCGAGGCCAGGAAGACGTTCGTGATCTCGGCGGCGTCCGCCGCTTCCGCCTTGCGCAGCCGCAGCTTCTGCGGTGCCGTGGCGCCCTCGGCGCTGTTCGGGTTCGACGACATGGAGGCCGCTCTCTTCCGTTGGTGAGGTGTCGGGGTGGTCAAAGCTTGTACTGGCGGCTGGCGAAGGAGATGCCGGCCGCCTGGGGGTCCCACGTGAGATCGTCGGGACGCGGCCGGTCCAGGGCCGAGGCGGGCAGCCCCGCGTCCTGGGTCATGGCCAGCAGGCGGACCGGGCGGCCCGTGTCCCGGACGGTGAGGGTCACTTCGGTGCCCTCCTGGGGCGGGGCGACGAGGAGGAGCCCCCATTTCCACACCGAGCCGGTGTACGGCCGGTTGACGCCTCCGCCGAGGGTGCCGGTGCCCGCGGGCGCGCCGGCCACCCGGGCGCCCACGACCTTGACGGCCGTGGTGTCGACGTACAGGGCCATCAGCGAGGGCTTTCCCCCCTCGGGCCGCACCGACAGGCGCAGGGTGCGGTTGCCGCCCTTGCGCGTGTCGGACACCGGGTCCACGACGGGGCGGGAGACCGGGGCGACAGGGGCAGGGCCGGCGAGCAGTCCCCCGGGCGGCGCGGCCAGTGCGGGGGACCACTTCTCCAGGGAGTCCGTTCGCCGGTCGCCCGTGTAGTGGCTGACCCACGGGTGGGGGTCGGCGTCCTCGGACACCCAGACGGCCTTCCCGCGGTCGGCGTCCAGGGCGTACATCAGGCTCACCGGGCGCGGGTGTTCGCCGTCGGGCGCGTCGACGGCGGCGTCGACACCCACCAGGGCAGCGCCGGTCAGTGCCAGGACGGCGCCGCCGACCACCGCACGTCGGACATGAGCGGCGGCGATCCTGACGGTGAGGGGCAGCAGCACCACCACGGCGGCCGGCACGGCCAGGGCCAGCGGCCCGGCGGCCGACGCGAGTCCCACCGTCGGGAACAGCAGAGCGACCAGCGGTGCCGTGACCGCGACGCACGGCAGCGCCGAGGCCGCGAGGGCTGCGCTCCGCCACGCGGAGCGCTCGGCGGTGTGGGCGGCCAGCGCGACACCGGCCGCCACGCCCAGGGCGGTCCAGGTGAACACGTAGGCGGCACCGGGCAGCAGGAAGGCGGTGACGACGGCCGACAGCGCCGCCCAAGCCGCCGTTCCGGCGGCCGTGTCCACCGCGGTGGCGCGCCTGCCGACCCACACGACCCACAGCCATACGACGGCGGTCGTCAGCAGCACCAGCCCCGCGACGGCGGGACCCGTGCGGTACGGGTCGCCCAGGTGGAAGAGGGCGTAGGCGGGCCGGACGAGGAGCAGGGCCTGCCAGGCCGACCAGCCGAGCGCGGCGGCGGCCAGGAGCGGCAGGGGAAGGGTCAGCGCAGCGCGTCCGGCCGCGCGGAGGCTCAGGGCGCGTCGACGGCGGGCGTACCAGACGGCCGCCGCCACCGCGATCGCGGCGATCACCGCCAGGGGCAGGACGGCGCCCGCGGGGTAGCGGACCAGCACCGGTCCCAGGTTGAACCACGTGGCCTCGGAGGCCTGTTCGATCCGTGCGAGGTCGGTGGCCGACAGGGTGCGGGTGGCCGAGACGGCGGTGTTCCCGAGGTCCTGGAGGCTGCCGAGGTCGACGTGGTCCAGATCGTCCTCGAGGCCGTGGTAGCGGGCACTGCCCCCGATGACCGCGAAGTTCATTCCGGTCGCGCCGGACGCGCGGAGCTCGGTGAAATCGGTGTCGTTGGGCAGCAGGCGGTAGATCTCGTCGGAAAGCGAGGTGGCGACGGGCGGGGTGTCACCGAGGGCGGCCACCAGGGCGGCGCTGTGGGGCCCGGCCTCGAACATGACGGCCCGTCCGCTGGTACCGCGCGCTTCGAGGTTGATGACGACATCGGGGCCGTGACGGGTCCTGGCGAGCTCTCGTGCCGCCGCCCGGGCGCCGAGCTGTGCCGTCTCCTCGACGTCGGTGAAGAGCAGGACCACGTCGTTGCGCGGAGGGGGGCCTTCGCCGAGGGCTCGTGCGATCTCCAGCAGGGAGCCCACACCGAGGCCGTCGTCGGAGGCGCCGGGACCGGTGGCCACCGAGTCGGTGTGCGCGACGAGGAGTACCCGGCCGGTGGAGGACCGTCCCGGGATCGTGGCGGTGATGTTGTGGACACGGCCCGCCAGGTGCGAACCGCCCTTCCCGGGCAGCACTTCGGTCGACTCGTGCTGCTCGGGCGAGAGTCCGAGACGGCTCAACTGCCCGGTCACGTAGGACCGGACCGCTTCGGCCTGGGACGTGCCGGAGGGATGCGGGGAACGCGCGATGTGCCTGATGTGCTCCGCGGCACGCGTCGCGGAAAAGCCGGATGACCCACTGTTCGCCGGCCTCGGCTCCGGGGGAACGCGCACCAGCAACGCGCAACCGAGCGCGACGAAAAACAGCAACAGAACACCGGCGAGCGCGGATACGCGCGACCTCATGCATCCCCCGTTTCGAAGAAGCACCCTCGTGGGGGGCTTGATCATTTCGGCAACCTAGCAGCGGTTCACGGAAGGAAACAAGGACTTCACAAATCGGTGAGCGTGCGCTTGTATGAGCCGATGCGACCGGGTTGACGCCACCGCGCCTCGGGCCGCGCAGCACTTTCGAGTTGGGGGGAACCAGGGGTGAGCATCCCCGTCGTCCGCTTTCGGGATGTCGTGAAGACCTATGGCTCGACGAACGCCGTCAACGGGCTGGATCTCGACGTTCCGCAAGGGAAGTTCTTCGGGCTGCTGGGCCCCAACGGCGCGGGCAAGTCGACCACCATGCGGCTCATCACCGGGCAGAGCCGGGCGACCAGCGGGACGGTGGAGGTCCTCGGGCACAGCATGCCGAAGGACTCCCGGAGGGTGCGCTCACTGCTCGGCGTGGTGCCTCAGGAGAGCAACCTCGACATCGAGTTGACGGTACGTCAGAACCTTGACGTGTTCGTCCGGTTCAGCTCCCTGCCCGCCCGCCGGTACGCGGAGGCGGTCGACCGGGCACTGTCCGCGGTACGCCTCGCCGACCGGGGCGACAGCCGGGTGGAGTCGCTGTCCGGCGGTATGCGGCGCAGACTGCTGCTCGCCCGGGGCATCCTCACCGCTCCCCGCCTGCTGCTGCTCGACGAGCCCACGGTCGGCCTCGACCCGCAGATCCGCCAGGACCTGTGGGACGTCATGGAGACGCTGCGGGCCGCCGGCACGACGGTGCTGATGTCGACGCACTACATCGAGGAGGCCGAGCGCCTCGCCGACGAGGTGGCCGTGGTGTCCGGCGGCCGTCAGATCGCCCGGGGCACTCCACAGGAGCTGCTCCGGGCCCACGCCGGGGCGCAGGCCGCCGAGTACCGGGGCGACGCGGCCCGCCGCGCCTTCGTCGAGGATCACGTCGCCCGGGCGGGCCTGACGAGCCGCCGCACCGGACTGTCGGTGTCGGTCCTCCGGGCCGAGACCATGCCGGGCGACCTGCGCGAAGTACTGGGCCCCGCGGACGTGCTGCGCCCCACCACACTCGAGGACGTGTTCGTCGCCCTGACCGGCGAGCTCTTCGTCTGATCCCGGTGCACCCCGCCGTACCCCACATCAGAAAGGACCCGCCTCCATGACGAGGGCCGCACCGGTACGCCCCGCGGAGACGCCGACGAGCGCTTTCGAGGACGAGGGAGGGGCCGCGACGCCCGTGCTGCTGCCGACGATGCGGGCGGTGTGGGTGCGGGAACTGCTGCTCTTCCGGCGCTACTGGCCCGCCATCACCTTCGGCTCGCTCATCGAGCCCCTGGTGTACATGGCCGGATTCGGCCTCGGCTTCGGCACCCTGGTGGACTCGGCCGAAGGCCGGCCGTACCCGCAGTTCGTGGGCGTGGGCATGGTCGTGACCTCCGTCCTGTTCGCCTCCGCCTTCGCCGGCATGTTCGAGACCTACAACCGACGCTGCTACCAGCACCTGTACGACGCGGTGCTCAGCCGGCCGGTGGACGTCTGGGAACTCGTCATCGCCGAGGCGTCCTGGATCGCGGTCAAGTCGTCCGTCTACAGCTCCGTGCCGCTGCTGGTCACCCTCGCCGTCGGTCTCCCCGCGAGCGCCACCCTGCTGCTCGTGCCAGTCGTCACCCTGGTGTCGGGTCTGGCCTTCGCCCTGTGCGGAATGTGGGTGTCCACCCTGGTCCCGGCGATCGACTGGCTACGACTGGTCGTCTCGGGTGTGCTGACGCCGCTCGTCATGGCCGCCGGTGTCTTCTTCCCGCTCGACGGCCTGCCCGGCTGGGTCCGGGCCGTCGCCGCCGCCAACCCCATCTACCACTGCATGCAGTTGGTCCGCCACGCCGCCTTCGGTGTGCTGGACGCCGGCGACTGGCTGCACGCCCTCGCGCTCGCCGTCTTCACGGTGGCCGCCTGGCTCCTCGCGGTGAGGGGCATGAGCCGCCGCCTTTTCGACTGACCCCCCCCGACCGAGACAGGAGTCATGATGACCAACCCCTTCGAGGACCCGGACCGTTCCTACCTCGTGCTCCGCAACGAGCGCGCCGAGTACTCCCTGTGGCCGGTGGGCATCGACGTGCCCGGGGGCTGGGACGTCGTTCACGACGAGGACTCGCGTGACGCCTGCCTGTCCTACATCGAGACAGCAGCGGCCTGAGAGGGGCGATTCCCCCACCGGGCCGGCGGGCGGGATCGGCCCGTCCTGCACGGGACGCGCGACATCACCCGCTGTGACGATGCCGTCACAGTCTCGGCCGGGATCACCCGTGCCGTCACGGCGTCCGTCACGAAAACGATTCAGGGGCCATCCCGGATTTCTCCGCGATGGCCCCTGAACTGCGACTTCTCAAAGTCGGGACGACAGGATTTGAACCTGCGACCCCTTGACCCCCAGTCAAGTGCGCTACCAAGCTGCGCCACGTCCCGGTGCCGTTTGACCTGGGGTTTCCCCGGTCGAAACGTGCATGGAAACAATACCGCACTCGGGTCGGTGGTCGCGCATCCATTGACGGTGACCGGGGGTCGCGCGCCCCTAGGGGCCGTTCTCAGGGGATGCCGGGCGCGCCCAGCTCGGGGTAGCTCTCCAGGAGCCGCGGCGGGGCCGCCTGGCGCCAGGAGTCGGTGAGGATGTCGCGCAGCTCCGCCTCGTCGTCCAGCGCCGCGAGTCGCGCCCGCACCCAGGCGAACTGGGCCTCGTGGCCGGCGATCCAGAACTTCTCCGGTTCGGCCAGCACCAGTTCGTCGCGCTCCTCCTTCGGGCAGCGCACGGCGATGGACGTCTCGTCCTCGGGGAGGGTCGCGAACATCTTCCCGGCCACCCGGAACGTGGGCATGCTCCAGGCGGTCTTCTCCGTGGTGTCCGGGAGGGACAGGGCGATACGGCGTACGTCTTCTGCGTCCGGCATGCCACGCACGCTAGCCCCCGCCACTGACAGTCACCCAGCGGGCGGACCGACCCGCTTGTAGTAGAGGGTGGTCGGGCGCAGTTCGCCGGACGGGCTCGCCGCGTAGTCGGGGATGGTGCCGGCCGGCGTCCAGCCGGCCGAGCGGTACAGGTGCTCGGCGGGGCTGCCGGTCTCGGTGTCGAGGTGGAGCAGGGTGACGCCGGCGGAGACGGCCGCCCGCTCGGCGGTGGCGAGGAGCCTGCGGCCGAGGCCCTGTCCGCGCGCGGAGCGGTGCACCATCAGCTTGACGAGTTCGGCGCGGTGGCGGCTGTTGGGCTTGTCGGGCAGGGCCAGGCCGACCGTGCCCGCCACCCGGTCCGCGCCGTCCACGGCCACCCACACCGCCAGCCGCCCGGCCGCCACGGCGTCGGCCCGCTCCCGCCACCACCGGGCGGCCTCGGCGGATCCGAGCGGCGCGAGGAAGCCCACCGAGGCTCCCCCGTCCACGGTGTCCGCCAGCAGGCCGGCCAACTCCCCACATCTCTCGCGCACCTGGGCATCGTTCCAGCGCAGCACCGTCATGGCCGCACCACCGCGAGCACGTAGCGCGCCTCGGCGGGGCCGGGGCAGCGGAAGCGGGTCGGGCCGAAGACCCGCATCCGCAGGCAGTCCCCGGCGTCGAGGGCGCTGCTCGTGTCCGCCACGGTCACCTCAAGCGATCCGTCGAGGACCCACAGGTGCTGTTCGAGGCCGGAGACGGGCGGGCGGTCGTACGCGAGGTCGGCGCCCGGGGTGAGTCGGCCCTCGACCAGTTCGCCGCGCAGGCCGGCGTGCGGCGGCGAGACGGACCGCCGCACGAAGCCGGCGGCGGGGTCCCGCCAGATCTGCTGGTCGCCCGCCCGGACCAGCGGGGCGGGCTCCGCCTCGACCTCGCTGAGCAGCTGGGACATGGTGCGTCCGTAGACATGGCAGAGCCGGTTGAGGAGGGAGGCGGTGGCGCTGATCTCGGCGCGTTCGGCCCGGGACAGGGTGGACCTGCTCACTCCGCTGCGTTCGGCCAGCTCGCCCAGGCTCCAGCCGTGCCCGGCACGGAGTTCGGCGAGCCGGGCGCCGATCCGGGCGTCCACGGGGTCGGGGGCATCGGTTCTCATATCCGGGACGCTATCCCTGATATGAGACAGCCGTGTTACGGAGGGCTCACGCCCGCCGCCCGCCCGAGGGCCTGGAGCACCGGGCGGATCAACGGGTGGCCCTCGGCGCCCCGGCGGACCGCCGCGAAGACGCGCCGGGTGGGGGCCACCCCGTCGACCGGGCGGACCACGACACCCGCGAGGTCCATGCCGCGCAGGGCGGAGCGGGGTACGAGGGCCACGCCGGCGTCGGCCGAGGCGAGGGCGACCACGGCGCGGAAGTCGTCGGAGGAGTGCTCCAGCCGGGGCTGGAACCCGGCACTCTCGCAGGCCAGGACGACCACGTCGTGGCAGGGGTTGCCGGGGTACGGCCCGATCCAGGTGTCCTTGGCCAGCTCGGCGAGCGGGACCTCCTCGGCGTCGGCGAGGCGGTGGCCGACGGGAACGACGGCGTCGAAGGGCTCGGCGTACAGCGCCACATGGGTCAGCCGGGGGTCGTCCGCGGCCGGGGCGCCCCGGTACTCCACGGCGACCGCGACGTCCACCTGCCGGTCCAGCACCATCGGCAGGCTGGCGTCGCCCTCGGCGTCCTGGACCCGGATCCTTATGCCGGGCGCCGAGGAGGCCAGCCGGGCCACGGCGGGCGCCACCACCTCGGCGATGCCGGTGGCGAAGGCGGCCACGGTGACCGTGCCCGCCTCCCCGGAGCCGTAGGCGGCCAGCTCGGCCTCCGCCCGCTCGAGCTGGGCGAGGACGGCGTTGGTGTGGCTGAGCAGGATCTCGCCGGCCGGGGTGAGCCGTACCCCCTTGGCGCCCCGCTCGACCAGCCGGTGGCCGGTCTCCTGCTCCAGCGCGGTCAGCTGCTGGGAGACGGCGGAGGGGGTGAGGTAGAGCGCGGCGGCCGCCGCCGTCACCGTACGGTGGTCGGCCACCGCACGGAGGATGTGGAGCCGCCGCGCTTCGATCATGGGGTCCATTATCGCCCCATGTCCGCGCTGGTCAGACCGCCAGCTCGGCGCGGGCCGCGATGAACGCGTCGACCGCCCGGTCCACGTCCTCGGTGGAGTGCGCGGCGGAGAGCTGGACGCGGATGCGGGCCTGGCCCTGCGGGACGACCGGGTAGGAGAAGCCGATCACGTACACGCCCCGCTCCAGCAGCAGTTCGGCCATGCGGGCCGCCTCGGCCGCGTCGCCGATCATGACGGGCGCGATGGCGTGGTCGCCGGGGAGGATGTCGAAGCCCTCCTCGGTCATCCGGCGGCGGAACAGGGCGGTGTTCTCGGCGAGCCGGACGCGCAGGTCGTCGGCGGACTCCAGCAGGTCGAGGACCTTCAGGGAGGCGGCGGCGATCACCGGGGCGAGGGTGTTGGAGAACAGGTACGGCCGCGAGCGCTGGCGCAGCAGGGCGACGATCTCGGCGCGCGCGGCGACGTAGCCGCCGGAGGCGCCGCCGAGCGCCTTGCCGAGGGTGCCGGTGATGATGTCCACGCGGTCCATGACGCCGTGCAGCTCGGGGGTGCCGCGGCCGGAGGGGCCGACGAAGCCGACGGCGTGCGAGTCGTCGACCATGACCATCGCGTCGTAGCGGTCGGCGAGGTCGCAGATCTCCGCGAGCGGCGCGAGGTAGCCGTCCATGGAGAAGACGCCGTCGGTGACGATCAGCTTGCGCCGGGCGCCGCCCTCGGTCGCCTCCTTCAGCCTGGCCTCCAGGTCCGCGAGGTCACGGTTGGCGTAGCGGAAGCGGCGGGCCTTGGACAGGCGGATGCCGTCGATGATGGAGGCGTGGTTGAGGGCGTCGGAGATCACCGCGTCCTGCTCGCCGAGCAGGGTCTCGAAGACACCGCCGTTGGCGTCGAAGCAGGAGGAGTACAGGATGGTGTCCTCCTGGCCCAGGAAGGCCGAGAGGCGGGCCTCCAGCTCCTTGTGCACCTCCTGGGTGCCGCAGATGAAGCGGACCGAGGCCATGCCGTAGCCCCAGCGGTCGAGCGCCTCGTGGGCGGCGGCGACGACGTCGGGGTGGTCGGCGAGGCCGAGGTAGTTGTTGGCGCAGAAGTTCAGGACCTCGCCGGGGCGGCCGCCGGCGCTGACGTTGACGGTCGCGGACTGCGGGGTGTCGATGACGCGTTCGGGCTTGTGCAGACCGGCGGCACGGATCTCGTCGAGGGTGGCGCGCAGGTCGTCGCGAACAGAGTTGAACATGAGGGACTCCATCGAGTGCGGGAGACGGACCGGACCGGGGATCAGACGGTCCAGTCGAGGATGACTTTGCCGCCGGTGCCGCCGGCCGCGTCGGCGAAGGCCGCCTCGAAGTCGCGGTAGCCGTAGCGGCCGGTGATCACGGGGGCGAGGTCCAGGCCGCCCTCCAGCAGGACGGACATCGCGTACCAGGTCTCGAACATCTCGCGGCCGTAGATGCCCTTGATGGTGATCATCGAGGTGACGACGCGGGCCCAGTCGACGGGGAACTCCGCGGCGGGCAGGCCGAGCATGGCGATCCGGCCGCCGTGCGTCATGTTGGCGATCATGTCCCGCATGGCCTCGGGGCGGCCGGACATCTCCAGGCCGATGTCGAAGCCCTCCCGCAGACCGAGCTCCCGCTGCCCGTCCGCGATGGTGTTCGCGCCGACGTTCAGGGCGAGGCTCACGCCGATCTTGCGGGCCAGCTCCAGGCGCTCCTCGCTGACGTCGGTGATGACGACGTTGCGGGCGCCGGCGTGCCGGGCCACCGCGGCGGCCATCAGGCCGATCGGGCCGGCGCCGGTGATCAGGACGTCCTCGCCGACCAGCGGGAACGACAGCGCGGTGTGCACGGCGTTGCCGAACGGGTCGAAGATCGCGGCGACGTCGAGGTCGACGGGGACGCGGTGCACCCAGACGTTGGACGCCGGCAGCGCGACGTACTCGGCGAACGCGCCGTCCCGGCCGACGCCGAGGCCGACGGTGGCCCGGCACAGGTGGCGCCGCCCGGCGAGGCAGTTGCGGCACTTGCCGCACACCAGGTGGCCCTCGCCGCTGACCCGGTCACCGACCCGGATGTCGCTCACGTCGCGGCCGGTCTCCACGACCTGCCCGACGAACTCGTGCCCCAGCACGAGCGGCGTGCTGATCGCCTGCTGCGCCCAGCCGTCCCAGGCCCGGATGTGCAGGTCGGTGCCGCAGATACCGGTCCGCATGACCTTGATCAGCACATCACCGGGACCGATGGCGGGCTCCGGGACGTCCGTGAGCCAGAGCCCGGGCTCCGCCTTCTCCTTGACCAGCGCCTTCAACGCTACGGCTCCTGTGGGTGAGGTCCCGGCCCGCGGGCACGCCGAAGAGGCCCGCACCGGGTCAGAGGGGTGGAATCACCCTGCAATCTGCCGTACGCGCGCGCCTGGGTCCATCGATCTTTTCTTAACCGCCGCCTCAGCTTTGCTTCACACCCCCTGGGCACCGACTCCGGAGCGCACCGGGGACCGGCGGGAGCCGCTCAGAGCGGCAGGCCGTCCCGCGCCGATCCCTCCATGTGCGCGGCGAGCTCGGCGGCCAGCGACTTGATCGTCTCCAGCCCGGTCCTGCCCCAGGCCCGGGGGGCGACGTCGGCGGCGCACACGGTGCCGAGCGCCATGCCGGAGCTGTCGATGAGCGGCGCGCCGAGGTAGGAGCGGATGCCGTACTCGTCGACCACGGGGTTGCCCGCGAAGCGCGGGTAGTCGCGGACGTCCTCCAGGACCAGGGCCTTGCGCCGCACCACCACATGGGGGCAGAAGCCGTGGTCGCGCGGCAGTACGCGGCCGACCTCGGGCCTGCTGCCGTCCTCCCGGACCACGGGCGCCGTCACCGGGGCGCGCAGCCCCGCGAAGAACTGGCGGTCCTCGCCGACGAAGTTGACCATGGCGTACGGCGCGCCGGTGAGCCGGGCGAGATGGTCCGCGAAGGCGTCGAGGGCGGGTTCGGGCCGCTCCCCCAGGCCGAGCCCGCGGAGTCTGGAGGTACGGGCGGGGGCCTCCTTGTCCTCGGGGGTGAGCAGCAGACCCCGGACCGGACGGGGCGGCTCGTAGCTCATGACCGGTCTCCGGCGCTGTGGACGTACCTCATGGGGCGGCTCCGTGGACGGTGTGGCGGGATCACATGTGGGCGCCGTGGCTCGGCGTGGGTGCCGGGGCGTGGGCGATGAGGTGGCGTACGAGGGTGAGCAGGGTCTGCACGCCGGAGCTGGAGATGCGGGCGTCGCAGGGGATGACGGGGACACCGGGATCGAGGTCGAGGGCGGCGCGCACCTCGTGCGGGTCGTAGCGGTAGCCGCCGTCGAACTCGTTGACGGCGACGATGAACGCGAGGCCGCGCTCCTCGAAGAAGTCGACCGCCGCGAAGCACTCCTGCAGGCGCCGGGTGTCGGCGAGGATGACCGCGCCGAGCGCCCCTTCCGACAGCTCGTCCCACATGAACCAGAACCGCTCCTGCCCCGGCGTGCCGAACAGGTAGAGCACATGACGCGGGTCGAGGGTGATCCGGCCGAAGTCCATGGCGACCGTCGTCTCGACCTTGTTCTCGATGCCGTCGAGGTTGTCGGTGGCGGCGCTGACGGTGGTGAGCAGCTCCTCGGTGCTGAGCGGGGCGATCTCGCTGACCGCTCCCACGAAGGTCGTCTTGCCGACCCCGAACCCGCCCGCCACGAGGATCTTGAGCGCGGTGGGGAACGGGTCAGAGCTGTCGTCGTAGTCCATCGAGCACTGCCTCCAGCAGGGACCGGTCAGTGGGTGTGTGGTGGAAGACGGGGGGCTTGGTGGTCAGCGCCCCGCAGTCGACGAGGTCCGAGAGCAGCACCTTGGTGACCACCGCGGGCAGTTTCAGGTGCGCGGCGACCTCGGCCACCGGGACGGGCGCGCGGCACACCTCGAGCGCCTGGGCGTGCTCGGGACCGAGGTAGCCGAGCGGGGTGACGCCGGTGGACATCACCTGCGACATGAGGTCGAGGGCGATGCTGGGCTCGGTGCGGCCGTTGCTGATCGTGAACGGGCGCACCAGCCGTCCGGCGGCGTCGTCGAGCCAGGGCCCGTCGCCGGCTGCGGCCACCCTCAAGGCCTCGTCGCCGTGGGTTCGGCGGTGTGCTGGCGGGGCGCGGTCACCAGGTAGGGACGGACGCTCTTGACCAGCATCGCCATCTCGTAGCCCAGTACGGCGGCGTCGGCCTCGCGGCCGGCGAGCACGGCGAGGCAGGTGCCGGAGCCGGCCGTGGTGACGAACAGCAGCGTCGAGTCGAGTTCGACGACGACCTGCCGGACGTCGCCGCCGTCGCCGAACCGGATGCCCGCGCTGCGGCCGAGGGAGTACAGGCCGGAGGCCAGGGCCGCCATGTGGTCGGCGCTGTCCGGATCGAGGCCGTGCACGGATCTCACCAGTCCGTCGCAGGACAGGAGCACCGCACTGGAGGTGTGCGGTACGCGCTGCACGAGGCCGCTCAGCAGCCAGTCGAGGTCGGATGCCTGGGCGGTCGGCGCATCGCTCGCCATGGTGGATCGACTCCTTGGGGTACGAAGACCAGCGGGAGCGCTGGCTGTGGGGGTGCTGGGGGTGGGGGCGGGGCCCGGGTGGCCGGGGAGCGGGGTCATCCGGCCGGCGCGCTCCCGTCAAGACGGCCGCTGCCGTCGGCGGCGGGCACGTACGCGTGCTGCCGGGCCGCGGACGGCGGATCCGGCTCCGTGTGCTCCTGTGCCTCGGCCAGTCCCATGCCGCGCTGGAAGGCGGCCATCAGCCCGGGGTCGTGACCCGCGACGACGTCGGCGTCCTGGCGCGGGGCGGGGCCGCCGCGCAACTGCGGGACGATGTGCTCCTGGGCGCGGCGGCGCGGCAGTTGGGGCTTGCCCATGGTGCCGCGTACGGCAGTGCCCCCGCGTGGGACGGGCAGGACGCCCGCGTGGGACTCGACCACCGGCCGGTGTTCGGAGCCGATGCCCGCTACGGCCTCGGCGGGGTTGGCCCGTTTCCCGCGGGCGGCCCGTACGGGAAGCGGGGCCGGTGCCGCGTCACCGCGTGCCGGTTCGCTCCGCTCCGGTTCGCTGCGGGCGGTGGCGCCGCGCGCCCCCGCTCCGTGCGTACTCCCGTTCCGCGCGGCCGTGTTCGGCCGGTCGCCGCCCTGCCCGGGCCCACGGTGGGCGTGCCGCCGCCTGCCGTTGGCCTGGGCCGGTACCGGGCCCGGCAGCACGGGAGCGGAATCCTCGCGGGCCGTACCGGCGTCGGCGTTCGTGCCCGCGTGCGCCGCACCGGAACCGGTGCCGTCCGCCGTGACGACGTACGGGACGTGGGCCGGCGGCACCGCCGGCAGGCCCTGCGCGGCGGGGTCCTGCTGGGGGGACGGCGCCGCCCCGACCGCTCCGTGGAGGCCCGGCGCCGTGCCCAGCAGGGCCTGGGGGACGACGAGCACGGCCTGCACACCGCCGTAGATGTTGGTCTGCAGGCGCACCGAGATGCCGTGCCGGCGGGCGAGTTGCGAGACGACGTAGAGGCCGATGCGGCCGTCGGCCAGCAGGCTGGCCACGTTGACCTGGTCGGGGTCGGCGAGCAGGGCGTTCATCCTGTCCTGCTCGCCCACCGGCATGCCGAGCCCGCGGTCCTCGACCTCCACGGCGAGCCCGGAGGTGACGAGGCTGGCCCGGAGCAGCACCTGGGTGTGCGGGGCGGAGAACACCGTTGCGTTCTCGACGAGTTCGGCGAGCAGGTGGATGACGTCGGCGACGGCGTGACCGCGCAGTTCGCCGTCGACGGGCGGGACGAGTTTGACCCGGGAGTACTGCTCGACCTCGGCGATGGCGGAGCGCAGCACCTCGGTCATGTCGACCGGGTTGCTCCACTGCCGCCGGGAGACGGCGCCGCCGAGCACGGCGAGGTTCTCGGCGTGCCGCCGGATCCGGGTGGCGAGATGGTCGACGTGGAACAGGCCCTTGAGCAGGTCGGGGTCCTCGATCTCGTTCTCGAGGTCGTCGAGGATGGAGATCTCCCGGTGCACCAGGGACTGAAGCCGGCGCGCGAGGTTGACGAAGACCTCCAGCTTCTGCTCGCTGCCGGCCTGGCTGGAGAGCTGGGCGGCCTGCACGACGGCGGTGACGGCGCCGTCGTGCGCCCGGGAGAGGTCGGCGGCGAGCAGGTCGAAGTCGTCGGCGTCCGCGGGCGGGCGGCGTCCCGGTCCGCGCCGGGCCGGGGTCTCGCCCTGCCGCAACGCCTCGACGAGGGCGTGCAGTTCGGCCTCACCTCGGGCGGCTCCGCGGCGCAGGGCGGTGACGCGGTCGGCGACCGAGCGGGCGGCGCGGTCGGCGGCCACGGCGGCGATCAGGATGCCCGCGACGGTCACCGCGACCGCGCCGGCGAGCACGGCCCACAGGGTGGGGCCGGGGCGCGTGCCGGTGGAGCGGACGCTGAACAGGACGGCCGCGGTGGCGCTGAGGGCGACGGCGACGGGCGGAAGCACGGCGAGCCGCATGAGCTGGGGCCGTATGTGCGTCTCGGTCAGTGCGGGAGCGGGTCGGGCGACCGGTCTCCCGTGGCGGCCGCCCTCACGGCGGTCGGCACGGGCGGCCGGTGCACGGAGATGAGACATCTGCGTCCTCGTACTGGTCCGTCGGCCTGGTCGCCCCAGGCCCTGTGTCGTGCGACGGACACTCACAGTAGTTGCCTGCGCATCACGTGCGGTGGGCAGTTGCCAAACTCTCCCGGACAGCGTCCCGCTCTGGTATGAGGTGTCGTACGACAGACCGATAACCGCGCCGGACTCCGGCGACAGAGTCGTAAGAACTAGATCCGACCTGCTCAGAAGCGGTCAGAAACAAGCAGCGAGGGCCGGTCCGCACTGGTGTGCGGGCCGGCCCTCGGCGCGTCCGGGGACTCGGTCGGACGTCCGTGCGCGCGGGTGTCCACGGCTCGGCGGCGCCGGCGTCGGGGCGGAGGATCCGTCACCTTGCGTCACCCGCGCCGGGCCCGGTCACTTCGGCGCGAGCCGCTTCACCAGACGCCGCGCCCTGGTGGGCAGACGCCTCTTCGCCTGGGCCTCGAGCGCCCGGAGCCGCTTCTCGCTGGACTCCCGCTGCGCGGCGAGCGCCGCCTCGAGCTTCTTGATGTGGGAGGCCTGGGCGGAGGCCTTCTTCTCGGCCCGGGCGGCCTGGCGCGCGATCGCCTTGTTCTGCTCCCGGAGCATGGTGATGCGGAAGAGCAGGTCGTCCACGCTCTCGGCCTCGGCGCGGCGGAACGGCCGGGGGAATCGCGCGGCCCGGACCCTGCGGTCGTACTCCTCGCCGCCGTCCCCGTGCTCGTAGGCGTTCCGCAGGCCGTTCCTCGTCATGAAGTCCAGCAGCCGCTGGAACCCCTCGGCGTAATGCGCGTCGAAAGCCGAGTAGTCGGTCTCGGCGTAGAGGTCCGCGACGTCGGCGTCGGCCTCCAGGTCGGTGATGACCCGGTGCGGGATGTGGTGGTACCGGGACAGCTCCAGCGTCCGTGAGTCATGGGCGAACACGAACGCCGGGGTGCCGGCGACCAGAGCGGCGATGTTGCCGTGGATGCGCGTGCCGACGGCGAAGTCGTACCGGGTGAGGGCGTCCATCCAGCTGTGCGGTTCCAGCGGGACGCACACGTCGGCCGTGCGTATCAGCGGGTGCGAGCTGAGGTCGGGCATCGGCATGGACTGCCGTGCGGCGACGGCGGTGTCACCCCAGTAGAGCGTCTGGAGGTCGCGGCCCTCCTGCGCGAAATAGGTGAGGTCGGGGTGCTGCTTCAGGATGGACTCGTTGACGGCGGAGGCGAGTTCGGCGTTCGCGAGCCGCAGCGCGGTGGACAGCGCGATCCGGGCTCCCTCGGGCAGCGCCTGTCCGCCCGGGTGTTCCATCCGGAAGCCGGGGCCCCGGAAGTAGACCGAAGGGCATCCGATGACGTCGACGTCACGGAAACCGAGTTCGCCGAGGTAGCGCTGGGTGAACTCGCCCCGCACGCCGATGGACTCCGAGCGGTCCAGTACCGCGGCGACGAACCGCTTGACGGCCTCGTCGACGGGCTTCAGGAACGCGGTGTCGTAGTCGAGTTTCGCCTGCGCGCCGACCCCGAACACGACCACCGGGACCTTCAGCCTGCCGATGAGGTCCGCGAGGATGTGCATGTGCGGAATGAACTTCGCCTTGAAGGCATTGGCCATCGGCAGTACGAAGACATCGCATTCGTCATTGATCCGGTCCGCGTCCGCGACCGTAAGTTCGGCGAAGTGCGTCGTGTCGACCCGGATCTCCGCGCCCGGCACGGACATGTGCCGGTAGGCGGAATTGGTGTACATCAGATTGCCTACGTTGCCCCGAATGCTGTTGCGCACCAGGGTGCTCTCGATCGTGGGCACGTTGAATGGGTCGTTCCCCGCCTGCATGAGAATGCGCTTCACAGGCCGAGAGCGTAACCGCGCACCGCACCTTTACGGAATCCTTGCGCATCCTTCTCTTCGCCGTGGCAGGCGCCACCGGGTCACCGCTCGCCGGCCAGGCCGACCTCGGTGCGGCTGAACTCCCCGGCAGCCGCGGGTTCCTGGGGCCGGCGCCGGAGATGGGCGACGGGTGCCTTGGCGGAGCGCCACCAGGCGTCGGCGGGGAGCTTCCCGGCGGGCTCGAAGGGTTCGCCCGGCCGGGGCAGGGCCACCGCCTGGGCGGCCTCCTCGGCGGCCTCCTTGGTCCACTCGCCGGGCTCGGCCCAGGGGTGCGGGGCGAGGTTGAAGGTGCCCCAGTGGATCGGCAGGAGTACGCCGTGCGGGGTGCCGCCCTGGAGGTCGAGGTGGGCGCGCAGGCCCTCCTCGGGGGTCATGTGGATGTCGGGCCAGAACTCGCTGTACGCGCCGATCTGGATCATCGTGACGTCGAACGGGCCGTGCGCCGCGCCGATTTCCCGGAAGCCGTCGAAGTAGCCGGTGTCACCGCTGTGGTAGACCCGGTGCTCCTCGCCGGCGACGGACCAGGACGCCCACAGGGTGTGCTGGGTGTTGCGCAGGCCGCGGCCGCAGAAGTGGCGGGCCGGCGTGGCGGTCAGGGTGAGACCGCCGACCCCGGTGGACTCGTGCCAGTCGAGTTCGCGCAGCCGGTCCGCCGGGACCCCCCACCGCTCCAGGTGCGCGCCGACGCCCAGCGGCACGGCGAACACGGTGTCCGTGCCGGCCAGCGCCTTGATGGTGGGCATGTCCAGGTGGTCGTAGTGGTCGTGGGAGACGACCACCACGTCGACCGGGCCGAGCGCGGCCAGCGGCAGCGGCACCGGGTGCAGCCGACGGGGCCCCGCGAAGGGGAACGGGGAGCAGCGCTCGCCCCAGACCGGGTCGAACAGGACGCGGTGACCGTCGATCTCCACGAGCACGCTGGAGTGCCCCATCCAGGTCACCCGCAGCCCCGTCGTGGGCGGCTTGGCCAGGTCGGCGAGCGTGGTGGCGTGCACCGGGACGGTGCCGGACGGGGAACGCAGGGGACGGGTGTCCTTGTCCAGGAACACCTTGGCGAGGTCCAGCGTGGAGCCGGAGGGCCGGGTCCGGGCGGTGCCGCCCGGGTTCTGGAAGACACCGTCCCTGAAGTGCGGGGAACGGCGGATCCGGGCGAGGCGCTCACCGCGCGGCTGCGCGCCGAAGGCCTCGGGCTGCAGCGCGCTGAGCCCGGAGCTCTTGGAACGCGGACCGGTCACGGTTACCTCCAGTGAAGTCGCTGAGTCCTCCATTATGGTCGGCCCCTCCGAAAGGGCGGAGCCGCCCGCTCCACCATCCCGGCCCACCGGGCGGCCGGGGCGGCCCGCACGGCGCTTTGACAGCGGCCCGGCGGCTGCGGATACTGACCCGCTGTTCAGTAATACCCGTCATGCCGCTCAGTGACCCACCTCCGGGAGCCACCGTGACCGCCGCCCCCCTCATGTCGCTCGTGTGGACCGACCACGTCACCGGGCGGCGCGGATTCCTGGTCGTCGACCGGCTGGTGCGCGGTGTGGCCAGCGGCGGGCTGCGCATGCGCGCGGGCTGCACGCTGGAGGAGGTCACCGGGCTCGCGCGCGGCATGACGATGAAGGAGGCCCTGCACTACGACCCGCAGGCCCGCTACGTCCCCCTCGGCGGCGCCAAGGGCGGCATCGACTGCGACCCGCGGGACCCGGCGGCCTACGGGCTGCTCGTGCGCTACCTGCGCGCGATGCGGCCGTACGTCGAGAGCTGCTGGACCACCGGCGAGGATCTGGGCCTCAGCCAGGACCTGGTGGACCGGGCCGCCGCCGAGGCGGGCCTGGTCTCCACCGTCCAGGCCGTGTTCCCGCTGCTGGACGACGAGCCGGCGGCCCGCGCGCGCCTCGCGGACGCCTTCGCGGTGCGGGTGGACGGCATCGGCCTCGACGAGCTGGCGGGCGGCTGCGGGGTCGCCGAGTCGGTACTGACGGCCCTGGACCGGGACTCGGTGCCGTACCGGGGCACCCGGGTGGCGGTGCAGGGGCTGGGCACGATGGGCGGGGCCACGGCGCGTTTCCTCGCGCGCGCGGGTCTGACGGTGGTGGCGGTGGCCGACGTCAAGGGCACCGTCGCCAACCCGGACGGCCTCGACGTGGAGGCGCTGCTGGCGGCGCGGGACTCCTACGGCACGGTCGACCGCGCCGCCCTGCGCCCGGCCGACCGTGAGCTGCCCGGCGAGGCCTGGCTGTCGGCGGACGCGGAGGTGCTGGTGCCGGCTGCGGTGTCGTACGCCGTCGACGCCGCCGGTCAGGAGCGGATCACCGCCCGCTGGATCGTCGAGGCCGCCAACATGCCCGTCCTGCCCGAGGCGGAGCGGCTGCTGGCCGCGCGCGGGGTGACGGTGCTGCCGGACGTGGTGGTCAACTCCGCCACCAACGCCTGGTGGTGGTGGACGCTGTTCGGCGACATCGGCCCGGACGCCGAAGAGGCGTTCGCCCACATCCGCCGCTCGATGCGGGCCCTGACCGGGACGGTGCTGGACCGCGCGCGGGCCGACGGGACGACGCCGCGTGCCGCCGCCCACGCCCTGGTGTCGGACCGGCTGCCGGTCATCGCCGGGCGTTTCGGGTGGTACCGCTGACCCGGCGGGCGCCGCGGCCGCAGGCGCCCTGGGGCGGTGTCCGGCGGACGGACTAGTGTGACCGCGTGGCGAGAGTGCGGTTGAGTGTGGCCGAGCGGCGGGAGGAAATGCTGCGGGCCGCCATCGGGCAGATCGAGGCGCGGGGCGTGGCGGCGGTCAGGATCGCCGATGTGGCCTCGGCGCTCGGGGTGAGCAACGCGCTGGTGCTGTACCACTTCTCGACGAAGGAGAAGCTGGTCGCCGCCGCCTTCGCCTACGCGGCCGAGGACGACCTCGCGCGGCTGCGCGCGCTGCTGGACCGGCGGACCTCCGCTCTGCGCCGGCTGCGCGCCGCCGTGCGCTGGTACGCGCCCACGGGCCAGGCCAAGGGCTGGCGGCTGTGGATCGAGGGCTGGGCGGTGTCGCTGCGCGAACCGTCCCTGCGGGCGGTCACCCGGGATCTCGACCAGCGGTGGAAGGCGGCGATCGCCGAGGTCATCGCCGAGGGCGTGGCGGCGGGCGAGTTCACCTGCCCGGACCCCGCGGGCACGGCCCTGCGGCTCACCGCCCTGCTCGACGGCCTGGCCGTGCAGCTGACGTCCTATCCGGGCGCGGTGCCGCGCGCCCGGGCGCAGGAGTGGGTGAACGACGCCCTGGCCAGGGAACTGGGCCTGCGGGACCGGTAGCCGGTGGGAGCGGCCGGCCGAAGCGCTCCGGCCGATCCACGTGCGGGTCCGACGGGGCGTGCGGGCGTGCCCCGCACCGCCGGGATCGCGGTACGGGGCACGGTCAGGCCGCGCGCGGGGTCAGGCGACCGCCGCGATGCGCATCTTGATGTCGTTGGGCGACAGCGCGCCCTTCGCCGTGACGTGGTCCCCGGAGGACTCGCCGCGCAGCCGGCGCCCGATCCACGGGACGAGGTACTCACGGGCCCAGTGGACGTCGTCCCGGCGGATCTCCAGGGTGCCCCGGGGCGGGAGCGCCGGCCAGGCCTGCTCCGGGTCGGCCGGGATCTCCAGGCCGAGGGCCTGGCCGGCCCGCAGCGCCACGCGGGTGTGCCCCTCGGGCGAGAGGTGCAGCCGGTCGTTGTCCCAGGCCCGGCGGTCCTGGACGGACCTCAGGGACCACAGGTCGAGCACGGGGCAGCCGTAACGGTCGGCGATGGCGCGCACGTGCCCGTTGTAGGTGGCGATCTTGCCGCGCAGGTGCTTGAGCACCGGCACGCCCCGGGTGTCGAAGCCGGTCGTCACCATCACCGTGCCCGCGGCCGCCGCGAGCGCCGCGATGGCGCGCTCGAAGCGCTCGGCCACCTCGTCGGGGTCGGTGCCCGGCCGGATGATGTCGTTGCCACCCGCACAGAAGGAGACGAGGTCCGGGGCCATTTCGACGGCCTTCGGGAGCTGGTGCTCGACGATCTGGTCGAGCAGCTTCCCGCGGACCGCGAGGTTGGTGTAGTTGAAGTCGCCCTCGGGCCGCCGGTCGGCGAGCAGGACCGCGAACCGGTCGGCCCACCCGACGAACGCCCCGTCGGGCCCGCGGTCGCCGACGCCCTCGGTGAAGCTGTCCCCCACCGCCACGTACGACCCGATCACTGATGTGTTGTCACTCTTCGAATCGTCTGCCACGTCGGACCATGATTCACCTTCGGATGTGACCTACGCGACCGTAGGCAGGGGTTGACGAGCGGTGAGATGAGACACCCTTAAAGAGTTTGCCAACCCAGGAATACGGCCGGTACGGGGGTCGTCCGGACACACCGAAGGCCGGACCCGGGGATCGTGGGTCCGGCCTTCGGAGCCGTGTCAGGCAGGTGGTGTCGAGGAGGGCGTCCCTCGGCCCGGACGGCTCAGAGGGCGACGCCGTGCGAGCGGAGGTAGCCGACGGGGTCCACGTCCGAGCCGTACTCCGGGGTGGTGCGGATCTCGAAGTGCAGGTGCGGACCGGTCACGTTGCCGGTGGCGCCGGACAGGCCCACCTGCTGGCCGGGGGTCACGGTCTGGCCGGCCGAAACCGAGAGCTGGGAGAGGTGGGCGTACTGGGCGTAGTAGCCGTCGTTCAGCTTGATGACGACCTGGTTGCCGTACGCGCCGCCCCAGCCGGCGGAGACGACGGTGCCGGCGGCGACGGCCTTCAGCGGGGTGCCGGTGGGGACGACGAAGTCGACGCCCGTGTGGTAGCCGCTGGACCACATGCTGCCCGCTACGTGGTAGGCGGTGCCGATGGTGGGGGCGGCGACCGGGAGGGTGTAGCCGGTGGCGGGGGCGGCCTGGGTGGCGGGGGCGGCCGGGGCGGCGGCCTGGGTGGCCCGGGCCACCGGGGACGACTGGGTGGCGGGGGCGGCCGGTGCGGCCTTCGCCGGGGCCTGCGCCCGGGCCTGTGACGGCTGCGCGGACCGCGCCGGGGCGGGGGTCTGGGCGCGGGTCGGAGCGGCGGCCTTCCTGCCCAGCGACAGCTTCAGACCCGGGTGGATCAGCGCCGGGTTCTCGCCGACGGCCTGCCGGTTGTCCGCGTAGAGCCGGTGCCAGCCACCGCCGACATGCTGCTCGCCGGCGATCTTCGCGAGGCAGTCGCCGGACTTAACCGTGTAGGTGCGTACGCCGGAGGCGTTCTGCGCGGCGGTCTTGCCGGCCGACGCCTGCGCCACTGACTGCACGGCCTTTCCGGAGACGGGCTGCGCGGTGGCGGCGTGCGCTCCGGTGGCACCCAGCAGGGGCAGGGCCAGTGCGGCGCCACCGGTTCCGGCGACGGCGACGGAGCGGGTGAATCGCCGGGACTTGGGGCGGCGGTGCTTACCCTTCGCGGGCATGACGCATTCCTCTCCGGCGCCTGCGAGGTGAGCTGTCGGGTTCGGGCTGGAGCTGCCCGGCCGCGCGGTGCGCGGCTGCACCCCGAGCCTGTCGCGGAGACCGGGACAGGCAGTCGTACCTGATGGGTCCCCCGCTCCTGCCGTGCACGGGTCATGTGTGTGGGACTCCGGGCGGCGGCAGGATTCGGCGTTCCGTCCGGATTGCTGGCGAACGTAAGCGAGCGGAACGCGGGGAAACAAGCGACAGATTCCCGGCGTTCAGGTGCCAGAAGATCCAAATAGGAAATTCTCGGTCACCGTGCGTGAATTCCGGCCCGCCCCGCGAGTTCAAATTCCCGTTGCGCTCCGGGAATTAGGTGGACATGACGAACAGCGGACGGTCACGGTTATGACGCTCCTCACGCAGCGCTCCCCCAGTCGCCTTTATTCCGTGCCGAATTACAACGAAGGCACCAATCGGGACATAGGAGTCATATGCGACACAGGCGGATGACTGCCGCGTCCAGGTCGCCGCGCAGTCCGGTCGTCAGCCCGTGGTGCAGCAGTACCGCACCCCGGTGCACCTCGCCCGTTTCGCGGCATTCGTACGATGCCGTCGGATCGAGGCCGCGCAGCCGTACACGGGGCACCGGCTCTCCGTAACTCTGCGCCTGGAGGCAGGCCAGGACGACCGTCTCGTCATCGAGAACGTACTGGACGGCGCTCAGACCTCCCGCCGGGGGCAGCAGCCGGTACAGCTCGCCGCGCTGGACGAGCGGCCTGACCTCCTTGTAGAGGGCGACCCACCGCCGGGCCTCGGCCAGCTCGTCGTCGGTCCACTCCGTGAGGTCGCCGCCGACCCCGAGAACGCCCGCCATGGAGCTGACGAACCGGAAGCGCAGGGTGCTCACCCTGCCGTTGAGCTGGGTGTTCGGACTGTCGGTGACCCAGGCGGCCATCACGCGCGCGGGATGGAGCTGGCTGAACCCGTGCTGGATGGCGAGCCGGTCGAGCGGATCGGTGTTGTCGGAGGTCCACACCTGGTCGGTGCGTCCCAGCACCCCGAGGTCGATCCGGCCGCCGCCGCCCGAGCAGGACTCGAAGGCGACTCCGGGGTGGGCGGCACGCAGCCGGTCCAGCAGGGCGTACAGCGCGCGGACGTGGTCGATCCACAGGCGCTGCGGATACGGCTCCCCCGGCCAGCCGGCGTCGGTGAAGCAGCGGTTGAAGTCCCACTTCACGTAGTCGATCGGGGCACCGGACAGCAGGGTGTCCAGCCGCTCCCACAGATACTCCTGGACGTCCTCGCGGGCGAGGTTGAGAACGAGCTGGTTGCGCAGTTCCGTCCGCCTGCGGCCCGGCTGGTACTGCACCCAGTCCGGGTGGGCGCGGTACAGGTCGCTGTCCGGATTGACCATCTCGGGCTCCACCCAGACGCCGAACCCCATGCCCAGGCCGTGCACCTGGTCGGCCAGGGGCTTGAGGCCGTGCGGGAACCGGTCGGGGTTGGGCGTCCAGTCCCCGAGTCCGGCCCGGTCGCTGGTGCGGGCGCCGAACCAGCCGTCGTCGACGACGAACAGCTCGACGCCGATGCCGGCCGCCCGCCGCGCGAGCGCCGCCTGCTGCTCCTCGGAGATGTCGAAGAACGTGGCCTCCCAGGAGTTGAACAGCACCGGCCGGTCCCGCTCGGCGTCCGGGATCACGTGCGCGCGCTGGTAGGCGTGCCAGGTCCGGCTGGCCCCGCCGAAACCGCCGTCGCTCCACAGGCCCGCGAAGACGGGGGTGGTGTAGGACTCCCCCGGTGCGAGGAGCAGCAGGCCCGAGTCGTCGTGGCCGGCCCCGCCGGTGATCTGCACGCGCGCGTCGGGCAGTTGGGCGACGGCGATCCGCCAGGAGCCGGACCAGCCGAGCGCGCAGCCGTAGACCTCGCCGCGTTCCTCGGTGGCGTCGGTGTCGAGGGCGACCCAGGGCAGGTGCTGGTGGCCGGTGTGGCCGCGGCGGCTGCCGATGACCTTCTCGCCGTGGGTGAGCGGCGCGCGGGTGAGCAGGGACTCGGCCGCCCAGCGGCCGTGCAGCTGGGACAGTCGCCAGCCGTCGCGGTCGGGCAGGGTCCAGGTGGCGGCGTCGGCGCGCAGCAGTTCCACGCGCGCGTGCCCGCCGTTCTCCAGGGTGACCCGGCGCTCCACGACGTCGCCGCGCATCCGGTAGTGCAGGGTGATCGCCAGTCCGTCGTCGTCGAAGCGCAGCCGCAGCTCCGCGCCGTCGGTGCCGTCCCCCGTGCCGTCCCGGTCGCATGCGTACGACACGAAGCGCCATTCGGTGCCGCGCCGCTCGTCGGTGCGCACGCAGAGGGCGGGGCGGACGAAGCGCGGGCCGCCCTCGACGGGGTACTCCTCGCGGCCGTCGAGCGGGGACTCGAAGGGCCGGTGGACGGGCTGCGGGCCCATGGCCAGGGCCTCGGCGTCGGCGAGCGCGATGCGCGGCCCCCAGTGGAGGTGGAGCAGTTCGTGCGCCTCGGTCAGGTGCAGGGCGTAGCTGCTGGTGGGCCCCGACAGAAGCCAGGTCCGTCCGTTCTCGGCGATGTCCACCATCGAGACCTCACAGGTGTCAACAGATCCGCGCAGGTGCGCACATCATCGGGGCCGCTGCGCCCCGGTAGCAACGCCTGTGGACAACTCGTTGCCCGAGGTGATCGATGTCGTATCGTCGACGGAACGCCCGCCGGCGCGCCGAGCCGACGGGGTCCGACCCGGAGGAGCCCCCGTGACGCAGCAGGTCCCGTCGACCGAGCCGGAGCTGGCCGGTGTGCGCAATTTCCGTGACGTGGGCGGACTGCCGACCGAGGACGGCCGGCGGGTGCGCCCGGGGGTGCTGTTCCGCAGCGGCCACCTCGCGCACGCGACGGAGGAGGACGCGGCCTTCCTCGGCTCCCTGGGCCTGCACACGGTGTTCGACTTCCGCAACGCGGCCGACCAGAAGCTGGAGGGCCCGGACGTCGCCCTGCCGGGCGTGCGGAACGTGAACCTGCCGCTGAGCGACCCGGCGGACGGAGCCGAGTTCTGGAAGATGGTCCGCGACGGCGACGTCGGCCAGTTGCGCGCCATCCTCGCCGACGGCAAGGCCGCCGCCCGGATGGTCGCCTCGTACCGGACGATCGTCACCGAGCGCACGGCCGAGCACTCCCGGGTGCTGCACTCGCTGGCCGAGGACAGCGTCCCCGCGCTGATGCACTGCGCCGCCGGCAAGGACCGGGCGGGCATCTCCATAGCGGTGACCCTGCTCGCCGTGGGCGTGGAGCGCGACGCGATCGTCGCCGACTACCTGGAGTCCAACGCCAAGCACCGCCGCTACAAGGTGCGCCGCAACGGCAGCCCCGACTCCGCGTACACCCCCGAGGTGATGGAGCTGCTCAGCCCGCTCTTCGACGCGCGCGCGGAGTACCTGCAGGCGGCGTTCGGCAGCATCGAGGCGACGTGGGGCGGGCTCGACGCCTACTTCGAGCAGGGCCTCGGACTCACCTCGCGGACCCGTGAGCGGCTGCGGGAGCGTCTGCTCGACTGACGCCCGTCAGCTCTTGGCGCCCACCGCGAACAGCAGGTAGAGGAACGCGGCGAACAGGTGGCCCACGGCTATGTAGATGATCAGCCGGACCCACAGGGAGCGGGGGAACTTCTCCTCGAAGTCGCTCATGGCAGTTCTCCGGTCAGGGGGCCCAGGCACAGCGCGGCCGTGGGGCTCTGCAGCAGGGTGTGGACGAACAGCAGCTCCACGCCGCCCTGGTCCTCGGCGGCCAGGCGGTGCGGGGTCAGGGAGTCGAAGTGCGCGCTGTCCCCGGGGGCCAGCAGGTGCGCGGTGTCGCCGAGGCGCAGCCGGAGGCGTCCCTTCAAGACGTGCAGCCATTCCTCGCCGGGATGGACGCGCACGATGTCGCCCTGCGCGCCGTACGGCACGCGGACCCGCAGCGCCTGCATGCCCCGGCCGGAGGCGCCGGCCTGGAAGTAGGTCCAGCCGCCCGCCCGGGTGGGTTCCATGTCGGCGGCGCGCACGATGGCGTCCCGGTCGGCGACCCGCTCGCCCAGCAGTTCGGAGACGGTCGTACCGTAGGTGCGGGCGAGCGCGAGCAGCATCGGCAGCGAGGGCTGGCGCCCGCCGGTCTCCAGCCGGGAGAGGTGGGCGGGCGAGAGCCCCGCGGTACGGGCCGCCGCCTCCAGGGTGAGGGCGGCACGCCGGCGCAGGGCGCGGAGCTGCGGCGCCACGGCGGGCAGGTCGTCGCCCTCGCCCGCCGGTGGCGCGGCTTCTGAGGCGTTCATGCCTCCATTGAGCCGCAGAGTTGCCTCTGCGGCAAATTTCTTGCCTCAGAGGCAAAACTGCTCGGGCGGGCGGCCTAGCGGTTGCCCACCGCCTGTTTGATCAGCGTCTTCCCGAAGTCCCACATCAGTCCGCCGCCGCTGTGCGCGTCGTCCATGACGGCGGTGAAGGCGGTGACGAACCGGTCCACGTCGGCCTCGTCGATGATCAGCGGCGGGATGAGCTTGATCACCTCCAGATGGTCGCCGGAGACCTGCGTGAGGATGTGGTGGCGCTGCAGCAGCGGGACGACGACCATCTGCGCGAACAGGCCCTTGCGGGCGGCCTGCAGCATGGTCCAGCGGCCGCGCAGCTTCAGCGAGGAGGGCCGCCCGAACTCGATGCCGATCATCAGGCCCCGGCCGCGCACGTCCGCGAGCAGCTCGTAGCGGTCGGTCAGCGCGGTGAGCCGTGACTTCAGCAGCTCGCCGGTGGCACGCACCCCGGCGACGATCTGCTCGTTCTCCATGACCGACAGCACGGCGAGGCCGGCGGCCATGGCCTGGGCGTTGGAGCCGAAGCTGGCCGAGTGGACCAGGACGCGGTCCATGGACGAGTAGACCTTCTTGAAGATCCAGTCCTTGCCCAGGGTGGCCCCGACGGGTACGTAGCCGCCGGACAGCGCCTTGGCCACGCACACCAGGTCCGGCTCCACGCCCTCCTCGTGCTGGTAGGCGTAGAAGTCGCCGGTGCGGCCGAGGCCGGTCTGCACCTCGTCGGCGATCAGCAGCGCCTTGTGCCGGTGCAGCAGTTCCTGGGCGGCGCGCAGGTAGCCGGGCGGTGCCTCGTGCACGCCCTTGCCCTGGATGGGCTCGACGATCAGGGCGGCCACGTCGCCCTTCCTCAGCTCCCCGGCGAGGGCGTCGAGATCGCCGAGGGGCACGGCGGTGTCGGGCAGCAGCGGGGCGAAGCCGTCGCGGAAGCCGTCCTCGCCGTTGACCGAGAGGGAGCCGGTGGTCAGGCCGTGGAAGGCGTGGTCGCAGTACAGCACGCGGGGCCTGCCGGTGGCGTACCGGGCGAACTTCAGGGCGGTCTCCACCGCCTCCGTGCCGCTGTTGCCGAAGAACACCCGGTCCAGGTGAGGGCTGTGGGCGAGCAGCCGCTCCGCGAGAAGGCCCGGCAGCGGCTGGCAGTCGAAGCGGGTGAGGTCGGCGAGGCCGAGGTCCAGGACCTCGTGCAGCGCCTTGCGGACGACCGGGTGGTGGCGGCCGAGGCCCATCACCCCGAACCCGGCGAGCATGTCCAGGTGGTCGGTGCCGTCCGCGTCGAAGAAGTGGGCGCCTTCGGCCCGCTCGTAGACCCGGTCGAAGCCGATGGTGTGCAGCATGCGCGGGAGCTGCGGGTTGAGGTGCCTGGCGTGCAGCTCGTAACGTTCGGCTCCGCGCTCGGCGAGGAGGGCGCCGAGGTCGAACTCCGTGCTCATTCACTCTCCTTGGCTGTGCCGTCGGCGGCCCTCACGGCCCCGACGGCCAGACTGGCGCTGATCCGCCCGGCGATCTCCACGGGCGTGAGGCCGATGTCGGCCAGTACCTCGCCGCGCTTGGCGTGGGCGAGGAACTGGTCCGGGATGCCGAAACGGCGTACCGGCACGTCCACGTCCGCGTCGCCGAGGGCGAGGGCCACGGCCGAACCGACACCCGCCGCGCGGCTGTTGTCCTCCACGACGGCGACGAGCCGGTGTCCGGCGGCCAGGCCCGGCAGGGCGGGGTCGACGGGCTTGACCCAGCGGGGGTCCACCACCGTGCAGCCGGTGCCCCGGGCCGCGAGCAGTTCGGCGGCCTGGAGGCACACCGGCGCCATCACGCCGACGGCCACCAGCAGCACCTCGGGGTGTTCGCCGCGGTGCAGTACGTCCATGCCGCCCACCTGGCCGACAGCCGGGATGTCCGGGCCCACCGCTTCCTTGGGGAAGCGGACCAGGGTGGGCGCGTCGTCCACGGAGACCGCCTCGCGAAGCTGCGCGCGCAGTTGCCCGGCGTCGCGCGGGGCGGCGATCCGCAGGCCGGGCACGACCTGGAGGACGGACATGTCCCACATGCCGTTGTGGGACGCCCCGTCCACTCCGGTGACACCGGCCCGGTCCAGCACGAAGGTGACCCCGCAGCGGTGCAGGGCCACGTCCATCAGCAGCTGGTCGAAGGCGCGGTTGAGGAAGGTGGCGTAGACGGCGACGACCGGGTGGAGTCCGCCGGTGGCGAGCCCGGCCGCCGAGACGGCCGCGTGCTGCTCGGCGATGCCCACGTCCCACACCCGGTCCGGGAACCGCTCGGCGAAGCGGCCGAGGCCCACCGGGTGCAGCATGGCCGCCGTGATGGCGACGACGTCCTCGCGCTCCTCGCCGATGCGGACGATCTCGTCGCCGAACACCGAGGTCCAGGAGGGGCCGCCGGCCGGTGCGAGGGGCGCGCAGGTGAGCGGGTCCATCACGCCGACGGTGTGGAAGTGGTCCTCCTCGTGGGCGAGCGCGGGTTCGTAGCCGCGGCCCTTCTCCGTGAGGCAGTGGACCAGCACGGGCCCGTGGAAGCGCTTCGCGCGGCGCAGTGCCGACTCGACGGCGCCGATGTCGTGCCCGTCGATCGGCCCGAGGTACTTGAGCCCCAGGTCCTCGAACATGCCCTGCGGGGCGAAGGCGTCCTTGAAGCCCTTCTTCGCGCCGTGCAGGGACTCGTAGATCGTGCTGCCCACCACCGGGGTGCGCAGCAGCACCTCCTTGCCCCAGGCGAGGGCCTTCTCGTACCCGTCGGTGGTGCGCAGCGTGGCCAGGTGGTTGGCGAGTCCGCCGATGGTCGGGGCGTAGGAGCGCTCGTTGTCGTTGACGACGATGATCAGCGGCCGGTCCCGGGCTGCCGCGATGTTGTTCAGCGCCTCCCAGGCCATGCCGCCGGTCAGCGCGCCGTCGCCGATGACCGCGACCACGTGCCCGTCCTCCCCCAGCACCTGGTTGGCCTTGGCGAGGCCGTCCGCCCAGCCGAGCGCGGTGGAGGCGTGGCTGTTCTCGATCACGTCGTGCTCGGACTCCTCGCGGGAGGGGTAGCCGGACAGGCCGCCCTTGCCGCGCAGCTTGGAGAAGTCCTGACGTCCCGTCAGCAACTTGTGCACATAGCTCTGGTGGCCGGTGTCCCACAGGATGCGGTCGACCGGTGACTCGAAGACCCGGTGGAGCGCGATGGACAGTTCCACCACGCCCAGGTTGGGTCCGAGGTGACCACCGGTTCTCGCAACCGCTTCCACCAGGAAGTCGCGTATTTCTTGGGACAGTTCGCCGAGTTCCGCCTCGGACAGCGCCTTCAGGTCGCGTGGTTGCCGGATGGTCTCCAGGATCGTCACGCTGGGCCCCCTCTCGGTCCGTGCCGTGCCTTGCCTCAACTCACGTCGTCCGCGGTGCCCGCCCCCTCGGCGAGCTTCATGGCCTCCTCGATGAGGGTCTCCACGATCTTCGACTCGGGGACGGTCTTGATGACCTCGCCCTTGACGAAGATCTGACCCTTGCCGTTGCCCGAGGCAACTCCGAGGTCGGCTTCACGGGCCTCGCCCGGGCCGTTGACCACGCACCCCATCACCGCGACCCTGAGCGGCACTTCCATGCCGTCCAGGCCTGCCGTGACCTCCTCCGCCAGTTTGTAGACGTCGACCTGGGCGCGGCCGCAGGACGGGCAGGAGACGATCTCCAGCCGCCGCTGCCGCAGACCAAGGGACTCCAGGATCTGGATGCCGACCTTGACCTCCTCGGCGGGCGGTGCCGACAACGAGACACGGATGGTGTCGCCGATGCCCCGCGACAGCAGCGCGCCGAAGGCGACCGCCGACTTGACCGTGCCCTGGAACGCCGGGCCGGCCTCGGTCACGCCCAGGTGCAGGGGGTAGTCGCAGCTCTCCGCGAGCTGCCTGTAGGCCTCGATCATCACGACCGGGTCGTTGTGCTTGACGGAGATCTTGATGTCGCGGAAGCCGTGCTCCTCGAAGAGCGACGCCTCCCACAACGCGCTCTCGACCAGGGCCTCCGGGGTGGCCCTGCCGTACTTCCGCAGCAGCCGCCGGTCCAGCGAGCCGGCGTTGACGCCGATCCGGATCGGCGTGCCGTGGTCCTTGGCGGCCCGCGCGATCTCCTTGACCTTGTCGTCGAACTGCTTGATGTTGCCCGGGTTCACCCGCACCGCCGCGCAGCCCGCCTCGATGGCCGCGAAGACGTACTTCGGCTGGAAGTGGATGTCCGCGATCACCGGGATCCGCGACTTGCGGGCGATGGCGGGCAGAGCGTCCGCGTCGTCCTGCGTGGGGCAGGCGACACGGACGATCTGGCAGCCGGACGCGGTGAGTTCCGCGATCTGCTGCAGGGTGGCGCCGATGTCCGACGTACGGGTCGTGGTCATCGACTGCACCGAGACCGGGGCTCCGCCCCCGACCGCCACCGGCCCGACGTGGATCCGCCGCGACACACGGCGCGGCGCGACCGGCCGGGCCGGCACCTCGGGGACGCCCAGGGGGACGGCGGTCACGGCGTCACTCCCGGTTTCCGGAGACGGTCTCGCGCATGGCCCGCAGCGACTCCTTCAGGGAGCCCATGGTGGCGAGGACGGCGGTGGGCTCGTACCCGCAGTGCGCCATGCAGTTGGCGCAGCGCGGGTCCTTGCCGCGGCCGTACTTGTCCCAGTCGGTCTTCTCGATGAGCTCCCGGTACGTCGGGACGTAGCCGTCGCTCATCAGGTAGCAGGGGCGCTGCCAGCCGAAGAGCGAGTAGTTCGGGATCGCCCAGGCGGTGCACGGGAAGTCGACCTTGCCCTCCAGGAAGTCCAGGAAGAGCGGGGAGTGGTTGAGCCGCCACTTGCGGCGGTTGCCGCCCGCGAAGGCCTTCCGGAACAGCTCGCGGGTCTGCTCCACACCCAGGAAGTGCTCCTGGTCGGGCGCCTTCTCGTAGGCGTAGGCGGGCGAGATCATCATCTCGTCCACACGCAGGTCGTCGTTGAGGAAGTTGAGCACCTCGATGATCGTCTGCGGGGTGTCGGTGTTGAAGAAGGTGGAGTTGGTGGTCACCCGGAAACCGCGCCGCTTGGCCTCCTTGATGGCCTCCACCGCCTCGTCGAACACCCCCTCCTTCGCGACCGACTCGTCGTGCCGCTCACGCAGCCCGTCGATGTGCACCGCGAAGGCGAAGTAGGGCGAGGGCGTGAACTTGTCCATCTTCTTGCGCATCAGCAGCGCGTTGGTGCAGAGGAAGACGTACTTCCGCTTCGCCACGAGCTGTCGCACGATCTCGTCGATCTGCGGGTGCATCAGCGGTTCACCGCCGGCGATGGACACCATCGGCGCACCCGACTCCAGCACCGCGCCCACGGCCTGGGCGACCGGCATGCGCTGCTTGAGGACACCGGCCGGGTGCTGGATCTTGCCGCAGCCCTCGCACTTGAGGTTGCAGGCGAAGAGCGGTTCCAGCTCGACGATCAGCGGAAACTTGTCCCGCCTGCGGAGTTTCTGTTCGGCCAGGTATGTAGCGACCTTGATGGACTGACGCAACGGCATGGCCATCTGGCTCACCTCCGGGGGAGCGACAAAGAACGGTGCCATTCATAAAACGCGGGCAGAACCGAGCGAAGGACACGGAAGGCTGATATTCCACCGCGCACCGTGCCGATCCGGACGAGTTCATGTTCGGGAGCGTCCACGACCACCCGTACGGCCGCAACCGGGCGCCCGCCGGCGCGCACGGCGCCCAGCAGCGTGGCCGCGGACTCCATGTCGACCGCGATCGCACCGGTCGCGCGCAGCGCGGAGCGCTCCGGGCCGCGGACGACGTGGTCGGAACCGATGAGCGGCCCGGTGTGGACGGTGCGCCCGGGCAGGACGCGCGCGATCTCCTTGCCGAGCAGTTCGGTACCCACGCACGGGACGGTCCCGCGCGGGTCCCGGGTCTCCTCGGCGACGACCAGGTCGCCGGGGTGCATCCCGGAAGCGAGTCCGGCGCAGAAGCCGGTGGCCAGGACGGCCGCGGCGGTGAGCGCCGGTTCGGACAGGTGCCGGGTGACGGACCGTTCCGCCGCCCGGGGCCCCATGCCGGTGCGGACGAGGGTGACCGGTCCTCCCGCCCCGTCGCGTTCGCCGGTGCGCAGGGCGAGGTGCTCGATGCCGAGCGCGCAGGCGATCAGCAGCGGGGGCGGGGCGGGCCGGGTGCTCACCTCAGCTCACCGTGGCCTCGGGCAGCGGCTTCCTGCCGTCGGGGTGGGACCGCCTGGCCCGGGCGAGCGGCGGCCGCTCGAACGGGTCGCCGTGCAGGTAGCGGCCGAGCGCGGTGAGCGGGAACACCTGGCGGTACAGGTGGTAGTTGATGGAGAAGTCCCAGGGGAAGCCGGTGCCGGTGAAGTACGGCTCGTCCCAGGAGCCGTCCTCCCGCTGTGTCGCGGCAAGCCACCGGACGCCGCGTTCCACGGCCTGCGACTCCCGCTCCCCCGCCGCGAGCAGCGCCATCAGCGCCCAGCCGGTCTGCGACGCGGTGGAGGCGCCGCGGCCGCTCCACTCCTTGACGTGCTTGTAGGAGCGCAGGTCCTCGCCCCAGCCGCCGTCGTCGTTCTGCACCTTCTCCAGCCAGGCCACCGCGCGCCGGATCGCCGGGTGCGAGCCGGGCAGACCGGCCGCGGTGAGCGCGGGCACCACGGAGCCGGTGCCGTAGACGTAGTTGACGCCCCAGCGTCCGAACCACGAGCCGTCCGGCTCCTGTTCGGCGAGGAGCCAGTCGATGCCGCGCCGGGTGCGGGGGTCGTTGGCCAGGCCCTCGGCGGCGAGCATCTCGACGACGTGCGCGGTGACGTCGGCGGACGGCGGGTCGATGACCTCGCCGAAGTCGCAGAACGGCAGCCGGTTGGGGAACGGGCTGGTGTTGTCGACGTCGAAGGCGCCCCACCCACCGTTCCTCGACTGCATTCCCAGGTTCCAGCGCACCGCGCGCCCGACGGCGTGGTCCACGCGGTCGGGGTCGTGGTGCCGGACCCGGCGCAGCGCGAGGGCGACCTCGGCGGTGTCGTCGATGTCCGGGTAGTTGTCGTTGTGGAACTCGAACGCCCATCCACCAGGCGGCAGTTGAGGACGCTTCACGGCCCAGTCCCCGGGCCGGACGATCTCCTCGCCGAGCATCCAGTCGGCCGCCCGGACCAGTTGCGGATGGTCGACCGGCAGACCCGCGTCGACGAGCGCGATGGTGGCCAGGCAGGTGTCCCACACCGGGGACTGGCAGGCCTCGATCATCCGGGCGCCGTCCTCGCGCCACACGGTGAAACGGTCCAGCGAGGCGAGGCCCTCGCGCATCACCGGGTGCTGGAGGTCGTAGCCGAGCAGCCGCAGGGCGATGACCGAGTACACGGCCGGGGGCTGGATGCCGCCCCAGCAGCCGTCGTTCTCCTGCCGCTCGATGATCCAGCGGGCGGCGGAGTTCATCGCGGCCTTGCGCAGCCGGCGCGGGACGACCTTGCGCAGTTGGTGCAGCGCCTTGTCCAGGCGTTGGAAGGCGCCGTCCCAACTCGCCAGCGGAGCGAAGGGCTTGGCGGGGTTGGGGTCGGCCGGGTCGGTGTGCAGCTCGTCCAGCGGGAAGGGGGCCGGGCGGACGGGGCGCTTGGCCGAGACGATGGTCAGCGGCACGATGGTCTGCCGGGCCCAGCAGCCGAAGTCGTAGATGTTGAGCGGCATCCAGTGCGGGAAGTAGATCAGCTCCGGCGGGAGTTCGGGCAGGTCCTCCCACTTCCACCAGCCGAACAGGGCGAGCCAGATCCGGGTGAAGACCCGGGACGCGGCGATACCGCCGTGCGCGCGGATCCAGGCCGAGGCCTTCGCCATGTGCGGGGCGTCGGGCGCGTCGCCGGCGAGGCGCAGGGCGACGTACGCCTCGATGGTGGTGGACAGTTCGCCGGGGCCGCCGTGGAAGGTGGCCCAGGTGCCGTCCGCCCGCTGCTCGCCGCGGACGAACAGGGCGGCGGCCCGCGCCGTCTCCTCGTCCAGGATGCCCAGGAACTGACGGAGCAGCAGGTCCTCGGCGTCCATGGTGACGTTCGTCTCGAGGTCGCCCTTCCACCAGCCCTGGGCGTCCTGGCGGGCGAGCAGGAAGTCGGTCGCCCGGCGCGCGGCGCGCTCGACGGCTTCTGGTACCCCGGCCGCCTCGGGGATGGTGATGTCCGTTTCGCTGGCCGCGGCAGCCCGGGGCGGCATGGTCGCTCCGGTGCTTCCGTCGGTCGTCGCTGTCATGGCTTCCCCTTCGTGCAGTCGTGCGAGTCGTGCTGCTGTGGGTCCGCCGTCGGCCGGTGCCGTCATCCGCGACACCGGCCGGCGACTACGCGAGGGTTATTCGACCGATAGTGATCATCTCTTCCGTACGACGACGAAATCGGCGAGCGCCGTGAAGGCGGCCCTCACCCGGTCGGGCATGTCGACGGCGTCGAGGGCCTCGATGGCGATCGCGTGCTGCCGGCGCGCCTCCCCGGCCGTCCACTCCCGGCCGCCGGCCTCCTCGATGAGGGCGGCCCGGGCGGCGAACTCCGCCTCGGAGAAGTTCTCGAAGTCGCTGCTCTTGGCGTCGGCGGCGAGGATCTCGCCGAGCCGCGCGGAGGCGTCGCCGCCCGCCGCGAGCGCGGCCACCACCGGCAGGGACTTCTTGCGCTGGCGCAGGTCGCTCCAGGTCTGCTTGCCGGTGGCCTCCGGGTCGCCCCAGATGCCGAGAAGGTCGTCGACGGCCTGGAAGGCGAGGCCGAGGTGGTAGCCGTAGCGCTCCAGCGCGTCGGCGGTGGCGTTGTCCGCGCCGCCGAGGACCGCGCCGATCGAGGAGGCGCAGGCGAGCAGGGCGCCGGTCTTGTTGCCCTCCATCTCCAGGCACTCCTCGACGCTGACCCGGTCGCGGTGCTCGTAGGAGATGTCCTGCGCCTGACCGTCGATCAGGGCGCGGGTGGCGGTGGTCAGCCGGCGGGTGGCGCGGCCGGCCTCGACGGTGCCGAGCTCCAGCAGGACCTCGTTGCCGAGGGCGAACAGGGCGTCGCCGACCAGGATCGCCTGGGCGGGGCCGTGCACCTTCCAGACGGTGTCGCGGTGCCGGCGCTGCTCGTCGCCGTCCATCAGGTCGTCGTGCAGCAGCGAGAAGTTGTGGACGAGTTCGACGGCGACCGCGCCGGGGACGCCCACCTCGGGCGCGGCGCCGGTGACCTCGGCGGAGAGCACGGCGAGGGCGGGGCGGACGGCCTTGCCGCCGTCCCCGTCGGCCGGGTTGCCCGCGGCGTCGATCCAGCCGAAGTGGTAGGCGGCGACGGTGTCCATGGGCGGCGCCAGGCGGTCGACGGCGGCGCGCAGGACCGGGGTGGCAAGGGTGCGGCCGCGCTCCAGCAGCGCGGTCACGTCCACCGCGGTCCTCGAGTCGGTCGTCGAGGCGGGGGGCACAGTGGGCACAGTCTCTCCTGTTGTTGCGGTACCGGGGGTGCGGGGGCCCGCCGCGTATTGCTCGGTCATCAGGCCGCCTCCTCGAACGCGAAGAGGCGGGCGGGGCGGGGCCGGCCCAGGGCGCTCAGCGCGGCGTCGGCCGCGCTCACGCCGCTGCGGACCGCACTCTCCATGGTCGCGGGCCACCCGGTGGCGGTCCACGCTCCGGCCAGGTACAGGCCGGGGGCCTTGGTGCGGGCGCCGGGCCGCAGCCGGCCGACGCCAGGGGTGGGGGCGAACGTCGCCGTGCGCTCCCGGGTCACGAAGAAGTCCTTCACCACGGCGCCGCGGGTACCGGGGATCAGCCGCTCCAGCTCGGGCAGGTAGCGCTCGCGGAGCACGGCGACCGGCTCGTCGATGTCGTCCCGCGCGGCGGACTGGGACACCGCGAGGTACTGGCCCTCGCGCAGCCCGGAGGCGTCGGTGCGGTCGAAGACCCACTGCACGCGGGTGCCGAGGGCGGCGAGGAAGGGCCGGGCGAGCACCTTGCGGTCGTAGACGACGTGCACGTTGAGGATGGGCGCGGTGCCGATCTCCAGCAGCCGCCCGGGGGCGTCGAGGGCACCGGGCGGCAGCAGGTCGTGCGTCTCGCGCTGGGGTACGGCGAGGACGACCGCGTCGGCCCGCAGCGTCTCGCCGGGAACCTGAACGCTCCAGCCTCCGTTCTCGTTGTGGAGGACGGAGGTGACGCGTGTACGGAGTTCGGTACGGACGCCCGCGGAGTCGAGCGCCTTGCGGGCCAGCCGGTCGTGCAGTTCACCCAGCGGGACAGCGGCCCAGCCGATGTCGGCCGCGCCCGGGTCGGACAGCAGACCGGTCTTGAACACCATCGCGGCGAGCCCCAGTGAGGCGTCGCCCGCGACCGCGTTGAGGGTGGCGACCCCGACCAGGTCCCACAGGGCCTCGACGGCCCGCGGTGACTGGCCGTGCGCGGCCAGCCAGCTTCCGAAGTCCTGGGCGTCCAGGGCAGGATCGGTGAGGTCGAGCCCCTTGAGCGCGAGCGCGGCGCGCCCGACGGCGGCGCGCTCGGCGAGCGAGAGGTGCGGATAGGTGGCCAGGCTGCGCCCCAGGTGGAGGGGGACGGGCAGCGGGTCGCGCCGCAGCCGGCCGAGGCGTCGGCCCTCGGGCTTCGCGACGTCGACGACGGGCACGTCCAGGCGGGCCTGCAGCGGTGCCAGCGCCGCGCCCTCGATCCGGTCGAGGAACCAGCGGTAGGCGGTGCAGCAGCGCAGGTACACGTGCTGGCCGTTGTCCACGGTCAACTCGCCGCGCTGGAAGGAGAAGGCGAGACCGCCCAGCCTGGGTCTGCCTTCGACGAGCGTGACGTCGACGCCCGCGTCGGCGAGCGCGAGCGCGGCGGTGACGCCGGCGAGACCGCCGCCGACGACGACGGCGGTGCGCCGCGGCGGGGCGCCGGGTGCCCGGGCACCGGCGTGCGCCTGTGCGGCGCGGGAGCCGTCGCTCATGCTGCGTCCTTCCGTGCGTGCCGACCGTGCTGGATGAACGGTGCACGGTCGGCCGTCGCAGTCAGGGACGCCACGCCGCAGCGCGAGGTTGCCCGTCGCGCCGGGTCGTCTGAGCCGGACGGTTCCCGGGAGCCCATCAGGCGCGCCTCCTGACGGTCCGCCGGGAGACGTGCCGGGTGTCGAGGCCGGACAGTCCGCGCACGGCGACGTAGGCCTTCTCGCGTCCGGGCAGCGAGACCCGGCCGCGCAGCACGGCCTCGGGGTCGCGCTCGATGCGGTCCAGCAGCCGGCGGTAGATGCCGGCCATGGCGGCCACGCAGGCGCCGCTGCGCCGGTCGAGCATGGGGAGCAGCCGGTAGCCCTCGGCGAACAGGGCGCGGGCCCGCCGTACTTCGAAGTGCACGAGGCCGGCGAAGTCGGAGCCTCGCGGCGGAGTGGGCCCGTCGAACCCGGCCGAGCAGCCGAACTTGGCCAGGTCGTCGGCGGGCAGATAGGTGCGCCCGCCCTGGGCGTCCTCGCGGACGTCCCGGAGGATGTTGGTGAGCTGCAGCGCGAGACCGAGCGTGTCGGCGTACTCGGGGGCGCGCTCGGCGCCGCGCGCGCCGGGCTCCGTACCGAAGACGCCGAGCGAGAGGCGGCCGATGGCGCCGGCCACGCAGCGGCAGTAGACCTTCAGGTCGTCCCAGGTCTCGTAGGTCTCGCCGCGCACGTCCATCTGGACGCCGTCGATCAGCTCGTCCAGACCGCCGAGCGGGATCGGGAAGGCCCGCGCGGCATGGGCGAGGGCCACCGCCACCGGGTCGGTGTGGTCCTCCTCGACCTCGCCGGCGCGGATCCCGGTGAGCAGTTCCCGGGTGTCCTCCAGCCGCGCGACCTTCACCTCGCCCGGCAGGTCGCCGTCGCCGATGTCGTCGACGCGCCGGGAGAACGCGTACAGGGCGGACATGGCGCGCCGCTTGGGCGTCGGCAGCAGCCGGATGCCGTAGGCGAAGTTGCGGGCCTGCTGCCCGGTGACGGCCTCGCAGTAGCCGTAGGCGGCGAGTACCGGTGCGGACACGTGCGGCACAGACTCCACGGTCCGGATCACCCCTCTCCTCGCAGAGTCGCGCCCGCCTCACGCAGCAACTGGACCTTGCCGGGCTTGGGCGGGCCGGGAAGTACGTCGTATTCGGCGGCGGCGATCGCCCGGACCGCCGCCCTTCCCCCCGCCACGAACCCCGCGAGCAGCAGCTTCAACCTGCCGTGGACGCTACCCACCAGGGGGGCGCCTTCATTCAGCAGATCGCGGGCGCGTTGTGCTTCGTATGCAACCAGGGCGCGCACCGAAGCGCTCGCGGTTTTCGCGGCGAGGTCGGTCTCCCGGACGTGGAAGAGCTTCATGTCCTGGGCCGGCAGGTAGATCCGGTCGCGGCCGAGGTCCTCCGCCACGTCCTGGAGGTGCTCGACGATCTGCAGCGCGGTGCAGACCGCGTCGGACAGCCGGATCCGCTCGGGTGTCGCGGTGCCGGTGACGGCGAGGACGAGGCGCCCGACGGGGTTCGCGGACAGTGCGCAGTAGGCGAGGAGGTCGTCGTAGGTCTCGTAGCGCCGCACGAGCTGGTCCTGGCGGTTGGCCGCGATGAGGCCGAGGAACGGCTCGGGGGTGAGGGAGCGGCGGCGCGCCGTGGGCTGCAGACGGCGCAGCAGCGGGTGGCGCGGGGTGCCGTCGAAGACCCGGCGCAGATCGGCCTCGAAGGCGTCGAGGAGGACCAGCCGGTCCTCGGCCTCGGCGGGTGTGACACCGAGGGCGCGGGCGTCGCCACCGCCGGGGGCCAGGTCGCCGTCGCCGATGTCGTCCACCAGGCGGGCGAAGCCGTACACGGCCATGAGGTCGTCGCGCCAGTCCCGGGGCAGGAAGAAGGGGGCCACGGGGAAGTTCTCGCTCGTGGCCTTGTCCAGGGTGGCCCGCTCCAGGTCCGGCGCCGTGCGGGTTGCGGTCACCGCGCGCTGCCCTGGGCGTGGACGGCAGACGCTGCGCTGAGCTGGGGAGTTTCCGTAGCCATTGCCGTCACATCTCCCGTTCTACACTGCCGATCCGATACACACTATTTCGGACACGCCGCCTGGCCCTCCCCGGGGCGGCCCGGCGGAGGGTGTCGCGCGTTATCGCCCCATGTGCCGCTTTCGGGGACCGGTACAGCTTACGTTGTACAACGCAGCTTGGACCGGCGGGGTGTCCAGCGCATCACAACAACACACCGATTGCCGTCAAGATTCCTACGTCATACGCGAGTTGACGTTTCCTTTGCAGACGCAGGGCCCCGCCGGAGAGGTTCCGCGGGGCCCTGGCCGAAACGGGTCACTTGCCCGTGAACTTCTCGTACTCCTTGAGGACCTCTTCGGTGGGTCCGTCCATGCGCAGTTCGCCGCGTTCCAGCCACAGGACGCGGTTGCAGGTGTCGCGGATGGACTTGTTGTTGTGGCTGACCAGGAAGACCGTGCCGGCCTCCTTGCGCAGTTCCCGGATCCGCGCCTCGGAGCGCTTCTGGAAGTTGCGGTCACCGGTGGCCAGCGCCTCGTCGATCATGAGGACGTCGTGGTCCTTGGCGGCGGCGATGGAGAAGCGCAGCCGGGCCGCCATGCCGGAGGAGTAGGTCCGCATCGGCAGGGTGATGAAGTCGCCCTTCTCGTTGATCCCGGAGAAGTCGACGATGTCCTGGTAGCGCTCCTTGACCTGCTCGCGGGACATGCCCATCGCGAGGCCGCCGAGGATGACGTTGCGCTCGCCGGTGAGGTCGTTCATCAGGGCGGCGTTGACGCCGAGCAGGGAGGGCTGGCCGTCGGTGTAGACCTTGCCGCTCTCGGCGGGGAGCAGTCCGGCGATGGCGCGCAGCAGCGTGGACTTGCCCGAGCCGTTGGATCCGATGAGGCCGATCGCCTCGCCGCGGCGGGCGACGAAGGAGACCCCGCGTACCGCGTGCACCTTGCGCACGCCGCGGGCCCCGTCGTCGGAGCCGCGCCTGAGTATGCGGCTGAGGGCGGCGGTGGCGCTGCCCTTGCCGGTCCTGGCGCCGTTGACCCGGTAGACGATGTGCAGCTCGTCCGCGATGACGGTCGGGCGCGGGTCCGGGGTGTCCAGGGGGTTGGTCTCAGCCACGGCCGTACCTCTCCTCCGCCTTCCAGAAGTACACGAAGCCGCCGGCGAAGACGACCACGGCCCAGAACAGGGCGATGGCCCACACGTGGGGCGGCAGGTTCGAGGCGTCGTACCCGTCGATCAGCGCGAAGCGCATCAGGTCCATGTAGACCGCTGCCGGGTTGACCTGCAGCAGCCGGACCACCCACTCGGAGCGGCCCTCCATCATCTTGCTGATGGAGAACATGACACCGGAGGCGTACATCCAGGTGCGCAGGACGAACGGCATGAGCTGGGCGAGGTCCGGGGTCTTGGCGCCCAGGCGGGCGACGATCAGCGCGAGGCCGGTGTTGAAGAGGAACTGCAGCACCAGTACCGGGACGATCAGCAGCCAGGACAGGCTCGGGTAGCTGCCGAACCCGATCGCCACGATGAACATCACGATCATCGAGAAGAGCAGCTGCTGGAGCTGCTGCAGCGAGAAGGACACGGGCAGCGAGGCGCGCGGGAAGTGCAGGGCGCGCACGAGGCCCAGGTTGCCGGAGATCGCGCGGACGCCGGTCATGACCGAGCTCTGCGTGAAGGTGAACACGAACACACCCGTGACCAGGAACGGGATGTACACGTCCTGGGACATGCCACGGCTCGCGTGCAGGATGACGCCGAAGATGAAGTAGTAGACCGCCGCGTTCAGCAGCGGGGTCGCCACCTGCCAGAGCTGGCCGAGCTTGGCCTGGCTGTACTGCGCGGTCAGCTTCGCCTGGGAGAAGGCGAGGATGAAGTGGCGGCGCCCCCAGAGCTGGCGCACGTACTCGGCGAGCGAGGGCCGGGCGCCGCTCACGGCGAGTCCGTACTTGTCGGCGAGCCCGGCCGCCGTCAGCCCCTCGTCGGGCGACGGGGCCGCGGTCACCGCGACTCCGGCGTCATGCGTTGTCTCACTCACGGATGGAAGCTTTCGTCTTCGAGTACGTCTTGCACGGTTGTGTCCTCAAGGGCGGCGGACCCGGCCGCTGGGCGCGGGCCCGTACCGTCGAGCTTCTCAGATCACCGGGGGCCGGCCCAGTCGGGTCAGCCGCCACACCGTACGCCAGCGCATCGGGCGCCGGGGTCCGCAGGGGCTGGTCCACCCCTCCTTGAAGCCGCCGAACCAGGCCTTCAGGGCCGGTCCCGAGGGCCTGCGCGCCAGCGTGAGCAGCAGCCAGACCCCGAGGTACACCGGGACCAGGAGGGCGGGGAGGTTGCGGCGGGCCAGCCAGACCCGGTTGCGGGCGACCATGCGGTGGTACACCGCGTGCCGTGAGGGCGCGGTCGTCGGGTGGTAGAGCACCATGTCGGACCGGTAGTCGATCATCCAGCCGGCGTCGAGGGCCCGCCAGGCCAGGTCGGTCTCCTCGTGGGCGTAGAAGAACTCGTCCGGGAGCACGCCGGCGTCGGCGAGGACCCGGGTGCGGACGGCGTTGGCGCCGCCGAGGAAGGTGGTGACCCGGGAGGAGCGCATCGGGTCGGAGGCCCGCAGCCGGGGCACGTGCCGGCGCTGGGTCTCGCCGGTCTCGGGGTCGGCGATGCGGAAGCTGATGATGCCGAGCTCCGGGTCGGCCGTGAAGGCCTCACGGCACAGCTCGGCCGTGTCGTGGCGGGCCAGCAGGCCGTCGTCGTCCAGGAAGAGCAGTACGTCGACGTCACGGCCGGCCGGCCCGAAGGCCGCTATGCCGACGTTGCGGCCGCCGGGGATGCCCAGGTTCTCGGGCAGCTCCACGGTCCGGACGCCCTCGGGGACGTCCGGCACGGGCGAGCCGTTGCCGACCACGACCACCTCGACGGGGTCGCCGTCCTGCTTGGCGACGGAGTCGAGCAGGGCCCGCAGCTCCTCGGGCCGGTTACCCATGGTGATGATGACCGCGCCGACCTTCATGGCACTCACCTCAGCCTGCTTGACGCCAGGATGGACACCAGGTGCAGCACGGTCTGCAGCAGGGCGATGCCCGCGAGGACGGCGGTGCCGAGCCGGGTGAAGAACAGGTCGCCGTGGATCTGGTCGGCGATCGCCAGGACCAGGATCAGCAGCGCGGCCTCGATGCCGAGGATGAGCCGGTGGAACTTCAGCGCCGCGGCGGCCCGGCGGGCCAGCGCCATGCCGGAGGAGCGCGGCTCGGCCGCGGCGTCCTGGACCGGGGGCTTCCCGGCCTGGTGCCGGGCGACGCCGACCAGGTCGGTCTCGGCCTTGATCAGGATGGCGCCCAGCGCGGCGAGTGTGCCGAGGAAGGCCCACAGCCAGTCGATCCGGCCGCCGCCCCACAGGTCGGCGGCGCGCAGGCCGAGGCCGACCAGGACGGCCGCGTCGGTGAGGTAGGCACCGACGCGGTCCAGGTAGACCCCGCTGAGCGAGTACTGCTGCTTCCAGCGGGCGACCTCGCCGTCGACGCAGTCCAGCAGCAGGTAGAGCTGGGTGGCGACGACGCCGAGCACGGCGCCCGTGATCCCCGGCACCAGCAGCGCCGGGGCCGCGAGCACCCCGCAGAGGGTCATCAGGTACGTGAGCTGGTTGGGCGTGACCCGGGTGTTCACCAGGTAGCGGTCGACGCGCAGGGACACCTCTCGCATGTAGAGGCGTCCTCCCCAGTGCTCACCGCTGCGCCGGTCCTTCACCCCGACGGGGTGGACGACCGGACGGAGTTCAGCTACCGATGGCCTTGACATAGTCGGCGTAGGTGTCCTTGATCTGGTTCGTCTTGAGGTCGAGGTGTTCGAGGATCGTGTAGCGGCCGGGCCTGGTCTCCGGAGCGAACTCCACGGCGCGGACGAACTCGTCCACCGAGAAGCCGATCTCCTCCGGCAGCACCGGGAGCCCGTGCCGGCGCAGGACGCGGGCCATGTACGCCGCCTCCTCGTGCGCTCCGCGCAGGTACATCGCGAAGGCGGCGCCGATGCCGCACTGCTCTCCGTGGGCGGCCGCCCGCTTCGGGTAGAGCAGGTCGAAGGCGTGGTTGATCTCGTGGCAGGCCCCGGACGAGGGGCGGGAGTCGCCGGACACGGACATGGCGATGCCGGTGAGGACGAGTGCCTCGGCCAGCACCTGCAGGAAGCCGTCGTCGCCGACGCCGCCGGGGTGCCTGAGCACCGACTCGCCGGCCTGCCGGGCCATGGCCGCGGCGAGACCGTCGATCTTCTCGCCGTTGACCCGGTTGGCCAGCTCCCAGTCCGCGACCGCGGAGATGTTGGAGATCGCGTCGCCGATGCCGGAGCGCACGTAGCGGACGGGCGCCTCGCGGATCACGTTGAGGTCGATGACCACCGCGATCGGGTTCGGCACACCGTACGAGCCGCGGCCCGCGTCGTTGTCGAGGGTCGCGACCGGCGAGCACAGTCCGTCGTGCGCGAGGTTGGTGGCGACCGCGACCAGCGGCAGCCCCACGCGCGCGGCGGCGAACTTGGCGCAGTCGATGATCTTCCCGCCGCCGAGTCCGACGACGGCGTCGTAGTGACCGGCCTTTATGTCGCTCGCCAGCCGGACGGCGTCGTCGATGGTGCCGCCGCCGACCTCGTACCAGGTGGCGCCGGGCAGCGACGGGGCGAGGCGCTCGCGCAGCCGCGCGCCCGAGCCGTTGCTGACGGCGACGGCGAGCCGGCCGGACTGCGAGATGCGCTCGTCGGCGAGGACCCCGGCCAGGTCGTCGAGGGCACCCGGGCGGATGTCGACGACGACCGGCGAGGGGATCAGCCGGGTCAGTACTGGCACGCGATCTCCCGTCCACGGGCGAGATCGTCGTGGTTGTCGATCTCCACCCACTGCACGTCGCCGATCGGCGCGACGTCGATCCGGAAGCCGCGGTTCACCAGCTCCTGGTAGCCGTGCTCGTAGAACTGCTGGGGGTCGGTCTCGAAGACCGTCTTCAGGGCGTCGGCCAGCTCGGGGGCCGCGTCGCCCTCGATGAGGGTGACGCCGATGTACTCACCGGTGGCCTCGGCGGGGTCCATCAGCTTGGTGATCTTCTGGACGCCCTTGGCGGGGTCCACGACGACCTTCATCTCCTCGTCCGCGAGGGACTTCACGGTGTCCAGCGCGAGGATGATCCGCCTGCCCTCGCCGCGGGCCGCGAGCAGCGTGCGCTCCACCGAGACCGGGTGCACGGTGTCGCCGTTGGCGAGGATCACGCCGTCCTTGAGGGCGTCCCGGCCGCACCACAGGGAGTAGGCGTTGTTCCACTCCTCGGCCTTGTCGTTGTCGATCAGGGTGAGCTTGAGGCCGTACTTCGCCTCGAGGGCCGCCTTGCGCTCGTACACGGCCTCCTTGCGGTAGCCGACGATGATCGCGACCTCGGTCAGGCCGATCTCGGCGAAGTTGCCGAGAGTGAGGTCCAGGACCGTCGGTTCGCCCTCTATGCCCGCGGGGCCCACCGGCACCAGAGCCTTGGGAAGGCTGTCGGTGTAGGGGCGCAGACGCCGTCCGGCGCCGGCCGCCAGCACGAGGCCGATCATGCGGGTTCTCCTTCGTCGTGTACGGCGGGCGCCCCTGCGGACACCCAGAAGCGGATGCTCTCGACGAGCACCAGCACGGCGACGGCCACGGCGAGGACCGTGAGCGAGGCCTTGAACTGCGAGGCGGTGAGCACCGCGGCCAGGACGGTGACGAGCAGCGTCCGTCCCTCCTGCCCCCCGATGGCACGCACCAGCCAGGCCGGGGGCGCTCCGGCGTTGCCGCGGATGCGGTACACCGTGTCGTAGTGATGGTAGGCGACGGCCGCCACCAGGCCGAAAGCCGCTGGAAGGGCTCCGTTCACGTCCGCGTGGGCCGCCAGCACCAGGACGGTGCCGTACTCGGCGGCGCGGAACAGCGGCGGGAGCAGCCAGTCGAGGGCGCCCTTGAGCGGGCGGCGCAGGGCCTGGCCCGCGGTGACCGCGTAGACGGCGGCACCGGCGACGGGCGCCCAGGCCACGCCGGAGAAGAGGGAGACGGCGAGCACGGCGGTGCCGGCCAGGGCCACGAGCAGCGGGGCGCCGAGGCGGACCGGGGTGGCACGTGCCACGTACGAGGCGAGCGGGCCGTTGTCGGCGAGGTCGGCCAGCGCCTGGGCCGCCCGGTCGGTGCGCCGCGCCTTGCGGGTCACCGAGCGCAGCACGCGGCCCGCCGTGGTGTACGTCGCGGCGAAGGCGCAGCCGGCGAGCAGTACGTAGAAGGTGATGCGCGGGGTGGTGACCGCGGTGAGCACGGCGATCATCGCCCAGCGCTCGCCGATCGGCAGGACGATCATCCGGCGCACCCAGACCGTCCAGCCGACGCTGTCCAGCTTGTCGGAGAGGGCGGCGGTGGGGCTGGTGTTCGCGGTGGCGTCGTGGTTGGCCTCGTTGAAGGAGAAGTCCACGACGTGCCGGCAGGTCTGCAGGATCATCGCGCCGAGCGCCAGGGCCCAGACGTCGTCGCCGCCGCGGGCCGCGCCGAGGGCGAGGCCGGCGTAGTAGGCGTACTCCTTGGCCCGGTCGAAGGTGGCGTCGAGCCAGGCGCCGAGCGTGGAGTACTTCAGGGCGTACCGGGCGAGCTGGCCGTCGGTGCAGTCCAGCACGAACGAGGCGATCAGCAGGACGCCGGCCGCGACGAAGCCGGCCCGGGTGCCGGTCGCCGCGCAGCCCGCGGCTATCAGGGCGGTGAGCAGCGAGGCGGTGGTGACCTGGTTGGGGGTCAGGCCGCGGCGGGCGCACCAGCGGGCGATGTAGCGCGAGTACGGGCTGATGAAGAACGTGGTGAAGAAGCCGTCGCGGGACTTCACGGCCGACCTCAGGCGCACGGCCTCGTCGTCCACGGCGGCGACGGCCTGCCGTGCCTCGTTGCGGGCCTGCGGGTCGGCCGGGACGGCGGCGACCAGGCTGCCCAGCTCGGGGTGGTGCACACCGGCGTCGTCGGCGTCGAGAGCGGTGACGACGCGGTCGGCGAGGGAGTCCACGTCCCCCACGCTGGACGTCGCTCGCGCGGGGCCGCCACCGGCGGTGCCGCCGCTCGTGGCGGTCTCGGCGGTCAGCGCCCGGGTCAGTGCCTGGCGGGCCTCCGGCTGGGCGGTGACGGCGCCGGGCACGGCGGCGAGCGGGAAGCGCGGGTCGGTGAGGCCGAGGCGCAAGGCGTGCTGGTGGCCGACGAAGCGGGCGTCGACCAGTGCCACGCGCCTTCCGGCGGGAACGTCGGTGAGCAGGGACCGGGTCTCGGCGGCGTCAGCGGCCACGCGCACGTCGAAGCCGAGGGACCGCAGATCGTTCTCGAGCGACGATCCGGGGACCGGCTGACCGGTGACGATGGCGGTCGACAACCGAAACTCACTCCCTGGGTGCCGGCGCGGGGGCGCCGGTCTTCTGCGTGGTGGGGCGCCCCTGCCTGCGGCACCCGGGCGGCATGTCGGCAGAGGCTATCGGATGGGCGGAAGCCCGTGTTCACCGGCCGTTCACGGCCCGGTCCACGGGGGCTGCCCGCTCCTTTGCCGCGATCATCATCGGGGATGCGGGGCCCGCCCCACAAACGCGCGGCGCAGACCCGGGCATCCTCCGGCATCGCGGACACCGGTGCCGTTCGGCATAGGGTGGGCGACCATGACCTGGCTGATCACCGGCGGAGCCGGATACATCGGGGCGCACGTGGCACGGGCCATGACCGGCGCCGGCGAGAGCGTCGTGGCGCTGGACGACCTGTCGGCCGCCGTGCCCGCGCGGCTCCCGGCGGGCGTCCCGCTCGTCGAGGGCTCGACGCTGGACGGGGACCTCCTCAAGCGGGTCTTCGCGGAGCACGGCGTGACGGGTGTGGTGCATCTCGCGGCGCGCAAGCAGGTCGCCGAGTCGGTGGCGCAGCCCACCCGCTACTACCGGGAGAACGTGGGCGGCCTGGCCACCCTGCTGGACGCGATCGCCGAGGCGGGGATCGGCCGGCTGCTGTTCTCCTCGTCGGCGGCCGTGTACGGCAACCCGGACGTGGACCTCATCACCGAGGACACCCCCTGCGCCCCGGTGAACCCCTACGGCGAGACCAAGCTCGCCGGGGAGTGGCTGGTGCGGGCGGCCGGCCGGGCGCACGGGATCTCCACGGCGTGCCTGCGCTACTTCAACGTGGCGGGAGCGGCCGCGCCGGAACTGGCGGACACCGGGGTGTTCAACATCGTGCCGATGGTCTTCGACCGGCTCACCCGGGACGAGGCCCCGCGGATCTTCGGCGACGACTATCCGACGCCGGACGGAACCTGCGTGCGTGACTACATTCACGTCGCCGATCTCGCCGAGGCCCATCTGGCGGCGGCCCGGCGGCTCGCCGGAGGTGACCACACGGGCGACCTGACGCTGAACATCGGCCGCGGCGAGGGCGTCTCCGTCCGCGAGATGGTCACGGTCATCGGAGAGGTCACCGGCGACCGGCGGCCCGCGCTGGTGGAGGGGCGCCGGCCCGGGGACGCGCCGCGCGCGGTCGCCTCGGCCGAGCGGGCCGCCGAGGCGCTGGGCTGGCGGGCCCGGCTCGGGGTGCGCGAGATGATCGAGTCGGCCTGGGCGGGCTGGCGGCTGCACCACGGCGGCTGAGCCGGAACCGGGGCCGACCGAGCCGGAACCGGGCCGCGAGGCAGCCGCCCCTTGTCTGACCTGCCGCTTGTTTGCGCAGGTCAGGGCAGATGACAACGGTGTTCAGTGCCGCGTTGCCCCATACCCCCCACCCGTAGTTGACTGTGTCCACGCGCGCAACACGGAAGGGTGGTCCTCTCATGGGGGCAGGGCACGACCACGGGCACGCGCACAGCCATGCGCCGCCCACGGGCACGGCCGCGGCCGCCTATCGCGGCCGGCTGCGGGTGGCACTGGGCATCACGCTCACGATCATGGTGGTGGAGATCGCCGGCGGTCTGCTCGCGGACTCGCTGGCCCTGATCGCGGACGCGGCGCACATGGCGACCGACGCGCTGGGCCTGGGCATGGCGCTGCTGGCCATCCACTTCGCCAACCGCCCGCCGAGCACCAACCGGACCTTCGGCCTCGCCCGCGCCGAGATCCTCGCCGCCCTGGCCAACTGCCTGCTGCTGCTCGGCGTCGGCGGCTACGTGCTCTTCGAGGCGGTCCAGCGCTTCCTCACGCCGGCGGATACCGCGGGCGGCCTGATGATCGTGTTCGGCCTCTTCGGCCTGGTCGCGAACTCGGTCTCGCTCCTGCTGCTGATGCGCGGGCAGAAGGACAGCCTGAACGTGCGCGGCGCCTTCCTCGAAGTGGCCGCGGACGCGCTGGGCTCGGTGGCGGTGCTGATCTCCGCGGCCGTGATCCTGACCACCGGCTGGCAGGCGGCCGACCCGATCGCCTCGCTGGTCATCGGGCTGATGATCGTCCCGCGGACGGTGAAGCTGCTGCGCGAGACGCTGGACGTCCTGCTGGAGGCGGCCCCGAAGGACGTCGACATGTCCGAGGTCCGGTCGCACATCCTGGCGCTGGACGGCGTGGAGGACGTGCACGATCTGCACGCCTGGACGATCACCTCGGGCATGCCGGTGCTGTCCGCGCACGTCGTGGTCAGCTCGGAGGTGCTGAGCGCCATCGGCCACGAGAAGATGCTGCACGAGCTCCAGGGCTGTCTCGGCCACCACTTCGACGTGGAGCACTGCACCTTCCAGCTGGAGCCGGGCGGGCACGCGGAGCACGAGGCGCGGCTGTGCCTCTGAGCGCGGGCTCCTCCAGACCGTAGGTACGTCCGTTCGAGCCCGGCGGGCGGTTCCCGGCGGGAGGCGCCGGGCACGATGAATCACCGGGGTCCCACTCGGGCACCGCCCCGCGCGGGACATGCGGACGTGCGGGGAAGTGCCGGGAGTGCCGGATTCGTACGGCAGACTTGGAGCGCAAGACCGAGGCGAAGGATGGGTATGCCGATCACACCTGCCACCGAGACGCACAGCTCGTCGAACGGCACCGCAGAGGCGATTTTGCTGGAACTGGTCGACGAGAAGGGCGTGACGATCGGCACGGCGGAGAAGCTCGCCGCCCACCAGCCGCCGGGACGGCTGCACCGCGCGTTCTCGGTGTTCCTCTTCGACGAGCAGGGCCGGCTGCTGCTCCAGCAGCGGGCGCTCGGCAAGTACCACTCCCCCGGTGTGTGGTCCAACACCTGCTGCGGCCACCCGTACCCCGGTGAGGCGCCGTTCGCCGCGGCGGCCCGGCGGACCCACGAGGAGCTGGGCGTCTCGCCGTCACTGCTGGCGGAGGCCGGCACGGTCCGCTACAACCACCCGGACCCTGCCTCGGGCCTGGTGGAGCAGGAGTTCAACCACCTGTTCGTGGGCATGGTGCAGGCACCGCTGGCGCCGGACCCCGAGGAGGTCGGCTCGACGGCCTTCGTGACGGCCGCCGAACTGGCCGAGCGGCACGCCCGGGACCCGTTCTCGGCGTGGTTCATGACCGTGCTGGACGCGGCCCGCCCGGCGATCAGGGAACTGACGGGCCAGTCCGCGGGCTGGTAGGCACTACGCCCGCGCCGCCGGCTTGAGCGGCAGGGCGGCCCAGATCACCTTGCCGCCGCTCGCCGTGTGCTCCACGTCGACCGCCCCGCCGGCCTCGCGGGCCACCTCACGTACCAGCAGCAGCCCCCGGCCGCCGGTCTGGCCGTGGTCGGCCTCCAGGGCGGTGGGCCGGTAGGGGTGGTTGTCCTCCACCGACACCCGCACCCACTCGGCGCCGACGGCCACCTCCACGGCGAGCATCGGCGACAGCAGCGCCGCGTGCCGGACCGCGTTCGTGACCAGCTCGGAGACGATCAGCAGCAGGCCGTACACCGTGTCGTCGCCGACCGGTACGCCCTGCCGCAGCAGCAGATCCCGTACGGCGTGCCGGGCCTGCGGGACGGATGCGTCCACGGCGGCCGCGGTGAACCGCCAGACTCCCTCGTACGGCAGTGGACCGGGCGGCCGCACGGCGCCTTCCGCCGGGCGCGGGCCGCCGTCCCCACGCCCGTGGTCGTCCATCGCCCGGTCGCCACCCTCGCGCTCGATTGTCACCACACGTCGAGTGTTGGGAACGACGCGCCCCACTCCCGATGACTGAACAGAAGTCAGCTGGTATCGAACGGTTCTGACCGCCTGCGTATGACACCGGCAGACACGGGACTGTTCCTGTTCCTCCCGTGCAAGGTTCACGAACTATTCGGGTTGTACGGGTTTGGCGCGCGCCGTCCGTCGCGACGAGCGCCGCGTCCGCCCGCGCACACGCCCACCCGGCCGGGCGGCACGGCGGGGTCGATAGCATCCGGCCTCATGGAGCCAACGCTGTCGCACCAGGTCACCGACTCCGTCGCCACCGTCGTGATCCGTCATCCGGCCAAGCGCAACGCCATGACGGCCGCCATGTGGCGGGCCCTGCCACCGCTCCTGGAGGAGCTGGCGGGCGACCCGCGCGTGCGCGCCCTGGTCCTGACCGGCGAGGGCGGTACCTTCTGCGCGGGCGCCGACATCTCCACGCTCCAGGGATCGCCGCAGGAGGCACAGGGGCTGGCCGTGGCGGCCGAGGAGGCCCTCGCCGCGTTCCCGGTGCCGACCCTCGCCGCGGTCCGCGGCCATTGCGTGGGCGGCGGGTCCCAGCTCGCGGCCGCCTGTGATCTGCGGCTGGCGGAGGAGGGCGCCCTGTTCGGGGTGACCCCGGCCCGGCTCGGCATCGTCTACCCGTCGTCGTCCACCCGGCGGCTGGTCTCGCTGGTGGGCCCCGCGACCGCCAAGTACCTGCTCTTCACCGCCGAGTTGATGGACGCGGGCAGGGCGCTGCGCACGGGGTTCGTCGACGAGGTGCTGCCCGAGGGAGAACTGGACAAGCGGGTCGCCGAGCTGACGCGTGTCCTCGCGTCGCGTTCCCAGCTCACCCAGGCCGCCGCCAAGGAGTTCGCGGACGGCCGCACCGACCGGGACGGCCACTGGGCGGAGCAGGCGCGGGGCAGCGGCGACACCGCCGAGGGGGTCGCCGCGTTCCTGGAGCGCAGGCAGCCGCGCTTCACCTGGACTACCGCAGGATGAACCGGCTCCCGGCGCGCAGGCGCTCCACCACGCGCGCGGGGGCCTTGTGCGGGGACCCGGCGTCGTAGGGCGGCCGGGGGTCGTACTCGGTGGCCAGCTGGACCGCCTGGGCGTGTTCGTCACCCGCGATCCGGCCGAGCAGCGTGAGGCCCATGTCGATGCCGGCGGAGACGCCGGCGGCGGTGACGTACTTGCCGTCGAAGACCACCCGTTCCTCCGCCGGCGCGGCGCCGTAGCGCTCGAGCTGGTCCAGGGCCAGCCAGTGCGAGGTGGCGCGGCGGCCGTCGAGGAGCCCGGCGGCCGCCAGCAGCAGGGAGCCGGTGCACACCGAGGTGGTCCAGGTGCTGGTGGCGTCGGCGGCACGCAGCCAGTCGAGCAGCGGCCCGTGCTCCATCAGCGCACTCTGGCCGGGCCCGCCGGGCACGACCACGACGTCGGGGGCGCGTACCTCGTCCAGGGACCGGTCGGCGACGAGCGCCAGGGCGCCGGTGTCGGTGCGGACGGGGCCGGGCCGCTCGGCGACGAACACGGTCTCGGCGCCGGGCGCCCGGGAGAGGACCTCGTAGGGCCCGACGGCGTCGAGGGCGGTGAACCGGTCGTAGACGACGACGGCGATCTGCATGGGGTGTCCCTTCGGTTGGCGGTGACGGGGTCAGCCGGCGATGACGGGGCGGAACCGGCGCCGGTACTCGGCCGGGGCCGTGCCGAGCGCCCTGACGAACGCGCGCCGCATGGCCTCGGGGGTGCCGTAGCCGCTGGCGCGGGAGACCTCCTCGACGCCGGCGCCGGTGTCCTCCAGGAGCCGGCGGGCGTGTTCGAGCCGGACGCGGTCGACGTAGCGGCCGGGGGTGGTGCCGGTCTCCTCCCGGAAGGCGCGGGCGAAGTGCCGCGGTGAGAGCCGGGCACGCGCGGCGAGCGACTCCACGGTGAGGTCCCCGGCGGGATGCTCGGTGATCCAGCGCTGGACCTCCCGCAGCGGGTCGCGCCGCGCGGTCTGCGCGGCGAGCTGGGCGCTGAACTGCGCCTGGTTGCCGGGCCGGCGCAGGAAGACCACGAGGTGCCGGGCCACGGTCAGCGCGACCTCCCGGTCGAGGTCCTCCTCCACCAGGGCGAGGGCCAGGTCGATGCCCGAGGTCACGCCCGCCGAGGTGGCGACGTTCCCGTCCCGCACGTAGATCGGTTCGGGGTCCACCGCCACGGCCGGGTGGTCACGGGCGAGCTTGTCGCAGTAGGCCCAGTGGGTGGTGGCCCGGCGGCCGTCGAGCAGGCCGGCGGCCGCGAGCAGGATCGCGCCGGTGCAGACGGAGACGAGGCGCCGCGCGCGCGGGCCGTGCGCGCGCAGCCAGTCGGTCAGCCGCGGGTCGGGGCCGCGGGTGCCGTGCCCGCCCGGGACCAGCAGGGTGTCCGGGTCCGGCATCGCGGTGAGCGCGCCGTCGGGTACGAGGACCAGCCCGCTGGAGGTGCGTACGGGTCCGCCGTTCAGGGAGGCGGTGCGGACGCGGTACGTCCCCGGGGTGTGCTGCTCGGCCCCGGTGAACACCTCCAGGGGGCCGGTGACGTCGAGGCTCTGCACGCCGTCGAACAGGACGAGGAGAACGGTGCGCTGCGGCATGCCCCGATTCTTCGGCGCTGCCCGCATGGCCGCAATGACGGGTTCCCCACCTTTTCTGCCATCGGACACGCCCCGGCGGGCATGATCGGCGCCACCCGTGGAACACGTGATCTTCCCGGGCACCGGGTCCGGGAAGAAGGGAGATGTTCCATGTTCCGCGCCATCGCAGACGTGTTGCGGCAGATCGGCGGGGCCATCGCGACGGTGGTCACGCTCCCGTTCCGGGCCCTGGCCCGCCTGTTCGGCGGTGCCTCGTCCTCCGCTCGCGGCAGCCGGGCCTGACGTACCGGACCCGCGGCCCGCCGCGTGTCGCCCTGATCCCCGGTTGTCGGCGTCACCTGCCACAATTGCCGCGCAACCTCAGTGGAGAAGGCGGTACGGGATCGTGACGACACCCCTCGTAGGGTCCATCGAAAGCAGGATCGCCGAGGAACTCGGCGTACGGGAGCGGCAGGTGAAGGCCGCGGTCGAACTGCTCGACGGCGGTTCGACGGTGCCCTTCATCGCCCGCTACCGCAAGGAAGCGACCGAGATGCTCGACGACGCGCAGCTGCGCACGCTCGAGGAGCGGCTGCGCTACCTGCGGGAGCTGGAGGAGCGTCGCACGGCGATCCTGGAGTCGGTGCGCGAGCAGGGCAAGCTCACCGAGGAGCTGGAGGCCCGGATCCGCGGCGCCGAGACCAAGGCCCGCCTGGAGGACGTCTACCTCCCCTTCAAGCCCAAGCGGCGCACCAAGGCGCAGATCGCGCGCGAGGCGGGCCTGGAGCCGCTCGCCGAGGGGCTGCTGGGCGACCCGACGGTCGACCCGCAGGCGGCCGCCGCCGCGTTCGTCGACGCGGACAAGGGGGTCGCGGACGCGCAGGCCGCGCTGGAGGGCGCGCGGGCCATCCTGACCGAGCGGTTCTCGGAGGACGCCGACCTGATCGGCGAACTGCGCGAGCGCATGTGGGTGCGCGGCCGGCTGGCCGCCAAGGTCCGCGCGGGCAAGGAGGAGGCGGGCGCCAAGTTCGCCGACTACTTCGACTTCACCGAGCCGTTCACCGCACTGCCCTCGCACCGCGTGCTCGCCATGCTGCGCGGCGAGAAGGAGGAGGTCCTGGACCTCGTCCTGGAACCCGAGGAGGCCACCGAGGGGCCGTCCTCGTACGAGGGCGTCATCGCGCACCGCTTCGGCATCGCCGACCGCGGCCGCCCCGCCGACAAGTGGCTGAAGGACACGGTCCGCTGGGCCTGGCGCACCCGCGTCCTGGTCCACCTCGGCATCGACCTGCGGCTGCGGCTGCGGACGGCCGCCGAGGACGAGGCGGTGAACGTCTTCGCCGCGAACCTGCGCGACCTGCTGCTGGCCGCGCCGGCCGGCACGCGCGCGACGCTCGGCCTGGACCCCGGCTTCCGTACGGGCGTGAAGGTGGCCGTGGTGGACGCGACCGGCAAGGTCGTCGCCACGGACGTGATCCACCCGCACGTCCCGGCCAACAGGTGGGACGAGGCGATCGCCAAACTGGCACGGCTCGCCGAGCGGCACGCGGTCGACCTGGTCGCCATCGGCAACGGCACCGCCTCCCGGGAGACGGACAAGCTCGCCGCCGAACTGATCGCGAAGCACCCGGAGCTGAAGCTCACCAAGGTGATGGTGTCCGAGGCGGGCGCGTCCGTGTACTCGGCCTCGAGTTACGCCTCGCAGGAGCTGCCCGACATGGACGTGTCGCTGCGCGGCGCGGTCTCCATCGCGCGCCGGCTGCAGGACCCGCTGGCGGAGCTGGTGAAGATCGACCCGAAGTCGATCGGGGTCGGCCAGTACCAGCACGACCTGTCCGAGGTGAAGCTGTCCCGTTCGCTGGACGCGGTGGTCGAGGACTGCGTGAACGGGGTCGGCGTGGACGTCAACACCGCGTCCGTGCCGCTGCTCGCGCGGGTGTCGGGCGTCTCCGCCGGCCTCGCCGAGAACATCGTCGCGCACCGCGACCAGAACGGCCCGTTCCGGTCCCGTGCCGAGCTGAAGAAGGTGGCGCGGCTCGGCCCCAAGGCGTACGAGCAGTGCGCGGGCTTCCTGCGCATCCGCGGCGGCGACGACCCGCTGGACTTCTCCAGCGTGCACCCGGAGTCGTACCCGGTGGTGCGGCGCATGGTGAAGACCTCGGGGCAGGACGTCGCGTCCCTCATCGGCAACACGGGTGCGCTGCGCTCGCTGCGGCCCGCCGACTTCGTGGACGACACCTTCGGTCTGCCGACGGTCACGGACATCCTCAAGGAGCTGGAGAAGCCCGGCCGCGACCCGCGTCCGGCCTTCAAGACGGCCACCTTCAAGGAGGGCGTGGAGAAGATCTCCGACCTGTCCTCCGGCATGGTCCTGGAGGGCGTGGTCACGAACGTGGCCGCCTTCGGCGCGTTCGTGGACATCGGCGTCCACCAGGACGGCCTCGTGCATGTCTCGGCGATGTCGAAGACGTTCGTCAAGGACCCGCGGGACGTGGTGAAGCCGGGCGACATCGTCAAGGTGAAGGTCCTGGACGTGGACATCCCGCGCAAGCGGATCGCGCTGACCCTGCGGCTGGACGACGAGGCCGCGCCCCAGGGCCAGGGCCAGGGCGGCGGCCGTCAGCAGCGTGGCGGCGGCGCCCGCCCGCCCCAGCAGCGGCAGGGCGGCCAGGGGCAGCGGCAGGGCCGCGGTGGCGGCGACCGGGGCGGTGACCGCGCCGGCCGGCAGGCCCCGGCCCCGGCCAACAGCGCCATGGCCGACGCGCTGCGCCGGGCGGGCCTGGTGGACCCGAAGAACGGCCGCCGCTGACCGGGCCGGGGCCGGGGTGCTCGATCCCGGCCCCGGCTCCCGGGAGCGGTTACGACTGCTCGGTCACCTTGCCCGCGGCGACCTCCAGCCGGCGGGTGACGCGGATCGCGTCCAGCATCCGGCGGTCGTGGGTGACCAGCAGGAGGGTGCCCTCGTAGGCGTCCAGGGCCGACTCGAGCTGTTCGATGGCGGGCAGGTCGAGGTGGTTCGTCGGCTCGTCGAGGACGAGGAGGTTGACTCCGCGTCCCTGGAGCAGCGCCAGGGACGCGCGGGTGCGTTCGCCCGGGGAGAGACCCGCCGCCGGGCGCAGCACATGGTCGGACTTCAGGCCGAACTTGGCGAGCAGGGTGCGGACCTCGACCGGCTCGGTGTCGGGTACGGCCGCGCAGAAGGCGTCGAGCAGCGACTCGGAGCCGTGGAACAGCCGGCGGGCCTGGTCGACCTCGCCCACCAGGACGCCCGAGCCCAGGGCGGCGTGTCCGGCGTCGAGCGGGATCCGGCCCAGCAGCGCGCCGAGCAGGGTGGACTTGCCGGCGCCGTTGGCCCCGGTGACCGCCACCCGGTCCGCCCAGTCGATCTGGAGCGACACGGGTCCGAACGTGAAGCCGCCGCGCCGGACCTCGGCGTCGCGCAGGGTGGCCACGACCGCTCCGGACCGCGGGGCGGCCGCGATCTCCATCCGCAGCTCCCACTCCTTGCGCGGTTCCTCGACGACCTCCAGGCGCTCGATCATGCGCTGGGTCTGCCGGGCCTTCGCGGCCTGCTTCTCGCTGGCCTCGCTGCGGAACTTGCGGCCGATCTTGTCGTTGTCGTTGCCGGCCTTGCGCCGGGCGTTCTTCACGCCCTTGTCCATCCACGAACGCTGCGTCTGCGCGCGGTCCTGGAGCGCGCCCCGCTTGTCGGCGTACTCCTCGTACTCCTCGCGGGCGTGCCTGCGGGCGACGTCGCGCTCCTCCAGGTAGGCCTCGTAGCCGCCGCCGTAGAGGTTGATCCGCCCCTGGGCCAGGTCCAGTTCGAGGACCTTGGTGACCGTGCGGGCGAGGAACTCGCGGTCGTGGCTGACCACGACCGTGCCCGCGCGCAGGCCGGTGACGAAGCGTTCCAGGCGCTCCAGGCCGTCCAGGTCCAGGTCGTTGGTGGGCTCGTCCAGGAGGAAGACGTCGTAGCGGGAGAGCAGGAGGGAGGCGAGACCGGCGCGGGCCGCCTGGCCGCCGGACAGGGAGGTCATCGGCTGGTCCAGGCCGACCGCGAGGCCCAGCGAGTCGGCCACCTCCTCGGCGCGTTCCTCCAGGTCGGCGCCGCCGAGGCCGAGCCAGCGCTCCAGGCTCGCGGCGTAGGCGTCGTCGGCGCCGGGCGCGCCGTCGACCAGCGCCTGGGTGGCCTCGTCCATGACCCGCTGGGCCTCGGCCACGCCGGTGCGGCGGGCCAGGAACTCGCGGACGGTCTCCCCCGGCCTGCGCTCCGGCTCCTGCGGCAGATGCCCGACGGCCGCGGTCGGCGGGGAGAGCCGCAGTTCGCCCTGCTCGGGCGGGGTGAGGCCGGCGAGCAGACGCAGCAGCGTGGACTTGCCGGCGCCGTTGACACCGACGAGACCGATCACGTCGCCGGGCGCGACGACGAGGTCGAGCCCGGCGAACAGGGAGCGGTCGCCGTGCCCGGCGGCGAGGTTCTTGGCGACGAGGGTGGCAGTCATCAGAGCGCCGATCCTAATCTCCCGGGCACCCCGTGCTCCGCGCGGTTCCCCGCCGTGCGGTGCGGCGGCACCGCGCTCACCCGCCCACCGGCCGCACCAGCACGCTCCCCGGGGTCCGGGCCACCACGAAGGACTCCCCCTTGACCGCGTCCGGGTCCAGTGGGACGCGGTGCCGGCCGGGCTCCAGGAGGCCGTCGAAGACGTCCCGGACGTGGGTGCGGCGCAGCCGGTCGAGGCGGTACGCGGTCACGCGGACCCGGCAGGCGGAGGTCACCTCCACGTCCGCCGTGCCGCCGCCGGCGGCCAGGGAGGCCAGCCGGCCCGGCAGCGGGCCGCGGTGCAGGGCCTGCTCGATCTGGGCGACGAGCAGCGGGACGATCGGGGCCAGGCCGTCCACCCGGGCGACGGCCACCCCGGCGCGCCCGAAAGCGTCCATCACGGCGGCGCGGCGAGCCTCGCCGACGGCACGGCCGAAGGCGACCGCGCCGTACCCGCGCAGTTCCTCGGCGGGCACGCCGGCGGCGTCCTGGGTGATGTCGGCGCCGATGCCGATGGCGCGCAGCGCGGCGGCCAGCCGTGCGAGCACGGCGACGCGCGCGCCGATCAGCAGCACCCGGCGGCGGACCGCGGCGGGGCCGCCGGAGTCCGCGACGAGGGCGGCGAGCGCGGCCCGGTACTGGGCGCCGCGGAAGCGGAACGGTCCTATGCCGTGGTAGCCGTCGAGTTCCGGATCGGCGACCGCACCGGTCTGCCAGGCGAAGTCCCGCCAGACGTAGTCCTCCCCGTCGCGCTCGATGACCGCGGTCACCGCGCCACAGGCCAGGTCCGCGCACTCGGGGCAGCCGTAGATCACGAACCGGCCGCCGGGGAGCGGGGGTTCGGTCTCCCGGAGCAGGCCGCGCACCTGCTCGGCGAAGATCGCCGGGGGGACGTCGGAGGCGAGGGGGGAGACGGCGTCCAGGTCGGAGAGAAGGAACAGCAGGGGGCGGCCGTCGACGACGAAGTCCACGAAATCGCGGTGGACCTCGTAGCCGCCGTCGGCGAGGACACCGCCGGCGCGGGTCGCCGGTGCCAGGCCGAAGGTCGCGTATGCGGCAGACATGCTGTGAGTATTCCCACACCGGGACACGGGTGAGCGCTGCGTGACGTCTTCGCCTAGTGCTGTGGCCGGAAAGGTTTACCGGGAAGCTCGCGGCGTCCGGTGCGGTGCATCGCAGGGGCGGAGCATGGCCCGCGTACTGGATGTACTCGGGTGATGCGACAACGCGGCGAGGTGCCGGGCCGGGCGTCGCGAGCCGGTGAATCTTTCCGGTCGCAGCACTAGCGTCTGGGTGTGGAGCGCGAGTCGAGTGACGAAGTGATCGTGGTCGGCGGCGGGATCGCCGGGCTGACGACGGCCGTGGTGCTGGCCGAGTCCGGACGGCGGGTGCGGGTGTGGGCGCGTGAGCCCGCCGGACGCACGACCTCGGCGGTGGCCGGCGGACTGTGGTGGCCGTACCGGATCGAGCCCGAACCGCTGGTCGGCGCCTGGGCTCTGGAGTCCCTCGCCGTGTACGAGGAACTGGCGGCCCGCCCCGGGGAGACGGGCGTACGCCTGGTCGAGGGTGTACACGCGGGGACGCGGCTGGACGGGCTGGGCCCGTGGGCGGGCCGGGTGCCGGGGCTGCGGGCGGTGCCGGAAGGGCTGGCGGCACGGCTGCCGGTGATCGACATGCCGGTCCATCTGGCGTGGCTGCGCCTGCGGTTGGCGAAGGCGGGCGGCGGGGTCGAGGAGCGGGAGGTGACCGACCTCGCGGCCGTGCCCGCCGGTGCCGTGGTCAACTGCACCGGTCTGGGCTCCCGTTCGCTGGTGCCGGACCCGGCGGTGCGGCCGGTGCGCGGGCAGCTCGTGGTGGTGGAGAACCCGGGGATCGCGACCTGGTACACCTCCGTCGACCACTCCTCCGCCGCCTCGGCCTACTTCATCCCGCAGCCCGGTGTGCTGCTCCTCGGCGGTACGGCGGAGGACGGCGACTGGTCGCTGGAGCCGGATCCCGCGACCGCCGGGGCGATCGTCGCGCGGTGCGCGCAGATCCGGCCGGAGATCGCCGGCGCGCGGGTCCTGGCGCACCGGGTGGGGCTGCGGCCCGCCCGGGACGCGGTACGCCTGGAACGGGCGTCGCTGCCGGACGGGCGGCCGCTGGTGCACAACTACGGCCACGGCGGGGCCGGGATCACGGTGGCCTGGGGGTGTGCCCGCGAGGCGGCCGGGCTGGTGCCGGGCCCGGCCGCCTGACGGGTCAGGGCGCCGGGACGTGCCCGGTCAGGTCCGGTGTGCCGACACCGGTCAGCCGCCGGGGTGCCGGAGCGGCGGCCGTGCTGCCGGCGGTGGCCCCGGCGAACGCCGCCGTGCCTCCGGTCAGCGGGAGCCGGGCCGACGTGCGGGACAGGTCCAGGGTGAGGGTGGGCCGGGTGGACGGCGGGTCGATGAGGTCCTTGTCCGTGCCCGCGATGATCAGTGCCAGACGGTGGCCCCGGGGGACGACGTGGTCGGTGGCGGCCAGGTCCAGGGTCATCGTGACGGCCCTGCCCGGGGTGAGCGGGACGCCCTTGCCGAGCGAGGCGTGGTGGCCGAGGTCGGCCCAGCCACGGCTGAACACCGTGTAGTCGGTCCGGACCGTCCGGGCCGCGGTCTTCTTGAAGCAGGCGCTGTCCCCGGTCGTGCTCTCGCCCCAGCAGGTGCGGTCGGCGAGCGTGGTGATGCCCTCGGCCGCGTCGGCGTAGTCGCGGACGGTGTCCGGCCCGACGTCCACCAGGACGGCGGACAGATGGGCCGAGGCGGTGCTCGGGGTGGCGGTGACGGTCACCCGGGACGAGCCGGACAGGCGCAGGTCGCGGGTGAGCGGTGCGGTGAGGAAGCCGGCCTTCTCGGGGGTGGGGGTGGTGAGCCGGGCGGCCCAGTCGGTCTCGCTCAGCGCGGGGTCGTCGGTGAAGGTCTCGGTGCCGGTGGCCGGGCGCAGGCCGAGGGTGCCGACGCCCGCCCGCGCGCCGGGGGCCGGGCGCAGAGTGGTGGTCCGGGTGCCGTGCGGCGGCCAGGCCCTGGAGCTCACCCACTGGTCGGGGTGGCGTTCGATGTCGGCCATCGGCTCGCGGTCGACGCCGTTGTCGTAGCCGAGGAGTTCGTGGTCGAACCAGCGGTGCAGGGTGTCGACCCAGGCGCCGCGCCGGTAGTCGAAGGGGTCGACGTGCCCGGTCTGGGAGAGCCAGATCTTGCGCTCGACACCGTGCTTCGCCAGCGCGTCCCACCACTGGCCGAAGTGCTTGGTGCGCACGTTGAGGTCCTGCATGCCGTGGGCGAGGAACACGCTCGCGCGGACCCGGGCCGCGTCCTTCACGTAGTCGCGCTCGGTCCACAGCGGGGTCCAGTCGCCGCTGGGCGGGCTGCCGTCGGCGAGCTTCTTCCGGACGGCGGCGCAGTGGGCGTGCGCGGCGTCGCTCTCGACGTAGCCGGCGAGCTCGTCGGGGCCGCCGTCGTACAGCGGGGCGCCCTGCGCGAAGTAGTAGTCGTACCAGGAGGAGATGGCGCTGATCGGGACGATCGTCCTCAGGCCCCGTACGCCGGTGGCGGCCACGCCGTTGGCGATGGTGCCGTCCCAGCTCTTGCCGATCATGCCGGTTCTGCCGTTGGTCCAGCCGGCCCTGACGGTCGTGGAGCCGGTGCGGGTGGTGTAGGCCCTGGCGCGGCCGTTCAGCCAGTCGATCACGGCCTTGGCGGACTGGATCTCGGAGCGGCCGCCGACGTCGACGCAGCCGTCCGAGCGGTTGGTGCCGGTCAGGTCGACGCCGACGAACGCGTAGCCCCTGGGCACGAAGTAGTTGTCGTAGAACAGCGGCATCTGGACGACGCGACCCCGCGCGTCGTACGTCTTGAGCTGGCTCTCGTTGCCGCGTCCGCAGCAGGAGTAGTACGGGCTGGCGTCCATGATGACCGGCACCTTGCGGCCCTGGCGGGCCGGTTCGGAGGGTCGGACGATGTCGGCGGCCACCCGGTCGGTCCGTCCGTCGCCGTCCCCGTCGAGGCCGGTGTCCACCCATACGGCCTCGCGGACGGCGTGTGCGTAGGAGTAGACGGGCCGGCTCTCGCGTGGCGCGGCGTGGGCGCCGGACGGGGTGAGGAGGGCGGCCGTCACGGCTGCGACGGCCGTGGTGGCGAGCGTTCTCCAGATCGTGGAGCGCGTGCGTGTCGGCATGCGCGGACGGTACCCCCGTCAACTCCCGTGCAGAAGAGGGCTTTACGGCAGCCGGGTGGCTTGTTGCGGCCGAATGGCGATCGTGTGACGGCAGGGGCCATGGACAGGCCGGGGGCCGCAGCGACTGAATAGGCTCCGAACAGACTTCCTGTCCCGAAGACTTGGAGCTGACGTGCACCGCAGAATCATCGCGCCGGGCGCACTGGCGGCGGCCTCCCTCCTGCTGGCGATCCCGGCATCGGCCGCGAACCACACCCCGGGCGCGCCGGGCATCGGCGACCCCTACTACCCGAACTACGGCAACGGCGGCTACGACGTCTCGCACTACGACCTGCGGCTGCGCTACCAGCCGGGGACGGACGAGTTGCGGGGCACCGCGACCATCCAGGCGCGGACCACCGAGGATCTGTCCAGCTTCGACCTGGACTTCCTGCTGGACGTGAGCGAGGTACGGGTCAACGGCGGCAAGGCGGCCTTCACGAGGTCCGGCGAGCACGAACTCGTCGTCACCCCGGGGAAGCCGCTGGCGAAGGGCACCGCGGTCACCGTCGTGGTCCGCTACGGCGGGGTGCCGTCGGCGAAGAGCGCCTACGGGTTCACCACCTGGCACCGCACCCCGGACGGCGCGGTGGCGGCCGACGAGCCAGAGTCCGCCTGGTGGTGGTTCCCGAGCAACGACCACCCCAGCGACAAGGCCACCTACGACGTGTCGGTGGCCGTGCCCGACGGCACGCAGGCCATCTCCAACGGCACGCTGCAGTCGACCGTCTCGAAGCTCGGCTGGACGAGCTACAACTGGCGGCAGAACAAGCCGCAGGCGACGTATCTGGCCACGCTCGCCCTCGGGCGGTTTGACATCACCACCGGCACCTCGGACGGCGGGGTGCCGGTCCTCAACGCCTACAGCAAGGACCTCGGCGACAACGACGGTGCCGCGCGGGCGAGTGTGGAGCGCACCGGGGAAATCGTGGACTGGCTGAGCGGCTGGTTCGGGCCGTACCCGTTCGCCTCGGCCGGCGGCTACGTGCCCAACACCACCACCGGGTACGCGCTGGAGACGCAGACCCGGGTCTACTACAGCCCGAAGCAGTTCGCGAACGGCTCGAACACCTCGGTGGTCGTGCACGAGCTGGCCCACCAGTGGTACGGCGACGACGTGTCGCTGAAGGGCTGGAAGGACATCTGGATCAACGAGGGCTTCGCGCGCTACGCCCAGTGGCTGTGGTCCGAGCACGAGGGCGAGGGCACCACGCGGGAACTCGCCGACTACGTGTACGCCTCGCACCCCGCCGACGACGCCTTCTGGACGGTCGCGCCCGGTGACCCGGGTCCGGACCACCAGTTCGACGCCGCCGTCTACGACCGGGGCGCGCTCGCCATCCAGGCGCTGCGCGAGGAGATCGGCGACGACGCCTTCTTCGCCGTTCTGAAGGGCTGGCCGAAGGAGCACGCGTACGGCAACGCGTCGGTGGCGGACTTCCAGAAGTACGCCGAGCGGGTGTCGGGCAGGCCACTGGCCGCGCTGTTCGACACCTGGCTGTTCCAGCCGTCGAAGCCGGCCGCGCCGGCGGCCCGTGCGGCGTCGCTCGCCGGGGCTGCCACGGACGTGGCACGGCCCCGGTCGTGGCAGCGGATCGAGGCGACGAACGACGTGCACGGGCACTGACGCCCGCACGGTTCACGCCGTGACGGCGGCCATCCGTTCGACGAGGGCGTCGCGGCCCATCGGTTCGGCGCGGGTGGCCGGGACCGTGCAGGCGTGGGCACCGGCGACCGCCCCGTAGCGGGCGCACCGCAGGGGCGGCTCGCCGGCGAGGCGGCCGTAGAGGAACGCGGCGGCGAAGGCGTCGCCCGCGCCGTTGGAGTCGACCACCGGCGCGGGCGGGGCCACCGCCGGTATCCGGGTCAGTTCGCCGTCGGCCAGCAGGTACGCGCCCTCGGCCCCGGCGGTGGCGACGACGACCTCGGCCCGGCCCCGCTCGGCGATGCGCCGTACGGTCCGCTCGGGGTCGGACAGCGCGGCCGCGGAGAGGAAGACGACGTCCGCCGCGAGCGCGAACGGCTCGTGGTAGGGGTTCTCGCCGTCCCAGTCGTGCAGGTCGGTGGAGAGGGGCACACCCGTCTCGGCCAGCACGGGCAGGGCCTCGGCGCAGGGCTGGGTGATGGTCACGTGGACGTGCCGGCTCGCCGTGGCGAGCGCGCGCAGCGTGTCCTCCGGGAAGCGGTCGCCGGGGTGGGCGCGGCTGGTGTCGTACAGGGACAGCCGCCGGCCGTCCGGGCCGACGAGGTTGACCGCCCGCTTGGTCCCGGCGGGGCCGGGGAGCGCGGTGAGCCCGATGCCGCGCTCCCGGTGCAGGGCGCGCACGAGGTCGCCCTCGGGGTCGTCGCCGATCAGGTCCAGGTGGTGGGTGCGCAGGCCCAGGGCGTCCAGCCCCAGGGCCATGAAGTCGCCGGTCTGTCCGGCACGGGTACGGATCCCGGAGTCGATGCCGTAACTGTCGGCGTACGGCAGCGGCAGCTCCGGGACGTGGACGATCGTGTCCACGCCGGCCCCGCCGAGCACGAGCACGTCGATCGCTCCGGCCGCTCCCGCCGCTCCGCCCGCTCCGCCCGCTCCGGCGGCTTCGGTCTGCGAGGTCATCCCCCACCCTCCCCGTGGTCGTGCACCGTAGGACCGCAGCTTATGCGGGGCACGTGCACGGGGGCACCGGGTCCGGCCCTTCCCCGGCGAGACCGCTCGGCACGGTCCGGCCGTCTCGCCGGGGGGGGGCAGGCCGCTACTTCGTCAGCCGGGACAGTTCCTGGTCCGTGTTCCGGGACACCCGGCGGCGGACGCCGAACCAGCCGGCCACCAGGAGGACGGCGACCAGGGGGATCAGCAGGAGGGTCTTGCGGCCGACCTCGGGGTCGTTCCACATCATGCCGAGGCAGGCCAGCAGGAAGACGATCGTGGCGATCTCGGCGACGGGGCTGAACCTGAGCTGGAAGTGCGGCCTGGTCACGAGGCCCGCGCGGGCCCGGCGGACGAAGACCAGGTGGCAGATCATGATGATCACCCAGGTGCTGATGATGCCGAGGGAGGCCACGTTCAGCACGATCTCGAAGGCCTGGCTGGGCACGAGGTAGTTCAGGCCCACGCCGAGCACGCAGACCGCGCAGGTCAGCAGGATGCCGCCGTAGGGCACCTGGCTGCGGTTCATGCGGGCGGTGAACTTCGGCGCCGAGCCGGCCGTGGCCATCGAGCGCAGGATGCGGCCGGTGGAGTACAGGCCGGAGTTGAGCGAGGACATGGCGGCGGTCAGCACGACCAGGTTCATCACGTCGCCGGCCGCGGGCACGCCGATCTTCGACAGGACGGTGACGAACGGGCTCTGGTCGGCGGAGTACACCGAGCCGGGCAGCAGCAGGGCGAGCAGCACGACCGAGCCGACGTAGAACAGGCCCACGCGCCACATGATCGAGTTCACCGCGCGCGGGACGACCTTCTCCGGCTCGGCGGTCTCGCCGGCGGCGACGCCGACCAGTTCGAGGGCGGCGTACGCGAAGATCACGCCCTGCATGACCAGGACGACCGGCATCATGCCGTGCGGCAGGATGCCGCCGTGGTCGGTGATGACGCTCAGGCCGGGCTTCTCGCCGCCGACCTCGTGCTGGGTGGCGAGCAGGTAGATGCCGACGAACATGAAGCTCACCAGGGTCGCGACCTTGATGATCGCGAACCAGAACTCCATCTCGCCGAAGATCTTCACCGAGATCAGGTTCACCGCCAGCACCACCGCGAGGGCGATCAGCGCGAGCACCCACTGCGGGATGGCCGTGAAGAGGCTCCAGTAGTGCGTGTACAGCGCGATCGCGGTGATGTCGGCGATGCCGGTGGTCGACCAGTTCAGGAAGTACATCCAGCCGGCGACGTAGGCGCCCTTCTCGCCGAGGAACTCGCGCGCGTAGCTCACGAAGGACCCGGAGGACGGGCGGTACAGGACCAGCTCGCCGAGGGCCCGTACGACGAAGAAGGCGAAGACGCCGCAGACCAGGTAGGCCACGGCGAGTGCCGGGCCCGCGGTGTGCAGGCGTCCGCCGGCGCCGAGGAAGAGGCCGGTGCCGATGGCACCGCCGATGGCGATCATGTTGACGTGGCGGGCCTTGAGGTCCTTGCTGTAGCCGGCGTCGCCCGCGTCCGCGGGGGTCCGGTCCGCCTCGGGGCGGACGGTGGCCTGTGCCGATTCCACGGCGTCCTTGCTCACGGGTGGGTCCACTTCCTGGTGCGCCCGGGCCTCGTGGGCCCGGGGGTCGTGCAGGTCCTGGCCCGCACCACCCTGGTGTGTCGCGGTACAGACCAAGGCAGCAGCTTCCCAGGGAGATCACCCCGTATGCGATGGCCCATGTCACACCGGGGCGCTTCTCACATGGTCGCCACATGTTTCACACCATTGGTGGGACAGCGATACTGCTGCACATGACGACGGACGCCACGACCGGGGACGGGGAGCCGGCCCTCACCATCGACGAGCTGGCCGCGCGGGCGGGCGTCACGGTCCGCACCGTCCGCTTCTACGGCAGCAGGGGGCTGCTCCCGCCGCCGGAGATCGGCCCGCGGCGGGTGGGGCACTACGGCCCCGGGCACGTGGCACGGCTGGCCCTGATCGAGGAGCTCCAGCAGCAGGGCATGACCCTGGCGGCGATCGAGCGGTACCTGCGGCAGCTCCCGCCGGACCTCGGCCCGCACGACCTGGCCATCCACCGCGCGGTGGTCGCGTCCTGGGCGCCGGACGCGCCGGAGACGGTGTCGCGGCGGGAACTCGAACGGCGGGCGGGACGGCCGCTCACGCCCGGGGACATGGAGCGGCTGGCCGCGATGGACGTCGTCCGTCAGGAGGACGAGGACGCCTTCCGCGTCGACGCCGGGCTGTTCCGGCTCGGTCTGCGGCTGCTGGACGTACCGCTGTCGCAGGAGGCGATCCTCGCGGCGCGCAAGGTGCTCGTCGAGCACTCGCGCGCCGCGGCCCGCGAGCTGGCCCAGCTCTTCCGCGGCGAGGTGGCGGAGCGCGACGCCCGGGACGCGCAGTCCCTGTCGGCGCACATGCACCCGCTGGTGGTGCAGGCGCTGCTGTCGACGTTCCAGCGCTCGCTGCGGGAAGAGCTGAGCGAGTGGCTCAACGGATCATGAGCGGGAGTCGGCGAACCGCTCCCCCTTCTCGGCCTTGGCCACCAGCAGCGCGGGCGGGGTGAACCGCTCGCCGTAGCGCTCGGCCAGCTCACGCGCGCGGGCCACGAATCCGGGCAGGCCGCCCTCGTAGCCGTTGACGTACTGGAGCACACCGCCGGTCCAGCCCGGGAAGCCGATACCGAGGATCGAGCCGATGTTGGCGTCGGCGACCGACGTCAGCACGCCCTCCTCCAGGAGCCGTACGGTGTCGAGCGCCTCGGCGAAGAGCATCCGCTCCTGCATGTCCCGGAACGGGATCTCGTGCCCGGCCGTCGCGAAGTGCTCGCGCAGGCCCGGCCAGAGCCCGGCCCGCTTGCCGTCCTCCGTGTAGTCGTAGAAGCCGGCGCCGCCGCTGCGCCCGGTGCGGCCGAACTCGTCGACGAGGCGGTCGATGACGGCGTCCGCCGGGTGCGGGGTCCAGGTGCCGCCGGCCTCCTCGACGGCGCGCCTGGTCTCGCCACGGATCTTGCGCGGGAGGGTGAGGGTCAGCTCGTCCATCAGGGAGAGCACCTTGGCCGGGTAGCCGGCCTGCGCGGCCGCCTGCTCCACGGAGGCGGGCTCGATGCCCTCGCCGACCATGGCGACGCCCTCGTTGATGAAGTGGCCGATCACCCGGGAGGTGAAGAAGCCGCGCGAGTCGTTGACGACGATCGGCGTCTTGTTGATCTGCCGGACCAGGTCGAAGGCCCGGGCGAGGGCCTCGGCGCCGGTGCGCTCGCCCTTGATGATCTCGACCAGCGGCATCTTGTCGACCGGCGAGAAGAAGTGCAGCCCGATGAAGTCGCCCTGGCGCTCCACGCCCTCGGCCAGCGCGGTGATGGGCAGGGTGGAGGTGTTGGAGCACAGCAGCGCGTCGGGCGCGACGACGGACTCGATCTCCTGGAAGACCTTGTGCTTGAGCGAGGTGTCCTCGAAGACGGCCTCGATCACCGCGTCGCAGCCCGCGAGGTCGGCCGCCTCGGCGGTCGGCGTGATCCGGGCGAGCAGCGTGTCGGCCTTCTCCTGGCTGGTGCGGCCCCTGGCGACGGCCTTGGCGCAGAGCTTCTCGGAGTAGCCCTTGCCCTTGACGGCCGCCTCCAGGGAGACGTCCTTCAGGACGACCTCGATGCCCGCGCGGGCGCAGGAGTAGGCGATGCCGGCGCCCATCATCCCGGCGCCGAGGACGGCGACCCTGCGGACGGTGCGGCGCTCGACGTCCTTCGGGCGGTTGGCGCCGGAGTTGACGGCCTGGAGGTCGAAGAAGAACGCCTGGATCATGTTCTTCGAGGTCTGGCCGGCGGCCAGCTCCACGAAGTAGCGGGCCTCGATGACCTGGGCGGTCTCGAAGTCGACCTGGGAACCCTCGACGGCCGCGGCCAGGATGTTGCGCGGGGCCGGGTAGGGGGCGCCGTTGGTCTGCTTGCGCAGGGTGGCCGGGAAGGCGGGCAGGTTGGCGGCGAACTTCGGGTTCGCGGGCGTACCGCCGGGGATCCGGTAGCCGGGCCTGTCCCAGGGCTGCTGCGACTCGGGGTTGGCGTCGATGAAGGCACGGGCCTTGGCGAGCAGTTCCTCCGGGGTCGCGGCGACCTCGTGGACCAGCCCGTTCTCCTGGGCGCGGCGCGCGTTGTACTGCTGCCCCTGCAGGAGCACCTTCAGCAGCGCGTCGGCGATGCCCAGCAGCCGTACGGTGCGCACGACGCCGCCTCCGCCGGGGAGCAGGCCGAGGGTGACCTCGGGGCAGCCGATCCTGGTGCCGGAGGTGTCGAGGGCGACGCGGTGGTGGCAGGCGAGGGCGAGTTCGTAGCCTCCGCCGAGGGCCGCGCCGTTGATGGCGGCGACCACCGGCTTGCCGAGGGTCTCGATGCGGCGCAGGTTCCGCTTGATGGCGAGGCCGCCGTCGAACAGCTCCTGGGCGGTCTCCGGGGTGACCCGGATCAGGTCGCGCAGGTCGCCGCCGGCGAAGAAGGTCTTCTTGGCGGAGGTGAGGATGACACCGCGGATGGAGTCCTTCTCGGCCTCCAGGCGGTCGGTGATCGCGGCGAGGGAGTCGCGGAACGCCTGGTTCATGGTGTTCGCGGACTGGTCGGGGTCGTCCAGGACGAGGGTGACGACACCGGTGTCGTCCTGCTCCCAGCGGATGGTGGTGCTCTCGGTCATGACAGTCGTCTCCGTGAAGGTCTCGTGGTTCCGCGGGGAGTTCAGACGCGCTCGACGATGGTGGCGATGCCCATGCCACCGCCCACGCACAGGGTGGCCAGGCCGTAGCGCTTGTCCTGGCGCTCCAGCTCGTCGATGAGCGAGCCGAGGATCATGGCGCCGGTCGCGCCGAGCGGGTGGCCGAGGGCGATGGCGCCGCCGTTGACGTTGACCTTGTCCAGGGACAGGCCCATGTCCTTCACGAAGCGCAGCACGACCGCCGCGAAGGCCTCGTTGATCTCGACCAGGTCGATGTCGTCGATGGTCAGCCCGGCCTTGGCGAGCGCCTTGCGGGCGGCCGGGGCGGGACCGGTGAGCATGATGGTGGGCTCGGAGCCGGAGACGGCCGCGGAGACGATCCGCGCGCGGGGGGTGAGGCCGTGCCGCTCGCCGACCTCCTTGGAGCCGATCGCGACCAGGGAGGCTCCGTCGACGATGCCGGAGGAGTTGCCCGCGTGGTGGACGTGGTCGATCCGCTCCACCCAGTGGTACTTCTGCAGGGCGACCGCGTCGAAGCCGCCCAGCTCGCCGATGTCGGCGAACGAGGGCTTGAGGCCGGCGAGCGAGTCCGCCGTGGTGCCGGGGCGCATGTGCTCGTCGTGGTCGAGGACGACCAGCCCGCTGCGGTCCTTGACGGGGACGACGGAGCGGTCGAAGCGGCCCTCCTTCCAGGCGGTGGCGGCGCGCTCCTGGGACAGGGCGGCGTACTCGTCGACGTCCCGGCGGGAGAACCCCTCGATGGTGGCGATGAGGTCGGCGCCGATGCCCTGCGGCACGAAGTTGACGGACAGGTTGGTCATCGGGTCGTTGAACCAGGCGCCGCCGTCCGAGGCCATCGGGACGCGGGACATGGACTCCACGCCGCCGGCGAGGACCATGTCCTCCCAGCCAGAGCGGATCTTGGCGGCGGCCAGGTTGACGGCCTCGAGACCGGAGGCGCAGAAGCGGTTCTCCTGGAGTCCCGCGACGGTGTCCGGCAGCCCGGCGGCGATCGCGGCGATGCGGGCGATGTCGGAGCCCTGGTCGCCCACGGGTCCGACGACGCCGAGCACGATGTCGTCGATCGCGGCCGGGTCGAGACCCGGGAAGCGGTCGCGGATCTCGTGGATGAGGCCGACGACCAGGTCGATGGGCTTCGTGCCGTGCAGGGCGCCGCTCGCCTTGCCGCGGCCGCGCGGGGTGCGGATCGCGTCGTACACGTACGCTTCGGTGCTCACTGATGTGCCTTTCGGGAGGGTGGGCCGAGCGGGGCTCGGTCGCCGAGGGCGGGGCGGGTCGTCGGGTGGCCCGGTGGCCGGGTTCAGTCGCCGTCCGGGACGAGGTCGTCGTCGGCAGGGTCAGGTATGCCCCAGTCCCGCGCCACCGTCCCGGTGTCGGCGCCGGGGCGGGCGGGTCCGGTGCGGACGCGGGTGGGGGTCGCGGAGAAGCGGGGTGCGGGGGCCGGCTGGGTGATGCCGCCGTGGTCGGTGAAGGTGCCGCGGGCGGCCAGGTGCGGGTGGTGCGGAGCCTCGCGCAGGGACAGCACCGGGGCCACGCAGGCGTCCGAGCCCTCGAAGAGGGCCGTCCACTCGTCCCGGGTGCGGGACTTGAAGCGGGCGGCGGTCTGTTCGCGCAGTTCGCCCCAGCGGGACCAGTCGTCGTGGGCCCCGGCCAGGTGGTCCAGGCCGAGCAGGTGCAGGAACTCCGCGTAGAACCGCGTCTCCAGGGCGCCCACCGCCATGTACCCGCCGTCGGCGGTCGCGTAGGTGCCGTAGTACGGGCAGCCGCCGTCCAGGAGGTTGGCGCCGCGCCGGTCCTGCCAGCCGCCGGCGGACAGCATGCCGTGGATCATCGCCGACAGGTGCGCGGTGCCGTCCACGATGGCCGCGTCCACGACCTGGCCGGTGCCGGTGGCGCGCGCGTGGTGCAGGGCGGCCAGGACGCCGACGACCAGGTAGAGGGAGCCGCCCGCGTAGTCGCCGAGCAGGTTGGCGGGGACCGCCGGGGGCTCCCCGGCGCGGCCGATCATGCCGAGGGTGCCGGTGAGGGCGATGTACGTCACGTCGTGGCCGGCCCGGTCGGCGAGGGGGCCGTCCTGGCCCCAGCCGGTCATACGGCCGTAGACCAGCCGGGGGTTGCGGGCGTGGCAGGCGTCGGGGCCGACGCCGAGCCGCTCGGCGACGCCGGGGCGGTAGCCCTCGATGAGGATGTCCGCGCGCTCGGCCAGGGCGAGCACGCGCGCCGCGCCGTCCGGCGCCTTGAGGTCGACGAGGACCGAGCGCTTGTTGCGGTTGGTCACGTCGTGCGCGGGATCGATGCCGAGGCCCGGACCGCCCGGGCGGTCCACCCGGACCACGTCCGCGCCGAGGTCGGCGAGGAGCATGGCGGCGAACGGGCCCGGCCCGATGCCCGCCAGTTCGACCACGCGCACACCCGAGAGCGGACCGTGGCCCGGCGTCCCTGCCGTCGTCATGCCGTCCTGCCCCCAAGCCCGTGTGACACAACTGATGTAACACCGAGGATGCTAAGAACACGTTCCACTCGGCACAAGACCTGAACGAGCAAGCGCTTAGCCAAGTGCCCGAGCCCTCATTCCCGGGCTGGTCGTCCGGCGCCGCACCACTCACGCTAGCCTCAGCCACCGACAGCGGCGCGGGCTGCGGAGGCAAGGGGTGACATGAGCAGGCTAAAGAGGACGGATCGTCCCTACGACCTGGTGCTTTTCGGGGCCACCGGCTTCGTCGGCACGCTCACCGCGGAGTACCTCGCGGCACATGCCCCGGAGGATCTGCGCTGGGCGGTCGCGGGCCGCGACGAACTAGCGCTGGAGCGGCTGCGGGCGCGGCTGCCCGGCGGTTCGGGCATCGGGACGCTCCGCGCGGACGTACGGGATCCGGCCACCCTGCGCGCTCTCGCCGAGCACGCGCGCGTGGTGGCCACGACGGTGGGCCCGTACCTGGAGTACGGCGAGGACCTGGTCGCCGCCTGCGCGGACGCCGGGACCGACTATCTCGACCTCACGGGCGAGCCCGAGTTCGTCGACCTGATGTACGTCCGGCACGACGCACGCGCGCGGGAGACGGGCGCCCGCCTGGTGCACGCCTGCGGTTTCGACTCCGTACCGCACGACCTGGGCGTGCACTTCACGGTCGGGCAGCTGCCGGAGGGCGTACCGCTGACCGTGGACGGGTTCGTGACGGCCGACGCCACCTTCTCCGGCGGCACGCTGGCCTCCGCGCTGAACCAGTTCGCGCGCGGCGGGCAGATGGCGGCCGCGGCCCGGGAACGCCGGCGGCACGAGCCGCGGCTGCTGGGGCGCCGGGTGTCGGCACCGGCGGGCGCGCCGAGGTTCGCCCGGGAGGTGGGTGCCTGGGCGCTGCCGCTGCCGACCATCGATCCGCAGATCGTGCGCCGTTCGGCGAAGGCACTGGAGCGCTACGGCCCCGACTTCCGTTACCGGCACTACGCGGCGGTCCGGCACCTGCCGGTCGCCGCGGGCGGGGCGGCCGCCGTCGGCGCGGTCGCGGCCGCCGCCCAGGTGCCGCCCGTCCGGCGCTGGCTCTCCGGCCGGCTCAGGCCCGGCGACGGACCGAGCGCCGAGAAGCGCGCCCGGAGCTGGTTCCGGGTCCGCTTCGTCGGCGAGGGCGGCGGGCGGCGGGTGTTCACCGAGGTCTCGGGCGGCGACCCGGGCTACGACGAGACGGCGAAGATGTTCGCCGAGTCGGCGCTCAGCCTGGCCTTCGACGACCTCCCGCCGACGGCCGGACAGGTCACCACCGCGGTGGCGATGGGCGACGCGCTCACCGGGCGACTGCGCGGTGCGGGCATCCGCTTCCGCGTCGCGGCGAGCCGCTGACCGACGCCAGACGCCCCCTAGAGGGGCCACTTCACCAAGGCGCAGATCATCCCGCAGATCCAGCCGAGCCCGGCGAGCACCGCGAGGACGAGGGCGGCGTTCACGACCCGCTCGACGGGCCGGTCCGGATCGGCGAGGGGCTTGGGCGCACGATGCGTCGTCATGCGCCCACCCTGCCGGGCACCGGGAACCGCGCACATCCGTACGGCTACTCAGTCCCGGTACTCAGTCACGGGGCACCGCCGCGGGGCCGCGCCGTTCTGTCACGGGGTCGCCTGTCCGCCCCCGCCCCCTCCCCCGGCGACCGCCCGCTTCAGCGCCTGCCTGCACAGCGCGTCCGCGAGACGGGTGGACTCCGGCAGGCGGTACCGGGGGGTCAGCGCCAGGGTGTGGGCCAGGGCGTTGTCCAGGGAGGTGCGGTGGCCGACGGAGACGAAGACCGGTTTGACGTGGGACCGGGTGCGCAGGGCCCGGCCCACCTCCTCACAGCCCGCGAGGAGCGGGGCGGAACCGCCGCGCAGGGGTGCGGGATCGTCGTGGGTGAAGGTGAAGGGGTTCTTGGCGACGCCGATCGTCGGCAGGCCGGTGAGGACGCCGAGGTGGCTGGCGAGGCCGAAGCGGCGCGGGTGGGCGAGGCCGTAGCCGTCGCACACCACCAGGCCCGGCGGACAGGGCAGGGCGTCCAGGGCGGCGCGTACGGTCGGGATCTCCCGGAAGGCCAGCAGTCCGGGCACGTAGGGGAAGGAGATCCGGCCGACCGCCGTGGCCTCGGCGACCACGTCCAGGGTCGCCGCGTCCAGGACGACGGCCGCCGCGGCGACGAGGTCGCGTTCGTCGTCGTAGGCGACGTCCACCCCCGTCACCAGCCCCGATCCGGGCGGCGGCCCCGCCTCGTCGAGCACCACCCGCCCGCGCAGTTCGTCCTGTACGGCGCGGGCCTCCTCCTCGGTCGCCGGCCAGTTCGCGGGCACGCCTACGGTCGTCATGGTGGACAGGACTGTACGACCGCGGGACGGCCCGGCGGGCGCCGGGGTAGGCTCGTGATCATGTTCGTACTGGAGCTGACGTACACCGCCCCGCTCGAGGACGTGGACGCCGCGCTGCCGGCGCACCGGGACTGGCTCGACGAGCAGTACGAGAAGGGCCACTTCCTGGCCTCCGGACGCAAGGAGCCCCGCGACGGCGGAGTGATCCTCGCCGTCGCGGAGGACCGCGCCCGGATCGAGGAGATCGCCGCCGGGGACCCGTTCGTCGCCGCCGGGGTGTGCGAGTACCGCATCACGGAGTTCCGCGCGACGAAGACGGCTCCGGAACTGGAACGCCACCGGCAGCAGGCGGACTGACCGGAGCCGGTCAGCCCTTCCTGTCGTCCAGCGCGCGCCGCAGTTCGTCCTTGTTCATGTGCGAGCGGCCCTCGATGCCGCGCTGCCTGGCCTCGTTGTAGAGCTGGTCGCGGGTCGGGCCCTGGGAGCCGCCCCCCGACCGCCTGCCGCCGCGCTCGCCGGACGACATGTCCTGCGTCGAGCTGCGGCTGGCGGTCCTGGACTCACCGGAGCGGGCGCGCTCCTTGTTCACGGTCCGCGCGGCGATCTCCTTGGCGCGCCCGGGGCTTTCGCCCCGGTCCCGCGCGCTCTCCTTGATGTGTTCGTACTGGCGTTCACGCTTGGGGCTGGAACCGGCCGGCATGATCGTTCCCTCCTGTCCTCACCTTGTCCTCGGCGACGGGAGACGAGTACCCGGGTTCCGCGCGCCCACGTCAGCGTTCCAGCCGGGCCACCCGGCCCTTCTCGCCGGCTGCCCAGCAGCTCAGGTCGGGCGCGCAGGCCACGGTGTCGTACGAACCGGTGTCGACCGTGCGCCAGCTCCGGCCCCCGTCCGTGGTCAGGTCGGTGCCGGTCGGGCCGACGGCCAGCGCGGTGGTACGGCTGTGCGGGAGCCAGGCGGCGCCGGAGCGGTACGCGGGCGGCGGGGTGGTGACGGGGCGCCAGGTGCGGCCGCCGTCGGCGGTCACCGCGGCGGCCCGGGGCGAGGCCTGGTCGGGTCGGTAGTCACCGCCGACGGCGAGACCGTGGAAGCGGTCGCGGAAGGCGAGCGCGAAGACGCCCTTGGCGGGATCGCCCGCCGGCACCGGGGTGTCGGCGGCCGTCCAGGTCCGCCCCCGGTCGGCGGAGTGCAGCACGCGCGCGCGGGCGGCGCCGCCGGTGGCCAGCCAGACGTCCTTCGGTCCCGCGGTGACCAGGCACTGGCCGCTCGCGGCGAAGCCGGCCTCGCCGTCCAGGGCCTCCGGCATGCCGGAGGAGGGCAGAACACGCCAGGAGCGGCCGCCGTCGCCGGTGGACAGGATGCGGAACCGGCCGTCCACCGGGTCGCTCATGGCCACGCCGTGATGGTGGTCGAAGAAGGTGAGGCAGTCGTAGAACGCCTTCGGGTCGGTGTTGCGGAACGACTCCGTCCATGTCGTGCCGCCGTCATCGGTCCGGTAGACGCGGGAGGCCTCGCCCTCGCCGATGGCCAGCACCACCGCGCGCCGTGCGTCGAAGGCCTCGACGTCCCGGAACTGCAGGTCGGCGGCGCCGGGCGGGGAGACGTTCCGCCAGTTCCCGCCGCCGTCGGTGGTGCGCAGTACGGTGCCGCCGGTACCGGCCAGCCAGGCGGTCCGGCGGTCGACGGCGGCCAGGCCGCGGAACCGGACCTGCGGGGCGCCGGTGTCCTTCTCCGCCCAGTGCGCGCCGCCCCGGGCCGGCGCGGCCTCCTCGGCGGTGGCCGGCACGGTCAGCGCGGCCAGTGCCGCCACGCACGCCACCCCCGCCGCCAGCAGTCGATGCGTTCGTCCCTCGCGTCGCGTGCTCCCCAAGCGCCTCATGGCGGGCGAAGCTAGCGGACCGCCCCGGCACCGTCCAGAGGGCCCGGGACCGTCCGGCGGACCGTCCGGGCCGCTTCGCCGGGCGCGAAGCATGAAGGCGGTGACCGAGGTCACTCGTGTCCCGTGTGCACGGACTGGCCGAATCCGACGTCTCCTCCAGTGCCGGGTGCCACACCGGAAGTACGTCCAGCCGTCACAAGGGAGCAAGGCGTTGTCCACCATGATCGAGCAGCCCGTAGAGGCCCGCCTCGTCGCCGCCGCACCGCGCATGCCGAACATCCCCGCGACGCTGCGCTACGACCGGCGCGATCCGTTCGCCGTACGGATGTCCTTCCCCGCGCCGGCCACCCTGGAGGGCGTCGACGTCTGCTGGACGTTCTCCCGTGAACTCCTCGCGGCGGGGCTGGAGGGCCCCGAGGGCCACGGGGACGTCCGTGTCCGGCCGTACGGCTACGACCGCACCGTGCTGGAGTTCCACGCGCCGGAGGGCACGGCGGTCGTGCACGTGCGCTCGGGCGAGATACGCCGGTTCCTGGAGGCGACCGCCGGCCTCGTGCCGGTCGGCCTGGAACACCTCCAGTTCGACCTCGACCACGACCTGGCCGTGCTGATGCGGGACGCCTGCTGACACGGACGCGCGGTCTCGGCCGCGCGCGCGTGGACGGCGTGTGCGCTACACGCGCGTGAGCAGCGCGTTCAGCTCCGCGTGGTCCAGCCCGCCCGCCAGCGGCCCGTAGGTCCCCTCCCGCAGCAGCTCCCGCGCGGCGCGGTGGACCAGGGCGTGGGCGGCCTGGGCGAGGCCCGCCCCGGTGCTGATCCGGGCGACGCCGAGCGCCGCCAGTTCCGGCACCGAGGGCGCTCCCGGCCCGGCCATCACGTTGAGCGGCCCGTCGATGCCCGCCACGAGCGCCTTCACCGTCCCCGGTTCGACGGCTCCGGGGACGAAGATCCCGTCGGCGCCCGCGGCGAGGAACGCGGCCGCCCGCTCCAGGGTGGGACCGACCCCGCCCGCCCCGCGCAGGAAGGTGTCGATCCGCGCGTTGACGAACAACGGCACCCCGGCCCGGTCGGCGGCCGCGCGGGCCGCCGCGATCCGCTCCGCCTGGTCCGCCACCGTCCGCAGCGGTTCGGCGTCCGGCTCGTACCGGCCGTCCTCGATGTTGACGCCGACCGCGCCCGCGTCGATCACCCCCGCGACGGTGTCGCCCACGCCGGCGGCGTCCTCGGCGTGGCCGCCCTCGATGTCGGCGCTCACCGGGACCCGGACCGCGGCGGCGACCCGGGCGACGGCCGCGAGCGCGCGCTCGCGGCCGAGCCGGTCGCCG
>NZ_JBSFBX010000019.1:0-137453 GCF_053593175.1 Streptomyces sp. NPDC002386
GACGAGGTCAAGGCGAAGCTGGCCGGTATGGGCCTGGCCCTCAAGGACAGCCCGCCCGGATTCGACCCGACCGCCGCCGCCGACGCCTTCGGCGCGGACGAGGGCGGGAGCACGGGCTTTATGGAGACCGAGCAGTACTGATCGTTGCGCCGGGCTGTGGGAGGAACCTAGGCGAAGTTGGCCCTTGCAGCGCGCCGCACGCGGGGGCCGACTGCTCGGCCGATGGGCGCCGGCCGGCCGTGCACGTGCCTGCCGCAGCGGTCCCGTTCCGGCCGGCCGGTTCGTCGGCACGGCCGGAACGTGGCTGAAACGCTGTCGGAGACGAGGGCGACGCGGTGCGGGACATCGCGGCAGTCTCGCCACGGACCAGTCAGCATCTACGCCCGCACTCGCGATGCCCTCGGGTGGCAGCCGGTGCAGTCCCGCCTCGCCCCAAGGGTCAGGCGGGTACGCCGGGGTGGTGGCAGCGTCCGCTCGCGAGTCGGCAGGCTGCGGGCCGTGGTCAGATGGGCTGTGCCGTCAGGAGGTAGGACGTGCCCACCACTGCGGGGTCATCCGTCGTCGACCCGGGCGACGAGGATCCGGGAGCGTTCGAGTAACAGGACGGATCGTGCGCCCGCCGGTCAGGCCGTGTTCCTCCCACTCCGCATCAGCGGCGAGCCGGTCCCACCCTGGATCCTCGAGCACCTGCCTCTACCTCGGCGCGATTGTGGTGGTCCTGCCAGGCCCGGGAGGGCCCCGCCCGGCTCTTTCCGGTCGGCGCAGTGTCACCGCTTCACCAAATGCGACGACCTCTCCCGGAGAACTGGCAGTGCGTCATATCGAAAGGGCTGCCACCTGCGCTGCTGGCCCAGACGGGGTCGCGACCGCGTAGCCGGCACCGCCGACGGGTTCCAGTTCAGGAGCAGCAGCCTGAGCCGTCCGTGACGGGCTGTCCGCTGTGGAGACTGTCGTCGTGGCCTGTGGTGATCCGCGCCCATTGCGCGGTCGGCCGTCCGTCCTTGCGGAACTGCTGACCGCGGGTTTCGTAGGGCTGCGGCCGGCCTGGCGGGGAGTCCTCCCAGGTTTCCTGCCGTCCGTGGACGGTCATGTCGAGGATGCCGTAGGAGGGCGCCATGGGTTCGACACCGCGGCCGGTGGTCCAGTACGTCTCGTAGACGCGATCTCCGTCGCGGAGGTAGCTTGCCTTCATCCCGAAGTGGCGGCCTGCCAGAAGCGGTTCGCGTGATTCGGCGGGCACGGAGTACCAGGGCATGTCCCAGCCCATGAAGCGGCGGTAGCGTTCGGACTCGTCGAACGGGCCCTGGCAGAAGACGGCGAAGGTGACGTCACGCTGGTGCAGATAGGACAGCTCGCGGACCTGGCCGGTGAAGAAGGTGCAACCCTCACACTGGTCGGCTGCGGGGCGGCCGTCGTGCCACATGTGATACGAGACGAACAGTTGGGTGCGGCCCTCGAAGACATCGATCAGGGGGACGTCTCCGTTGCCTCCGACGACCGGGGTTGATGCGTCCACCTCCGTCATGGGAAGCCGTCGCCGCGCGGCGGCGATCGCATCGCCCTCCCGGGTGTGCGCCTTCTCCCGGGCACGCAGGGTGTCGACGGCGGTCAGCCACTCCCGGCGGGAGGCGACCGGTGGTTTGTTCACAGCAGTCATGTCCGTACTGACCCGACCGCACACGAGAACTCATCGGTGCGCGGGCTTCCGCCTGATGTGGGACCAGACCTTGCCAGTGAATCCGGCATCATGATGGCTGCCTCGCCCGCATCGCCCGTCCCGGTTGCACGGGCCGGTCCGACTCGCAGGCTTTATGAGACAGCGCACGTGCCTACAACCGGATCGGCGACAGGCTCGGACTCGGCCGCGTGCCCGAGGCGCCCCACCCAGACCGCTCCCTGGTTGTCGTGCCGGTCTCCTCGCTCTCCCGGCTGACCTCGGATGCGCTGACGGCGGCGGTCTCGCTCGGTGACGAGGTCCGTGCGGTGACCGTCTGCTACTCGGACACCGAGGACCGGGCACGGACGCACGCCTTCGAGCGGTCCTGGGCGGAGTGGAACCCGGGCGTGGATCTGGTGCGGCCGGCGTGCGAGCGGCGTGGCCTGGGCCGTCCCATAGCCGCGTGCGTCCGCGAGAGGTGGCCGCGCCCGGCACCCGGGGGACCGTGCTGATCCCGGAGGCCGAACCGGAGCGGCTGTGGCAGCGCCTGCTGCAGAACCAGCTGGGTGCCGTGGTCGCCCACGCGGTGCGGCGCGAGACGGACGCTGTGATCTGCCGGCTGCGCCGCTTGCTCCTGTGAGGTGGGTCACCGACGGTGACGGCGGCCTGCTCACCGGCACGGGTCGACGGCCGTAAGGGTCGCGTCAAGGCCGAATGGCTCGCCGTAAGAGAGCCGTCAACGGCGACGGATTTCGGCCAGAGGCGCGGTTTCCTCTAATCGTCCGTTTCAACCGCACCTCACTCCAGGAGTTCGCGATGGCCGATCTGGCCTTCGTCGTCACCGTGCTCGCGGCGTTCGCGCTGGTGGCCCTCGTCGCCAAGGGGGTGACGAAGCTGTGACCGCCGAGAACATCGTCGGCCTCGTCGTGGCCGTCGCCCTGCTGGGCTACCTCGTCCTCGCTCTGATCTTCCCGGAGAGGTTCTGAGACAGGCGATGAGTCCCGTAACCGCAAGCGTCCTCCAGCTACTGGCCCTCATAGGTGCGCTGGCGCTCGTCTACATCCCGTTCGGCAATTACATGGCCCGGGTCTACTCCTCCGCGAAGCACCTGCGGGTGGAGAAGTGGATCTACAAGGGCATCGGTGCCGATCCCGACACCGAGATGACCTGGCCCGCCTATCTGCGCGCGGTCCTCGCCTTTTCGGTCGTCGGTGTCCTGTTCCTCTACCTGCTCCAGCGGCTCCAGGGTGTGCTGCCCGGCTCGATGGGCTTCTCGTCGGTGAACCCGGCGCAGTCGTTCAACACGGCCGTGTCGTTCGTGACGAACACCAACTGGCAGTCGTACTACGGCGAGCAGACCATGGGGCACGTCGTGCAGACGGCCGGTCTGGCCGTGCAGAACTTCGTGTCCGCCGCCGTCGGCATGGCCGTCGCCGTTGCGTTGGTGCGTGGCTTCGCCCGCTCGCGTACCGGTGAGCTGGGCAACTTCTGGTCCGATCTGGTGCGCGGCACCCTGCGGATCCTGCTGCCCGTCGCCGCGGTGGCCGCGGTGGTCCTGGTGGCCTGCGGTGCGATCCAGAACTTCTCCGGCATCCACGAGGTCGGGCAGTTCATGGGCGGTCCGCAGCAGTGGAACGGCGGCGCGGTCGCCTCCCAGGAGGCCATCAAGGAACTGGGCACCAACGGCGGCGGCTACTTCAACGCCAACAGCGCTCATCCCTTCGAGAACCCCACCCCGTTCACCAACCTCTTCGAGATCTTCCTGATCCTGGTCATCCCGTTCTCGCTGACCCGCACCTTCGGCGTGCTGGTCGGCAGCGTCAAGCAGGGCTACGCGATCCTCGCCACGATGTTCACCATCTGGCTGGGCTTCGCGGCTCTGATGATGGCGACCGAGTTCGCCCACCACGGCGCGGCGCTGCAGGCCGCGGGCGGCGCGATGGAGGGCAAGGAGACCCGGTTCGGAGTCGGTGCTTCCTCGATCTTCGCCGTGTCCACGACGCTGACTTCGACCGGTGCGGTGGACTCCTTCCACTCCTCCTTCACCGGCCTCGGCGGCGGTATCACCATGCTGGGCATGATGCTGGGCGAGATCGCGCCCGGTGGCACCGGCTCCGGGCTGTACGGCATGCTGATCATGGCGGTCATCGCGGTGTTCATCGCCGGTCTGATGGTGGGCCGCACGCCCGAGTACCTGGGCAAGAAGATCGGCGGCCGGGAGATGAAGCTCGCCGCGGCCTACATCCTGATCACCCCCGCGCTCGTGCTGGTCTTCACGGCCGCCTCGATGGCGCTGCCGACTCCGCCGAATTCGATGCTCAACTCGGGTGCGCACGGGTTCTCCGAGGTGCTGTACGCCTTCACCTCGGCGGCGAACAACAACGGTTCGGCCTTCGCCGGCCTGAACGCGAACACGGACTGGTTCAACACCATGACCGGACTCGCGATGCTGCTCGGCCGCTTCCTGCCCATGGTGTTCGTGCTTGCGCTGGCCGGCTCCCTCGCAGAGCAGCAGCCGGTGCCGGTGACCGCCGGCACCCTGCGCACGGAGAAGCCGCTGTTCACCGGCCTGCTGGTCGGCGCGATCCTCATCATCACCGGTCTCACCTACTTCCCGGCCCTCGCGCTGGGCCCGCTCGCGGAAGGGCTCGCGTGATGACCACCCGTACAGAGAAGTCAGAGGACTCGATGTCCACAGCCACAGCCCCAGGCACCCGGGCACCGCACAGCGACGTCCCCACCGGGCACAAGCCTTCCGAAGGAAGGGTCGGTGCGGGTCTGTTCGACCCCAAGCAGCTGATCAAGTCGCTGCCGGAGGCGCTGCGCAAGCTGGACCCGCGGGTGATGGTCAAGTCGCCCGTGATGTTCGTGGTGTGGATCGGCTCGGTCCTGACCACGGTGTTCTCCTTCAAGGACCCCGGCGACTGGTTCGGCTGGACGATCAGCGCCTGGCTGTGGCTGACCGTCATCTTCGCCAACCTGGCGGAGGCGGTCGCCGAGGGCCGTGGCAAGGCCCAGGCCGACACCCTGCGCAAGGCCAAGACGGACACGGTCGCGCGCCGACTGCTTAGGGACGGCTCCGAGGAACAGGTGCCGGGAACCGAGCTTCGGATCGGTGACCTGGTCGTCTGCGAGACCGGTGACGTCATCCCCGGCGACGGTGACGTCGTCGAGGGCGTCGCCTCCGTGGACGAGTCGGCCATCACGGGTGAGTCCGCTCCGGTCATCCGCGAGTCCGGCGGCGACCGGTCGGCCGTCACCGGCGGCACGAAGGTGCTCTCCGACCGCATCGTCATCCAGATCACGGCGAAGCCCGGCGAGACCTTCATCGACCGGATGATCAACCTGGTCGAGGGCGCCGCCCGGCAGAAGACGCCGAACGAGATCGCCCTGAACATTTTGCTGGCCTCGCTGACGATCGTCTTCCTGCTCGCGGTGGCGACCCTGCCGCCGTTCGCCGACTACGCGGGTACCCACCTGACCATGGTGGTGCTGGTGGCCCTGCTGGTCTGCCTCATCCCCACCACCATCGGCGCGCTGCTCTCCGCGATCGGCATCGCCGGCATGGACCGCCTCGTCCAGCGCAACGTCCTCGCGATGTCCGGGCGTGCGGTCGAGGCCGCCGGTGACGTCTCCACGCTGCTGCTGGACAAGACCGGCACCATCACCCTCGGCAACCGGCAGGCGGCGGAGTTCGTCCCGGTGAGCGGCACGACGGAGGCCGAGGTCGCCGACGCAGCCCAGCTGTCCTCGCTGGCCGACGAGACCCCCGAGGGCCGCTCGATCGTCGTCCTGGCGAAGGAGCGGTACGGGCTGCGCGAACGCCACCAGGGCGAGCTGGCACACGCCGAGTGGATCGCGTTCACCGCCCAGACCCGCATGTCGGGCGTGGACGTCGACGGCCGCAGGATCCGTAAGGGCGCCGCCGCCTCGGTCATCGCCTGGGTGAAGGAGCAGGGCGGTGAAGTCGCCGAGGACGCCGACGCCATGGCCAACCGCATCTCCGGGGCCGGCGGCACCCCGCTGCTCGTCGCGGTCAGGGACGAGCGGGGCGCCCGCGTCCTGGGTGTCATCCACCTCAAGGACGTGGTGAAGCACGGCATGCGGGAGCGGTTCGACGAACTGCGCCGCATGGGCATCAAGACGGTCATGATCACCGGTGACAACCCGCTGACCGCCAAGGCGATAGCCGAGGAGGCGGGCGTCGACGACTTCCTCGCCGAGGCCACTCCCGAGGACAAGATGGCCCTGATCAAGCGGGAGCAGGCCGGCGGCAAACTGGTCGCGATGACCGGCGACGGCACCAACGACGCGCCGGCCCTGGCGCAGGCGGACGTCGGCGTGGCCATGAACACCGGTACGTCGGCCGCCAAGGAGGCCGGCAACATGGTCGACCTCGACTCCAACCCGACCAAGCTGATCGAGATCGTCGAGATCGGCAAGCAACTCCTCATCACCCGGGGCGCGTTGACCACCTTCTCCATCGCCAACGACGTCGCGAAATACTTCGCGATCATCCCGGCGCTGTTCGCCGCCGTCTACCCGGGCCTGAACAAGCTGAACATCATGGGCCTGTCCTCGCCCGACTCCGCGATCCTGTCCGCGGTCGTCTTCAACGCGCTGATCATCATCGCGCTGGTGCCGCTGTCCCTCAAGGGCGTGCAGTACCGGCCGGTCAGCGCGGACAAGATGCTCCGCCGCAACCTCGGCATCTACGGCATCGGCGGCCTGATCGCCCCGTTCATCGGCATCAAGCTCATCGACCTGCTCATCTCCCTCATCCCCGGAATCGGCTGAAGGCCATGAACAACTCCGCAACGAACACCGCCCGGTTGCTCGGGGCGGGCCTGCGCGCCCTCCTCGTGCTGACCCTGGTCACCGGCGTCCTCTACCCGCTGGCCGTCACCGGCATCGCCCAGGGGCTGTTCCGCGACAAGGCGAACGGCTCCGAGATCAAGGCGGACGGCAAGGTCGTCGGCTCGTCCCTGATCGGGCAGCAGTACAGCCTGCCGCTGAAGAAGGGCCAGGAGACCCCGGACCCGGACCTGAAGTGGTTCCAGGGCCGCCCCGCCAACAGCCTCGGCAGCAACAGCATCAACACGCAGTACAAGCTGATCCTCTCGGGCGCCACCAACCTGGCCGCCGACAGCGGCGCGGTCAGGGGCACGTGCCCGGCCGAGCCCACGGACGGCACGCTCTGCGCCCAGGTGCTCGCTGCCAAGGCTGCGGTCATCAAGGACAACTCGGTCGCCGGTTACACGGTCAAGCCGTCCGACGTCCCCGCCGACGCCATCACCTCCTCCGGCTCCGGCCTGGACCCGGCCGTCTCTCCGCAGTACGCCGAACTCCAGGTCCACCGGGTCGCCGCGAGGAACGGCCTGCCCGTCGAGCGGGTCGAGAAGCTGGTCGAGGACCACACACAGTCCCGCACCCTCGGCTTCATCGGTGAGCCTCGCGTGAACGTCCTGGAACTCAACATCGCGCTCAAGGCCCTCACAGCGAAGCAGTGATGGTCTTATGCGACCCGAACGGGAGTCGGCGGTCCGGGAGATGTCCCGGACCGCCGGCTCCCGCTGCCATGAAGCCGGCCTCCCCGCCCCCGGCGCCCTCGGTGCCCCGGCCCGGCACACGACCGGAAAGGCAGAGCTCAGACGCAGCCCTGTTTCCCTTGACCAAAGACGTAGGGGCACTCCCCTAGTTGTTCATGATCCGGAGGGAGGGGTCACCGCGTCCGGAGGCAAGCTCGGTGCCGTAGCAGGGCGGGAGGGAAGTGTGATTGGGGGGCCTGCACGTGATCGACACCGGCGACATCGACGTCTTCCTTGCCTTGGACGTGCCGACTGCAGGGGAGCGAGGTGACCTCGAGCGGGCGACGGGCCGGCGGGGAGGCGCGCTCCGCTACCAGCATGCCCCGCGACAGCATCCGCGACGCGCAAGACCCGTCCACCTCGTGCCGACGCCGCTCCCCGGCGGGGGGCCGAGAGGCGGCGCAGGTGCGTGGATGCCCTGGCGGCGCACAGAGTCCGTATCGTCGCCAGGGCGTCCGGGTCAGCCGATGTGCCAGGTGAAGCTGCCGCCGTTGTTGGCGGCGACGACGAACATCACGACCATGAGAAGGATGTCGAGCACCCCGAGCCCGATGTCCCACTTCGCCATCACGGAGCCCGTCCGGTGCAGTGCCACGGCTCCGAAGACGACGGCCAGCGGCCCCAGGATGATGGGCAGGATGAACAGGCCGAGGATGCCGCAGACCAGTCCCGCGATCGCCAGTCCGCTCGTCCGGCTCGTCTTGTGCGTACCCGTGCTGTAGGACGACATCGACATCTCCCAACCTGTTGCGATGAGGTTCTTTTCTCTCCTTTTGGTTTCCTTCTGATTGCCCGACACGGGCGGGTCATGCCTTCGAAGTCACGAGCAAATCCTGGCCTGCGAGGCAGAGTTGGGACCGGGCACCGCAACGTTTACGCGTCCTCAGCGCCACTTGATAGACCGCGGCAGGGTCGAGTCCGTAGCGCGCCGCCCACATTTCCCAGACGCGACGCTGGTTGGCCACAGCGTCAATCAACGTTCCGTCGACATCAAAGAGGACATATTTCGAGGAACCTGAGGGCGCACACTCGGTGGTCACGCTGAGATCATGCCATCAGCTCATCAGGCTGGCCGTTCCGGGATCGCCTCCAGGTGCTGTCCGGCGGATCATGTGATCGCCCAATTCGGGGTTCACCGTTTCGGTCGTGGGGCGGGGTAATCTGACAGGCGACGAGTCGGTGCGGATTCGCCGTATCTGCCGAAGTCCGGTCGCCGGGGCGGGCGATGGCGAGACCACAGAGCGGTGATCAACGGGATCCTGTTCAGGGTCCGCACCGGCATCCCGTGGAGGGATCTGCCGGAGCGGTTCGGGAGCTGGAAGACCGTCCATGAGCGCCATCGCCGGTGGTCCCAGACGGCACCGAGGACCGGATGCTCCAGGCCGTTCTCGCGGATGCCGACGCCGAGGGGTCGATCGACTGGAGCATGGTGAGTGTGGACTTCACGTCGTGCCGGGCCCACCAGCACGCAGCCGGGGCGCCGCGCAGAGCACCACAGATCCCGAAGAGGAGTTCATTACCTCAGCGGCCCCGCCCGACGAGGGACTCGGCCGTTCCCGGGGCGGTCTGACCTGAGCTGTACGAGCGCCGCAACGAAGTCGAGCGGACGAGCAATCGGCTCAAGCAGTCCCAAGCCGCTACCACGCGTTACGACAAGCGCGCATATGTCTTTCACCGCACGATCACCCTCGCCTCGATCGGGCTGTGGTGCCTCCCAGACCACTACCGCACGGAGCAGTAGAGCCGGGCTCCCTGGCCAGTGGCAGTGCGGGCCAGAGATGCCAGCTCGGCAAGGTGGCTGACAGCGTCACCTTCCTCGACGAACTCCCCATCAGCCCGACGCAGGTGCGACCACCTGCGAGCTACATCTTCGAGTCGCAGCGGATCCTCAGTCGCGAGCAGGGCCTGGAGCCGCTCCGAAATCACGAAGACGTAGTAGCCATCGTTGGTGATCTCAGTTAGTACGTGCGGTTCGCCGGCCCGCATGAGCTCTTGCGGACTGTCTCCAGTGAAGAGGCTCTCCCACTCGACTGCGGCGTCCGCAGGATCGTAGATACCCACAGGAACGATCTTGAACGCTGGGCGCGGGCTGATGCCCTTGACCGCAGTCGCCGACTCGTCATCAGGCGCGACGAAGAAATCTGCCCACTCATCCACTCCAGCATCATGCCCGGTGCCCGGACCACGTGACCGGCAAGATCGGCTGGACAGGTCCTAGCACCGTCCAAGACGGCTTAGGGCCGACACGGGCAGCTGTTGGCCAGTGCCGCAGTGGGGGAGGGGCCGGAGCCAGAGGCTGGATAGCCCGCGACGAGCTTCCGCCTGACGCGCCGTGCAGGCTTTAGCCGTGAGCGGCGGGGCACGCTGAACTTCACGGCGACCGGAGCCCACACTCGATGTGGGATGAGCCCTGAAGGAGAGGGAGGGGATCGACATGAACGGCGTGCTTGGTGTACTCCTGATTATCGCTGTCGCCGCCGCAGCGGGATTCACCATGTGGGCTCAATCGGCGAGCGCGCGGGACTTCTGGCGCCGTCGCCGAGGGCAGTAGGAGAACCAACACTGCGCCCTTCGTCCAGATGAATTCGGGGGCCGCTCTTGCAGACGCTGCGCGGACCACGCCGTCTCGGGTGCCCGCCGTGTCGTCTACCTTGTACCCGACGCTCGCGCCAACAGCTACAACCCTCGTCTCGGTCGTGCCCGCGTGAGCACAGCCGCTGCAGGCCCAGCCGCTCACCGTAAGGGGCGTTAGGGGCGTTAGGGGCGGTGGGGGCGGCGCGGAGGTGGCCGGGTAGGCCGCTCGTGGAGCGCCGGGTCTGCTCAGTACTCCAGCCGTAGATCGTGATCTCGATGGTGAAGGGCGTCGAGGCGCCAGGTGTCCAGCGTGGATCATCTAGGCCGAGGTCGCCCCTACCGTCGCGGGCGTTGGCTCCTTTACCGTCTACCCGAGTTCACCGCGACGGAAGGCGTCCCTTATCGCGCTGAGCTTCGCGGTCGTTGCCGGGGTCCGCTCCTGGGCTTGTTCGGCGACTCGGAGGGCGTCGTCGATCTCGCTGAGCTTCCTGGAGGACAGGACGGCCGCCCGCTCTATCAGGTCGTCCCGGGCCACGGTGGTGAGCCACGTGCACGGGGTGAAGCCTGGATACGGGAACGCGAGCCGCAGCACTCCTTCGAGTGGCAGCCCCTCACCGGTGCCGACCGTCACCTCGATGCCCAGACCGCTGATGTCGAGGCCCGCCGGTGCGACGACCTGCATCGCCTGGAACCCGGACGCGTCGTCTCCTGACAGCAGTACGACCAACCTCCGCTCGTCGAACTGGACCCACCAGACTTCGCCACGTTGCACAAGCCCTCCGATACACAGGACGGCAAGCAGACGCTGCGCGACCTGACGCGGTGTGGAGACGGGTGCGGCCACCGTTGATCATCGGTGTGAAGACAAACGATCATGCGGTGGCCGTAGGTCACAGCGTAGACCTTGCCTGTTGGCAGGAGGCACCGAGTAGCCGAGCCCGCCGGAGATCGGCGCTCATCCTGTCGGCCCGTGCCGCGTCAGGCGGTCACCCGGCGCCGCAGGGGCGGATGGAGGTTGGTCCGCGTGAGGTCACCGTCGTAGTGGGCCAGCAGCCGGTGGTCCATGACCGCGCGCCACAGCGGCGGGAACCAGGCGAGCACGATCATGGTGGCGTAACCCGAGGGGAGTTGGGGCGACTCGTCGAAGTGGCGCAGGGTCTGGTAGCGGCGCAGCGGGTTGGCGTGATGGTCGGAGTGCCGCTGCAGCTGGAAGAGGAAGACGTTGCTGACCGTGTTGTCGCTGTTCCAGCTGTGGCGGGGAGCCACCCGCTCGTAGCGCCCGTCCGGCCGCCGCTGCCGCAGCAGACCGTAATGCTCCAGGTAGTTGACCGTTTCCAGCAGGCAGAAGCCGAGCACCGCCTGGAGCAGCAGGAAGGGCAGGACCCGCAGCCCGAACACCGCGGTGAGGGCCGTGAACAGCGCGGCCGAGAGCGCCCACGCAGTAAGGATCTCGTTGTGCGGGCCGAACACCGCGCGGTTCCGCCGGGTCAGTCGGCGTCGTTCCAGTTCCCAGGCCGAGCGCAGACTGCCCCACACCGTGCGCGGCAGGAACCGCCAGAAGCTCTCCCCCATGCGGCTGCTCGCCGGGTCCTCCGGCGTGGCGACCCGCACGTGGTGGCCGTGGTTGTGTTCGACGTAGAAGTGCCCGTACCAGGTCTGCGCCAGCGCTGCACGGCTCAGCCGCCGCTCCAGCTGCTCTCGCTTGTGCCCGAGTTCGTGGGCGGTGTTGATGGCGACGCCCGCCACGACTCCCGTCGTGACGGCGAGGCCGAGGCTGTCGGCGACCGGCAGCCCGCCGTCCGCCCACCGGTCGCAGGCCCAGACCAGAGCGCCGAACTGGAGCGGCAGGTACAGGTAGGTGCACCAGCGGTAGTAGCGGTCAGCCTCGAGGAGCGGCACGGCCTCGTCCGGGGGGTTGGTGCCGTCCGCGCCGCTCAGCCAGTCGGCGAGCGGGACGAGCACGAAGGCGAAGAACGGGCCCCACCACCAGAACACGTGCAGGTCGGTGAGGGTGACGAGGCCGCCCGCCTGGAAGGGCAGGGTCGGTACGGCGAGGGCGAGCAGCCACAGGGGGCGCTTGGGATCCCGCCAGGCGTGGGGATGATCAGGCGCTGGCTTCATGAGGACTCCTTGACGAGGACGTGCGCTTCCCCCGCACCCGTCGGGGCGGGGGAAGCGCACGTGCGGGGGGTGGAGTGACAGTGCCATGGCAGGAGAGCGCTGACAAAGGGGGCGCCGTGTCAATTATCTGATGGAGCGTCATATTCTGGTGGTCGCCGGCGGCCGGGCTGGGTGGAGGGTCGCGCCGGCCGCGGGTGGTGGGACACTGCCGGTGTGCGCAACCACCGTCCGCCCGTCCCGCCCGGGCCCCGCCCCGATCCGCCCCGGGTGGCGTGGCGCAGGCAGATGCGCGAGCGGGTGCTCGCCGAGGCCCGCGCGCTGGCCGCTGAGAGCGGCTGGGACCGGGTGCGGGTGGCTGACCTCGCGCTACGAGCGGAGGTCTCCCGGCCCTCGATCTACAAGGAGTTCGGTGACCGGGCCGGCATCGGGCGGGCGCTGGTGCTGCGCGAGACGGAGGAGTTCCTGACGGGTCTGGCCGCGGTGCTGGACGAGCACCGCGACGAGCTCGCCGTCGCCCTGCGCGCCGCCGTCGCCCACGCCTTGGCCGAGGCGGGCGGCAACCCGTTCATCGGTGCGGTGCTGACGGCGGCCCGCGGGGGCACGGACGCGCTGCTGCCGTTCCTTACGAGCAGACCCGAACCCGTCTTCACCAGCGCCTGGCATCTGCTGGCGCAGTGGCTGGGCGGGGTGGCGCCGGGAGTGCCGGAGGAACGCCGGGTGGAGGCGGCCGACCTCGCCGTACGGCTGACTCTCAGCCACATGCTGCTGCCGGCCCCGCCCACCGCGGACGCACCCGAGCGTGTCGCGCGCGCTGCCTGCGCAGTGCTGGGCGTGCCGTTCCACCTCTGACGGACCGGGCCGCCGGCCCGTCCGCCGGTTGTGGAGGTGTGCCGACGCCGAAATGTTCCTCGTCCTACGACGCTGTGGGCTGGCGTCGGTCGTCCGTCCGGTGGAAGCTTTCGGCTTGCGACAGAGCCGCGCCCCGACCGGTGGCCGACGGGGCGCTCCCGGCAGTGGTGCGCGGGGCCGGTGCCGCGAGCACGACGACCGCCTCGGCGCCGTGTGCGGTCGAACCCGGCCGGTGGCGCGGATCCACTCGACTCGACAGGCGTCCCACCCGACTCGTGCAATATGACAAGCACATGACCGATATTGCCCCTGCGGCTGGGGGTGTCCCGCAGCATCCTGTGGTTGCGGTGCGGGGGCCGAAGTCATGGGCCCCTGGACCACTGGCGCCAGGGGGACCGACCGGGGAACCCGGCACTTCACGAGGGGGAGACATGAGCATCAGGAAGGCTGTCACCGCGTCCTTATTCTCGGCGGTGCTGCTCGGCGGCGTCCTCGCCGCCGCGCCGGCCGCCCAGGCCCAGACCAGCGGGGAGACGGGGGCGCTCTCCTGCTACGGCAGTGCGAAGTCGTACTCCAAGCCCGCAGGGAACCGCTGGTACCCGCAAGGTGGCCCGTACCTGACGGCCACCACCAACTGCGGCGATATCAACATCAAACCCAACACGACCACGAGCATCGCGGTGTGCTGGCTGCCCAGCTCTGGCGGCTCGTACTGCCAGGGCTCGTACAAGACCGCCCCGGCGGGCCAGTGGACCGTCGTCGCGACGGACGTCAAGGACGGCACGCACTTCTACTTCGACTTCGGTACGACGGCGGCGAACTCGGGAGTCTGGGCGGCCTGATCACCGCTCGAAGCGCGTTCGCGCAGGTGCCTGCAGGGAGGCCGACGCAACCCGGCCGGGAGCTCGTCGGACGCAGCACGCTGTACCGGTTGGTTGATGACCTTGAGGCGCTGCTTGCCCTGCTACTCGCCTACTTGAGCGCCGAGGCGTGGCAGACGGTATTGGCGGGTAGCGCCGGCGGGGGAGTGCCGGTAGCGCTCGCCGGTATCCGCCGATTCATATAGGTAACGTCGGATTACGGGCCGCTGCGCCGAACAGACGCCTACGGTCGCCCTGCGGGTGCTCATGGCCGAGGGCGTGGGGCGGGCGACAGCTGCCCGGCGGGCTCGCCCCGGTGGCCGCGTGCGCCGAAACTCTCGGCGCAGGCGACCGGGTCAGGGTCGGTGAACCGGATGCGGCTGTGGCCCGCCCGTCATGGCCGGCACACGCCGGTCCGGGCGGCCCGGTGCGCCCGCGAGCGCGCCCGGCAGCGCGAAGCCCGTCGTCGACAGGCCGTTGCAGACCGGGCAGGTGTCCGGTGCACCGGCCGGACAGGGCCGGGATACCCGCATTTTCACGGCCCGGTCAGGTCAAAGCACGTCGAAGTACGGGACTGGGTGTCGAGCCGGACGGCTTCCGCTCACCCGGCCGCCCTGAACTGCACCCGCAGGTAGGCGTCGAAGACGCGTGCGCCGAGCAGGCGCCGGGCGTGGACGAGAGCCTTCGCCGCGGGGGTGACCACATAGCGGGTCTTGGGCCGGGAGGCGATGACGGCGTGCTCGATGGCCTTGGCGACGGTCTCGGGCGGCGCGGACAGCGCCTTCGAGTCGTATGACTGGGCCATCTGCCGCTCCGCGGCCGTGTTCAGTGCGCTGTAGGGGCCGGTCGGGGCGGCGGATCCGGCCAGCGTGTGGGCCGCGGTGTCGCCGAAGGAGGTGCGGATGAGGCCGGGTTCGATCAGGCTCACCTTGACGCCGAAGGGTGCGGCCTCGAAGCGCAGGGCGTCGGTGAGGGCCTCCACCGCGTACTTGCTGGCGTGGTAGTAGCCGCCGACGGGAAAGACGATCCGCCCGCCCATCGAACCGACGTTGACGATCCTTCCCCGGCCCGCCCGGCGCATACCCGGCAGGACGAGCTGCGTCATCCGGGAGAGGCCGAAGACGTTGGTCTCGAACTGCCGGCGCACGCCGTCCAGTCCGGTCTCCTCGATGGTGCCGTACTCGCCGTAACCGGCGTTGTTGACCAGGACACCCACCGAGCCGTGCTCGGCCTCCACCGCCGCTACGGCCTCGGCCATGGACGTCTCGTCGGTCACGTCCAGAGGCAGGACGCGGGCTCCGGTGTCGGCCAGGTCGGTCAGTGTCTCGGGGCGGCGGGCGGTGGCGTAGACGGTCAGCTCCGGGCGGCGCGCCAGGCGCAGGGCCGTCGCGCGGCCTATGCCCGAAGAGGTTCCGGTGATCAGTACGGAAGTGGTCATGACTGCTCCTTGACGGGTGGGTGAGGGTGGTCATCGGTGCGGCCCAGGCCGGCGGTGAACAGCGCCACCCCGTGGCGCAGGCGGCGGGCCGGGGCTTCGGCGTCGGTGAGGTCCGCCTCCAGGCCGCGGGTGAAGGCGAGCAGGAGCTCGGCCACTTCGACGGCGTCGGTATCCGGGTGGTCCGCCGCGACGGCATTGGCGAGCAGGTCGCGCATGGCGGTGTCGTAGGCCTCGACCTGCTCGGCCGAGAGGCGGGTGTCGACACCCAGCAGTTCGGCGGCGTGTGCGGGACTGTCGTGCCACAGCCGCACCGCGAGCCCCAGTTTCACCTCCAGCGCCGCGGTCAACCGCGTGCGCAGGTCTCCCTGGGTGTCGATGGCGCCGCGGGCGTCTTCCAGGGCGTCGCCGAGCAGTCGCGCGGCCAGCCGTCGGAACGCGTCCTCCTTGTTGCGCACGTACTGGTAGACCCCTGGGCGTGACATGTCCGCCTCGCGTGCGATGTCGTCCATGGTCGTGCGCTTGACCCCGTGCCGGGTGAAACACGTGTACGCCGCGTCCAGGATCAGCTTGAGCCGCTCGTCCTCCAACATGCTGACAATCATTGCATGGAATGTCAGAATGTCGAAGTCGGGCGGATCGATGCGCTGCCCGCGCGCTCACGAAGCCCTGCGTCGCCGCGACCTACGGCCACGCGCGTGCGCCGGCACGGGCCGAGCGGCTCGGGTCAACGGGTGGTCGGGCCGGAACGTGAACGTCGTCGCCCGGCGTGACCGCGGCGGGAACCCCCATCGCGGCCCGGAAGAGATCCGCCCGAGATGGCGTGGAGCGGCGGGGGATGTGGCCGCGCCTGGGAACAATCTCGGCCCGTCGTGCGCTCTCACTTATACCCCGGCGGGTACTCGGCCAGGCCGGGGCGGGACGATCGGCGAAGGAGCGTGGGACCCATGACACAGGCAGGAAGTGGTCCGTCCGGCTCGACCGAGGAGATCTCTCTCGTGACGACGTGCGGACGCAGAATCGCGGTACGTCGCCTTCGGTTCGGGTCCGCGGACCGGCCCGTCAGCCGGATCGCCCTGGACGTGGGGGAGGACCGGGGCGGCGACCCGGGGGTCTGGGCGGCACTCACCCCCGACGAGGCGCGCTCCCTGGCCGGTTTGCTTGTCCAGCAGAGCGCCACCGCCCCACCCGCCGATGGGGAAAGCCGGCGGAGCACCTTCCCGACGGCGTGAGTTCACGGCCGGCCGGGGCGCTCGGCGGCTTGGGAGAGGGGGTTCTCCTGATCGGCGCGTGCGGCGGAGCCCGACGCCGGCTCGATCGCAGCCCGGAAGACGTCCACCGGAGGCGCGGCGGAGCGCGGGGGTGCTGGGGCTGATCGGCCCCCACGGGATCCCGTTGGGCCCTCGCTCCGCCACCCCGTCCGCGGTCGACTGGACAGTGGCAAGAGGTGTCGTGGACGACTAGGAGCCCTGTCATGACCGAGACCGCACCCCACCGCATCGGCGCGGAACAGATGCGCGGTTCTGCCGCGAACCGACTCGACGTGACCCACGTCGGCGGCGACGCCTACGCCGTCGAGGTTCGCGGGCACCACATCCAGGTCGACCAGCCTGTCGACTCGGGCGGCACGGACGCCGCGCCGACGCCCACGGAACTGTTCGTCGCTTCCCTGGCCACCTGCGTCGCCTTCTACGCCGGCCGCTACCTGCACCGGCATGGTCTGTCCCGTGCCGGGCTGCGCGTGCGCGCCGAGTTCGTCATGGCCACTGACCGTCCGGCCCGGATCTCCTCCGTGCGCGTCGTGGTGGTCCCGCCGCCAGAACTGCCTGAGCGGCGTCGCGCGGCCCTTCTGGCCGTCGCCTCGCACTGCACCGTCCACAACACGCTCGAACATCCACCGGAGACCGATATAGAGCTGGCGCTGTGAGCGGGTCCGTCGTGGCGGTGATCAGCCGGGGCACCGTGTGGAGGGCCCGTCCCGGAAGACGGCCGCGAAGGGTGACGCCCTCTGCGATGACGATCTTCTTCCAGGACGACGGCACGGACAGGTGTCCGATGGTCGCGTCGGATCGGTAGGTCGCCACTCCGCCGGCCACCACCAGTCGACCGGCCGCGTGCTGAGTGGGGGTGCCGGCGAGGGCCACCGTACCGACGGCGACCACGCCGGCGGCGGCCACGAAGGCGCCCGCCGTCTTCAGGCGGCGGCGGGAACCGGGTTGTGTCGTGTCACGGGAAAGCTTCCGTTCGGACGGGCGATACAGCGGGCGGACGCAGTGCCGACCGCCTTAGCGGACGACACTCCGCTACGATCCGGCCGGGTTTCGCCTCGTTGTTGGTTGCGGCCCACGGCCTCCGGGCGGCGGCGGATTCGCCTGGCGTCCCGTCGCGGTCGGACACACGGAGCTAGACTCGCCGGAAAGTCTGTTCGACCGGCCGCACGGCGTCATCGATCGGCCGGACAGGGCGGTGACGCTTTCTCAGGCCGGTATGAGGGAGCATCGGGCCGTCGCCTACGGGGGGGGAGGTGGCGCGCCCATGGCGCAGCACCGAATGAGCGGGGCACCCACTCGCCGACTTCGCCTGAGCGGCAGTCGCCTGTGGATGGCCGCCGCGGTCGGCACACTCGGCCTGCTCGCCGTGGCCCTGGTAGGCCTCTTCGGTCGCTCGGTCGGTCCTCCGCAGCCGCCCTCGCTGGTCGCACCGGAGCCGGTTGTGCCGACGGTTGTCTCTCCGCCCGGCGACGGCGAGTCTCCAACGGGCAGCGGGACGCCGTCCGGCGGAGAGACCGGTGAACCCTCCCATCCGGCAGCAACCACGAAGCGGCCGTCACCAACCCTTCCCGCTCCGGGCGATACCGTCCGAGCCCCCGCCACCTCCCCGACGGCCACCGCGAAAGGCGGAGTCCAGGTGGAGGGCGAGGCCGACGGGCAGTCCCAGGTGCTCGGCCGGGGCGATCAGGGGACCCAAGTGCTCGACCTGCAGCAGCGCTTGCGGAAGGCTGGCATCGACACGGCACCACTCAACGGCGTGTACGACCAGCCGACCGAAGCCGCCGTCCAGAACTACCAGGCCCTCCGGCACATCCGGACCGATCCGCAAGGGGTGTACGGCTCCGCGACCAGGCAGTCCCTGGAATCGGAGACCTGACGCGCGGTCTACCAGGCTTCGTGCGGCGAGGCGGCGTCACCCCGTGCCTCGGACCTCGGGTGGCGACCGGTCATGCCCGAACGCCGACGGTCCTCGGGGCTCCTCCGTCGATGCGCGGGTTCCGGCTGGCCGAGCCGCATCTCCACGCGCGCGCCGCCGTGCCGAGAGGTGCCGATCAGCAGCCGCCCTCCTGCGTTCTCGGCCGCCCGCGCCGCGATGTCCAGTCCCAGCCCGCTCGACTCGCCCCCGCTCAGACCACGCACCCGCACGGTCTCGGAGCCTGTGATTCCCGGCCCGGCATCCTCCACCACCAGGGACGGGACACCGTCCAGCACACCTGCGTACACCTCGCACCCGCAGCCCGGCGGAGTGTGCTGGAAGACGTTGCCCAGAAGGGCGTCCAGCGCCGCCACGAGGTCCTCCTCGGAAAGCCCGATGCCGAGTGGACCGGGTGCGACCGTCACCGCGCACGGTCTGTCCTGGGCGTGCGCCAGCGCCTCCCAGAAGGGCATCCGGGCTCCGACGACCGCGGTCAGATCGCTCTTCTGCGGCATCGACGCCGCAGCGTCCACGGATCCCGCGCGCGTGCGGCCGATGAGGTCCGTCACCTCGTGATCGAGCGCGGTCACCGCAGCGCGCAGCCGGTCGGCCTCCCGTCCCTCGAACAGGTCCAGGTCCAGCTTCAGAGCGGTCAGCGGAGTGCGCAGCCGGTGCGAGAGGTCGGCCGCGAACTCCCGTTCCGCCTGCACCAGCCCGATGATCCGGTCGGTCATCGTGTTGAAAGCGGCGGCGACCTCCCGCACCTCGCGGGGTCCACCGACCCGTACCCGGACCCCCAGCTCGCCCCGGCCGACGGCGACCGCCGCCCGCACCAGGTCGGCGGACGACCGGACCAGGCGGCGGGAGATGCGGTCCGCTCCCATGACCGCGATCAGGGTCAGCGCGGCGACAGCCGCCGCCAGTACGACCCACGCGGCCGCGACACCGTCCGTCCGCTCGTCCACCCGCACGAGCGACTCCACCACTGCGGTGCGCCCCTCGGGCAGCCCGACCGGCAGCAGCAGCACCTCCTGCCCGTGCGTTGTCCGGGCACGGAACGCCCGGGACCTCTTGACGGCTTCGCGAACGGAGGATTCCGGAGCCGGGCAGCGCCCCACCACATCACCGTCCGGCAGCCGGACGCACGTGGAGGCCGAGTCGTCACCGGTACTCCGCCAGGCGGCCCGTACCGCGCCGGGGTCGCGGGTCGCCGCCAGGACGGCCACCAGCACCGCGGCCCTGCGCTCGGACAGCTGCTGGGCGCGGTCCACGGCCTGCTGCCGTGCCGCATAGGCCAGCGGAAGGGCGAAGGCGAGCGTGGTGAGCAGCGCGATCCCGAGGGAGAGGCGTACCTGCCAGGTCCGAAGCGTCATGCCGACAGCGCCACCAGTCTCAGCCCGACACCGCGGACAGTCTGCAGACAGTCGGGAGAACCACCGCTCTCCGCGAGCTTCCGGCGCAGCCAGTAGACGTGGACGTCTATGGCGCGGTCGTAGACGTCGCTCCCGCGCCAGACCTCGGTGAGCAGCTCGCGGCGGGTGACCACGGCACCCGGGCGCCGGGCGAGATAGGCGAGCAGGTCGAACTCCCGCCGATTGAGTTCCAGCGGTGAGTCGCCGAACCGCACCTGTCGTTGTGTCATGTCGATGACGAGGTCGCCGACGTGCAGAGTGTCCGGAGGGGCCTGTCCCGAGCGGCGGAGGACAGCGAGCACGCGCGCGGCGAGTTGCTCTCCGGAGAACGGTTTCACCAGGTAGTCGTCGGCGCCGTCACGCAGCAGCCGGACGATGTCCTCCTCGTCCCCGCGCGCCGTGGCGATGATGACCGGCACCCGGCTGACCGCGCGCACCATCTTCAGCACCTGTCCGCCGTCGAGGTCGGGCAGCCCCAGGTCCAGGACGACGAGGTCGGGATACTGGGGGACGAGCCGGCGCATCAGATCCATCGCGGTACCGACCGCGGTCACGGAGTAGCCGGCCGCCGTCAGGGATCGGGTGAGCGCGTCACGGACGAGCGTGTCGTCCTCGACGATCAGAACCGTGGGCATGCGGTCACCGTAGGCCAGACGTGCGGCGCGGGGAGTGTGCTGCCGGAATTGCTCAACACCTGTCCCGCCAGGCGTAGACGAGTACGCGACGGACTTCGAGCTCGGCGTTTCTCCGACGTTGGAGGGCCTGCGGGGCCATGGCCCGGCCCAGCGCCATACGCCTGGCCTCACCGGGACGACTCGCAGGCAGCACCCAGATCTGACAGCCCCTCACCGTACGGTCGGCATCTAGGCGCAGCGTCGGGATGCAGACCTCCCACAGCGGGAGGGCGAGCACGCCGTCATGCCGCATCGGCTGCTCACCCACCGATCGTGCCGCTCGGGTCATCTGTTGCCTCTCACCGTCGCGCCGAGCGGCACTTCGCCGTTGACTTCGCTTCGCGGCACGCCGTCCTGGACGAGTACGTCGGCAAGACGGCGCCGACCTCGCGCCAGCCGGGTCTTCACCGTCGCATCGGGGACACCGAGCCGGTCGGCGATGTCGCGCACGGGGAGGTCGAGCAGGTGGTGCATGACAAGGACCTGACGGTATTTCACCGGCAGGGCGCGTATCCCCTGCACGACGAGGACTGTGTGCTCGTCGGCCGGCGGTTGGGACGCCGGAGGCCCCAGCCGCGCCATGGCGGCCCTGGCACGCCGGGCCTGACGCATCCGGGTGCAGGCCAGGTTGTGGGCGACACGGCGCACCCAGGCGTAGGGGATGTCGTACGCCCGGATCCGGTCCCAGCGTACGACGGCGCGGGAGAACGCCTCCTGGGTGCAGTCCTCGGCTGCGTGGGTGTCGCCGGTGATGAGGTACACGTGCCCGACGACCCGTCGGAATGTGGTGGCGTAGAAATGCTCGAACTGCGCTGTGTCGCTCACCGGGGCTCCTTACGTACGGCCTTTCCCGGGGCGGTGGATCGCCACGAGCCGTTGTGGCGGCCCGGTCCCTTTCTGGGGGCTGAGGGGCGAAGGGACCGGGCCGTCGGGCCCTCCACGGTGAGCGAGGCGTCAGGCGCTGCTCGGGCACCGTGGAGGGGATCTGCGGACGATCACCGTCCGAGGCAGATCCTGTCGAGCCGAGCGACCGAAAACCATGCCTTCCTAAGCCGGGAACGCCGCGCAGTGCCTCAGAAAACGCTCAGTTAACGAAACCCGCCGGCGATGCCGTCCTCGGCGGCCGGTTCCGGCGGAAGCGGGCGGGAACGAGGCATCCCGGTTCTGGTTCGCAGCGGAGAGGGCCCGCGCGGGTGCCTGTGACGGGCAGCAGGCAGGTCCCGGCGACACGGCCGCCAGGGTCACCAGGAAGGCGGCGGCCACAGCGCCCGCCGCCGAGGATCGGATCCATCTGTGGGTGCGGGCATCGGGCAGGACGGACTCCTTCGCGATTCCCGGTGATCTCCCTCGGAGAGCCTCACGCGTCCGCTGAGCGGTCGTGCCCGGCGCTGCGTCAAGCCCGGCTTTCGACAGCGGCAACGGGGCGTTGGGCGGCCGCGGCGCTGTTGCCGGACCGGCAGTCGGCCCTCGATGATCGGCCGACGTGGGCGCAGGCGCGTCATTGAAGCGGTGCGCGTGCCTCACGCGCGTGCCGCGACCCGCGGCGAGGGGATGCCTAGGGTCGCGGTACGCCGGTACTTCGTGCGGACAAGGTCCTTGTGACGACGCTTTCCGCGGCTGCGCAAGCGGCTTTCCGCGGCTGCGCAAGCGCGGGTTGTGGCCGGCCGACGTGTCCGTACACGCCGACTGCTCTTCAAGGGAACGCCGGAACCGATTGAACATCCTCGGTCCGGCCCGCGTACTCGTGGGGGACAGGCTGGTAGGGGTTTCTGGGGGCACCGGTACCCGTAGCGGCCGGCACGAGGACTCTTCCACGGACGAGGTCCTGGCGGCCGGTCGCGCTAGCCAGAGGACGTCATGACAGGCAAGCGAGTCAAAGGCAAGTACCGCAAGTACCGGATCGCCGGTGCGGGCCTCGTCGGCGCCGGCTTGATCGCCGGCTCCTTGGCCGCGGCGGGCGCGTTCGCGGGCGAGAGCAGCGACAAGGCAGCCGTCGGCCACGTGGATGCGGCGCAGACCATCGTGTGCCCTTCCGTCCAGGGCAAGCTGCCGGAGGTTCCGGCGCAGGCCCAGAGCGAGGTCACGAGGAATCTCCAGCTTCTCGACAAGCAGCTCGGCGAGGCCAACGACCGGCTGGCGCGGTCCCAGGGCGAGGGTGGCCCCAACTTCGTGCGCAACGCGATCCTGGGACCCCTCGAGAGCAAGCGCACCGCGGCCATCAACCGCATCGAGACCGCCATCGGCCGTGTGGCCACGAAGCCGGAGGGGCTCGAGAAGTTCGCGCCTTGCAGCCTCAGTGGTGAGGGCGGGGCCGGCGGGGCCGGCGAGGCCGCTGGAGGCACCGGTGAAGCCGGTGGTGCGGGTGCGACTGCCGCCGGAGCCGCGCCGACCGTCAACTGCCCGGACGTGGCCGGCAAGGTGCCGAGCGACATCCCTGCGGCCGCGCGGGACGGCGTCAGCCGCGAACTCACCAATCTCGACCGGGAGATCACCGAGGCCAACGACCGGCTGGCGCGCTCCAAGGGCGAAGGCGGCCCGAATTTCATCTCCAATGCCATCCTCAACCCCCTGAAGAACAAGCGGAAGTCGGTCATCGACCGGATCGAGATCGACATCCGGCGCGAGGGCGGTACACCACCGGCCGGGCTGGAGGAACTGGCGGAGTGCCAGTTGAGCAGCTGACGGGCGGCACCTTCGGTCGGCCTCCGCAGACGGAGGGGCGCCTGGGCCCGCCCTGACCGACAGGTGCGGCTCCCCACGCCGGCGATCACCGGTGTGGGGAGCGGCTGTCCTGACCGAAGGTTGCAACGCACGCGAGAAATACTGGTCCAACCAGTTGACCAGTGCTGTGCGTGAGTGCACGCTGTGCGCCATGGCAGAGGAACGCATTCGGCGGGAAGCGGTCTCCGACCAGCTCTTCTCGCTGCTCAGGGACCGCATTCTGAGCGGTGCCCTGGCCGCCGGTTCCGCCCTGACGGCGGAGCGGGAGCTGGCCGCGGAGTTCGGGGTCAACCGGCACGCGGTGCGCGAGGCGATGAAGCGCCTGCAGCAGGCCCGGCTGGTCGAGGTGAGCCACGGAGGCCGCACCATGGTGCTGGACTGGCGGCGCACCGCGGGACTGGACCTGGCCGTGCAACTGGCGGAAGCCGGTGAGCCGCTGGACTCCTACGACCTGAGGCGTGACGCCCTGGAGATGCGGGCGTGCATCGGTGCGGACGCCGCGCGTCTCTGCGCGGCACGCCGCTCGCGGGAGCAGGCGGCGGCCATCGGGGCGGCGGCGGCCAGGTACGCGGACACTGGTCCGGACCTCGCCGCACTCGGGGCGGCGGACGTCGCGTGGTGGCGGCTGATCGTGGAGGGTTCCGGCAATCTCGCCTATCTGCTGGCCTTCAACAGCTTGGTGGGTGGCACGCTCGCCGCCGGTGAGGTGCCGCCCGACCGCCGCGCCGAGGAACTGCTCGACGTGGCGGCTCATCTGCGGCTCGCCGAGCTGATCGCGGCGCGGGACGACGAGGGTGCCGAGCACCTGGCCCGGCGGTTGCTCTCGCGCAGCGTCCCGGCCGTGACGGAGAGGAGGGCGGGCTGAGATGATCCCCGCCATCGTGTACGCGATACCGTTCTTCGTCCTGCTGGTCGTCGTGGAGGCGGTGTCGTACCGTTTCCTCCCCGATGACGATGAGCGCGGCTACGAGTTGCGCGACACGGTCACCAGCATGTCGATGGGCGCGGGCAGCCAGGTGATCGGACTGCCGTGGAAGGTGCTCGCGGTCCTGGCGTACGCCGCGGTCTGGAGCCTGGCTCCCTGGCAGCTGCCGGTCTCCTCGGCGTGGACGTGGTTCCTGCTGTTCTTCGCCGACGACCTGGCGTACTACGCCTTCCACCGCGCGCACCACCGTGTCCGCGTCCTGTGGGCGAGCCACGTGGTCCACCACTCCAGTGTGCGTTTCAACCTGTCCACGGCACTCCGCCAGAGCTGGACGCCGATGACCTCGCTGCCGTTCTGGCTGCCGCTGGCCCTGCTCGGCATCCCGCCGTGGATGATCCTGCTGCAGCAGTCGATCAGCCTCGTCTACCAGTTCTTCCTCCACACCGAACGAGTGGACAGGCTCTGGCGGCCCGTCGAGTGGGTCTTCAACACCCCGTCGCACCACCGTGTGCACCACGGCTCCAACAACGTGTACCTGGACCGCAACTACGGGGGCATCCTCATCGTGTGGGACCGTCTCTTCCGCACCTTCGAGCCGGAAGGCGAGAGGGTGATGTACGGGCTGACGAAGAACATCGACACCTACAACCCGCTGCGCGTCGCCTTCCACGAGTACGCGTCCGCCTGGCGCGACGTACGCCGTGCCCGGCGCTGGCGCGACAAGGCGGGGTACCTGTTCGGCCCTCCCGGGTGGTCGCCCAGAGCGGGGGTGTGAGATGCCGCCGCTGCTCGTGGCCTACGCGGGACTCGTCCTGCTGAACCTGCTGGGCGTCGGTCTTCACCAGGAGCCGCTGGAGTGGCTCACCAAGCCGCTGCTCGCTCCCGTGCTCGCCCTGTACCTGTGGCGGCTCACGCGCCGAGGTCATCCCCTCGTGCTGGCCGCACTGGCCTTCGCGACCGCCGGTGACGTGGCCCTGCTGCTGTCGGGCGCGGGCGCCTTCGCGGTGGGTACCGCCTGTTTCCTCGGAACCCAAGTCTGTTATCTGGTCGCCTTCTTCCGGCAAGGCGCTGCCGCATATCTGCGAGCGCGACCACTGTTGGTCATGGGCTGCCTCGCCCTGTGGGCCGCGGCCAACGCGGTTCTGCTGCCCCAGCTGGGCGCCTTGGCCTGGGCCGTAGCGCCCTACAGCGGAGCGTTGCTGACCATGGCGGCGAGCGCCTGGGTCATGGGCCCGCGGGCGGCCTGGGGAGGAGCGGTGTTCGTGAGCTCCGACCTGCTGGTCGGACTCGGTGCAGCGGGAGTGGAGTTCCCCGGCCGTCCGGTCCTGGTCATGGCCGCCTACGCGGCGGCTCAGCTCCTCTTGACCGGGGCCTTCGTCCACACGCGGACAGCGCAGGAGGTGGAGAACCCCACGGGGTGGGACGCCCACCGATCCGCCGCTCCCGCGGCCGGAGCCGCAGGCGAGGCCGCCGGGCACTGACTCCGTCCGACGCCGGGCACCGGTCCGACGGGACGTCGCCCCTACTGCTCGTGGTGGTCTGGTCAGGGCTCCCCGGACGTCCGCGGAGCCCTGACCGTGTGGTCACGTCCTGAGCGCCAAAGCTGTACAGGACGGCTCGTCGTTGCGGTTGCGTTCCTCCGGGCCGGAGACAGGGACACGGGACCGGGACCCTGAAACCCCGTACACGGCTGCGGAGTGTGCTCACCAGGGTGGTCCGGGCTTCCAGTAGCGCCCAACCCACCCCGTGACCCCTTCGACCGACCGGAACGGAACCGCCATGAACGGACGCCCTCACCGTCTTCGCCGTCACCGGCTGTCCCTGACTCTGGCGGGTGGGATCGCCCTCGCGGCCGCCGGCGCCGGCACCTGTGCGATGGCCGCGCGACCGACCTCACCCTCCTCCGGGGCCGCCGACTCGCCCGTGCGGGTCTTCGACGCGTGCGGCTACGGCTCGGGCACCCAGTGGGCGCCCCGGCGACTCGCGGAGGGTGCCCACGACCTGGCCGGCACTCCGGCCGAACGTGACGTCTCCGGCGTGACAGTCGCCGCCGGATACCGTGCGCTGCTGTTCGACAGCGCTGCCGCCACCCGCCCCGCCCTCACACTCACCGCCGACCGCGACCGCTGCGGCACCCCGCTCAACGACCGCATACGCCGCATCGTCGTCCAGCGCGCCGACGCGCCCACGTCTCCTCCGCCGACCCCGGCGCGCGTCCGACGGGACACCGGACTTCTCCGACGGCTCCACCTTCCTGCTGATGGAGATCGGTGGCCTCGCCGGCTACACCACCGACGGGTCCGCCGGCTCCAACTTCCCCAAGGCCTACGACCAGCTCTGCCGCGGTGGCGCGGCCGTCTTCGACCACTTCCGCGCCAATCTCTAGAAGCGCTTCGCCTCCCTCGTTCCGGCGCCTGAGGGACGTAACCCGCCGGCGCCGCGCAGCGTGCGCCCTCCGGGTGAGCCGGCCGCCCGGAGACCGCGGAGGACTCCCCAATTCCCCGGATTGCGCAGAACCGTACGACCCGCGAGTGAGAGTGGTGTGAGAATCATGGAGAACGCCGGCCGCTACCGCATGCTGACGCGGACCGGGACAGAGCCCGACCTGCTGCACTGGCTGGCGCATGACGCAGAGACCCGTCGGCCGTTGTGCGCGGTGCAGGTGGAGGTGGGGGAGGGTACCGACGGGGCGGTCACCGACGCGCTGGCGGAGCGGTGCTTCACCCGCAGCACCGCTCTGTTGTCCCCGATGGCCTGCGCGGTCGCCCGAACCGTGGCGGTGGTGAGGAAGGGGCGGTCGCTCTGTCTCGTGGAGGAGCGGCCCCCAGGTTGCCATCTCGCGGACTTCCTCAGCCGGCACAGGCCGTCGGGGCCTGAGATCGCCGGCCTCGCGCTGGCCCTGCTGGGTGTGCTGTCCGACGTGCACGCCAAGGGGTTCGCGTGGGGATACATAGCCGCCCAGCAGGTGTGGGTGCAGGCGGACCTGTCGGTGGTCCTCTCGGGATCCGGTGTCGCGGATCTCGTCGCTCTCGGATGGGTTGCCCAGCATCCCTCCCGGCTCAGGTTCGCACCCGAACTGAACCCGCTGACGGATGCCGCACCGTCGGCGGACATGTGGGCCCTCGGCAACGTGATGGCCGGCATGCTGGCCGGCGGCCCCAACCCGCTGCCCGGCCGGGCAGCGGACGGTGATGTTCCTTCGGCGGACCTCGATCGTCTCCTCACGGGACGCGCACGCGCCTTCTCTCCGCTGATCCACGGACTCCTGCGTCGCGACACGGCGATACGGCTCACGGAGCCGATCGTCCGTCGTGCGCTGATCCGCATGTCCGGTCGGCGACCGGCCGCAGGTCACATCTCCGACGACTGGGCGGAGACAGCGCGTATGCCTGGCGCACCGGTACCTCTGCCACCTCCTCCGGACTACCCGCCGGACTCGCCCTTGATCGCCCGAGCCCGGCAGGACTCGCGGGGAGGAAGACACCGCCTGCGGAGTCCGCTCCACCCTGTGCTTGCCCGGCTTCCTCACTGGTGAGCACGTTCCCCGCTCATGCTCGGCACGGTCCTGACCCGGCTCGACGAGTCCCGCACCGCGGGGAGTCAGCGCCGTGCCGTCGTCCGCTCTACTTCCGGTACGTGGACGCGTCCAGACCACTCGGGGTCGCGTCGTGTCCTACCTCGCCGACGTGGTGCACGGACGTCATGCAGCGGCTACCGGCTGACCGACGTCCTACGGGAACACGACATCCACGAGCGTGACTAGCAGCGTGACCCGCAGGCGGGACCCAACGACGCCGAATCCACCATGCTCGCCGGCTTCAAGCGCGGCCGCCGAGTCCCGGACTTGGCCGACACGACGGCATCCCGATGTCGGGGGCCCGCGAGGGCCGTTTCCTGACGGTGTGACATCGGCACCGCGCGACATGCGGGGCAGCATGCCGCTTTCGCGAGTATTTCCGGCGGCTGGAAGGCGGTGAGAAGGAGAGGGCAGGCACGCACACTCGTGCGGGCAGCCGGCTGCAGCGCCCCCTTCCTGAGCGTCACCGACTCGCCGTGTCGAACGAGCGTCCATCGGTCGGGCTTGCATCGTTGGTTACTGAGCCTGCGTTCCGGCCCCACCTCCACGGCACGAGCTGGAGGACACCGAACGCCACCTCGATACCGAAGAACAGCCACAGGAGGCGCGACGCACCATGGGCGAGTGCGTACGCCTGCCACGTCGCGAACAGAGTACGCGCGATGCCGTCGAACAGTCCGTGCTCTGGCAGTGGCCTGACGATTCGCAGAACGGCCCAGACGACTACCACCGAGCCCATCAGGTTGGCGAACAAGATCTGCCAGGTGTCGAGTTCGGGCAAGGCCTCAAACCCCAGCGCTTGACCGCCCGATGACAGCGCGTCGTGCACAAGGGCGTAGGTCCAGGGAGTTGCGAATCCGGCCGTTACGACCAGGTCGTACCAGGCGCTCGCGCGTACGACGCGAAAGTAGGTGGGGTGCGTGGGGGTGCGAAGACGGCTCACGATGGCGCTCCCTTGGGGTCTCGTGACAGCGATGCCTCACGCTAAACAGTGAAGTACGCTCCAAGGTCAAGTCCGACATTTTATGGAGGGGCATGCGCATCGGTGAGCTTGCCGCGCAGGTAGGCATGACCAGAGACACGATCCGGTTCTACGAGAAGGTCGGCCTCGTTACAGGTCGGCGGTTGCCCAATGGGTATCGCGACTTCCCGCCCGAGGCGGTGACCTGGCTTCAATACATCCGCACTGCGCAAGCGCTTGGGTTCTCCCTGGCGGAGATCGCGCGCAACGGCGAGAAGCTGCGCGGGGAACCGGACGTCGCGATAGGGCTGTCCGCTCTCTTCGAGGAGAAGATTCGGGTCATCGACGCCCGAATCACCGAACTAACCGCTTTACGTGCCGACCTGGCCACGCGCGTAGGCACTGGCTGCCCTCTACGGACGGCCGGACAGCCCGCCGGAGCGACCGCCGGTGAGAAGGCGGACTGAGCGGGCTTGACGACACCATGGAGTGTCAGCGCCACATCGCACAGCTCACCAGCCCGACTTCAACCGCCAGCGCGCCCGCCGTCAGGTTGACCGCCATTACGGCACCGTCGACAACTGGGCTTCGGCGTGTCCCCGCACTGATGTCTGTTCCCTGCGCTGCGCGTGGTGGACTGGTCGACCACGTAGTGGACCTGCGGAGGTCTGCGCTCCGGAGCCGTCACCTGGACTGCTGACCGTTGCGGAGGCTTGGGCAATGACGTCAAGGACCCCTAGCTGGACGACATCCCGGCTCGGCGGAGGAGGGTCTCGCCCTTCAGTGTGATGAAGGGGGTGCGGGTACCAACAATGGTCTCCCGTCCGGTGGCGAGACAGGCCTGGGCCGTCCCGCGACCACATCCCTTCGAACCTCATCGAATCGTGGCACCGGCCGTCGCGGTGGTGCGCCTGATGAGCGCAGGCTGTTGGCTCACAGTCTAGTGGCCGATGGAGCCACCCATGGTGATGCGGAAACCAACGGGAAGACCTGCTCACTTCCGCATGTCAGAAAGGGAGACGTGAAGTTGCGCAAGCACTTGACCGTAGGCCTGCTCTCCGCTGCGTTTATTGGCAGCACTCTGATAGTCGCGCCGACCGCCCAGGCCGCAGCCACTTCCTGCTTCGGCAGCGCGAAGTCGTACACGAAACCGACAGGTGCCAGGTGGTATCCCACCACAGGCCGACTCACAACGACGAGCAACTGCGCCGACATCAACATCAAGACCAACCAGTCCGCATACGTGCAGGTGTGCTTCTACCCGACGTCAGGGGGCAGCACGTGCGGCGCCTACAAGTACGCATCGGCAGGTCAGTGGACCGTTATAGCCACCGGTGTCAAGGACGGCACTCAGTTCCAGTTCCTCTTCGCCTCGGACGCCTATAACTCCGGCGTTTGGGCCGGCTAACGGTCCCAACGTGTTGGCAGCAGACAGCCGTCGGGCAACGGCTGTCTGCTGCTCCGCGCGTGGTGGTTTGCCCACCTGAGGGCCGGTTCCGGCGTCGGACTGCTCATGCGTCTGTATGTCGCCGTCAGCCACGTCCTCGCCGAACGCCCCATCTCCCCGCGGTTGTCAAAGCCCTCAATCCGGCCGCCCCCTCGGACAGCGCACCGCACCGGGCGGTCAGAACGGGCCGCTGAGGCTGCCGAGCGGGTGGGTCAGGCGCAGGTTCTGGGAGTAGTCGATCAAGGACGCAGGCCCCGCCCGCAGGCGTCCAAGCAGCTCCAGCCCAAAGCCGCTCCGTGAGGTGTTTGGCGGTCCGGAAAAGTGGGGTGTGGCTCTCAAGTCGCTTGCCCCCAGGTGGCTCCGGTGGAGTGGCCACCGCGCGAAGCGTGCGACCCCGAGACGGTCGCCGCCACCACCCTAACTGCCGCATATGCAAGGCCGCCTGTGATCAGTTGTGGCGCTGTGCAGATCACGCAGCGCCGAGCTGAGCGGCCAAGAACCCGTAAAGATCCGCCAGGACACCGCGTGTCGAATCCGTATCGAAGTTCTACCGGCGACCTCCGCAGCTGCGGAAGAGCTACAGGTCAAGAGGAGGGGGCGCAGCCACAAAACGCCTTCTAACAGCGGCTAGCACAATGAAGTGCTGAGGATCCAGCTACAGGCATCCCGGCTCGCTGTTGGCGACGAACCGTGTCAGGGATCGCTCCAGCAGCTCGAGAACCTGCCGCAGGACATCAGCCACACGGTCGAGCTCGGGTTCGTCCAGCGACGCCGTTCGTGTCCGGTAGACCGTTCCGCCAGGCTAGCGACATAAGACAGGCCGCGCCGTTCGAGCCGATGACAAGTCCACCGGCCTTCTTGTCCGCGCTGACAGCAACAGGGCCGTGCTGCTTGAACCGTAGAAGGACATCACCCGCCGGGGCGACATAGTAGCCGTTGCCGAACCGGGTGCCGGTGGTCGCGAAGCTGGTGCAGGCCGACGAGGACACCGTCCGGAATGTGATCCACCGGTTCAACGAGATCGGCCTGGCCTGCCTGGACCCTCGATGGGCGTTCGAGGCCCACTTCGGACCACTGTGGTAGTTCACCGTCGCCAACTCCAACCACCGCAACCACACCGCTCAGACGCGCGCCCTGCACGCCTATTGCGCTGGCGGAACAAGAACGCCCGCCATCCCGACGTGCTGGCCGCCCAACGGCGCGAGCGCGCCCGCATCCGTAGTGAGAAGGGCATCCGCTGGGGCGGGCGACCGGCGGAAGCCGCGTGACCTGCAAACAGCACCGGTGACACTGTGACGCCTGACGTACACGGCCGGCGAGCGGGATCATGGCAGGGGATGGCGCTATGGACTTTCGATCGCGAGCCTACTGGCAAATGCGATCATGGCAACTCCGCCGCTGGCCTTGAGTACCCGGATACGGTGTCTTCTGCCCAGAAACCAAGTCCGCATCGATCCGGCGGCACAGACCCAGATGGTCTCGATCAGCGCTTGGACCGTGCCTCCGGCGAGGCCGATGAGCAGCATCTGGAGGACGGGATTTCCGCGCGAGTGGTCAACGAACTGAGGTAGGACGGCCATCAGCGACACGATGCTCTTCGGGTTGGCGACACCGACCAGGAAGCCCTGCCGTACCGATCGAGCCCACGACGTCCTGCCCGGGACATCGGCTGTGGCGAAGGGCTCGTTCACGGAGTTGGACCGGGCGGAGCGCAGCGCACTGACGCCCAGCCAGAACAGGTAGCACGCGCCGACGGCCTTGACCACCATGAAGAGCTTGGCCGATGCCGCGACGATTGCTCCGAGGCCAGCGAGCACGAGCGCCAGGAGTACAAGACCGCCTAGGGCATTCCCCAGCACGATCCACATCGCAGATCGACGCCCCAGGGTGATGGCACGGCTGGTCTCGAGCAAGACAGATGGCCCCGGGATCGCTGACAGCACCGCCGAAAGGGTCAGGAAACCGACGATCAGGCTCGGGTTCACGGGCACAGGACGGACGATAACCGAGGGTGGATTCATCAGGGAAGAGCAGTGACCAGTCCGGGACGCGGTCCAAAACGCCTCCAGCGGTCAGATGAGACGTCACTGTCCATCCAGCGACGCGCCCCGCCGGTCGGCCCGGCGAACCTTTCCGGTCACAGTACTAGACTAGGCCGCCCCCCCCGGAGCGTTCCCCAGTCCATGCAAGCACCTCCGGTTCGCCGGTTCCGACGTTCGCCCATCACTTCGCCAGCTCCGTCCAGCACGGGGACGTGAAGCCGGCGGACTGGTCGAGGTGGAACGCGGGGTCATAACGGTCAGAGTCCGCCCTTCACACGGGACAGCCCAACAGCCGCAGGGACACCGGACGGTAGGGCAGGCTCAGCCTTGCGACCGATCCAGTTGCTCGGATGCGGCTGGCTGGCGGTGTCCCCGAGCGTCGTGCCTGGCGTGTCCGCGTGTTCGACCGCGAATGTGCAGACGCTCGAATGCCAGCCGTCCCGGATCCCAGACGACGAGTTCACCGTCGAGCGCGGTGCGGTCGGGAAGTCGGATGTCGGCGGCCGCGATCCTGTGCCGGATCAGACAGCCTTCGCCCTGTTGCGCAGTTGCGACCTGTACGGTCCTCGGATCGGGAGACTAAGTCCGACTTGTGCGGGCGAGTTCTAATTGCTGGTTCCGTAGGCGGCCATGAACATGTCCAGCAGTCCGTCGACCGCGTCCTCGTCAATGGGGCGGGTTGACAGCAGGCTGCGGTAGTACAGCGTGCCGCACAGCACCTCGGCGGCGAATTCCAGATTCACTTCCGCGGTCAGTTCACCGGTGCGCTGGGCGCGGGTGATTCGGTCGAGGGTGCTCTGCTCGACGGTGACCAGGAATCGTTCGTGCAAGGTCGCCCGCAGCATTGGATCGGCCTGCGCCTCGGCGATGACTGCCCGGTAGACGGGGCCGATCGGCGGGCTCGAGAGGGCGAGGCCCGAGCGTAGGAACTGTTCACGCAAATCCGCGCGGACGTCCCCGGTGTCGCGGTAGTCCAGGTCGCTGGTCCACACACGGCTGAGCGCGTCGAGCAGCAGCGCCGGCATGGACGGCCAGCGCCGGTAGATCGTGTGTTTTCCGACCCCGGCCCTTCGGCCGACCGCCTCGATGCTCAGGCCCGCGTATCCGACCTCGGCGGCCAGATCGAGGGTTACCTGCAGCAGCTCTTCGGTGCGCGCGGCGCCTCGGCGCCTCGGCGTGGCGGGCATGTCGGTCATACCGCCAGCCTAACGGCACACGGCGTGCCGTTGACAAAGTCGAGGGCTCCGCGCAGTATGCAGACTCGATCGGCACGCTGCGTGCCGATGTCGGATGTGGCGGCACGTCGCCACTCGCGCGCCCAAGATCCAGCACATCAGACCCTCAAAGGGAGATCTGCCATGAGCAGCACCGAAAGCAGCACGCACGAGGGATTCACGGCCGAGGAGCGGGCCGCGATGAAGGACCACGCCCTAGAGCTCAAGACGGCAGCCCGCCGCGGCTCGCGCGCGGACAAGGCGGCGGAGGAGAAGCGGGACGTGCTCGCGAAGATCGCCGAGATGCAGGACTCGGACCGGATCATGGCTGAACGGATCCACGCCGTCATCACCGCCAGCGCCCCGGCCCTCGCGCCGAAGCTCTGGTACGGGATGCCCGCCTATGCGCTGGACGGCAAGGTCGTGTGCTTCTTCCAGAGCGCGGAGAAGTTCAAGGCGCGCTACGCGACGCTCGGGTTCAGCGACCAGGCGAAGCTGGACGAGGGCACGATGTGGGCGGCCGGTTTCGCCCTGACCGAGGTGACGGACGAGGTGGAGGCGCGGATCCGTGCGCTCGTGAAGCAGGCGGTGAGCTAAGGCGCACCCGGTGAACGGGCTGGGCCCGGAGCGCCTCAGCGTGCTCGGCGGCCTGGCGCCGCCGGTACAGCAGCTGCTGCGCGCCTTCACTGACGACGTCGAGGCGCCAGGCTGACCACAGCAACTGGGAAGCCTGCCGACTATCTGCTCAGTGGCAGATGTGACGCGCAGGCAGGGTGCCGCTTCGGAACGGCGTGCGCGCCAGGCTGGGCCAATGGCAGAGCGAGCGCGGGTCCGCGAGATCGATGACGTCAAAAACAGACGGCTCCTGCGGATCATCCGCAGGAGCACCGGGTCGGCGGTGACCTGGCGGCGGGCCCAGATGGTGCTGCTGTCCGCCCAGGGCATGACCGTGGCACAGATCGCCGAGGCCACGTTCACCAGCGCGGACCGGATCCGGGACGTGATCCACAACTTCAACACCGATGGTTTCGACTCGCTCTACCCCAAGTACAAGGGCGGGCGGCCCAAGACACTCACCCTCTCGGAACGCCTCGAGATCAAGAAGATCGCCAAGGCCAAAGCCCCGGCCGAACACGGCCTGCCGTTCTCGACCTGGAGCCTGGCCAAGCTGGCCGACTTCCCAGTCGCCGAGGAGGTGGTCGACGACATCAGTCACGAGGGCCTTCGGGTCCGGCTTCGTGAGGACGGCGTCTCGTTTCAACGCGTGAAGACCTGGAAGACCTCCTCCGGGTGCGGACCCACCGGAACTCCTGCCGCGGATGCGGACGCCACGCGGTGGGGTCGGCATCACGCGGCGGGAGGCGGCGGCGCCGTAACCCTCACGCGTGCCGTGCTCCGGCCGGACGGCTTCCCGGCCGGAGCACAGCCGATCAGTGCGACCGTAGGGTGCGGGCGTGACCGCCCCGCTCCCCGGCCGCCTGGCCGACCGGCTCATCACCGCCCTGCGGCACGGCCAGGCCCTCGACGCAGCGGCCGCCGAACAGGGCATCGACTTGCGCGCGGTCTGGGTCCGGGCCTGCCTGCGTGCCCGCGCCCGCAGGAGTCCTGGTGGGCGCGCGGTTTGTCACCCCGCCGGGCGGCTCTGCGTGACGGTGGGGCAGGCCGCGGGGTCGGCGGTGGCCCGTACGAGGTTGTACTCCAGGCGTTCCAGCGTGTGAAGGGCATCGGCCCGTCCACGGGCGTCGAGGTCCGCGGCGACGAGGTCCTCGAGCTGGGCCCAGACCTGTTCGACCTCGCGGCGCAGGGCGTGGCTGGCCGCGGTGGGTTCGATTAGGGAGGCGCGTCTGTCGGTGGCGCAGGGGCGGCGGCGCACGAAGCCGGCCTGCTCCAGGCGCCGGACGGTGCGAGTCATGGTGGCGGCGTCGGAGTCCATCAGGCGCACCAGGTCGGCCTGACGCTGGGGGCCGAGCTCCCACAGGTGCATCATGACCAGTTCCTGACCCGGATGAAGGCCGATACGGCGCAGCAGCTGCCCCGCGAACATGCGGTGCAGGCGTGCCAGGCGGAAGATCGCGTGACTGATCGGGCCGCTGCCGGCCGCGGACGGCACCGGGACGGTGGCCTCCTGTCCCGCCCCCGCGAGACCCCCTCCGGAACCGGCTTCCGGTGCGGACTGCGCCATCTCTTCCTCACTTTCCTGCCCGATCAGCTTCACCCTATCGTCCGGTCGCCCCCTGCGGGCCCGCCCGCGCCGCATCGGGAAGACATCCACGTCAGAGCACGTGACGGCCGTCACTCACCCCTCCGGGAATGCATCCGTGAGATTTACCTGTTCGGACAGGTGATTTACTTGTTCGGACAGGTAAACCCGGAGACCCCGGAGATGGAAGATATGAGGAAGAGGCCATGACCACTGCTTTCGATCCGATCGACATGGGCGGCAAGCGCCTGGCCAACCGCATCGTGATGGCGCCGATGACCCGCAGTCGCGCCTTCGGCCCCGGTGCCGAGCCGACCGATCTGATGGCGACGTACTACGCGCAGCGCGCCGGCGCCGGGCTGATCGTCACCGAGGGCGTGCAGCCCTCGCCGGTCGGCCAGGGCTACCCCGACACCCCCGGCCTGCACACGAGCGGGCAGGTGCGGGCCTGGAGGGCCGTGACCGACGCCGTGCACCGCGAAGGCGGGGTGATCTTCGCCCAGCTGATGCACACCGGCCGGATCGGTCACCCGAGCCTGCTGCCCGACGGCCTGGTGCCGGTGGCCCCCTCGGCGGTGGCCGCCCGGGGCCAAGTCTTCACCCACGAGGGCCCGAAGGACTACGTCACCCCGAAGGAACTGAGCGAGGCGGACATCCACCGCACGATCGCCGACTTCGCCGCCGCGGCCCGCAACGCCATCGAGGCCGGGTTCGACGGCGTGGAGATCCACGGCGCCAACGGCTACCTCATCCACCAGTTCCTCGCGCCCAACACCAACCGGCGTACCGACAACTGGGGCGCCACCACCGAGGGCCGGATCCGTTTCGCCGCGGAGGTCGTCACGGCCGTGGCCGAGGCGATCGGCGGCCACCGGGTGGGCCTGCGGATCTCACCCGCGAACCCCTACAACGACATCGCCGAAGACGCCCCGGGCGAGGTGTATCCCGCCCTGCTGGACCGGCTCGCCGACTTGGACCTGGCCTACCTGCACCTTATGGAGGGCCCGGACCGGGACCTGACCCTGCGGCTGCGCAAGGCCTGGGCCGGCACGTTCGTCCTCAACCCCTTCACCCACCCCGACGTCACCGGCCCCGACGCGCTGACGCTGCTCGACGACGTTGGCGCGGACATGATCGCCTACGGGGCACTGTTCCTGGCCAACCCCGACCTGCCCCGCCGCCTGGCCGACGGCGGCCCGTTCAACACCCCCGACCAGGCCACCTTCTACGGCGGCGACCACCGCGGCTACACCGACTACCCCGCCCTCACCGCCTAGCTGCTGCGGCCCCGCCGCCGTGGCCGCACAGTGGGTTACGGCGTCTAGGGCCGTCCCTTCCCGAAACTGCTTCGACCAGGGAGTTCCCGATGTCCAAAGCGATCACATTCTCCGAGTACGGCGCGCCCGAGGTACTGCGGTTGTCGGAGGTCACCGTGCCGGAGCCCGGCCCGGGCCAGGCCCGCATCCGCGTGCGGGCCGCCTCCGTCAACCCCCTCGACCTGAAGATCCGCGCCGGTCTGATGGCCGGCACCGCCCCGGCCCGCTTCCCCGTGACCCCCGGCCTCGATGCCGCCGGTGTCGTCGACGCGGTCGGCGAGGGCGCTGGCGTGGTCGTGGGGGAGGAGGTTCTGGGATCCGCCGTAGGCGGCAGCTACGGCGAGTACGCCTTGCTCGACGGGCCGGTCGCCAAGCCCGGATCCCTGTCGTGGGAGGCGGCCGCCTCGCTGGTCACGGTCGCCCGGACCGCCTCCCGTGTCCTTGCGCAGCTGGGGGTGCAGCCGGGGCAGACCCTGCTCGTCCACGGCGCCGGCGGCAGTGTCGGTACCGTCGCGGTGCAACTGGCCACTGCCCGGGGCATCACCGTCGTCGGAACGGCTGGTGAACGCGACATCGAGCGCGTCACCGCGCTGGGATCCACCGCGGTCCGCTACGGCGACGGCTGGCCCGAGCGAGTACGGGCCGCCGCCCCCCAGGGCGTTGACTTCGTCCTGGACGCCTCCGGCGCCGGGGTGCTCGCCGACTCCGTCGCTCTGACCGGTGACAGCGCGCGGGTCATCACGATCGCCGACATGTCCGCCGCCCGGCACGGGGTCCGCTTCAGTGCCGGCGGTGACCAGGCCGGACAGTCCCTGCGGGAGCTGGCGGACCTGGCCGCCGCCGGCGGGATCGACGTGCCGGTCTGGCGCACCTACCCCCTCGCGCAGGCCCCACAGGCCCACGCAGATCTGGAGGCCCACCGCAACAACGGCAAGGCCGTCCTGCTTCCCTGACCCGCGGCCGGGGCGCTGGACGGGCCGGGGTCCGCGCGGTGGCACCACCTGGACGGCGAAGGCGGACCGTTGGCGCTGGGACCGACGAGGCGGCACCGCTGCGGCGGTCCCGGCGGCCGTCCGCCCGGCGGGCCTGGGTGAGCACGGTCGCGCTCCCCGCCGTTGGGGCGCAAGTACGGCTCTTCCGGCGTGCCTGCCCGGCACCGGCCTCGTGACGGCGCGGACAGCCGTCCGGGCGCCTCGAACCCGGCCGGGCCCGCCGCGGCAGCGCCGCTCCGGAAGCGGGCGCCCCGGCCCGGATACGGGCCCCGGCCGACGCACCGGCCTGCGCCCTGCCCCTGGCGGCGGGCCGGCCGTCAACGCCGTCGTCCTGGCCGTGAGCGGCCCCGGTTTTGCCCTGCTGCCGAGACGAAGAGCCGAACAAGGACGCGCATCTTCGAACGCTCTCGACATCTACGGCTACTTGAGTAGGGCGAAGCTGCGTGTGGAGGGGACCGAACAGCAGGCGCGGACCGGTCCAGCGCCGAGGAGATCGTCCGGTGACCGACCGCCGCCATCGCTGACCCTCCGGTAGAGGCCGCGCCGCGTTGGCAGGCAGCGGGCCGGTGGGGGCTGCCCCCGATCGGGTGAATCCCTCAAGCGGGAAGACGTCCGTGATCGGAGATCGAGATGCCATCTCCCCGCGCAGCACAGGCGTGCGTCTCGAGGGTGACGTTGCTGCAGGCCACCGGCCGGACCACTAGCCGACAGCATCGACGCGTACCGACGTGCGCGCTCCAGCCGTTCAATTACGCCCGCTGTGGCGGGTGTTCCCCCAGCTCAGAGGGCTAGCCGCCGGTCGTGGAGATCGCGCCACGCGGGGTTCTTCGGCACGCTGCGATCCGGTGTCCGCGGCGAGTTGCGGCCGCTCCGAGGGGCGCGTGACCTGCGGGCATCATCTGCTCCGCCAGCAGCCGAACCGGCCGCGGGCATGGAGACGGGGGCGCCCCACGGCCGGGGCGACCTCTGAAGTCTCCGCGTGCCGCCCAACCCAGCGAAACGAGGAGGTCCCCCATAGTGGCGGGACATCTGAAGATCACCAGCTCCGAGGAACCGAAGGAGCCGGACCTGTTTGCCCGGCGGCCCACCGGTGACCGGGTGGCGCTGTACGGCCTCGCCCTGGTGCAGTCGGCCCAGCTCGCCCAGGAACAGCCGGGCGCGGCGGCCGCGACCGCCGTGGTGGCGGCCGTGCTTATGGTGAAGGGCTGCGTCTGGCGCCGGAAGCGGTGAGCCAGGCCCGGCGGGGCTCCTCTGCGCGGGGTGGCCGCCGGGCGGCCGGGCTACCGGTACGCCTGCAGGTCGGCGGCCGGGACGTCGCCGTGGCCGGGCAGCGGGGTGTCGGTTAGGAGCACGGTCGTCCGCCACTTGGTCGCCGGCCGCCTGGTCCGCGGGCGTGAGGCTCATGGGACCCGGGAAGCAGGGTCGCGTCGGCGAGGGCTGCTCCCGGCATGATTGGTAGGCGCGGGTGCACGCATGTCGCGGAGAAATCGCACTGCCGCCCGGCCATATGATCACCTCGGACGAAGGCGGCGGCGACCTACAGCCACTGTGGCTGAGCGATGCCTCCGCGGCAGCCGATCTGGGGCCGAGGCTGCGGGCCGAACACCCCACCTCAGGGCTCTGGTCTCTCCTGCTCGACGCCTTGGACCCGCATCACGCGGACTTCCGCCCCTGGGGCTGTGGCGAACTATGGCCCGAGCGTATGTCCTCGCCTGCAGACCCACAGTGCCGAGGACCTACTTGCCCGCTGGTGGCAGGACTACAGCACCGTCGACGAAGATGACGACCAGCTCACCGCCGACGAACGCCTGGCCGTCACCGCCCCCTTCGGCCAGGCCTCGCCCGGCCGAGGACCCACGCTGACACCCTCGCCGCATGCCGATGAGATCGCCGAGCAGTACGCGCGAGCTTTCCTGACGCAGAATCCGCACGCACGCCTCGGACTCGTCTCCGCACCCCGCGGCGCCGACGCCCTGGCCACGGCCGGCTGGATGGGGCCCGCTAACTACGACAATCGTGTCCTACCGGCTCGAGGCGCGGCCAACAAACCCCGCTACGTCCTACTTCTCCTCCGGCTCCCAGGCGCGAAGCAGGTCGAGCAGCCCTGCGTCTCCGTCAACGTGCAAGGAGTCGGCCTGGATCCGGTCGTACAGGTAGAGGACCAGCTCACTGGCCGTGCCATGGACGGAGGCGCCGGCTGCGTCCGAGTCCTCACCGGTCGCGGCGGTGGGCGCGGGGAGGCGGGTGGTACGTGCGCCGTCGCCGTCGACGGTGAGACGCCAGGAGCGGCCCTCGGCGGCGTGGAAGTCGAAGGCCGTGGGCTTGTGCGGCCAGGCACTCGGCGTTGCGCAGACGGTGAACAGGAACTCCTCCACACCGTCGAGTGCCAGCTCGACCGGCAGCGGCTGCGGTGCGCCCCCGGCGAGCTGGGCGTCGTAGGTGTGCACCGCGGTCTCCTGGACCCGGTGCCGGGCGGTGCCGCCGGCGGTCTGCGGTGACTGCGACGCGGGCCACCACGTCCAGCAACCGCTCTCCGGTCCCGCCGCGCGCAGGGCGCCCAGCAGAAGCTGCGTCGACGCGTCCAGCCAGGCCAGCAGGGCCTCACGCTCCTGCGGCACTTCCAGCGCGGCGCGCGCGGCGACGGCCTCGGCCGGGGGCGCGTCGGCGGGCCCCGCGCCGACGATGGCGGCCCAGAAGCGGTCTCCCCCGCCCAGGTGCTTCACCAGATCGAACAGCGTCCACCCAGGGCAGGTCGGCACCTGGGCTTCGAGACCGGGCGCGGCGGCGACCGCGGCGCGGAAAGCGGTCGACCGTTCATCGATCAGTCGCAACAGGTCTGGAAACTCAAGATTCTCTTCCACGCCGGATGTCTATCACCGTGCTCCGGTGATCGGACAGCGATTTTCACAGTCGCCGCCGGTTGGCCATTGCGGACGTCCTCGCCTCCCACCGCTCGGGTGACAAGCTGCGCACTGCTGCGAGGACGCTGGTGATCGCGGTAGGCCAGGCGTCGTACCTGTGGGCGCTCTGGCCTCGCCGCGCGGTCTGGCACCTCGGCGACCTGACGTCCACCCGGTGCGCGCAGTCATGCTGCCGCTCGATGTGATGGACGCGGAGGTCACGACGGCGGGGAGGGACCGCTCGGGCTGGGAGTTCAGGTGACTCCCGTTCGACCAGCACTCCTCAAGTTCGAGTACCTGGCCGGCGACGGCCTCACCCACGGCCTCGACATGCACACCGCCGCAAAGGGCGCTTTTGCCGGGTCGGTCGACGGTTACAGGTTGGGGTGGACGGCTCGGATGCCGGTGCCGGCGTAGGCCTTGGGTGTGAGGGTGAGGAGGTAACGCCCGGTGGGGTGGGCGGGGGAGGGGCGGGCGGAGTGGATGGCGTGGACGGCGGCCCAGGAGTGCCCGAACCGCAGGAGTTCGGTGGCGGTGACCGCGGCGTCGGTGTCGAACGCCTCGATCCGGATGAACCGCAGCCCCTTGATGTAGCCGAGCAGGCCGGGCCGTTCGGTGTCGCCGGCCGTCAAGGAGAGCACCGGCGCGTAGAGGTCGCCGAGTCCGCCGGAGGCCTGGACGTAGAACGCGGCGACGGCCTCGTTGAACGGGTCCTTCGGGTCGTACAGCGCTCCTGCGGTCGTGTGGTCCAGGACGACCGCGATTCCCGCCACTACGCGGCCGCCCGCGGACCGTGCGCGGCGCCGCCCAGACGCTCCAGCAGGGCCTTCGCCTTCGCCTCCGCCTCCGGGCTCGGCGCGCTGCCGAGGGCGGAGGCGAGCTCGGCGCGGGCCAGTTCGGCCCGCTCGGCATACTCGGCCTGCGTCGGCGTGCTCTGCGCGAGGTTCTCCACCAGGCTGCGGATCGTGGTGCCGTGCTCGGCCGCCAGCTGGGCGAGCCGGTCCCGCGCGGCCGTACTCACCTTGATGCTCGTCTCGTCTGCTGCCATATCGTTTACTCTATCGCGTCCCTCTACTGCAGGTAGAGGAAGCGTGCGGCGGCAGGTTCCCGTCGGCTAACCGCGGCACGCCCCCGATCGGTACGCGAGGCTGCTGATCGTGGCAACGTCGGTGGGAACGGGGCCAGGGACCTGGGACGGCAGCGGCCGTCCGCGCCCAGCGAGTGAAGTATGTGGTCGTTCATCGCCGTGATCATCGTCGTACCGCCGCTGACGTACGTCGTTATCGGCTTGAGGGATGACCTGACGCCTGTTGATCATCCTTCGCGTGGGGTTCGCTTTCACCTTGTGGTGGCACTGCCGGGCCAGTGATGCCTGCCAGCATGGAAAGGAAAGGCCCCTCGTAGAGCTGTTGTCTGGAGTACGCATGCCTGTTTCTTCCTCTGCTCGCCTCGCCCGCGGTTCCTCGCCCTGGCTTGCGCCGACCGTGGCCACGGCGATCGCCAGTCTGGTCCGCGCCCCCCGTTCGAAGCGCGCCCGGGCCATCGCAGTGCCGACCACCGCGCTCGCGGCCGGCATGCTGTGGTTCTTCCGCGACCCCGATCGCGAGATCGCTCAGGGCCGGGTTATCTCCCCTGCCGACGGCGTGGTGCAGAGCATCATGCCGTGGAAGGACGGGCGGACCCGGGTCGCCATCTTCATGAGCCCGCTCAACGTGCACGTCAACCGTGCGCCGCTGGCCGGCACGGTGACCTCGGTCGAGCACGTCCCGGGCGGCTACGTCCCGGCGTTCAATAAGGAGAGCGAGAACAACGAGCGCGTCGTCTGGCACTTCGACACCGAGCTCGGCGACATCGAGATGGTCCAGATCGCGGGCACCGTCGCCCGGCGCATCGTGCCGTACATCCCCCAGGGGACCAAGGTGGAACAGGGGGACCGCATCGGACTGATCCGCTTCGGCTCGCGCGTCGACATCTACCTCCCCGAGGGCGTCGAGGCCGCGGTCGAGGTAGGGCAGAAGACCGTCGCGGGCATCACACGTCTCGACCGCTCCTGAAGTGCGCCCCAGCCCGGCGCAGGAAGAAACCGTGCACACCACCTGCGCCACGGCAGGCGTAAGGCTGGGACTTCTGGCAGTGGTTATGGCGGGCACCGCGGTCGTGCTGATCTTGACAGCACCGGCCCGCCTGCTCACCCCGAGTGACAAGACAAAAGGAGGCAGCCCCACCACACTCGCTTTCATCGGCATGTACGCCCCGGAGGGAGTGCGTCTTCATTCCCAAGCCCGCACTGAGCGCTGTCGCCGGCAATCTCTTCGGCCTGACGGTCGGACTGCTCGTTGCTGTCCTGGGAAACACGGCCGGAGCCCTGCTCGGGTACGGCGCCGCCTGGCTTCTAGGCAGCGACGCCCTGCACCTGCTGAGCACTCGCAACCGTCACGTTGGCTTCGTTGATCTCTGGAAACCGCGTTTGTCGACTGGTTACGGAGGCAGTTCGTGATCAGCGGAGGTGCGGATGTCGATGTCGAACAGCGGCACCGCCGTGTCCCAAGACTCGGTAACGGGCGTTGGAGAGTCCGATGGCGGGTGGGATGCGGGTCTCGGTGAGAGTGGCGAGATGGATCATCGTTTCGTCGGGATTCCAGAGCTGACCGGTGTTCTGCGCAATACGGTCGTGGTCGACATGATGCGGGCCTTCACCGTCGCCGCCTGGGCGTTCTCGCGTGGTGCCGAGAAGATCGTCCTGGCCTCGTCCGATGGTGAGGCACTGGCCCTGAAGGAGAGCCGTCCCGGTTGGCTGGCTCTGAAGGACGGTGCCCCGGCGGCAGGCTTCGACACGGTGAACTCACCCGGTCTGATCGGGCCGCTCAATCTGACCGGCCGCACGGTGGTGCAGAAGACGACGGCCGGAACCGTCGGCGCGCCGGCCGTCGCGAGCGCGCCACTCGTCTTGTGCGCGAGTTTCCGTAGTGGCCGGCGCGACAGTGCTGTTTTTGAAGGCTGATGGTTCCGGGCCGGTGACGTTCGTGGTCACCGGCGACGATGGCAGGGCCGCCGAGGACCTGGCCTGCGCCGAATACGTCGGTCAGCATCTCGCTGAAGGCGATGCCGAGGTGGCCCCACATCTCGACCGTGCGCGAACTTCTCGGGCAGCTGCTGACCTCGCCGATGGCGTGCGACGCGGACATCAGGGTGTTCATCCCGACGATGTCGACCTGTGCCTGGAGGTGGACAGGTTCTCCTTCGCGATGTGGTCGCTTGCCGGGAAGACTCTCTGACCGTGCTGCGTCCTGCCGTGGTGCTTGAGGGGTCGAGCCGAGGCTCGCTGACCTGGTGACCGTGTGAGGGGCATCCCGCTTTGGCGCGAGGTCCTCGGCGACCGCACCCGAGAGGTCGCTCGGCGAGGAGGCGGGATGCTGTGGGCTGAAGGACATGCCCCCCTTATGGCGGCAGGGCACTGGCGACGGTGCGTCCGGTCCTGGTCGGCTAGCAGGATGAGGCCGCCGTTGAGGTCGGTGCGGGCCTGTTGGCGGTACCTGAATGGCAGGGATGGCAGGACACCAGGCGAGGATTTTGACGTCAGTAGCCGGCACGCGAAAAAGCGCGATGTAAGCAAGGCTGTGGCAGATCCTTAGACGGATGTCGATCTTCCGCCTGCTCGGCACAGATCACCGGAACGGCTCGTGGCCGTGCGCAACCGATAGAGGCCTTGACGCCGAAGAACGATTGCCAGTGGTTTTGTAAACGGTCGCCGTCGTCCTGATGAGGGGCTGGGTCTTGGCTCCGAAAGGATCAGACATGAAGGCTCACGACGAGTACCCGGAAGACCACAAGCTCACATCCGTCACCAGTACGGCGCCGGCGTGTCTGGCGACATCCTCCTCACCCTCGGCTGCTCTGGCTTCGCCAATCCACGTCCCTTCGACGCCCAAGGCACCCACATCACCGCGATGTCGACCAACGGCCGGCCGAGCCTGGTTTCCAGTGACTTCGGGACCGCTCCTGGTCTGCGGAGGGGTGCTTGGCGGGAACCTTGCCTCGACCCTAAGGATGGTCGCTGGGTTCCCTGGCGCCCTCTGCATCCTGAGCGGCTTGATTCACCTCCTAACACGGACTGCCTCGTCGGCTGGTGTGGTGCGGATGGCCCACTAGTTCCTGGACTCGTCGGCAGTCAGACAAGGAGTCCCCCATGGCACACAACAGCGATACCACACCGACCATCCCTGACGTCTTGACGAACCCGCTCCTCAATCACGGCGTGGCGTTCACCCAGGACGAACGCGACGCGCTCGGCCTGACCGGCCGCCTGCCCGCCGCGGTACTCACCCTGGAGCAGCAGGCCGGCCGCGCGTTCTGGCAGATGGAGGCTCAAGGCGACAATCTCGCCAAGAATGTCTACCTGGAGGAACTGCACGACAGGAACGAAACCCTTTACTTCAAGGTCCTTCGCGACCACCTGGCCGAATTGCTGCCCATCGTCTACGACCCCACGGTCGGTGAGGCCATCGAGCAGTACTCCAACGAGTACCGAAGCCCGCGCGGACTGTTCCTGTCCATCGACCGTCCCGAAGACATGGACCGAGCGTTCGACACCCTTGGTTTCGCCCCCGGTGACGTCGACCTGATCGTCTGCTCGGACGCCGAGGAGATTCTCGGCATCGGTGACTGGGGCGTGGGCGGCGTGCAGATTGCCGTCGGGAAGCTGGCCGTCTACACCGCCGCCGCCGGCATCGACCCGAGCCGAGTGATCGCCGTTTCCCTGGACGTCGGCACGGACCGCGAGTCGCTGCTACAGGACCCGCTCTATCTGGGCAACCGCTTCCCGCGCGTGCGCGGCGCGAAGTACGACGCCTTCATCGAGCAGTATCTACGCACCGCCTCCGCCCGCTTCCCCAGCGCCCTCCTGCACTTCGAGGACTTCGGTCCGAGCAACGCCCGCCGCATCCTGGAGAAGTATCGCGATCGGTATCGCATCTTCAATGACGACGTTCAGGGGACCGGGGCCATCAGCCTGGCCGCCGCCCTCTCCGCCGTGAAGGTGAGCGGCGTTCCGATGCGCGAGCAGAAGCTGGTGGTCTTCGGTTCCGGCTCCGCCGGAGTGGGGATCGCCGACCAGCTTCGCGATGCCATGGTCCGCGACGGTGCCGGCCAGGAGGACGCCGTCTCCCGGATCTGGCTGATCGACCGACAGGGCCTGCTCACCAGTGACATGACCGACCTGCGCGACTTCCAGCGGCGCTACGCCCGCGACCCTTCCGAAATAGACGGCTGGGCCGGGGATGACGACGGCATCTCCCTGCTGGAGACGGTGCGCCGGGTCGCGCCCACCATCCTGCTGGGGACCTCCACCGTATCCGGTGCCTTCACCCGGGACGTCATAGAAGCGATGGCCGCCGGCACTGAGCGCCCGATCGTCCTGCCACTGTCCAACCCGACCTCGCAGATCGAGGCCATGCCCGCCGACATCATCTCCTGGACCGGCGGCAAGGCCCTGGTCGCGACGGGCATCCCGGTCGACCCCGTCGAGTACCAGGGTGTCCACTACCGCATCGGCCAGGCCAACAACGCCCTGCTCTATCCGGGGCTCGGTCTCGGCACCATTGTCGCAGGAGCGGAGCGGGTGACCGATGGCATGCTGCGCGCAGCCGCCCAGGCGGTAGCCGATCAGGTCGATCCTTCCGCACCCGGTGCCGCACTGCTGCCGCCGGTCGAGGACCTGTGGGAGTCGTCCGCCCGCACCGCGACCGCCGTCGTGGAGGCGGCCATGGCCGAGGGCGTCGCCACACATCGCCCCACCGACCCGGCACGCGCCGTTCGCGACCGGATGTGGGAGCCCGATTACTCACACGCGGAGGGGGTAAGCCCATGACCTCGCGTGACAGCAACGGCACCGAGCCGGAGATACACGACGTGCCCATCGGGCTGGTGGCCGGTGGCACGCGCCGTGAGACGGACTCCATGGGCGCTGTCGACGTGCCTGCGGACCGCTACTGGGGTGCCCAGACCCAGCGTTCCCTGATCCACTTCTCCATCGGCGACGACCACATGCCGAAGGCCGTTTACCACGCCTACGGCCAGGTAAAGCGGGCTGCAGCCATCGTCAATGGCCGCGCTGGGCGGATGCCGGCCTGGAAGGCCGGTCTCATCGAGCGGGTGGCGGACGAGGTCATCACAGGTGACCTGGACGACCACTTCCCGCTCTACGTCTGGCAGACGGGCTCGGGTACGCAGTCCAACATGAACACCAACGAGGTCATCAGCAACCGCGCGATCCAACTCGTGGGCGGCGAGCTCGGCAGCAAGACGCCGGTGCATCCCAACGATCACGTCAACATGGGGCAGTCCTCGAATGACACCTTCCCCACCGCTATGCACATCGCCGCGGTCAGGGCGGTTCACGAGGGCCTGCTACCGAGCGTGCGAGCGCTCCAGCAGACCATCGCCCAGAAGGCAGAGCGCTGGCGCGACGTCGTGAAGATCGGCCGCACCCACCTGGAAGATGCCGTACCCCTCACCGTGGGCGAGGAATGGTCCGGCTACGCAACCCAGTTGGAGCAGGCATGTCACCGTGCGGAACGGGCCGCCGAGGGACTGCTGGAGATCGCCATGGGCGGCACCGCGGTTGGCACCGGCCTGAACGCGCCGGAAGGCTTCGCCGACCAGGTCGCGGACGAAATCGCCCGCAGCACCGGTTACTCCTTCGTCACCGCGCGGAACAAGTTCGCCGCCCAGGGCGGACTCGACGCCATGGTGGGAGCATCCGCCGGCGTGCGCGCGCTGGCCGTGCCTCTGATGAAGATCGCCAACGACATTCGCTGGCTGGCGTCCGGGCCCCGTTGCGGCCTTGGCGAACTGGTCCTGCCAGCCAATGAGCCGGGCTCCTCGATCATGCCCGGCAAAGTCAACCCGACTCAGTGCGAAGCCATGGTGATGGTGTGTATCCAGGTCCTCTCGGAGGATCAGGCCATCGCCTTCGCGGGCTCGCAGGGCAACTTCGAACTGAACGCCATGCGTCCGGTCATCATCAACAACTTCCTGCACATGACGGGCATCCTCGCCGACGCCTGCGAGAAGTTCCGGGAGTTCTGCATGGAGGGTGTCGAACTCGACCACGACCGGGTCGGAGAGTACGTGGAGCGGTCGCTCATGCTGGTGACCGCGCTCTCGCCGGCGATCGGCTACGACAAGGCGTCCGCCATCGCACACAAGGCCAACAATGAAGGGACCACCCTCCGTGAAGCCGCGCTGGCCACCGGATACGTCAGTGCAGAGGACTTCGACCGGATCGTCGACCCCACGACCATGGTCGGCCTGGCCGCGGACCGCGCATGAAAGCCTGACTCGGGAGGTAGGCGCATGCATCCCCTGCAGCAGTGGCAGCTTCCGTCGCGGAGCTGACGTGCAGCGCTGGCCAGGAGCGGGCGGATGCCCAGCCAGACGCGCCCACCTGCGATAGGCGCGCATTCACGAAGCCGAAGTGTTCGCGACGGCAGGCGCATCGAGTCCGCGCTAATCCCATGGCCCCGCCATCCTGGGCGTCCCAGCGGCAGGAAGAGCAGCCGTGGGACCACGCCGGGACGATGCATTGTGGCATGGACTGCACAGGAGGTATGTGCCCATGACCCCCAGCGGCGTTCTCATGTGTGTCGACGAGAGTGGTCACGTGGTCGAGTGGACTCGGCTCGCCGAAGATCTCCTGCATCGATCACCGGGGGATGCCCTTGGCCGTGTGGTGGGCGCCCTCCTGTCCGACCCCGCCGGCCCGGGTCAAGAAGGTGGCTTTCGGTCCGCTCCTTGGCCCTCCGTGCGCATCCGTCCCATATCCCGCGGCAAGCACACGACATTCGAGGTGCTTATCAGCGAGGACAACACACCCTCCCAGGCCGATTACGCGGTCCTCAAGGCTGCCTTCGCCCAGCAGGCCGTCGGTCTGCACGTGCTCGACGACCAGTTGCGCGTGGTCACCGTGAGCACGGGCGCTTCCGCCATGCGGGAAACCCCCCTCGAGCGTGTGATCGGCAGACGCTTCGTTGACGTCTTCGATCTGGAAAATCCGGACGCGGAGGAGGCGACCGCGCACGAGGTCCTCGCCACAGGGGTGCCAGTGACGAACCGACTCATCCGCAGCGAAGCAGAAGGCGGGCGCACGCGGCGCATCTACTCCGTGACGACGATGCGCCTGGAGAACGAAGGCGGGGAGATCTTGGGGCTTCTGGCCTCTGTCGTGGACGTCACGGAGCGGGAGCGGACACGCCGGGCGGTGGACATTCTCGGCGCTGTCCGTGAACGGGTGGGGCAGCGGCTGGACGTCATCGCCGTCTGCCGAGAGTTCGTCGACGCGGTCGCACCGGCCTTCACCCGGATTGTCGTGGTGGAGGTGGTCGATGCCGTCGTGCGCGGTGAGGATCCTCCGCTGGCCCCTGTGGATCCTCAACTACCCTTGCGCAGGGCCGCCTTCAGGGGACAGCTGTCGGCACATCCAGTCGGCGACATCCGGCATCTGCCGTATGGCACCCCGTTCACCCGGGTCCTCGCCGACCTCCAGCCGCGCCTTGTCCCCGTCGACGAGGCCAGCCCTTGGCTCTGCGCCGACCCACAACGTGCCGAGGCCATCCGCCTCTCCGCCGTGCACTCCCTCCTCATAGTCCCCTTGGAGCTGCGCGGCGAGGTTTTTGGCGTGGTCAGCTTCTACCGGCAAGAGGGAGAAGACCCCTTCGCCGAGGACGACACCGTACTGGCGAGCGAAATCTGCGCTCACACGACTCTGTGCATCGACAACGCCCGCCGCTACGCCCGCGAGCGAGCGATCGCGGCGACAGTACAGCGCAGATCGCTTCCGCAGCGGCCCGCCGACCTGTCGACGGTGGAGATCTCGCCGCTGTTCCTGTCGGGGCCGAAAGGCGGAGGAGCATGGTACGACGCCATCCCCCTGCCGAGCGCGAGGACCGCGCTCATCGTTGGAGACGTCGCCGGACAGGGCATGGCCGCCACGACCGCCATGGGCCAACTTCGCACAGCGCTCTACTCGCTCACCGCGCTGGACCTGGGCGCAGATGAACTGATGGCACGGCTGAACGACACGGTAGTCCGCCTCGCCGCCGAGCGAGCCTGGCTCCCTGTCGGGGATCCATTGCAACACGAACCGCTGACCGCCCGATGCGTGATCGCCATCTACGATCCCGTCGGCCTTACCTGCGCGATCGCTCGCGCCGGGCTCCCCGAACCCTTGCTCGTCGACCCACACGGCTCCTCGCGCCTCCTCGCCACTCCAGAGGGACCGCTCCTGGCAGGTTCGGACGACGCGCCCTTCGCCACCGCGACGATGCCTCTGCCTGATGGCAGCATCCTCGCCATGGGGACGTCATCGCTGACAGACCCGGCCCTGGCTCCGGCGGGCCTCTTGCGGGGTGTTCTGGAGCGCGGCACCGGGCGTGACCTGAGGGAATTGTGCGACGCCATGACCTATGCCCTGCATGGGGGGAACTTCCATGATGAGGCCTTGCTGCTGCTGGCTCGGATGAAGCCGATGCCACCGGACAGCGTGCTCGAGCGCGACTTGCCCGCCGCCACGGAAGCAGCACCGATGGCCCGTGACACCGTCAGACACCAAATGAAGCGCTGGCACATCGACGATGAGACCGCCTACACCGCTGAGCTGCTCGTCAGTGAGCTGGTGGGCAACGCTGTTCGCTACGGAGAACCACCTCTGAGCTTGCGCTTGATACTTGACAGGGTTCTGACCTGCGAAGTCAGCGACGCGGCTATGAGCGCACCGCACGTGCGGCATGCTCGCACGGTCGATGAGACGGGTCGCGGTCTCTTCATCATCACCAGCCTCGCCCGAAACTGGGGCACGCGATATCACGAAGACGGCAAGACCGTGTGGGCTGAACTGCCCGCGGATCCCATCAGCGGAAAGTGATCTGATTCGGCTCCTCGCAAAGCAGCGCTGGCACGCCCGGCACTTGCCCTGGTCCACTGCAAGGAGGCCGCGGCAAGCTTGCGTTGCCGGCACCTGACTATCGCCCAATGGCCACGTTGTGCTGCCGAGCCAGGCACTGTGTGACATCAGGCCAGGACGTGGTGCCGGTAGTTCCGGCGTGGAGAGGTGCCCGGCCGCTCGCCAGTCATGAACGGCACAGTGGTGCGGTTAAAAGAGCGCTATGTGGTGCATCCGGTGCGCGAGCGCAGGTGGAAAAAGGGTCAGCAGGACGTGCTGCCGGGCCTGTGCGGCCCCCATCGGCGGAAGGCTCACGGCCGGCGGCGGCCGGGCCTCAACGGGATCCGCCCGCGATCCAGCCCTTGAGCCGTGTCTAGAAACAGTCGCTGCATCCACCTCAGCGAGGTCTCCACATGAGCACCGTGACTACTCCCGACGGCACCACCATCTTCTACAAGGACTGGGGGCCGCGGGACCGTCAGCCCGTCGTCTTCCACCACGGATGGCCACTCAGTTCCGATGACTGGGACGCTCAGCTGCTCTTCTTCTCCGCCGAGGGCTTCCGCGTGATCGCTCATGACAGACGAGGGCATGGACGCTCAAGCCAGCCGGCCCATGGCCACGACATGGACACCTACGTCGCTGACGTTAATGCACTCACCGACGCGCTTGACTTGCGGAACGCGGTGCACGTCGGGCACTCAACGGGCGGAGGCGAGGTGGCACGTTACGTAGCGCAGGCTAAGCCGGGCCGCGTAGCCAAGGCAGTTCTAGTCGCCGCTGTCCCACCGGTCATGGTCAAGAAGGATACTAACCCCGAAGGCACCCCCCTCGAGGTCTTCGACGGATTCCGTGCGTCTCTCGCAGCAAACAGGGCCGACTTCTTCATCGACTTGCCCACCGGCCCCTTCTACGGCTTCAACCGGCCAGGGGCGGAAGTCTCCCAGGGACTGATCGATCGATGGTGGCTTCAAGGGATGATGGGTGCGGCCAACGCGCACTATGAATGCATAAAGGCATTCTCCGAAACAGACTTCACGGAAGATCTAAAAAAGATCACTGTGCCGGTACTGGTCATGCATGGGACGGACGACCAGGTCGTGCCGTACGCCGATTCCGGCCCTAAGTCCGTAGATCTACTAGCTCACGGCACGCTCAGGAGCTATGAGGGGTACCCGCACGGCATGCTGTCCGTGCATCCGAACGTCCTTAATCCGGACATACTGTCCTTCATTCGCTCCTAACGGGGATCGCAGAGGGCGGGCTCGGTGAATGATGTTGCAACTCGCTGCCTCACCAACAAGGGCGGAGTCGCGCCTCGCAGGTGACTGCTTGAGGGGAATTGTTGGACGTCTGCTTTCCGCGCCCAGCGCACTGCCGACGATCCTGGGCGGCGTGCGGCAGGGGCGGCTGATCCCTCCCTCGTTGCTTCGCGGCATCGTAAGGGGTCGCGCTGACCGTACGTAGCCGAATCTTCAGGGAGAAGGTGCAGCAATGAATCTAACCGAACGCCTGCGCCGTGCAGTAGAGCACCCGATCTCTTCGGACGATTTCGATTTTGAGGCGCATCTGCACGAAGTCCTGTATGGAGCAGCGTTGGTGGCGGATGACTGCGGGGGTGCGGTGGCGATCATCGCGGGGGCCGACCCTCTGGTGCCGGCTCGGTTCCGGTTCGGGTCTGCTGCCGCCCTGGCACTGGCGGGCAAGGGGGTGGCAGCGTCGGCGATCTGGCGGGACCGGGGCGGAAAGCCGCAAGACATCACAATCGATGTCCGCAAGGCCTTCCGGCGGTTCGCCGGATTCGCTGACGGCAGATGGGAACTGGTCAACGGGCGTCCGCCGTCGAACAAATGGAATAAGCGCAACCCGTTCATCGAAATGCCGTTCTTCCGTCGCACAAGGGACGGGCGGAGCGTCGTGCCGCTGAATGTCTATCCCGGCCTGCGCAGCAAGGCACTCGACCTGCTGAATTGTCCGGACAGGCCCGAGGCAGTGAACGCGGCCATCGCCACGTGGGACGCGGACGAGCTTGAGGAAGCTGCGGGGGAGGCGGCTATCGTCATGGGCAAGGTGCGTTCCCTGGAGGAGTTCCTCGTCGAGCCGCAATACACCGAGGTGCTCGCCGATCTCCCGCTGATCGATATCGAAAAGATCGCGGACAGCGAGCCGGTGCCGTTCACGACGGGAGCACGGCAACCGCTTGACGGGGTCAGGGCGCTGGGTATGGCGCACGTCATCGCGGGTGCGGGGATCGGGCGTGACCTCGCCTCTTTTGGTGCGGACGTACTGAATATATGGCGGCCTGACAACGTCGAGATCGAGTCCTTCTACTGGGACACCCAGGTCGGCATGCGGTCGGCCTACCTGAACGAGTCCGGCCCGGACCGACTCCGTCTTGAGCAGCTTCTCGCAGAGGCCGACATCTTCTTCTCCAACCGCCACCCCGGCTACCTGGCACAGCAGGGCCTAGCGGCGGACGAACTGTGCTCCCGCCATCCGGGACTGATCCAGGCCGAGGTGTTGATGCACGGCCCGGCGGGCCCCTGGAAGCTGCGGCCCGGCTTCGACGAGATCGGTGCGTGCGTGTCGGGGATTTTCGCGCTCGAAGGAACCCTGGACCATCCGAGGCAACCGCCGATGCTTCCCATTGTCGACAACGTCGTCGGCTGGCTAGGAACGATCGGTACGTTGGCGGCCCTGAGACGGCGAGCCGCCGAGGGAGGCTCCTACCGGGTCAGGGTCTCGCTCACGAAGACCTGCCTGTGGCTGACGTCCCTCGGAGTGTTCGACCGCGAGTTCGCGAACAGCACGGCAGGCTCCACGCCGGAGCACACCCTGATCGACCCCGACCTGTTCACCGCCCGAACTCCGCTCGGCACCTATCAGGGGATGACCGACCAGCTGCAGTTCTCGTCCCTGCGCCAAGGGCACTTCACGACCGTTCTTAGCCCCATGGGGGCGGACGTACCCACATGGCGCACCACAGAGCGCTGACCTTCCTGCGCAAGAGCGCGAGCCCCCTGCTTTCCTGAAGTGGAGTGGTCTGTTATGGCAGTGGTGACAGTCGTCGGAGCCGGGGTGATCGGAATCTCCTGGGCCCGCCTTTTCAACACAGCGGGATGGGAAGTGCGTATCAACGACCCTAGGCCGGATCTGAAAGACATCGTGGATCGCCAACTCGGCGGACTACCCGTCACGCTGAGCGCCGACCTTGCGGCCGCCGCCGACGGGGCCGACTTCGTGCAGGAATCCGGACCCGAGCGGATCGAGGTGAAAGAGGAGTTGTTCGCGGTTCTCGCTGCGCACAGCCGTAGCGACGTGGTGCTGGCCTCCTCATCGTCATCACTGCTTCCCTCCGCCATCGCAGACGGAAACCCGGCAGCCGACCGGATCGTGATCGGTCATCCGTTCAACCCGCCCGAACTCATGCCGCTCGTGGAAGTAGTGCCCGGGCCTCGGACATCCCCGCAGACCCTTGAGCGGGCGGTCGACGTGTATCGCTCGCTCGGCAAACTGCCGATCCGACTGAAAAAGGAGATTCCGGGCTTTATCGGCAACCGTCTGCAAAAGGTCTTCGATGACCAGTCCGCCTACCTGATTCAGCAGGGAGTGATCGACGTAGCGGACCTCGACGACCTGGTGAGGGCCTCACTGGGATTGCGCTGGGCGACCATCGGGCCGTTCCAGAGCGGAACCCTGGGCGGCGGACCTGGAGGCATGCGCCATCTCGTGACACACGTCGGCTCCCAGATGACATTCGAAGTCGGCGAGCCGGACCCGGCTCGGATGGGCGAGGTCCTGGACGCCGTCGAAGAGGCCTACGGCACGGGCGAGAACGCCTACGAGCACTTGGTCGACCTGCGGGACGGCCGCACACGCGCCGTCCTCGGTCCCCTGGGCTGGCCGCAGCCACCCAGCACGGACGCCCCGGAGCACTGACAGAGACGCAGTCTCTCCTCGATCGATAAGGACGATCTCCGTGTGGAAGGAATTGCTAGCACTCCAAGTGGCCCCCGGAAAGATACTCCGTATCAGCCTCCCCGGCGGCGAGGCGCACACTCTAGTTGAGACGGCTGGAGCGGCCCCCGACGGTATCGTTGTGGAATCGGGCACCGTCTACTGGACCACCATGGGCGTTCCCGTCTCCGTCCCTGGCGTCCCCGGTGAGGCCGGTCAAGACTTCTCCCGGCGCAATGGCGGCATCCATGCCCTGAACACTTTCAGTGGAGACCAATGGGACATTGTGCCGCCCGGCGCGATCACCACTGGTAAGCAACTCACTTCAGACGGCGCGGGCACGCTCTACTGGGGAGACCGCGAGGGCCACCGAGTCAGCCGGGTCCATACCGACGGCAGCGGCCTGTCCGACCTAGTGGTGACCTCAAGAGAGACAGGCATTCTCGGCGAATGCGTCGGCGTCGCCGTCGACCCCGCCCGAAAACACCTGTACTGGACGCAAAAGGGCCCTTCGAAGGGCGGTCAGGGACAGATCCTGAGGTCCGGCCTCGAACTTCCTCCCGGAGAAAGACCCGATAACCGTACCGACATCGAAGTACTCTGGAGCGAATTGCCCGAGCCCATCGACCTGCACTGCGACGGCGCCTGGCTGTACTGGACGGACCGCGGCGCACCCCCGGCTGGCAACACACTCAATCGGGCACCCATACCGGCGACCGGAGAACAGGGCGAAACACCCCAGATCCTGGCTCACGAGTTCCAAGAAGCGATCGGCCTCGCCATCGACAGCGAGGCGGGCATCGCCTACGTCTCCGATCTCTCCGGCAGTATCCGCGCCGTCCCCCTGCCCGATGGACCCGCGAACGACCATCCACCATATGAAGTCGCTCATCTGCAGCCGCTGACCGGCCTTGCCGGTCCTTACTGACGGCCAGCATGCGACCGACCTGCTCAACGAGTATGCGGCCATGAGCGACGAAAACCCGGTCTCGACCGTCCCGTCTAATGCGCCTCCACTGAAGACGGCGCCCGGCCGCGCGCTGCGCTTCGCCGTCGTGCTGCTTGTCGCGGCCTCCGGCGGCGTGGAAGCAGTCTCCTTCCTTGGCCTCAGTCACGTCTTCGCCGGAGTCATGACCAGCAACCTCGCACTGCTGGGCATGGCCGCCGGACGCGGCGAGCCGCTTGACATCACCGCAGCGTCGCTGGCACTGAGCGGTTTCGGAACGGGCACCGCGGTCGTCGCCCACTACACCCGGAGGACAGGAGCATCGACCACCCGATGGAGCCGCCGGGTGCTGATCGTTCTCACGGCAGAGGCGATACTGCTGGCCCTGGGCGCTCTAGCGTGGGCACTTACTGAAGGGCAACCGGACAACAGACTCCGATACGTCCTGCAGTTCGGCGCTGCGCTGGCCATGGGAGCTCAGTCCACGGCGATGGTCGCAGCCGGCAAAGCTGCCGCCCCCACCACGTACCTCACGGGCACCCTGGCCTCCTACATCGTTAAGGGAATCGGCACTGGCCGTCCTGGCGTATGGGTGCCTCTCCGCTTGGTCGCCCTCATCGCCGGTGCAGCACTCTGCGCCCTCCTGCTTCACGCCGGCCGGACCTGGGCCCTTCTGCCGCCAGCTCTCCTCGTGACGTCCGCACTGATCACGGCTGGACTGTCACCGCTCACCCGCCGACACGACACAGCGAGCGAGATTGTGTGATCGCATGACCTGGCGATGATGGCAAATGCGAACAACGCCAGCGGTGGCGGGCGCGAGCGCCCGGCACCCCGACACTTGCCATGTGCATCCCCTCGCGACTTGCCTGCTCCGCCGATGAGCATTCACCCGGATGCCCGGCGCGGAGAGCGTCGGTGGCGCAAAAACTCGATTCTGGTCTCTCAGGCGTCGCCCGACGCCCTAGGACTCAAGGAATCGCAATGGGCATAATCGACAAGCCGCGCCACGCAGCCGCCTTTCGGTGGGGTGCGGCGTTCCTGGCGATATCGGGAACCGCTACCGTGCTGGCCACCGTGTCGGCGGAGGCTGGCGGCCCGAGCGGCCAGTCCGACAGCGGGAAACCGACCATCGTGCTGGTGCACGGTGCCTTCGCCGACGCGTCCAGCTGGAGCGGTGTGGTCGAACGTCTGCAAAGGAGCGGCTACAGGGTCATCGCAGCCGCCAACCCTCTGCGAGGCGTCCCGCAGGACTCGGCCTACATCGCCAGCCTGCTGAAGTCGGTCAAGGGGCCGATCGTGCTGGCCGGACACTCCTACGGAGGCGCGGTCATCTCGCAGGCCGCGGCCAAGAACAACAACGTCAAAGCCCTGGTCTTCATCAACGCGATCATGCCGGATGTCGGAGAGTCCTTCACCAGCCTCTCCGCAAAGTTTGCACCCCCGCTCCTCTCCCAGGCCCTCAGGCAAGTGCCGTTTCGCAACGGCGACGGCAGCACCGGCACGGACAACTACGTTCAGACCGACAAGTTCCACAAGGTCTTCGCCGCGGATCTCCCCACCAGCCGGACCGACGTGTTCGCCGCCTCTCAGCGGCCAATCGCAGCGTCAGCTTTCACAGACAAGCTCACCGGCGCCGCCTGGCGTGACAAGCCCGTCTACGTGCTCGTCGGCAAACAGGACCGGGCCATCAACCCCGACCTGGAGCGCTACGAAGCCAAGCGGGCCAAAGCCCGCAAGACGGTGGAAATCGACGCCTCACACGTCTCCCTCATCTCGCAGCCAAAGGCCGTAGAAAATCTTATCGTCGACGCTGCCGAAGACTACGAATGGCACCGAAATTAGTCGGGCGTGAGCGGTGGTCAATCCAGAGGCCCCGTTCCGCGAGCAGCTCACCCCAGCGTGCGAGCAGGTGGCGATGTCACCACCAACGCCCCCGCCCCGGCTCCGAACGTGCCGCAGTCGGACCCGTCCGCCGCTCTGATCCGGGACACTCCCGCAGTCGGCAGGAACCCGGGGCCTGGGTGTCATCGAGCCCGGTCGATGTCCGTGGCTTTGCCGATGGTGTCGCGGTTGGCGGTGGACTGTCCAGGTAGCTCGCCGGAGGCGACGGTCGAAGGAGCGGGGCTGATAATCGCGTTATGGCTGCGATCGTCGCTGTGGGCGCGTTCTTGATGACGCTGATCGGCGGTGTCGTGGCGCAGCGTATCGGTGACCGCCGCCACCTTGTGCTGGGGCTGGCCGCTGGGCTGATGCTCGGCGTGGTCGTCTTCGACCTGCTGCCCGAGGCGCTGAGCGCCCAGCCGCACCGGATCTTCCACGTGCCGGTCGTACTGGTCCTCTTGGCCGCAGGCTTCCTCGCCATCCATGTCGTGGAGCGGTCGGTTGCGATACACCGTGCGCACGAGGGCGAGTACGCCAGCCACGAGCACCCTCACGCCGGCGGCCACCGCCACGGCCATGACGCGCCCAGCCTCGGCGTAGCGGCGGCCGGCGCGCTGATCGTGCACAGCCTGCTCGACGGCTTCGCCATCGGCGCCGCCTTCCAGGCCGGCTCCGGCGTCGGCGCGGTGGTAGCCGTCGCGATCATCGCGCACGACTTCGCGGACGGCTTCAACACGTACACCCTCACCAGGCTGTACGGGAACGAGCGCCGCAAGGCGATCGCCCTGCTGGCCTGCGATGCCGTCGCGCCGGTGGTCGGTGCGGCGCTCACTTTGACTTTCACCATCCCCGCCAGGCTGCTGGGCCTCTACCTGGGGTTCTTCGCCGGCTTCCTGCTCTACCTGGCGACTTCCGACATCTTGCCGGAGGCTCACAGTTCGCATCCGTCGCGCGCCACGTTGCTGTTCACGGTGGCAGGGGCGGCGTTCATGTTGCTGGTGGTCGGCCTAACCGGCTGACAGCAGGCCAGTATGCCCCGGGATCAGATGTGGTTGTTGAGTGTCCCGTCGACGTACCGTTCACTCCCGGGGACGTGGCTGTTCTCTTCCAGGCGAGGCACAGGGCCGGGGCAGCCGCTTTCGGCGTGGGGGCAAGGCCGGTGATGCTGGCGGTGTCCGCTACGCCCGGGAAAAGGGTGTGGTCCCCTAGGTCTTTGAGCGGTGTTGAGGCTGGTCAGGATTTGGGTGGTGAAGAGCCGGGCACATCTCGCCGACTGCGCTGTTCGCGCTGTTCAGCGTCGCCTGACGGCGGGCCCTGTTGAACTCCTCGCGCCTTCGGTTGCGGACCGCTTGGCCGTAGCCAGCCCGATCCCGCTGGTGCCGGCGGACACGACGTCCGTCTTGTCTTCGAGCTGTTCCGTGATCGCCTGATCCAGGTCGGAACGGACGGCGTGAGTTGCCGGTGCGAGCGGGATCGAGGGACGGGTGGGCCGGGACCGCCACGGGGAGCATTGAGCGACGATGCGGCCGCACAGTCTGTCCTGCGGTCACCTGCCGGCTATGCCTTGAGGAACTCGAGGATCACGGGATTGAGGACGTCCGGGTGGACGGACAGCATTCCGTGCGGGTACCCCTCGTAGGTCTTCAAGGTCGCGTTTCGCAGGATCTCAGCGCTCTTCGGTCCCGCGTCCGCATAGGGTACGACCTGGTCGTCGGTGCCGTGCATGACGAGCACCGGTACATCGATCTTCTTCAGGTCCTCAGTGAAGTCCGTCTCGGAGAACGCCTTGATGCACTCATAGTGCGCGTTCGCGGCGCCCATCATCCCCTGCGCCCACCACCGGTCGATGAGCCCCTGGTTCACCTCCGCGCCGGGCCGGTTGTAGCCGTAGAAGGGCCCGGACGCCACGTCGATGTAGAACTGGGCGCGGTTGGCGGCGAGTCCGGCGCGCAGCTCGTCGAAGTTCTCAATGGGGGTCCCCTCGGGGTTGCTCTCCTTCTTGACCATGACGGGCGGCACAGCCGACACGATCACTGCCTTGGAGACGCGGCCGGGCTCGGCCCGCGCCACGTAGTGGACCACTTCTCCGCCTCCGGTGGAGTGTCCGATGTGGACGGCGTCCCGCAGATCCAGCGCATCGGTCACAGCGGCCACGTCCGCGGCGTAGGTGTCCATCTCGTGGCCAGACGACGGCTGGCTGGAGCGCCCGTGGCCACGACGGTCGTGCGCGATGACTCGGTAGCCCTGGGAGAGGAAGTACAGCAGCTGGTTGTCCCAGTCCACGTAGCTCAGGGGCCAGCCGTGGTGGAAGACGAGTGGTGTCGCATCCCTCGGCCCCCAGTCAACGTAGAAGATGCTCGTGCCGTCCGCGGTGGTGACCGTGTTCATGGGATATCCCTTAGGGGTGATTGGTTGAACCCCGCCCACGTTTCGTTACTCGCGTGAGTTGAGTTGTCGGCGGGTTTTTCGCTGTGCCGCCGCGAGGGCCCGTTCGCCCCACCGAGCGGTCCCACGGGCGGCCTCACGGACCCGCGGAGCGTTCACGGCGCGGAGGTCAGCTGACCAGGCTCGCGCCTTCCTGGAAGACGTTGCTGAAGTTGTGTGGTGCCTTGGGGGCGATCGGCTTGATGTGAGCGTGGGGAGAGCGGCAAGAGCTCGGCCAGCTTGTGACACATCGCTACCTCTCGACGGACGCATCCATATCGCTGACCGTCGTGGGGATGTTGTGCAAGGTGAACGAGAAACGATCAGAGGCCCTCATGGGATCGTCAGTTTCCGTGTCGTTGACGACGTGAACTCGCTGTGTTGAGGCTGGTCACTTCGCGCAGCGGCAGCACACGCACGGTGCCCGCCGTGCCAGGCTCCTTTCAGGGTGCGTCTGCCCAAGAGGGGCGGCAACTCCGCAGGCAGGACCCGCGAGCCGATGAGACCGCGGACGGGGGCGGTCGGGGCGGACGGCTTGACGCCCTCCGATGTGACGATTGTGGTTACGTTCAAGGAGGTGGTCATCGTGGCGGGCAACAGCCAGCTCACCGTGGCGGCGCACGCGAACACCTGGCCAGGAGCGGGTCAAAGGCAGGGAAGCACACGCCGGACAAGGGCGGAAGCCGAGGAAAGTCACACCGGTAGCGCCATGAGGGAGGCTCATTGCCTTCGACCGCTGCTATGCGCCGCGCGCTACCCCGAGGTCAATGTTGCCGATGGTCGGGTCGAGGGTCGGTCACGTTCCGCTGGTCGTTGACGCGGACGTTGTGACGTGCGGCGCTGACCGTCATGGAGCGGGGCCGCTCGGCCCGGTGAGCGCCGAGCGACCCCGTCGGTTCGTGTGCTTACGGCTTGGCGCTGTACACCACCCCTGGGAGCTTCTGAGCTGCGGATCCCCAGACCAGGTCATACGTCGACGAGTCACCGCCGAGTGTGTAGAGCAACCAGGCGGTCGTCACGCCCTGCGTGAGCTTCTGCTGCGCGGCGCGGGTGATGGTTCCGCTGTCGCAGCCGAACCCTGAGCTGTCCTCGAAGCCGCAGTGGAAGCCTCCCGTGATGACGCGAAGCTGGGTGGGAGCCGGCTTCGCGTCGTACATCTTCTGCTGGTTGTCCGCCACTCCGGCGACGGAATCAGCGCTGCCACCGAGAAATTGGGCTGGGGCGGTCAGCGTTCCGGCCGCTGCCACTGCGGACGGGTTGGTTTCCGCCGCAGCCATGGTGGAGACGCTTTTGACGGCCGGGTTTCGGCTCGCAGCTAGCAGGGCTGCACCACCGCCCATGGAGTGGCCCAGGACGCCGAGTCTGTCGGTCCGCACCGCTCCCGCGAAGCGCGAGCCGCTGGTGGTGTTCTGAACGGTGAGCCAGGTGAGTGCCGCGTTCAAGTCGTCGGCGAACGCCGAATGGCTCGGGAACAGGCCGCCCTGGGACTTGGGCGTCACGGTGATGAAGCCCCAGGACGCATAGTGCTTGAGCAGGGACTCGTACTGGTTGATGCCTTGGAAGAAGCCGTGTCCGAACGCGAGTCCGGGGTGGGTTCCTGGAGCGACCGGGGTATTGGCGCCGGCCGTAGAGCTCGGGTACCAGACGCGGGCGCTGTACGACCTACCTGAGGCCGATACGGTCAGATCGGTGTAGCCGATAGCGAAGGATCCGGTGGCGGAGGGGTCCACTGCGACAGACGTGTCCGTCACGGGGGAGGCGCTTACGGCGGGCGCGGCGGTGAGAGCCGCTGCCACGACCAGCATGAGTGCTGCCAGGGATCGCGGAATGACACGGCGCACGAGATCACCTTTTCTGTGGGGGTGAAACAGTGATTCCGGACTGCTCAGCCGCCGAAGGCCGGCTTGAAGTCCCGCGGTGGGAAGCCGATCAGCGGCGGACGTTGTGTTAGGGAATCCGGTCGGCTGCGCGCGGGCGCGGACTCGCGGGCCGGGACGGCGTCAGCGCTTGGGACCGGTCTTGAGCCAGCTGCTCAGGGTCTGCGTGATCCGCCCGGTGAGGGGAGGGGCCGTCGGCGGATGAGGCCCCGATCTCGGCTACCCGGCTCTACGGCAGGTGCCCCTGAGCGGTGTCGGAGATCTGGGCTTCACCCGTGTGTCCGCCGACTAGGGCGGCCGCCTCCTTCGGGATTCCCTGCAGGGCCCGGCTGTCGGCCGCGGAAGCCTCGCTATCGACCCAGAGGTCGGTGATGCGCACCTTAGACCGTGTGCAGCCTTTTCGATGACCGTGCACAGCAGTTCTCGGTAGTGCAGGACACTGCCGTTCGCGTGGGCGGTCCGGTCGGCTCTCATGACTCCTCGCCCTGACAGACAGGACTGGTGCTTGGGGCCACCGTGGGCAGTTCCGGCCTCGACGAGCCACAGCGACACGTGTTCTGTCCGGTGAGCCGCCCTGGCGCTCCGGGATAGACAGTCACTCTGCGTCCAATTCGTCCGATGGCGGCGGGCCTAGGCCGCTCGGTGCGGTGCGGCGAGGCAAACGGCCGTGAGGCGTCCCGTACGGGACTGCCGATGAGATCCCCCCGGGTGTCGAAGTCCGTCATCAGTCGTCCCGCTGGATGAAGTCGGAGAGCAGTGCGGTGACGAGGCGTTCGACGTTCTGGCGGCGCTGCTGTGGGCGAACGCCGGTGAGACGGACGGCACCGTCCAGTCCTGGCGTGTGCGAAACGAGGGCCAGGTGGGGCAGCAGGACGAGCAGCAAGGACAGCAGAGTGTCCAGGTCGCAGTCCTTGCGCAGGTCTCCGGTGCTGGTGGCGCGCTCCACCAGTGGGGTCAGACCGGCCAGGTAGATCTCGTTCACCGGGCCGCGAACCGCGCCGCGAATCGCGGGGTCCATCTCCATGTTGGTGGCCGCAGCGACACCCCGTTCGAGTGGGTGCTTTGCGAAGTAGTCGAGCCAAGCCTCCAAGGCGTCCACGAGGTGAGTGGCGAAGTCGACGGCTCCGTCGTATCCCTCCAGCCAGGGGCGCATGTGCTCGTAGACGCGCAGCGAGGTCTGCTCGGCCACGTAGGTGAAGAGGTCGAGTTTTCCCGCGAAGTACTGGAAGAGAGATCCCTTGGCGACGCCGGCCTGGCGAGCGATGACGTTCAGGCTGCCCGTCGAGTAGCCGTGGGTGCCGAATTCGTCCATGGCGGCGACCAGAACGCGCTCGCGCCGTGCGGGGGACAGTCGGCTCCACGTGGGGGTCGGCATGGGCACTCCTCCATGTGACCGGGCGGTCACCTGACCGCCCGGTCATGTTCCGGCGCTGCCGTTGGAATGTCAACACCCTTGTCACGGACCCAAGTTGGGGCAGGAGCGCTCATGTCCAGGCTGCACGGTTCCGTCATTCTGTGACCAGCCGGTCAACAGAGGCGGTCACGCGCGGGGAGTGTGCAATTGGCGCTGGATCCTCGAGGCTCGCGGTCAGTGGTCACGGACCGCTGGATGACCGTCCCACCGCGGTCTGCGCGTCGGCTGCTGCGAGCACGGTGTCAGCCAGTTCTGTGGCGGACTGTCCGCCACCCGCGTCGATGCGATCCAGGCCCAGCCTGTCGATGGCATCGATCATGAGGGTCTGGTAGCGCTCAGTGCGGGCCAGATGTAGCCGCACGGCAGCAACGGCGATGGCACCAACATCTTCACCATCCGGATCCGCAAGCGGTGACGAAAGGGGCCCTCACGTGACTCCCGACCTGACCCGACTCACGGAATTGCTCGCCTCCTCTGAGGGCACCGCTCCTGTACCGGACTGGGCCGCCGCGGAGACCGCTCTTCGCACCGCCCTGCCCGCGGACTACAAGGAGCTCATCGAGACGTACGGAGGTGGCTTCATCGACGGCTACCTCCTACTCATGGAGCCGAACTGCCCCAACGATGTCTACGACCTCCTCAAGATCTCCGCGGAGCGCGAGGAAGCCAATGACTCGTTGTGGCAGTTCGAAGACAAGCCCGAAGAGCTGGAGGACCCGGGCGGTCGCCTGATCTGCTGGGCCACCACGGACAACGGTGAGTACCTGTACTGGCTCGTGCAGGCGAACGACGACCCCGACACCCGCACCATCATGATCAACAGCGAATCGGGAGAAGACTGGGAGCGATACGACATGACGGTGACCCGCTTTCTGGCAGCCGTCCTCGCCGGGGAGATCCGCTCAGAAGTCCTTTGGGACAAGTTCCCGCTGCCGGAGCACCAGTTCCGTCCAGCGCGCGAGATGTAGGCCGACAGCTCGTAACAAGTACTTGGTAGTCGTCATCGAGGGATGGCGATCGTCGAATCTTCGCTGGCCGCTTCGGCGAAGGGAGCGTGGCGCCCGGGGTCGAGGTCCTCAATCGCATCCCTGTTGCCCGCCCGCAGGGCTGCCACCCGCGCACCCGGCCGGACCATGTCAGCGGTGACAAGGCACACAGCTCACGCCGCAATCGTCGTTACCAGCGAAGACGCCAGATCAAGCACATGACCCCCGAGCCGAAGGATCAGCGGGCCAACCGCAAACGCCGCGGCAGTAATGGCGGCCGACCTGCTGGCTTCGACAGCGACATCTACGAGTGCCACAACGAGGTCGAGCGCAAGATCAACCGGCACGAGAACTTTCGGGCCGTCGCCACCCGCTATGACCGTCCTGACGATGGCATAAGGTTCCCGCATGCAACTGGACGAGGGCCGAAGGGCAGCCGAGGTCGGGGACTGGGTAGCTGCGGGGCACGCTTTCGTCCGGGCCGCAATGGAGGGCAGCGCGGAGGGTGCCAAGCTGGCGGTCCGAGCGACCGTCGAGCTCGTACCGCTGGCGGATGAAGGGTCGGCGGAGGCCGCCGCGCTGCTCGCCGGCATCTACTTGGAGTACTTCGACGAGTCGGCCCTCCCCATGGCCGCGCGTTATGCCCGTGCGGCGGCCGAGGCCGGGCTTCCGTCCGGGCAACGCACCTATGGGCACATGTTGGTGATGGGGCTGGGCGTCGCAGAGGACCGCGCGCGTGCCGCCGAGCTATTCCGGGCGGCTTCCGAGGGCGGGGACGCCTACGGCGTGTTCAACCTCGCCCAGCTGGTCGATGACCCTGACGAGTCCCTGCGGCTGCTGGAGGCCGCCGCACGCGAAGGAGTCGTCGCCGCCGGTGCCGTCCTCGCCGACCGGCTATCCGCTCTGGACCGGGACGAGGAGGCGCTGGGCTGGTACGTCTGGGCAGCCGAGCGCGGGCATACGGGGGCGATGAACGCTGCCGCCTGCTGGTACCGCGACGGGTTCGGCACCACGCCGGACCCGGTGCAGGCAGTGCGCTGGTTCTTCGTCATGCTCGCCCACGGCGACGGAAACGGCATCCACGAGGCGATCCAGCTTGTGAAGGCCAGGGCACTGGACGAGGAGCAGATCCGCGACGCCGGGCGGCTCGCCGGCGATCCTGGGGCGGCGGAGGCCCTGATCGGCGCGTCTCTGGGCGGCAGCCGAACCTAAGGAAGTGTTCAGCCAGCCATGCCTTGATCCGCCGCACACGACTCAGCGGGCACCGCGCTCTCTCGATCTGGTTGAGGGAAGCATCGGCGCCGTGGACCTGCACTCCGTAGGTGCGAGTCAGGTGGGCGGCGTGCCGAACCGGGCAGCAGCCGATGGCCAAGACCCGTAGGCCCTCGGTGTCCCGGAGGATGGCGTCCCCGGCCCCGTCTGCAGCAGGACCCCAGTTGATCTGTTCTGCTTTCGGCAGGGGAGTGGCGGCGCGCTTCAGGTGGTGCTTTCGGTAGCAGTTCCAGGCAATGCCGGTGTGATGTTCGACGTCCAAGATGTCGACCTCCGTGCTGAGCTCAGGGGTGGAGTGCATAACAGCGCAGCACGTCGAGTTCGGCGAGCTGAACCGTGCCGGAGTGCGTAGAGCCCTCGCGCCCTACCGGCGGTTCCTCACGGTCAGCGCGGTCACGAGCACCGGCAGGACAGTGAGGGTGTCAGTCGTGGTGGCGGAAGAGACCACCCGGCAGTGCTACCGGATTACGCGTGACGGTTCACAAGTCTTCTCCACACCCGCACAGACCTGTCAGGGCTAAGACATCGTTTCCTTTGAGCTGCCGAGTCGTTGTTCTATACATGCCGAGCTTGGTGGAGCGGCTTGTGCCGGATGAGTTATGGATCCTGTTTCGGCGGGTGGTGCCGGAGAAACTGGTGGTGCGTCCGCAGGGCGGTGGACGTCGGCGGGCCGGCGACCGGGAGTGTCTGGCCGCGATCCTGTTCGTGGCGACGACCGGCTGCACCTGGCGGCAGCTGCCGCCGGTGTTCGGCCCGGCCTGGCCGACGGTCTACCGCAGGTTCGCCCAGTGGTCCCAAGTCCGCGTCTGGGCCCGGCTGCACCGCGTGATCCTTGACGAGCTCGGCGCCGTCGGCGAGCTGGACTGGTCACGGTGCGCGATCGACTCCGTCAGTGTCAGGGCGCTCAAAGGGGGCCACTGACGGGACCGAATCCGACCGACCGAGGCAAAAACGGATCGAAAATCCACCTCATCGTGGACCTCAACGGTCTGCCGATCTCGGTCGCAATCACTGCCGCCAACACTCACGACAGCCTCGCACTCCAGCCCCTGGTCCAGGGCATCCCACCGGTCCGCAGCCCGCGCGGACCACGCCGCCGCCGACCGCACAAGCTCCACGCCGACAAGGGCTACGACTACGACTACCTGCGCCGATGGCTCCGGGGCCGGAACATCGTCCCGCGCATCGCCCGCCGCGGTACCGACTCATCCCAACGCCTCGGTCGGCACCGGTGGGTAGTCGAGCGCAGCATGTCCTGGCTGTCCGGCTGCCGACGGCTGCACCGACGCTACGAACGCAGGGCCGAGCACTTCCTCGGCTTCACCGCGATCGCCACAAGTCTGATCAACTACCGTCGCCTCACCAAGTGAAGCGACGTCTCAGCATCACGCACCTCCTCCCCGACAGCCCATGACGCCGACCTCAGACACGCTGATGGTGAACAACCCTGCCCGGCGCGACCGCCAGGTACCACCGTGGGCGGATGATTGAAGAGACGATTGGCGAGGTGTTCGCAGCCGCCGACTGCTGGGGAAGCCTGAGTGCGCTGGAGATCGACGGACCGGGGCGACTGTCGGTGGCGGGTGGAGAGCTCGCGGTGGCGGCCTCCACGTTCAAAATTGCCATCGGCCTTGAGTTCTTCTGCCAGGCGGTGGAGGGAGAACTGGACGCCACCGAGCGAGTGATGGTCTCGCCGGCCGAAGCGACGCTGGGCGGTCAGGGGCTCTGCATCACCGAGGACCCGGTGGAGATCTCGCTGCGGGATGTTGCCCGGCTGATGCTGACCATCAGCGACAACACCGCGACCGACGTGCTGATCCGCAGAGTCGGCATCGAACGGGTCAAGGCCCGCCTCGCCAGGCTCGGCTTCATCGGCTTCCACCTGCCGGGCACGATCCAGCACGAGTTCGACACCGCGGCCCGCGACGCCGGGTTCACCAGCTGGGAGGCGATGGCCGACGCGGTCCGGGACGTCACACCGTCGGAGGAGGGCGAGGCGATGTGGCAGCGGGTGCTGACGTCGCCGGGGATGCGGCCGGGACGGATCAGCAGTGCGACCGCCGATGACCTGGCCGGCCTGGTCCGCGCGGTCTGGCGGGACGAGGCCGGTCCCGTCGAGGCGTGCTCGAACCTGCGCCGGGTGATCGGACAGCAGCGGCTCACCCGGAAGATCGCCACGGGCTTCGGGCCGGAAGTGCTGGTCGCGTCCAAGTCGGGCACCGTTCCGGGTGGCGTCAGCAACGACGTCGGCGTGGTCGCCTTTCTCGACGGGCGGCGGTACGCGATCGCTGTCCTCACCCGGTCACTGACGCCCGGGGTACCCACCCGCGAAGACGTCCTCGGCACGGCGGCCCGGCTGGCCCTGGACCACCTGCGCGCAGATCGGGCGCCCCACTCCGAGTGAGGATCGTGCGGCCGGGCCTGGGAGACGGGGGCGCGTTCGGTGGGGAACCTCACCGTGACTCGGCGTCCCACGGCGCCCACCTCACCGCAGACGGGGTGCTGCAACGGAGAGCGGAATACCGCCTCGCCAAGTGAAACGGCGTCTAACAATGCCTGCCAGGATGGGCGCTTGGTGCCTGCGGTTACAGGTTTCCCGGCTCGCCGTCGGCGATGAACCGTGTCAGGGAGTGCTCCAGCAGCTCCAGGAACTGCCGTAGGTCATCGGCCACCTTGTCGAGCTCCGGTTCGTCCAGCGACGCCGTCCGTGTCCGATAGACCTCCCCACCAGGGCCTGTGAGGTAGGCCAGGCCGCCGCCGTTCGAGCCGATGACCAGGCCATGAATCCTTCGGTCTGTACCGGCATCGCCGTCCGCCTGGAGCCGCTGCAGGACGTGACTGGCTGGCTCGAGGAAGTAGCCGTTGCCGACGTCCGCCCAGGTGACATCGCCGGTGTTCTCGTAGAAGGTGACCAGGTCAACCGGCGTAGGTCTGACTTCGGCAAGGCTGCGAGCCGCGGCTTGATCATCGTGGTCAGCCGGCCGGACCTCGTTGGTCCCAGGGGGGAAGCCGTGCCGATCCTCGAACTCGCCTGTCATGGCCGTGAGAGTCCTGGAGACTCTGTCTGTCCACGAGGCCAGCCAGGCGGGCGGAAGCGATCGGTCACTCATGAGGCCGGATCATGGCATGAGCCACGGACATCCACGGCGTGACCAGCGGTCCCAGGATCAGCGCAATGCCCTGAGTTGTCGATGAGTGATGAGACAGCAGGCGAGTTCGAGGAACGCTTCATGGATGTCGGCCCTGCGTTCCCAGATGTCGGCCTGCGTTCCCAGCGGATGCGCAGACGTCGGGAAGCCGTGCAGCCACGGGAGAATCCTCTCCACGACCCAGCGGCAGGTGCCCCGTCCGGTGCCGTGCAGGGTGCTGCGGCGGGCGATGGCCGGCAGGATGCCGCGGGCGCGGACCTGGTCGGGGTAGATGTCATGGTCGTAGCCGCGGTCGGCGAAGAGGGATCCCGGCCGGCGGCGGGGACGCCCGGCGGCAGTTGAGCAGGACCCGGCTCACTGCTTAGAGCGTTCCCGCCTCGAGCCAGGGCATCGACGCGGGCAAGAAGATCGTAGGTCGGAAGCGGAGCATCATCACCGACAGCATCGGCGGGGACAACGGAGGTGGCGACCAGTTCGCCTTCGTACAGAAGCCCGACCGTCCCGACATCTTCGTCTGGGAGTACGAGAGCGACAGTCGCCGATGGGTCGCCAACAACCTGCACAACTACCTCAGCCGTTCGCTCCAAGCTGGCGGCGGCGACTGGTCTCAGCTGTAACGCGGCAGGCCCCCGACCACGAGCCGACACCCATCAAGACATCGTCCTAGGCTCCGCCGCCCAGCTACGGGGGGGACGGCGGCGAGCATGGGCTCCCGTAGCGTCCAGTCACGGGCCATGCCTCCCACAGCAGCCACCGGCCGACCCGGCGTACGGCTGTGCACCACCCGCTCACATCCCGTGCCCCACGCTGAGAACGGCCTACCAGGCCCTCCCGCCCAGCTGCCAGATGCGACCTATGGAGAGCTAAGCGCTGCGTGTTATTACATTCCGACATGCTCCACGCCGAAAGATTTGAAGCCGCTGATCTGCTCACAGTTGCCCTCCTGCTGTTCGCCCTCTTGACACTTGTGTGGCAATTGGACCGTCACGGTCGAGGGCGGAGCATCAGGACGCCCTGGCTTGCCGCCGCAGTGGCAGCGTTGGTCCTCCAAAGGTTCATCCCGCACTACGGGTGAGCGGCAACCCCTGACCCCAGCTCCACGCACCGCATAACGCAGCTATGCCCGATCGGTCGGCGGGCCCGGTCGCTGGCCGCCGCCCGCACCGAGACGGCTGACTGCCTGCTGTGCGACGGCCTCGCCGACTGCAGTGTCTGCTCGACCGTGCTGTACCCGCTCTGACCAGCGCCGCAAGGTGTAACTACCACTGGCCGCGACGGGGGAAGGGGTAGTCATGGCGAATGCCCAGGGCCACTGGAGTGAGTACGCCACCTGCCGCAGTTCCGACCCGGACGAGTTGTTCGTCGACGGCAACCCGAGCCAGCGACAAGCCAAGGCGCGCTGCACAGAATGCGAAGTGCGCATCGAGTGTCTGGCCGAAGCCCTCGACCACCGCATCGAGTTCGGTATCTGGGGCGGTATGACCGAGCGGGAACGCAGAGCACTGCTGCGCCGCAAGCCGAACGTCTCCTCGTGGCGGAAGGTTCTGGATGGCACCCGCCCTGCTCTCGCAGGCCCGCTTCCAGCCGGATGATGTCCTCGGTGTCCTTCCTGCGGCGGGGCCGACCCGGAACCCAGACCGGCATCATCTGCTTGATCTCGATCTGCGCGCGCGGACTGATGATCCGGCACCGCAACGCCCCGATATGGCTAACAGGGCCATCGAGCATGCCCGCCGGCCACACCTCCCCAGCCCAGGGACCGCCAGCGACCACAACGCGCCCGAACCGGTCCTTGCTCAAGAGAGCGAAGCTGCTCTCCACGCCCTGCTTGCAGAAATCGCGCTGCTGATCGGCAGGCGGCCCGGACAGCCGCTCATAGCCGGAACGCAGCAGGCCCTCGGCCAGAGCAGGACCATCCTCCGCCCAGGCGAACCAGTCGATATCCACATGGTCACGGGTGACCTCGCCGATGAAGAAGTCCATGGCCCAACCCCCGCGGAGCCACACCTCCACACCGAGGGCCTTCGAGATCTCCACCGTCTCGCCGATCAGCCGAAGCTGCCGAGCACTGCGCTCACCGTCCACAGCCGAGCAGGCTATGCGGCAATCCCGGCCGCAGCAGCTCGATTTCCGGCTTCAAGAGCGGGCGAACGTTGCCTGATACGGCACTGGATTACGCCGCGCCTGCAGCTCCGGCAGGCGTTGCTCGTCAACGGACTCGGCAGTGCCGGCCTCCTCTGCGAACGCGTCGCCACTGCGGGCCATCAAGGCCCGGAATGCGTCGAGGAAGCGCTCCTCCACGGAGGTGGCCCGGGCGTAGGCCGCCGACAGGATGTACTCCTGCAGGCTGACACCTTCCTGCCGCGGTCCCGCGCCCCGCGCCGACCGCGCTTGGCGCCACGGTCGCGTCGGTTGATCGTCGCGGCTCGGGGTAGCGAAGCGGCATGGCAACCGAGAACAGCTCCGCCCCTGCCGGCGGCCGGCTTCAGCCCGAGATCGACGTCCCGGCCCTCGCCGCCGTCCTCGACGGCGAGTACGCCGGGATCCGGGACCTCGTCCGGACCAACCTGGTCACCCATGCCGCCGTCCTCGACGAGGCCGACGCGTTCGGCATCGACGCGTTCCGTGAGAGGGTCCGCGATGTCGTCGTCCAGTTGGCCGCGACCGGTCAGACCGGCATGGGCTTCCCCGGCCGGTACGGCGGCGGCGACGACGTCGGCGCGTCGATCGCCGCCTTCGAGACCCTGGCATTCGGCGACCTCTCCGTCCTCGTGAAGGTCGGCGTCCAGTTCGGGCTCTTCGGCGGAGCCATCCTGCATCTCGGCACCGACCACCACCACAAGACCTACCTGCCCCGCCTGGTCACCGGAGAGCTGATGGGCTGCTTCGCCATGACCGAGGTGGGTCACGGTTCCAACGTCCAGGCGCTCGGCACCATCGCCCGATACGACCCCGAGAACCGGGAGTTCGTCCTCACCACTCCCGACGACCAAGCCCGCAAGGACTACATAGGCAACGCCGCCCGCCACGCCGAACTCGCCGTCGTCTTCGCCCAGCTGGAGGTGGACGGCCGGACCGAGGGAGTCCACGCCTTCGTCGTTCCCCTACGGTCGGACGGCCGGGTCCTGCCCGGTGTCGCCATAGAGGACGACGGCCGGAAGATGGGCCTCAACGGCGTCGACAACGGACGCATCCGCTTCGACGGGGTACGCGTCCCCCGCGAGGCGCTCCTCGACCGCTTCGCCCAGGTCACCCCCGAAGGTCGCTATGAGAGCGCCATCGAGAACCCTGACCGACGCTTCTTCACCATGCTCGGCACCCTCGTGCAGGGCCGAGTCAGCGTTGCCGGAGCCGGAGTCAGCGTCGCCAAGGTCGCACTTGCGGTCGCCACCAAGTATGCCGACCGGCGGCGCCAGTTCACATCGTCCCGGGACACCGAGGAACAGGTACTCCTCGACTACGGTCTCCACCAGCGCCGGCTGCTCCCCCTCGTCGCCCGCACCTACGCGCTGCACTTCGCCCAGGACGTCGTACGAGCCCAGTTGCACGAGGTCTTCTCCAGCATCGAATACGACCCGCAGGCACGGCGCCGCCTTGAGTCGCGAGCCGCCGGCATCAAGGCACTCGCCACCTGGCACGCCACCCGCGTCGTCCAGGAGTGCCGCGAGGCGTGCGGCGGCGCGGGCTACCTTGCCCGGAACCGCTTCGCCGCCCTCAAACGGGACAGCGACGTCTTCACCACCTTCGAGGGCGACAACCACGTGCTCCTCCAGCTCGTGGCCAAGGGCCTGCTCACCGACCACGCGACCGAGTTCGAGGACCTCGACCAGCTCGGTATGGTCCGCTACGTCACCGGCCTCGCCGTCGAGACCGTCATCGAGCGGACCTCGGCGCACAAACTCCTCGAACGTGTCCGCGACCTGCTGCCCGGGGGTGACGCATGGGACCGGGAAGCTGGACTCCTCGACTCGGAGTACCACCTCGCCATGGTCCGCTTCCGGGAGGAGCACATGCTCGCCGGCCTCGCCCGCCGCATGAAGCGCGGCATCCAGCAGGACGAGCCCGGCGAGGTCTTCTCGCTGATCCAGGACCACGTCATCGCCCTCGCCCGGGCCCACGTCGAACGGCTGGTCACGGAAGCCTTCGTCGACAAGGTGCGGGCTCTTCCCGAAGGCACGGAGAAGGATGCCCTGGGCCTGCTGTGCGACCTGTTCGCGCTCTCGACCATCGAAGCCGACCGCGCCTGGTTCATGGAACACGGCCGGCTGACCGTCCAGCGGTCCAAGGCGATCAGCCGCGAGGTGAACGACCTCTGCCGCAAGGTGCGCCCCCTCGCCGTCGACCTCGTCGACGCCTGGGGCATCCCGGCTCCTGTCCTGCGAGCACCGGACCTGGTCGGCCCCGTCGACTGACGGCAGGGACGAGCAGCGCGGCGACGACGAAGGCCGCGGATCACCTGGACGGCCGGGTCTACGGCCCCAGCTGCACGACATTTTCGGCGGACCGTTCCTGACCCGCCGGGCGGGTCCACCGGGGCGAGCCCTCGCGCACGGCGGCCACCGGCGGTTACGGGTCGGGCTTCCCCGGCCTCGGCACGCTGCCGTCGGCAATGATCTGCGCGACCTGGCCCGGGTGAGCCGTGTCTCACCGGGGTAGCGTTGCTATGCAACGAGGTGCATAGGAGGATCGGGCGCATGGCGCTCGAGCACGCGATCCTCGTCTCCCTGCTGGAGAAGCCGGGTTCCGGCTATGAGCTGGCCCGGCGGTTCGAGCGGTCCATCGGGTACTTCTGGACCGCCACCCACCAGCAGATCTACCGCGTGCTCAAGCGGATGGAGAGCGACCGCTGGATCGACGTCCGGGACGTCCCGCAACACGGTCGTCCTGACAAGAAGGAATACTCCGTCGCCCAGCCCGGACGGGAAGCGCTCTCTGCGTGGCTGAGCGAACCGACCGAGCCGGAGAGCGTGCGGCACGACCTGGCGGTGAAGATCCGGGGCGCCGCCTTCGACGATCCGGCCGCCCTGATCAACGAGGTCGAGCGTCACCGGCAGGCACACACCGACCGCCTCGCCCACTACCTCGCGGGCGAGACCCGCGACTTCGGGGAACCGCCGGCGGACGGTCCACTCGACGCCGAACGGGAACTCCAGCACGTCGTACTGCGCGGCGGCATCGCGTACGAACGCATGATGATCGCCTGGCTCGACGACGTCCTCGCCACACTCGCCCGCTTCGACGATCACTGACCGGCCGAGCAGGCCCTCACCGGGACCGTGACCGTGCCCGGACCCACCCTCATCCATCCCAGCCGAAAGGCGGCACCCGTGACCGACGCGCTGCTCTTCAACCCGCGCACCTACGACCCCGCGCACTTCGACCCCGAGACCCGCAGGCTGCTGCGCGCCACCGTCGACTGGTTCGAAGAGCGAGGCAAGCGCCGGCTGATCGAGGACTACCGGACCCGCGCCTGGCTCGGTGACTTCCTCGCTTTCGCCGCCAAGGAGGGCCTCTTCGCGACCTTCCTCACCCCTGCCTCCGCCGCCGCAAAGGGCGAGGGCGACAAGCGCTGGGACACCGCCCGCATCGCCGCCCTCAACGAAATCCTCGGCTTCTACGGCCTCGACTACTGGTACGCCTGGCAGGTCACCATCCTCGGCCTCGGCCCCGTCTGGCAGAGCGACAACCCCGCCGCCCGCGCCCGCGCCGCCGAACTGCTCTCCCAGGGGGAGGTCTTCGCCTTCGGCCTGTCCGAGAAGGCCCACGGCGCCGACATCTACTCCACCGACATGCTCCTGGAACCGGACGGCAGGGGCGGCTTCCGGGCCACCGGCTCCAAGTACTACATCGGCAACGGCAACGCCGCCGGGCTCGTCTCCGTCTTCGGCCGCCGCACCGATGTCGAGGGCCCCGACGGCTACGTCTTCTTCGCCGCCGACAGCCGCCACCCGGCTTACCACCTGGTCAAGAACGTCGTCGATTCCTCGAAGTACGTCAGCGAGTTCCGCCTCGAGGACTACCCCGTAGCTCCGGAAGACGTCCTGCACACCGGCCGAGCAGCCTTCGACGCCGCCCTGAACAGCGTCAACGTAGGCAAGTTCAACCTGTGCACCGCCTCGATAGGCATCTGCGAGCACGCCATGTACGAGGCCGTCACCCACGCGCGAAACCGCATCCTCTACGGCCGCCCCGTCACCGCCTTCCCGCACGTGCGCCGCGAGCTGGCCGACGCGTACGTCCGGCTCGTCGGCATGAAGCTGTTCAGCGACCGCGCCGTCGACTACTTCCGCACCGCGGGCCCCGACGACCGCCGCTACCTCCTCTTCAACCCGATGACGAAGATGAAGGTGACCACCGAGGGCGAGAAGGTCATCGACCTGATGTGGGACGTCATCGCCGCCAAGGGCTTCGAGAGGGACAACTACTTCGCCCAGGCCGCCGTCGAGATCCGCAGCCTGCCGAAGCTGGAGGGCACCGTCCACGTCAACCTGGCACTGATCCTCAAGTTCATGCGGAACCACCTCCTCGACCCGGTCGCCTACGAGCCCGTCCCGACCCGCCTCGACGCGGCCGACGACGACTTCCTCTTCCGTCAGGGCCCGGCCCGCGGCCTCGGCTCGGTGCGCTTCCACGACTGGCGGCCGGCCTTCGACACCTATGCCCACCTGCCCAACGTTGCCCGGTTCCGTGAACAGGCCGATGCGCTGTGCGAGTTCGTACGCACGGCCGCTCCCGGCGAGGAGCAGAGCCGGGACCTCGACCTCCTCCTCGCCGTCGGGCAGCTCTTCGCGCTCGTCGTCCACGGGCAGCTGGTCCTGGAGCAGGCGGCCCTGGCCGGCGTCGAGGAGGATGTCCTCGACGAACTGTTCGCCGTCCTCGTACGCGACTTCTCCGCGCACGCTGTCGAGTTGCACGGCAAGGACTCCGCAACCGAGGAGCAGCAGCTCTGGGCACTCGGTGCCGTCCGGCGCCCGGCGGTCGACGAGGCGCGTTCGGAGCGCGTCTGGCAGCGCGTCGAGGCACTGTCCGGGGCGTACGAGATGATGCCCTGAGGCCTCGGCACGGCTGCGGGGTGCGGCGGCCGCCGCCGCACCCCGCGAGGAGTTCGCCGGTGAGCGTGGAGCGTTTGGCGAAGGCCGACGAGGCACTGGACTACGGTCTCGTGCCGCCCCCGCATCGCAGGTGCACAGGTGGTCAATGCCGCACAGCTCCTCCAGCGGAGGTCGGTGAGCCTCGACGGCCTGCTCTGGCGGTTGTCGGGGTGCGCAGCCTCGGGGCCAGAGCAGTGCGCAGTGCCGGGGTAAGGATGTGGCGGGTCTCGGACGGGGTGAGGGCGGCGAGGGTAGGCAAGGGGTTGAGGTAGCGGGTGTAGATGAGGCCGCCGAGGATCGTCACCACGGCTGTGGCGCGGGCGGTTGCGTCCCGGCCACCGAGAAATTCAACAAGCCGGTTCAGCAGTTCGTGTTCCAGGTATTCGCGGATCACTTCGGCGGCCTCGTCGCCCTGGGTGGTGAGCTGCTGGAAGTCGTCGTCCTCCCATAGATCCGTGACCGCGTCGATCAGGCGGTCGGGGAGGGTGGCCGGGTCGCCGTCGAGGACGTCGTCCACCGCCAGTGCGTTGGCGCACTGGAACTGCATCACCTCTGCGAACAGGCCCTTCTTTGAGCCGAAGTGGTAGGCGATCAGCGCCGGATCGACCCCGGCCGCCCTGGCCACCGCACGCACGGTGGTGCGCCGATACCCGTGCTCCAGGAACAACCCGCGGGCCGCCGAGACGATCACCTGGCGGGTCGGCGGGTTGCCGCGAGGGCGGCCTCGGGTGCGGGCGGGTGCGAGGGCGGCGTTATTCATCAACGTTGAGCTTGTGCTTCGTGATCAGCACAGTCAAGGGCGTTCCGGGAAGCACACGAAGGGGTGACCCGACATCATGCGTATCGCAGTCTTCGGCGCCAATGGACCGACCGGCCGCCACCTCACCGAGCAGGCCCTCGCCGCCGGCCACCAGGTCGTTGCCGTGACCCGCCGCCCCGGCTCCCTGCCCGCGCGGCCCGGCCTCACCGTGGCCGTCGCCGACGCCACCGACCCGGTGGCCGTCGATGCCGCGCTCGGCGGGACGGACGCCGTCCTGTCCGCGCTGGGCGCACGCTTCAGCAAGGAGACCATCACCACGTACTCGGCGAGCGCCACGGCCATCACCGGGGCTATGGCCCGCCACGGCATCAAGCGACTTCTCGCCGTCAGCTCCAGCATCGCCGACCCGAACTGGCGTCCCACCGGCGCGCACTTCTTCAACCATGTGCTCGACCCGCTGGTGAACCGGCGCCTGGGCCGCACCCTTCACGAGGACATGCGCCGCATGGAGGACGTGATCCGTCAGAGCAGCCTCGACTGGACCCTCGTGCGACCCTCGGGCCTGTTCGAGAACCCCGTCGTCACGGAATTCCACACCGCCGAGACCAGCGCCGACGGCGTCTTCACCGCCCGCGCCGACCTCGCCGCGAGCATGCTGCGCGAGCTGAAGGAACGGCGGTACGTCCGGACAGCCATGGGCGTCATCACCACGGCCGTGAAGCCGAATATCGCCAAGCTGATCTGGAATGAGGGCGTGAAGAAGAAGTGAGCCGGGCGACCGCCGAACTCCCGGTCAGCGCACCGGCGTTCCTCACTCGCCCATACCCGGCCACCTTCACCACCCTCCGCCGCGACGGCACCCCGCACGTCACCCCAGTCCGCTTCACCTTCGACGCGTCCACCGGCCTGGCCCAGGTCACCACCCGGGCCAAGGCCCGGAAGGCCCGGAATGTGGCGGCGGGCTGCCCGGCGGTCCGGGGGACACCAGCAGGCCCGGCAGGACGGCGGCCGTGATGGGGTCGAGGCGCTCTTGCGGACCGGTCCTACGCTGGATGCATGGCCACCGATCCCTTGCTCAGACAAGGTCCCGACTCGACGGATCTGATCCTGCGCGGCGGCTCGCCGGCCGGGCCGGCGCGGATCGCGCTGACCTCGGCGGGGCCGGCGCTGTTCACTCCGCTCGCCCTGGTCGTGCCGACCCTGCTCGTCGCCTTCTGGATGGCGCTGGCCGGGGCGCGGGCGTCGACCGTGTTCGTGGTGGTGGGGGTGATCGCCGGGCTGGAGTACCTGCTCGGCTGGCCGGCGGTGGCCTATTCCCGGGCCCGGCGCATCCTGCGGGTGGAGTTCGCGCCGGCTGGGGTGCCCGCGTCCCTGCGGTTGGTCCGGGCCGCCAGGCCGGACGAGTGGCTGCCCGTCGACACCCTGCGCGAGGTGCGGCTGACGCACGAGGTGGTGGAGCCGTACGAGGGGGACCGCAAGCCGACCGTCTCCACGCTCGCGCTGGAATTCGTCCTGCGGGGCGGCAGGGAGCGGCTCGCCCCGCTCCCGTTCGGCGGCGACCCGCAGCGGCTCGCCGACGCGCTGGAGGCCCTGCTCGGTCCGGCAGGGGTCGTGGTGGAGCTGCGCACCGAGCGCAGCACGCGCTCTCGGCCGCTGTCCAACTCCGGCTGGACCTCCGGCGGTTCGGCCTCGGTCGGCTCGGCTGGCGGCTGACCCCGGGCTGCCCGTGGCGCTCTCCGGCCGGGGAGCGCCCGTGGATGCAGCCGGCGGAAGGCGGTGCGGGGCGGCCTGCCGCTGCTTGGGCGCGTTGAGCCGCCGGGTCGGCTCGGCCCCGGCGTGGGCCTGCTCGACGGCCTCCGCGTACGCCTCGCGCTTGGCGTGCTCGGCGAGCGCCCGGTGGATGCTGGCCACCGAAGGGTTGTGTCCCTTGCGTTTGCCGGTGGGGATGATCAGGTCGGGCTGGATCTGCTCGACGGACTCGCCGCTCGCGCGGCGCCGGAGCACGGTGTGCAGCATGTCGTCGGTGATGACCGGCGGCCGGCCGCCGTGCTTGCCCTTGCGGGCCGCGGTGTCGAGCCCTCCAGCGTCGACTCGCAGATGTTCTCCCGCTCGGTCTCCGCCGTCGCCGCGAAAAACGCGAACAGCAGCTTCCTCGGACCGGTGGGGTCGTGGATGCCGGGCAGGGGCCCCGGCGAGTATCTCCAAACCGAGAGATCGCACCTTGATTCCTCACGCCTCGTCAAAGGTCTCGAGCAGGCGCTCGTACGCCGGCTTCGGCCGCAGGGCTGCGTCCCATGGCAGGGAATCGGCCGTGCGCGGAGGATAGATCTTGGTGTCGGCGGTGGAACCGTACCGGTCGGTGATTCCCCATGTGGAGAACGATGTGCAGTTCGGCTCCTCCAGGCAGACCCGCAGCTTGCCCGCCATCTCATCAGCCTGGGTCTGCCGCCCGTCCTCCTCGTCCTCACCTATGGGGACGTCCATCTCCGACACCCGCGCCTGAACCCCGAGCTCCGCCAGATCCCGCACATGGCTGCGGAAGGTCTCCGGGTCGATGCGGTCGCCGGGTGCGTACTCATGGTTCTGGAAACCCACGCCGTCGATCGGTACGCCGCGTTCCTTGAGCCGCTCGACCAGATCGTAAAGGGCGTCCCACCGCTCGCCTTCCTCCTCGATCCCGTACTCGTTGAGGAACAGCCGTGCCTTCGGATCGGCCCGGTGGGCGGCCCTGAACGCCTCGTCGATGTACTTCTCGCCCATGGCCTCGAACCACGGGCTCTGCTCGGAGCGCAGACCGAGATCCCCGCTGGTGTAGCTCTTCTCGTCGTCGGACATGGGCTCGTTGACCACATCCCATTCCGCGACCTTTCCCTTGAAGTGCCCGGCGACCATGGCGATGTGCCGGAGCATGGTCCGGCGCACCTCCTCGGGGTCGTCGTTCTCCCGCATCCAGTTGGGCAGAGCCTCGTGCCAGACGAGGGTGTGCGCGTGCACCTTCATGTCGTTTGCGCGGGCGAAGCGTACGAGTAGGTCCGCGTCGCGGAAGTCGTAGACGCCCCGGCGTGGGTGGAGGAACTGTGGCTTGAACGCGTTCTCCGGAGTGAGCATGGAGAACTGGCTCCCCGCGAGCGCCCGGTAGCGTGAGTCGGTGAGCAGCGGGTTCTCGGCCAGGGCGGCGCCGACGTCGAACGGCCGCCCCACGTCTGCGGCCCGCGCACGCAGCGAGTCGTCGGACTGCTCCTGGCGTAGCTGCGGCGCCTTGATCACGCGGAGCGAGTCACCGCTCTCCGCCCGCGCGGTCAGCTGCGTCAGACGCCATCCCTCGCGGCGCTCGTCTTCGCCCGCGTCCGCCTCCAGACCGAACCAGACAGTGCCCTCGGCGAACACCCCCGGGTCCTGCACGGTTCCCAGCCGCCGCCCGTCGGCTTTCACGTGGAAGGTGTCACCGATGCTCGACACGGCGAGCGTCACCGTCCCGGAGCAGCCGCAGTCGAAATCCTTGGAGGTGGCTGGCTCATCTCCCTCGCCGTCCCATATCTGTACCTTCACTTGTCCGTCAGCGGTCACGCCGACGCGGAGTGAGGGCCGCTCCTGCCGCCACTCGTCGTAGATGACCGGTACACGTCCGTACAGCCGCAGCCATGAGTCGCCGTCATCGTCACCCACTCCGGACATGCGCGCGGTGACGGTGAAGTCGCCATCGGACCTGAGATGCGGGCCGGCCAGATTCAGCGGGGGGTTGGGCTGGCCGCCGGAGGAGTCCTGCTCCACGATGTGCCGATCCAATGCGCTGACCCGCAGGATGTCGTTCCGCGCGGTGGTGCCCGGCATCTGCGTCCAGTCGTGGTTCCGCAGCAGGTCTTCGTCGTTTCCGCCGCCCGCGCCTTCGCCCTGCCCCGTACACCCGGCCGCCACCGCCATGACGAGCACCACGGCGGTCAGTCGCTGCCACGTCCCCCCAGCAAGGTCCACGGTCCATCCCACTCTCTTGTTCGAGACGAGATCAACGTCTCGAAACCGGTCCACAGTTCATCACACGTGAGGTACGGCGGCCTTGTGTGGCACGTCCCAGCTCGTGTGGTGGACCGGGCCCGGATCGGCTACACCGCACCCGACCGCCACCGCCTGCTCCTCTTCCCGCTCCTGCTCGGCACGGGCAAGAGGCTCTTCACCACCACGGACAGCCGCTCTGATGCGGGCCCGGCATCCAGGACCGCCGTGATGCTCTCGGGTGATGACCTGGGACGACGGTGGTTGTCGTGGCGGGCAGACTGGTGGCATGGCTTGCCTCGTCCAGCCCTCGCGCCGATGCGCCGGCTGCCTCCGCGGGCGCAGAGCGTCGGCGGTTCGTCCGTAAGGTGCTCGACGGGGCGGCCCCCGACGTACTGGACACCGCGCAGCTGCTGGTCAAGTCAGGGCGCCGGGCGGCCAGAGCGCTGACGCGCGGATCGAGGTCGAGGGACATCACGTGCAGCCGCATCGCCGCGGATCCGTAGTGCACAAGCCTTCCGGTGGTGGCCGATCACCACCACCCCGGGGCCAGCCGCTTGCCCCTACGGACTGGGAACGGCTTCAGCGGCGGACAGCTTTCGAAGACCACCTCGGCGGCGGCCGACGACCACCTCGAACACTCCGTCGCCCCGCCGACAACCCGGAACAGCACATCCACCGAACCGACCTCGGACCGCCATGCCCCCGCTCTGTCCCTCCCGGCATCCTGCACACAGAGCCCAACGGCTCGTCGGCCCATCCGGTATTGGGCGTGCGCGGCCGTCCGCTGCCGGCCTCGGCTGGAAGACCTTGCGGTGGCTGCCAGAGCGTGGCTGCGATCTGTCGATGTCGGGAGCGTCTGCTAGGAGCCGGTCGTGACCGCGCTTCGTACGCTGAATCTACGCTTCACGAGCGGCAAGGCGGCGCACCAGTTGCGCCTGGGCGGCCGAGCGTGGTGGCGGTCAGGTCCAGCGCATGCCGATGTTGGAGAGTTGCTCGATCCGCTCCGGCGACAGGGTGGCGGTTCTGGGGCGCTGGTTGCTGACCCATGCTCCTAGCTAGTGGGCAGTATGGCTTGCGCGGGCTTGATTGATGGCCAGGGCGGCAGGCTTCACCGTCTCGTTCAGCGTCATCGTCGCTCCACGGTCACTGTGCGGGCACGCTGTCCGGGAGGTGCTGTGACCGCATAGGCGGACCGGTTCGGGTGCCTTACAGGTTGTTCGCATAGAAGCTGGTGAGTCGTTCGACGGCGGCGTCGACGTATGCGGGTTCGTCGTACATCTCGTAGTGGCCGGCGCCGTCGATCACCATGAGGTCGACGGGGTGGGAGCCAGCTTCCACAGCTGCATGCCCATGTCGTAGGAGCCGGTGTTGCCGATGCGTCCGGCGAGGATGACCTGGAGGGGCTGGGTCATGAGCTGATCGACCAGGTGGAAGGCGTCGTAGCCCAGCAGGAGGGAGTCGCTGCGCAGGAGGCGCCGGTTCGTGGAGTGTTCGTTGCCGCCGCGCTCGGTGCGGTAGTAGGTGACGGCCTCGGTGGTGTCGATGTCGGTCAGGCCCGCTGCCGCGGCGTCCTCAAGGGTGTCGGGCAGCCAGTTCACACGGGTCATCTCGCCGGAGCGGGCCTCTTCGGTCCGTGCGTCCGCGAGGGCGTCGAGTGCTGCGGCCGGACCGTCGGGGGAGAAGCTGCGGAACGCGTTGCCGATGTTGACGGGGACGACCGTGCCGACCGCTTTGATGCGGTGGTCCGTGCGGGCGGTGTGCACGGCGTAGCCGCCACCGGCGCAGATGCCGAGGGCGCCGATGCGCTGTGGGTCGATGCCGGGGGTCGTGGTGAGCGCGTCGATGGCGTAGGAGAGGTCCTCACCGCGGCGGTAGGGGTCTTCGAGGTCGCGGGGCTCACCCTCGCTCTGTCCCTGATGGGCGGGGTCGAGGACGAGCGCCGCGATGCCGCGGGCGGCGAGTCGGGAGGCGTAGTTGGCGCCGATCTGCTCCTTGACGCTGCTGCCTGGGGTGGAGAGCACCACGGCGGGCAGCGGTGCGCTGCTGTCGGCGTTGTCGGGCAGGTGGAGGTCTGTGGCGAGGTTGATGGGACCGCGCGGGATCGTGAGGTGCTGGATCATGCCTGGCTTCCTCCGTGACATTGTTGTTCCATAGGAGTCCAGTACAATACAATATCTTGTACGATATAAAACTAGTACGAAACTGTATCATGTGAAACGGAGGATCGCATGTCGGTCGACGGGGCGCAGCTGTGGACGCTGAACCAGCGGCTGCTGGCAGTCGTGATGGATGCCTGCACGGAGGAGCTGGCCGAGCTCGGGTTGGAGACGAAGGAGTTCTTCGTCCTGGCCGAGGTGGAGGCATCGCCGTACCCGGCCGAGATCGCGACGGCGCTGCTGCTGCCCAAGGCGAGCGTGACGGTCTACGTGCGCAACCTCGTCGCCAAGGGCTTTATTCGCCGCGAGATCGACGAGGCGGACCTGCGGCGTCACCGGCTCGTACTGACCGCCGAGGGCACGCAGGCGCGCGATCGAGCACTTGCAGCCCTCGCGGCGGAATACGACCGCAGGTTGGCGATGGTTACCCCCCAGGACCGCGTTGAGCTGCAACGCATCCTCAACGCGATGCTCGCCTCGCCCGCGTCAGGCCGTGGGCGCGAGTGATCGTCTGATGAGCCTGTGTGCCGTGGTCTTTCCGATCTTCGCCACCCGTCCGGTCGTCGCCAAGGCTAGCTCGGTGCGGTAGGTGTCGTAGGTGATGTGCAGACCGAAGGCGTTCAGCTCGTTGTGGGGGCCGGTGTCGTCTCCGTAGGGGATGCGGTCGAGGGGACAGTCGTCGCCCTACTGGAACAGGGTGTCCGACCCGGCGCCGCAGGCGTGTTCCCACTCGTCGGAGCTTGGTATCCGCAGACCACGGACGGAGAGGGCAGCCGGCATCTCGGCCGGAGGTTCGGTCAGGTTCTCGTCCTCCACGGCCATGAGGACAGTGTCCAAGTGAACGCTGCGGCGAGCGCTGAGGATCTGCGCGAGGTGGGCCTGCAGATCGGGCCCGTAACCGTAGCCCTGCTTCAGGCTCTCGGCGTAGTCGGCGGCCTGCTGCGCGGTCGGCTTCCAGGTGTTGAGGTCGAAGCCCAGGGACACCTGGCCTCCAGGTATCAGGGCGAACTCCTGCCCGTCCCGCTCAATCCGGACGCGGTGCAGCCGGGCACCGCAGTATTCCGTGGCCTCGACGAGTGACACCCGGCCGCCCACGTGGTCAGCGGCTTTTTGGGCGATCCGCCGGGCGGTGACCTCGTCGAAGGTCCGCCACAGGTCGAGAGTGAGATCAGTGAGCGACATGGCCGGCAGTGTGGGACGCGGCACTGACACAGCAGGTAGAGACGGCTCCGCGAGCAACTGACCCTGCCCCGGCGCGGCGACAGGTTCCAGAGCGTCGAGCACGACGAGGAACTCCAGCGGGTCGGCCGCATCCTCATCACCCGGCTCGATCCTCCAAGGCCCGGAGCCCCCGTTCCGCGAACAGCTTGAGGCTGCGCGCTACCCCTCCGCCACCGGCTCGTCGGACTCGGACATGCTTTGTCGTCGGGTTTCGCGCAGGTGAAAGTCGATGTACCGGGCGAGGATCAGTGCGTCTTGTGGGTCGTCGGCGTGGAAGGAGACACGGCGTAGCAGTTGCACGCTGTCGAGTGCGACGTCTTCGCGGGCGAGGACGAAAAGGAGGGTAAGGAGGGCACAGCGGGCGTTGCCGTCGTCGAAGGGGTGGAAGAAGCAGACGTCGAGGAAGGCGCGTGCGACCCGGGCGGTCAGCGGCAAGGGCCGGGCTGTGTCCTTGGCGCTTTCGGCGAGGCAGGCATCGAGGCGGGCGCGGGTGTCCGGGGCGATGCCGTAGCGTTCCCGGCCGCCTTTGGCGAAAGCGGGCAGGCTGCGCAACGGTGGCAGCTCGATTGTGGTCAGGACGTGTTGTTGCCAGCGCTGGATGAGGGCGAAGTCCAGCCGGGCGCCGCTCGCGGCATCGGCACGCATCAGCTCAAGGGCGGTGAGCAGGCCTTGCCCGCGGGCGGGGTCCAGGATGGCGTCGAAGGTGCGGATCTCCTCCGCCATTCCGTCGCGCACGGGTGTCACCGGTGCGTCCCCGGTGCTGTCGGCAGCCTCATGCCACGGCACCGCGTCCCGCACGGCGAGCCAGCGCTTGAGATGGTCGGGCAGCGGCGACTGGGCGGCTCGGGCGTCCGCGTCCGGCCGCACGGCGGCCGCGATGCGTTCGGCGATGTCCTCGACCAGCGCCGGGTCGGGGCCGGTCCAGCTTTCGAACCGGCCGCCGATCGCCTGCTCCACCAGGTGCTCGGCGTCGTCGGCCGGGATGCCCCAGCGGCTGAGGAACCAGCCGAGGACCTGGTGGCAGTGTGCGTACCAGCCGCTGCCGCAGCCCGTGCGGTCGGTGACGTGCAGGATGAGGTTGCGGGCGGTGCGGTCCCACAGGATCCGCTGGTCGTCGACGCTGGCCAGGTCCAGTGGGTAGGCCTCGAACCGTGCGGCCAGGCTCTCCAGCCAGTCCCGCCACTCCCGCAGCGATGCGGTGACCCGGTCGAGGGTTTCGTCCGGGGTGGTGACCGAGTCCTGGGGGCGGGACCAGCTGCCGACCGGCCCTCCGTCGAAGTCCCCTTCATCGTGTGCCCACCGCCAGCCGGCGACCCAGCGGCCGTAGTGCTCGGCCAGTGCGTGCGTCATGGCATCGGCCCAGGGTCTGGCCTCCTCCCAGCCCCAGTCGTGCACGGCCCGGTCACCCGGCGGTAGGTCGGGGCGTCGGGGCACCCGCCCGGCCGGCCCGAGCGATCTGACCACCCGCGCCGCCGACTGACTGTCGAAAGGATGACGGGCGGGGTCCACCTCGTCCCAGCTCAGGATGCGGGGTGACAGCTCTACGAACACCGCGCAAGTCTCATGCCTCACCGGTACCGGTTCAACCCCATTACCGAACCACGCCGGAACACCGGCGAGGTCGCACCGGGAACGTCTGCCGTACGCCGATGCTCGCCGGGATGCGGCAGGCGTGCCTCACCCGGTTGCTCACCACGCAGCGTTGAACAGTGCGTATTCGAGCAAGTCGGGTGAGGCGTCGGACGGCCAGCCGTCGGTGGACGCCGCCTGGTGGGCGGCGGCGTGCAGGAACGAGAGATAGACCTGGTAGCGGTGGGGCGACCAGTCCCAATCCCTCCAGACCCAGGCGGCGATCGAGCCGTCGGGGTCGTGGCCCGTCTCCCGGCCGACCGCCGCGGCCAGGGACCGCATACGCCGGGCCAGGACGCGGTCGAGGACGAGCGGCTGGGGGCCGTTCGCCGGCGGGACTGTCTTGCCGGTGAAGTAGAGGAACTTGGTGAAGAAGGACGGCCCTAGCCAGGAAACGCGACCGCGCAGCGCCGCATAGGCCGCTTGCGCGTTGTGCTCGCTCAGCGCGGTGACCGCACCGGCCAGTGCCGCTTCCAGGTCGTCGACGGTCAGGATCCTTCGCAGTGTGGCCGGTCCGCTGCCGCCGGGGGAGCCGCCCTTGCCCTTCCCCCACACATACGTGGCCACCAGGGCCTCTGAGAAGGCTTCGCGCCGCAGTGCGTCCTCGACGATCGATGTCACCTGCGCCCGGCTCACCGCGGCGTCATCGTTGCCCGAAGAGGAGGCCAGGGCTGCGGGCCAGGGCGTGATCTGAGCCCACCGGCTGGGCGTGTAACGGACCGTGTGCGCGCCGGGCGTCTTGTCGGGCAGCCGTGCAGCGTTCTCGCTCCACCACCGGACCAGCGCCCGTAGAGCCTCGTCGGGTAGCAGGCGCTTGGCCATCTCCCGGTCCACCGCATCCGCCCGGTCCTGTCTGCTCACAGCCCGCCCCCATGGATCCTGCTCCCACCTGTGCCCCCCTGCACTAGCTCGCGCGGGGCAAGGACTTGAAGATACGGGCCCCCACCGCGCCCCGCGCCCCAAACACCTGGACGCCGTGTGCTGCATCCCCACGGAAGCGGCGCCGGGCGTCCGGCGTTCGAAGGCACCGACTCGGGTGCGTCACGTCGATGTCCGTGCGGAACGCGGTGCGGCCGGCTGGGGGCTGTCATCGTGCGGTGCCGTGCGGCAGAACTGACCTGGTAGGACGGTGCGGTGCTCAACTGGTTACGCACAGCAGCCATGTTGTGCTACTTATGGGATCTTGCTTGTCCAGCGGGGGGCTGGGGAGGGGGCAGATCGGGTGGCGGATTCCGGGGCGCGTCGGGCGTCGCGCGCGCAGGATGCGGTGCGGCCGCTGTTCCGGCTGGATCGCTGTGGTGCGCCGTGCTGGCGCCGAAGGCGGCCCGGGTACCGAGGCCTTTGCTGATCCTGCGCCGCGCGTACAGCGTGTTCGGCTCCGTCGATGTCCTGGTCGATGGCAAGCCGCACAAGCTGCACGGCTCGAAGCTGGACCCGACGGGGGAGCTGCTCGGCACGGCCGGGCTGCTGCCCTCCGACTCGCCGTTGCGCCCCCGCCGCGGCAGGCGGTATCCGGGATACCAGCCACTTGATCCCCTGCACTACGCCGTGGGACATGACCATGGTCCGGGTGTGGCCCTTTCAGGAGGCGTCGGTGTAGGCGAGGTGGGTGCCGCACACGGTGCATTTGAAGAGCATGGCGGTGGCGCCGTGGCCGAGACCTTGCAGGAACTGGTCGAGGTGTTGTGCGTCGTGCCAGCCGGCCAGACGCATCTTGGTGCGGAGCTGGTCGAGTGCTTCCGGGTGAGCGGTCAGTTCGGTGTAGCCGACCTCGCCGATGAATGCGGCGGCGTCCTGGCAGTGGACGAGCCAGTGCGGGTCTTGCCAGGCGTGGAAGCCGGGGGTGCGCTGGGTGACTTCGCGGAGGATGTCCTCATGGACGCCGTCGAGTCCGTACGTGTCGATGAATTCGCCCGCGAAGCGTCTGGCGGCGCTGCCGTCGGCGATGCACCAGGGGCACAGGCGACCGTCCAGGGTCCGGGCTGTGTAGAACGACGCGGTGTAGATCCATCCGGTGCTGCGGTCGCAGCAGACGCATGACTCATGGCTTTGGCGAAGGGATCCGGTGGCGACGGGGTCGGGGTGGTAGCGGAAGAAGGGCAGCGGGCGGCTCACCGCGGTGTCTCTTCGAGGTAGAGGGCGGCCAAGCGGGGAAGCCGCTGGTGCATCTCCCGGGTGTTGTCGAAGTCCAAGTTCTCGCCCATGTCATGGGTTGGGCCGTCGCTTTCGCCGCGCTGGGCGCGGTAGTGGTCGAAAGCCGGGTAGAAACCGTCTTCGTCACCGGTGATCCGCGCATAGGCGGCCACGGCCACATACCCCATCTCCTCGTAGAACACGACGTCTTCGTTGCCAGTGGCCAGAGCGTGACGGATGGCGGGGTGTTCGGCGAGGGTGTCGGGGGAGTCGGCGGCTCGTTCGTACCAGGGGCGGCCTAGGGCGATCAGGCCTGCCTTGAAGTCCATGAACCGGTCGTCCGAGCAGCCCCCGCCGATCAGGTAGGCGGCCGCCCAGATGTCCCACCGGTCTATGGCCGTGTCCCGCGCGCCGAAGTGGACGTGGAAGGCGAAGACCTCGTCCGTTCCCCGTGCGGCCAGTAGGCGGATCAAGGCTTCGTGGAGCGGCGTGTCGGCCGCCCGTGCTGTATCGATGAGGTGCCAGAACGTGTGGCTGTCCATGCTGGGAGAGTGCCATAGGCCTCTGACAGCATCCTTCCTTCTGGCTGGCCGGGTGGATGAGGTTCAGCTTGGCCGCCGGAGGCAGCGCGGGAGGTGATGGCTCGCAATGATCACAGCTTTCGTAGAGCCAGTTGGCGGTTGACTTGCTTGCTGTTGAGGCTGCGGGTGTGTGTCTAGATCGCTTGTGATGACCAGTCGTCTGCGATCCTTTGGGGGCCACTTCATGGCACAGCTTGTCCGTAAGCAGCAGATCGACGTGTTCGTCGGTTACCACGCGTTCGGGCTGCAGGAATCCGATGATGCAGTGCTGGACCTGCTGTTTCCCGACGACTTCGACTTCGGGACGTTCCTGAGCACGCTTCCCGGTCGCCTGGACATCACCAGCGCCGGGCATACCCACACCGCTGCGCTCACGGTCGAGGTGTGGGACGGGTCTCCGCCAGCGCAGGACCCGGGCCGCTGGGAGGAGCAGGCGGAGGCGGAGTTCGAGTCGGTCAGCGGCCAGGTGGCCGTGTGGTCGATGAGCCTGGGCCGGTTGGACGATCTGATCACGCTCGCGGAATCGGGCGGGTCGTGGCGCGTGCGGGTCGGCTCCTCGGGCCGCGCAGCAGTCAAGGCTCTGGCGGAGAGCGAGGAGAGCATCGAGGGAGTGGAGCACTACCTCGTGCAGTTCTGGCCTGCCGGCTCGTAGCACACGGCCGCGGCGGGAGCGGGCCCAGCCGCTCCCGCCGCAAGGCCATCTACGGTGTGCTGGCTGACCTGCTCATCTTCTCGGTCACCTGGCGAGGGCGAGGTTGTGCAGGCGGGCGATGCCGAGCATGGCGTGGTGGACGCCGTCGCCTTTGAGGCGGCAGTCGCGGAGGATCTTTCAGGTCTTCATGCGGGCGAAGGCGTGGTCGACGCGGGCGCGGACTTTGCGGTGGGAGGCGTTGTGTTCCTCCTTCCAGGACGGGAGTTCGCTCTGGCCTTTCTCTCGGCGGTGTGGGATGACCAGGCCGGTGCCCCGGTAGCCGCCGTCCGCGATGACGGTCGTCGTGCCGACGGCGGCTTTCGCCCCGGACAGCTCCCATGCCTTGCAGTCGCTGCGGTTGCCGGGCAGCGGTCGACCGACGGCGACGACCAGGCGGGTGTCGGCGTCGATGACGACCTGGTGGTTGGTGGAGTACCTGTAGTTCTTCGACTGCTCGGCGATGCTGTGGTCCCGGGTGGGGACCAGGGTTCCGTCGACGATCAGGACGGTGTCCTTGCGGAACCGCTCGCGCTGTTGGAGGGCGAGCGTGGGCCCGAGGTGGTCGATGATGCGGTCGGCGGCCGACTTCGATACCCCGAACAACGGTGCCTGCTGCCGCAGCGTGAGGTTGGTGCGCCAGTACGCGGCGACCAGCAGGACACGGTCCTCCAGCGGCAGGCTCCACGGCCGGCCCTTGCGAACGGGGTCCGCACCCTCGCGTCGTAACGCCTTGATCAGCTTGCCGAACTGTCGCGGGCTCAGTCCGCTGAACGGGGCTATCCAGGAAGGATCCGACGCCGTGACACACCAGTCACTGCCTGATCATTCCATCGCTTCAGGAGCTCCCTGCTCGAACGCGAGGCGGCAGCGTTCGACCTGCTCGGCCACGTGCTCCATGAACCAGCGCATGATCTCGTAGGGGATGGCGTGCTCGTCGTGGCTGTGGATGTGGACGGCCGGCTCCAAGCTCGGGTCCTCGTCGGGTATCACCGCTACCATGAAGGCGCTTCCGGGCAGGTGGGTCTCTGCGTTGGGAATCTCAGCCCATGCAGCTGGCGCCGCTACGGCCTCGCTCAGCTCCACACACCAGGCGTCGTCCGGCAAGGAGTAGTGGAACCGGACGGCGTAGTGGCGGCCTGCATGAACGCGCAGCTGTGGCATGCCCGCAGGCTGCCACAGCTGCCACGCCGGAGTCTCGCGAGTATCCGCTCAGCACCTGGTTTCGCCGCCCCACCGACCAGCTGCGGGACAGCTCTTAGGGGGGCGGTCGGTCCAGGCCTTCCCGGTTTCTCGCCGGTGATCGCCGTCGGCTCGCCGTCGATCGGTCCCTCTGGTCGTCCTGGTTCCATCTGCCCCGCATACTCCGTCAGCCACTGAAGGGTGGTCCGCCGACACGGCGGCGGACCGATGCGCCCGGGGTTACGGGATCACCACGTAGGGGCTGAAGTAGTAGGCACCCGAATTGACGTCCCTCATGCGCACCCTGCAGGAGCCCTGGTCCCCGACGGAGAAGACGAAGCTCCTCCGCTGGTTCTTCGAGATGGTGAAGGCGCCGTTGTCGTCCCTCTGGAATCCGTTGATGCACATGAGTGTGAACCGCACTGTCACGGGGGCACCGTCAAGTTTGGCGTAGGCGGCGTCGTAGCCGTCTGGGGAGCCGGAAATGCCGGTGGCACAGAGGTTGCCGTTGGTGAGATACGAGCACTTCGTCTGGCCGAAGCCGAGGGTGCCCGTCGTTGCCGCCTGGGCTTCACCTGCGGACAGGGCAGTCAGCGGAACGGCTGCGCAAACCGCTGCGAGCACCAGAGAGTTGATCTTACGACGCAGTGTCACTTGTCGATCCTTTCGTGGAAGGTTGGTTGTGCAGGCCAGCGGGGGGTCGCGCTCAGGGCCTGAGGCCGGACCGCCGGCTTCTACTGCGGCTGACCGCGGACGAAGATGGGCAAGTGTTCTGTGGATTGGGCGCTACGTGTTCTGGGCCGCTCTTGTTTCATCGCCGGCAAAGCCCTTCGCAGCCTCGTCGTCAGGCAGCCTTCGGTGCCGGTCTGGTGCTTTGCGGCGACTGGGTGCCCGGCTCTTCCGAGCAGTCACCGCGGAAAGAGCGTGGGACGGGAGACGCCGAGTGCCGATCAGTCAGCAACATCGTTCGGGTCTTCACCCGCAACCCGCCCACCGAACACGGTCAAGCCCAGCTCGCGTTACGCGAGAAGGGGAAGGTGGCGCTCAGCTGTTGCGGGCCGGGTGGGAGTCAAGTGTGTGCGCCTCGCCGTTTGTCCGGGAGACTCGTGGCGCCTGGATCGGCCTCACCAGAGCTGCTGTCAGCAGGTTGCCGCATCGCCACGTTGCTTGATCAAAAGGGCCCGAGTTGCGGACGATGGTGACTTCCTAGGCGTTGTACACGGCGTACCACCGCAGGGCAGGCCATGTCTCGCTGCCGACGATGCCGTCGACTGTGATGTTGTAGCCGAACGCGTTGTTCATCAGAGTCTGGAACTTTCTGGTGGCGGCCCGGGAATTCGTACCGAAGACTCCGTCGATCGTGCCGGGGTCGAACTTGGCTCTCTTCAGGAGGCACTGAGCCTCGATGCCGGCACTCGACACTCCCGTGGAGCTGGGGATGACGGTGTTGCCGCTGTAGTAGCCGGCGTACGCTCTGCCTGCCGAGACCGTGTAATGGCAGGTGTAGGCCTGGGCCGTAGTGGTGCCCGCCAAGGCCGCGGGGGCGAAAAGAGTGCCCACGATCAGTGTCGCGGCGGGCAGGGCCAGCGTGATGCTTTTGCGTAGAACCACAGTGTCTTCCTCGTCTGATGATCGGTGGCGAATTCGGAGATCACAATGCGGCAAGCACGCATGCAGGCGCGACCGTTTCTGCCACGATTCGAGCACGTTCGAACGATGGCGTAGAACGACAGAAGATATGGGCGGAAGGAGCCCGATCTGCTTCACCTGAGACCCGCTGCACCGTCTCGCCCCTTCGCCAGGCCGCCGCCGGCTGGCGGCCCGCCGCGGTGACCCAGCCCAGCTCCTGCCCCGCGCTGTTGCCACGCCGCGCCGGTATACCAGCTCGAGGCGCCGCGCAATTTGAGTACGGCGGCTGTCGCAGCACGCCTTCACTGTCGGCCGGCCGGGCCAGCAGCCCCTCCCGGCACGCCGGAAATGGTAGGGGAGCATCACAGAAGACGTTTCCTGGTGAGCGCGGTCCGCGAGTTCGTACTCGCGGACCGCGGGTAGGCGCCGGGTGCGGTCGGGGTGGCCGCAAGGAAACTCAGCGTCACGCCAGGCGGTGCGAGGGCTGGTGCTGACTCTTAAGCTGCGGACATGACAGAGATCCGCACCCTGACTCCCCGCGACGCCTTCGAACTGCTGCAGGCTGGTAACCAGCGCTTCGTCGCCGGCACCCCCGAGCACCCGAACCAGGACGCCATCCGCCGCACCGAGATCGCACCGTCCCAGAAGCCCTTCGCCGTGCTGTTCGGATGCTCTGACTCCCGGCTGGCCGCCGAGATCATTTTCGACCGGGGCTTGGGCGACCTGTTCGTCGTCCGAACCGCCGGGCATGTCGCCGGTACAGAGGTGCTCGGATCCATCGAGTTCGGCGTGGATGTACTCAATGCGCCGCTCGTCGTCGTCCTCGGCCACGACTCGTGCGGCGCCGTCGCCGCGGCCTGCTCGGCTCTGGAGAGCGGGCAGACGCCGGGCGGCTTCGTCCGGGACGTAGTCGAACGGGTGACCCCAAGCGTGCTGGCCGCCCGCGCCGCCGGACGCGAGACGGCCGAAGAGATCCTGGCCGAGCACATCGAGCACACCGTGGACCTCCTGCTGGAGCGCTCCCGCGTCCTGGCCGAGGCGGTGGCCGACGGCCGGACCGCCATCGTGGGGCTGTCCTACCGCCTAGCCGACGGCAGCGCCCAGCCCGTCGCCACCCGCGGCCTCGATACGGCGGTGCCCACCGCACCCTGACCGACCGGGCCGTGGCCGCAGCGCAGGACCCGCAGCACGACGAAACCGCTTGGCGAACGCCAGCCCACGCAGGCCGAATACGCCGAGCGGGCCGATCTCGCAAGCGCCGAGCTCGCCTCCGCTCTCGGCAGCGCGCCGAGCCCGGAGGCCGAGGCCAAGGCCCTGCTCGAGAGCCCCGCGGTGACGGTGGAGCCATGGGGGGGCGTTCCCTGCGACTGAGGGGCGCAGGCTCAGCACCTTTCGGTGTGTGCTGACAGCACACACCGCGTCGCAGGACGAGTGACACATTGGCTGGGTACTGAATTAGGGCTGGAGGCGCCGGGTACGGCTTGCGCACCCTTCGGGGTCGGTGCCGGGCTTCGGGGCCTCTGCGGGCCGGGGCTTGCGACGTCAGGGCCGCGCACAAGCTGCCGCCCCCGAGGCGCCGCCCCAGCTCCTCACTGCCGCCCGCCGGCGACGCGCCCGCCGTCCTTGAGCCCCCCCCGCTCATGGGTCGACCGCCGTAGTCTCGGAGCACTTCCGCTCCGCCTACGTCTGCGGTGCCCGCCTGGTGGCTGGCCTGGGTGCGCCTGCCTGGCGCCGATCCGTTCGCCGTCCGCGTTACCGACACCGACGATTACGTCGCCGACGTCCGCACCGCGGTCCTGACCAAGTGCCGGCTCGCCATCGCCTCCCCTGGTGCCGCTGCTGACGACCGGGGAGCGATACCAGCTCTGGGGTCTGTCTGGCGGTCTGGGGCTTTGCGCGATCAGCGTGCCGTTGAAGAGGAGCGACGCCGTTCGGGCGGATTGCGGTGTCGCCGCGGACTTGACCGACGCGTCTTGGTCAGGGAGTGGACCGCAGCGGCGGTGCCTGCCACGTCATACCGGGCGGCTGGAGGAGGGGTGAGGGCTCGAGTCCGGGGTCATCGGTGTCGACGACTCCGGCGGCCGTGTGGTCGAAGTCGGCGGGCCAGTGGGTGTGCTCACTGGCAAGGGCGCCGGTCAGGCGTGCTTCGACAAGGTTGGCGGTGCTCAAGTCGGTGCCGCGCAAGTCGGCCAAGCGGAGGTCGGCGCGATGGAAGACCGCCCCGTGGGCGGCGGCCTTGCGCAGGTTTGCCTCGCGCAGGTCGGTCTGGGTGAAGTCGGCGTCACGCAAGTCGGTTTGGACCAGCTTCGCGGCCCGTAGGTCGGCCAGAACGCAGCGAGCCCGGCGGAGAATCGCAGTCGTGAGGTCGGCGTGCCGCAGGTTGACCGAGACCAGGGACGCCTGGGTCAGATTGGCGTGGTACAGGCCCGCCGCTTCCATGCAAGCGCGGTCGAAGTTGACCTCGGGGAACCACAGTCCGTCGCAGTCGGCCCGGCGCAAGTCGGTGACGCTGAGATTGACCCAGGACTGCTCCCGGTGCTGGCACAGCACGCCGAGCGCGGTCAGCGCCACCTGGGCATCGGCGGCCCGGGTCTCCAGGGGTGCGATGTTGTTGATGGGCACGTCTGCCGCTGGTGATTCCGGCCCTGCGGGTGGCCAGGGCTGGTGTGTACGCAGATACGCGGCCTGGATGGAGATGATGGCCTCCCGGTCGCGGGCGGACTGCTCCGCGATCCGCCACAGCGCGTGCAACCCGCCGATGCGCACATCCAGCTTGTCGCTGCCGAGCTGGTCGACGGCCCGGCTGAAGCGGTCGGTGACGTAGCCCTCCTGGGTGGCGCGCAAACCGTCCTGACTCACCCGCAGTTGCCGCCAGGTGGCGTACGCGCCGAAAAGCACGACCAGGCCGCCGACCACCTGCAGCAGCGTCGTACGGACATCGTTCACCGCCTTCAGCCGATCCTGCGCGGCGACGCTCGCCCCGCCGAGATCGTGGTCGACCACCACCCCCGGCGGTACGACGAACACTGTGCCCAAAATGACCAGCCCTGCCACGGCCAGCAAACCTGCGGCCACACGACGCCTGGCCAGCCCGTCGAGCCGTCGCCGTCCGGGATCTGGTTCCCCCATCTCCATAGGCATGAGAGCCTAGGCGCCGCTCAGAAGACGATCAAGAGTGCTGCGTCAATGGCCCGTGACATAAGAACGGCCTCATGTGTTGCATGAGTTGTAAGGCTCACTTGGGCCCATACGGCCTGTGTCGGGCCGGTCGTCGGGTGGCGGAGCACAGTGGATCTGCCGCCATACTGTGCGCATGGAGCGGATAGGGGGGTACCTCGTCGAGCGCAAGCTGGGTGAGGGCGGGATGGGGACCGTGTTCCTGGCCCGGACACGGGGTGGGCGCGCGGTCGCGCTGAAGGTGGCCAAGCCGGAGCTGGCGGCGGACCCGGTCTTCCGGGAGCGATTCCGCAGCGAGGTCGAGGCGGCCCGCACGGTCGGTGGCTTCCACACCGCCTCCGTGGTCGACGCCGACGTCGACGGCGACCCGCCGTGGCTGGCGACTGCCTACATCCCCGGGCTGACCCTCGCGGCCCGGCTCGCCGCCGAGGGCCCGATGGACGAGCCGCAGCTACGGGCGCTGGCCGCCGCCCTCGCCGAGGCGCTGGAGTCCATCCACGCCCGTGGCCTGGTGCACCGCGACCTCAAGCCCGGCAACATCATCATGGCCGAGGACGGGCCCCGGGTGCTGGACTTCGGGATCGCCCGGGCCGTGGAGTCCACCCGTTTCACCGCCACCGGCACCGCCTTCGGCACTCCCGGCTTCCTCGCCCCCGAGCAGGCCCTCGGCCACGACGTGACCGGCGCCGCCGACGTGTTCGCCCTCGGTGCCGTCCTGGTCGCCGCAGCCGGTGGCAGCGCCTGGGGCGAGGGCACACCCATGGGGCTGATGTACCGCTCCGTCCACGAGACGCCCGACCTGGCCGCCGTGCCCGCCGGGCTGACGGACCTGGTCTCGGCCTGCCTGGCCAAGGACCCCGCGGCCCGGCCGACGCCCTCCCGGCTGCTCGACTCGGTCACGGGAGAGTCCCGGGAGCCGGGTCCGCCGGCGTACTCCCCGACCGTCGCCGTTCCCCCGGCGCCCTCCCCGTACGCCCCGCCCGCCCCGCAGCCCTTCGCGCCAGCCCCCCCGGCGTACCGGCAGCCGCCGTCGCTTCCCGCGACCCCGCCGGGGAGCCCGTACGGGTTCGGACCGCCCGTCCCGCTGGGCGCGCCCGAGGTGGTGCTCACCGACCGGGACAGCCGTGTCGTCGTGAACGCGACCGGGATCATCCTCGAAGTCGGGGGCGCAGCGGCGGACTTCGAGTGGGCGGAGATCGCCGGGGTGGTGCGCACCCCGCGGGGCAACCGGCTGACGGTGACGGTCCGGCTGTGGGACGGCAGCGTGTTCGAGTGCGAGCTGAACGCCCGCCGGACGGCCCGGCTGACCGAGTGGCTCACTTGGCTCGACCCCGTGCTCGGCGCGTACCTGGCCGGGCGGTAGGGGACCGGACAGACCGGGCGAGTTCGCCAAGCCGTTTCGCCAACAGCTGTGACGACGTCATGACTTGTGCCCTCCTTGGCTTGGCCGCCCTTGCGCGGGCCACGGACCTCCTACCGGGAAGCCGCCACCGGGCGGCGCCGGCAGGAGGAGGGACGGCATTCCAAACAAGCCGTAAGTAGTCCACCTTGCTTCTCCGCCCGGGCCACCGAAGAGGGTCCGGGCGGAGCCCATGAAAGGGTAGGACAGAGATGCAACTCCCGTTGCGGGAAAAGATCAGTGCGGCGATGGCGGACTATGAGTCCACAGCGATGGACCTCGGTGCTCTGTCGGAGCGCGTTCTCGCCGGCGAGGTACGCGGCGAGAAGAGTCCGGCCCAGCTCATCCTGTAGCGCGGCGCGCCTCCGACCACGAGCCGACGCCCATCACGACGTCGTCCCGGGCTCCGCCGCTCCTACGGGGGCGCGGCGGCGAGCAATTCACAGCGTCCAGTCATGGGCGATGCCTCCCACAGCAGCCGCCGACCGACCAGTGTGACCTGTGGACAGTTGAGCGCCACGTGTAATTACATTCCGTCATGCTCCACGCCGAAGGATTCGAAGCCGCTGATCTGCTCACAGGTGCCCTCCTGCTGTTCGCCCTGTTGACGCTTGTGTGGCAATTGGACCGTCACGGTCGGGGACGGAGCATCAGGACACCCTGCCTCGCCGCCGCAGTGGCAGCATTGATCCTCTATCGCTTCATCCCGCCCTACGGGTGAGCGGCAATCCCTGACACCCCAGCTCCACCACATATCGCAGCTCTGCCCCATCGGTCGCCGGCCGCACCGAGACGGCTGGGTGCCTGCTGAGCGACGGCCTCGTCGACTGATGTGTCCGCTGGACCGTGCTGTACCCGCTCTGACCAGAGCCGTAAGGTGGAGCTGCCGCCAGCCGCAGTGGGGGAAGGGGTAGCCATGGTGAGTGCCCGGGGCCACTGGAGTGAGTACGCCGCCTGCCGCAGTTCCGACCCGGACGAGTTGTTCGTGGACGGCAACCCGAGCCAGCGGCGGGCCAAGGCGCTCTGCGCAGATTGCGAAGTGCGCATCGAGTGTCTGGCCGAAGCCCTCGACCACCGCATCGAGTTCGGTATCTGGGGCGGTATGACCGAGCGGGAACGCGACGCGACAGGGACCTCCGCGCGGTCGAATCGCAGACCCGGATCCCATGCTCGACCCTGCAGAGCTTTGATCAACGCGTCGTCCGCTTCTTGGCTGGGCTCAGGGCGGAGTGACGCAGGTACGCCGTGGGGAGCAGAGGTCACGCGTCAGCCTACCGCTGCGCTTGGAGTGCCTTCAGAAGCCGTCGGAGACAGATGATTCCGCAGACGGGTTCGAGTATGCCTTGATGGAGGTCGGCGCTCAGTATGCGCGACTGCGCCCGCTGCCGTCCGTGCTCAGCGCAATGCTGCGAGCGGCCGGTGCGGTCACCAGTCCTCGAGCCGGCGGTCCCAGTCGTGGCTGTTACTCACGCGCAACGACGGCGGCCGCTACGGCGGACACCGTCGCTGACCCCTACCGGTGGCGGTAGCAGACGTCGCCGCTCCCGAGCAGGGCCAGCGCTGCGCCTTGGCCGGCAGGCAGTGGTACTCGCCGTATGACGACCGACGTCACGATCTGCCGCCGAGCTGCAAGCAGTTGCGGCGTCGTTCACCGTCGAGCGCCCTTCCACGGCCCCCGGGCCGGTCCGGGGAGGGAGTTCGTGCGTGAGCACCCCATCGGCCATGGGCCGGCAGCGGCAACTTTTTTCCGGCGGCAGGCATAGCGGGCCGCCTCTCCGGGCGTCATTTGGGTGGCAGGGGGCGGACAGCGGGTCGGCCCCGGGGGCGGGGAAGGTGACGATGGATGCCCAGGCGGAGGAGAGCTTCCGGGAGTTCGTGGCGGGGCGGTCGACGGCGCTGCTGAGGACGGCCGTCCTGCTGACCGGCGGGGATCGCCACGCTGCCGAGGACCTGCTGCAGACGGCGCTGGTCAAGGCGGCCGGGCGGTGGTCGCGTATCGACGAACCGGAGGCCTATGTCCGGCGCGTCCTGTACCGGCAGCAGATCAGCCGCTGGCGGTCGGCGTGGCGTCGGCGGGAGGTCGTGGTCGCCGAGCCGCCAGAGGCCGGTGCGGCCGCGGACGGCTCGGGCGCCGCCGAGCTGCGGCTCGTGCTGCGGACCGCTCTGTCCCGGCTCACCCCGCGCCAGCGCACCGTTTTGGTGCTGCGCTACTTCGAGGACCTGCCGGAGGCCGACGTGGCCCGGCTCCTGGGCTGCTCCGTCGGCACCGTGCGGTCCACCACCCACCGCTCCCTGGCCCGGCTGCGCGCCCTCGCGCCCGAACTCGCCTCGCTCGGCGGCACCGGCCGGGGGCCGTCCCCTGACTTTTCGACCGTGGAGGTGCAGCCGTGAACGCCGAGGAACTCGTCCGCGAGGCACTGCGCGAACAGGCCGCCGAGCAGGGGCCGCCCGCACCTGGGTTCGCCGACCGGGTGCTGGCGGTCCAGCGCCGCCGCCGGGCCCGTCGGCTGGTGTCCGCCGCAGTGGGCGCCGCCGCCGTGGTCGCCGTGGCCGCCGGGGTGCCGCTGCTGGACGAGGGCGGCAAGCACGACGTACGGCCCGCGGGAGTGCTCAACTCCGGTGACGTGAAGGCCCACCCGGACCAGTCGCCGCCGCGGGACCTGATCTCGGCCGGACGGAGCACGCTGGCCGCCTACTACACGACGGGGATCGTCAGGCGGAGCGCGGACCAGGCGGTCGGCCTGCGCACCTACTGGCTGCTGAACCCGGGCACCGGCAGGTACGAGAAGGACACCCGGTGGTCGTACGTCGCCGTCGCCCCCGGTCTGCGCACCGCCGCCGTGCTGGAGCGTACGCTGCCCGCCGCCCGGATCGGGCTGCTCGACCTCGCGACGGGGGAGGTCGAGCGGTGGATCCCGGTGGACCGGGGCGTCGGAGGGCTTGCGTTCTCGAGTGACGGCCGCAAGCTGGTCGCCACGACCTACGACGACAGCCCCGACCAGTACGAATCGCGCGTCGGCCCCAAACCTGGCACCAGCACGTGGTTCCCGCGTACCGGCGTCCGGATCAGGACCGGCTTCGAGGTCGTGGACGTGGCCTCCGGCAAGGGCTCCTGGGCCGGTGTGTCCGCGGACCGCGTCGAGAACTCCCGTGAGGACTTTGCCTTCAGCCGCGACGGCACCCTGGTGTTCGCGAGGATCGTGGGGGAGCGCGACGGGACGGAGCAGTTCTACGACCTCCGGGGCCGGGAGGCCGCCGCGCCCGCGAACGAGCGGTACCTGCGCTGGGACGTCGGCGCCCGGCTGTCCCCGGACGGCAGGCTCGCCGCCTGGGGGCTTGTGAGGGAGCGGCACAACGTCTCGTACTCCGCGATCCGCGACCCCTTGACCGGCAGGCGCCTGGCCGAGGTGCGCGGCGCCGAGCTGCTCGCCTGGGTGGACGACAAGCGGCTGATCGCCTGGGAGCGGGCGCCCGGCTCGACCAGCTACCGGCCCCGGCTGGTGCTGGTCACCATCGGCAGCGACGAGGCCGTACCGCTCAGCGGCGTCCGCGAGCAGCCCGCCGAGATGTTCCGGCAGCCCTGGACGCCTGTCTTCGCCGAACGCTGATTCAGGCCGCGACGAGCCGCTCCTACACCTCCTGCTGCCCGTCGGCCGTCTCCCGGCCGGCGGGCAGCAGGGGCAGGCGTACCGGGGGACCTGGACCGCGGTGGCGGCCAGCGCGCCCTCAATGGAGCGCGCATACAACCCCAGGACCTCCAAAGCTTGGGCCGGGCCGTAAACGGTGTGGGTGGCGGAGCTCAGCGCGCTGCGGAGCCTGCCCATGACGGTGGCGGCCATCAGCCCGTGGCCGACCACGTCGCCGACCGTGACAGTGAAGCGGTCCATGGGCAGGTCGACCGCGTCGTACCCGGGATCGTGCACCGCCTGCGGCTTTGGCCACGGCGCGAGGGCCGCAGACACTGCGGTGTCCAGACCGGTCCGACGGACGGTCTCCACCAGCAGCACCCCGCCGGCCAACGAGACCACTCCCGAGCCGCCCTCCGCAATCCGCACGCGTGATAGGACACCTTGCGCTTCATCTGGAACGTGCCTCGTCGTGGGCAATGAAACCTGGCAGTGGACAGGCAGTATCATCCCAGCTCAAGTACTTTTTGTTGTTCTCCGACTGCACTATGGGCAAGGATCGGACACCAGGGCGCGAAGCATGCAGAGCGGGGGACGCACCTATGTCGGCCGGCAAGTGGCCGGAGCTCTTGGTCGACTCCGAGCGGTTGACCGCGCTCTACTCTGAGCTGCCGCCCTTAGAGCAACTGGTTCTCAGATCAGTGCAGCTGAGTCCGTACGGTGCCGCTGTGAAGTTGCGGGTCGAACTCCAACGCTTCCCGGACCTCGCTCCTGCGGCGTGGACCGAAGCCGAATGCGACCGGTTCGAGGCACAGATCGAGTTCATCGGCGTGGGCGAAGACCTGCGGATGCGGGGTGTTCCCAATCGCACCGTCGTCGACATCGAGCTCGCCCTCTTCCTCGAGAGCCGGGCGCGTCGGATCACAGTGGCGGTGAGCGGGTCGGGGCTCTCGCTGGACTTCACTGCGCATGCGGCGCTCAGGGCCAGCCATCTCAACGCCTACCGCTCCAACAGCGCCGATCCCTACCAGGCTCGGCGGTGGTTCGAGAGCCAGCTCGACCAGCGTCTACACCCGGACCAGGTACTGCCTCCCACGACAGCGAAGGCGTTCTATGAGCGGTGACCAGGACTGGTCTGCCGAGTTGGCCAACCCCGAGACGGTCCGCGTAGTCCTTGGTTCCCCGCCGCCACCACTGAGCGACTACGAGTTAACCTCCGTCCTGATCGACGAACGCGAAGCGTCGGTCACCTTGAGGTTCTTCGCCTTTGATGTCCCTGCCGGTGCCGCGCAGCTGTGGCAGGCGCGAGGCCACAACGCGGTCGGGTTCGCCCTGGTCTGCCTGGGCGTGACGAACTTCGAGGTGGACGCGTGGTCCGGCTGGCCCATAAACACTGGCACCGTCGCAGGGATGAAAGTCGTACTCGGTGGCCAGGGCAAGCACCTCTCCTTCCAGACCGCTGAAATCCGCGCCGAGTCCCCAACTGGATGGCTGGCCAGCCGAGCGCAGTGACGTCATCCGAAGGCCGACAACGGATTGGCGTCCGCATGGAGCGTCACCTCATAGGTGCAGGCCGGGATTCCGGACAGGGGTCCGAGCATGAGTCAAAACTGCAGGGCAACACCGTTCTTCTCCCCGCGTTCCATCCGGACCTGGAAGAGGCGTTCGGCGCCATGGCGGCCTGTGAAACTAAACCTGCTCTTGGTACACCCTACTGGCTGCTGACCTCGAAATCTTCCGCCCTGTGCCCGTCCACTGGAGTGGTCGTCGACTCCGTGCTTGCCGACCTTCTGCTCGCCCCGTTGTCCTCTCCCGGTGTCGGCCCGGCGGGCGGGCTGTGCGATGCGGGGGTGAGGCGCCCGCTCAAGGCAGCTGTGCCCTAACCGGGCACAGGACTGGGAACGTCTGAACTCCGTTGTGCAGACGCTGGTCTCGGGCGACAACAGTTCCGCCGCCATGAACCTGGCGCAGACCCACCAACGGGTCATGGCTGAGGCGACTGGCAGCACAGAGAGCCGGGTAGAACTGGCGCGCGCCCTGATGTCCAGCCGTCCCGCGGGGCCGAAGGTCTCCTACGGGCCGCGATGGAGGGTACCGGGCCGCGGGGGCCTCTTCCCAGGCGCTCAAGGTTGGGTTCATCCTGGCCGGAGTGTTGCGGTTCATGGGCCGCGTTGCGGAGGCCTTCGTCCTGCACGCGGAGCTGACACACCTCGCCGCCGAAGGGCTCGGCTCGTAGCCTCACTGGGGCTCGCCCGGACAAGTCCTAGCAGGCGGCGAGAAGGTTGGTAAGAATGCCTGCCGGGTCGTGCAACACCCGGGCGCCGTCGGTGACGACACGATGCGTCCCGTGATCGACGGGATCTGTGTTTGCCCAGGTCGGAGAACCGATGCCCAGCTCGACTTCCAAGCCGGAGGTCGTGGCATAGCGTCGTTCTGTGATCGGTCCCCACGACTGGGTGCGGATCAGTTCGCCCAGCCCGAGTTCCGCGGCCCAGGCATCCTCACGGAGATACTGCGACTCCTCCGTGGTGAGCAGGACAACATCGATGTCGGAGTCCGGCCGCGCGGCGTTGCGGGCGCAAGACCCCACCAAGAGCAGGCCAACAATGTCTTCGCGGCCCCTCGCCCAGCGTGTGATCTGGTCGAGGACCTCGTTGATCTCAGCGACTCGCTCTTGCGACAGCGCGGTCGGAAGATTGACTGGCTGATCGTCGCGATGCACCTCGAATGTCCCCCGCTAACTAGCCCGTGCCAGCTAGGACAGCTTCTCAGGCCGCTGCCGCGACAGCCACCACCGGGGACGGCAGGGGCCACGATGGCGCGGCCACAAGCACGCGGACTCGCTCCACATCATGCAACGCGACGGCCCACTACCTGGGGAATATCGTGACCGTCGACGCAGCCCGGCCACGGTACGGATCACCGCCCCAACGAGGGGGCGGTGATCCAACCGCCCCGCCGCTGCCGGCATGCATAGGTGTCCCGGCAGGTGCTAACCCTGAAGGAAACAGAGCATGGGAGACCGGATCCATCCCAGCGCCGACCACATCAACGAGAGGCGACATACTGCCTCGGAGCCGGGCCGGAAATGACGAGAGGCAGCACCGGAGACTCGCGGAGATGATCGCCAGAGAGTAGTCGTCCCGGCGCCCGCAGGGTCCCGCGTCCTTCTCCGCGCCGGTGGCCGGAGCGCCGTGCTCCCCGCGCCCGCGGCGATGGTCCTGATGGGTTCCCGGCCCCCACTACGGCACCCGGCTGTGCTCCACGGACGGCATACTGTGGAGATCCAGCGCGATCGGCTGCTGGAGCACGCCGGCCTCCAGCCAGACAGCGAGTGCGTCATCGTGGTGCCGGTTGCCCGGCCGATGGAGGTGCCGCGCGGCCAAATCCTCGCCAGGGTGGTCCTGTTCACCGTCCTGCTCGCCTGGGCGTTCCTGCGCTGAGGCTGCTCGTGGACACGGCAAAGGTCCGCACACAGTGGGTGCGGACCCCGCGACGCCCGCGTGGCGTCAGGCACCAGGCCGGTCCGGCTAGTGCTCGGTAAGCCGTGGGCTGTCAGCAGTGCCCAACGCGTGTCTGGTTGGAGACCTGGGTGGCGATCATGTAGCCCGTTCCGTACACCGTGTTGACCTTGAACCAGCGATTCGTGCCGTTCCACCACTGGTTGTCGGTCCAGCAGAGCATGGTGACCGGGGTGAGCCGGGGCATCTCGAAGTAGATGCCCCCGGTGCTGGGCGAGTTGGACAGGCTGCATGTGGAGCTGTTGCAGTAGGACGGTCCGTAGGCCGATGCCGTGGGCGCTGTAGCCAGCAGTGTGGCGCCTCCCATCGCGCAAACGGTCAGGAGTGACTGAAGCAGTCGTCTCATTCCTCTTCCACCCTCCCCATTCTGTTGGAGCACGCCCTAAGGCGCACCGAACACAGCGGACCGTACTGACGGAGCATCCACCTTTGCGGCGTTTCACCGCTAATGACTCCTTGTGTTTGTTTCTGATCCGACGCCGCCCATGGCTGGAGGCTCACGCCCCGCATCATCGTGGCGCCGACGGTGGTGCGTGCCACCGCTCGGTGCTGCGATCTGTCGGCTCGGACTTGGGTACGCGCACAATGACGATGAGGTCGAACATCACTCCTCCTGGGGGTGGGGTAGGCCGGCCGGGCCGGCGAGGGCGCCACAGGCGACCGCAAGGAGTTGTTATCTGCCGCTCCGCTCTCGTACGGGCCCGCATCTTCCAAAGGTTGCGGACCCTAGTCGTACGCGGCCGCACACTTCTGCCGATGGCGGGGGTGTAGCGGTTGAGCTCGACGACGGGCTCGTGCCCTTCTCTGAGCGGCCCTTCGCGATGTCGGCGACACCCGTGTTCCGGTACGTCTCGTAGATCGTCTCCTTTGGGTGCCCCTGTGCGCGGCCGAGGAAGTCCGACATGGCAGTCTCCACGTCGTTGCCGCTGGGCCGGCCGGCGGCAACGGCCCAGGTGATGACGCGGGCCTTGGACGCGGCAGCGGAGCAGGCGGTGGCCTGCACGCCGAGCGTGGGTGTGTGGGTGGCAGCGGCCGGGCCGCTGCTGCCACAGCCGACGGTGGTGAGTGTGGAGGCGGTCAGCAGGCCGATGGTGTGTGCGGCCGCGCGGCGGCCGCACCCCCCCTGGTGCCATGGGGGTCACCTTATAGCCCATTCAATTGGCGATCAGAGGCTGGAAGAGGTGCTGGCCGGGCTGGTGCAGCAACGGTTGAATGCTGCCGTGGAGAACATCTGGACACCGGCCCACCAGGCGGTGGAGGACGAGGACGCAGAGGCTCTGGCGCAGATGCTGGCCAAGGGCGTCGACCCCGATGAGGTATGCGGCAGCATGACGCTCCTGACGCACGCCATTGACGCGGAAGGCGATGGCGCCTTGCAGAGCGGCTGTCCGCTGACCGTGCATACCACCGCAGTACTCCTGGCCTTCGGCGCTGACCCACAGTTCCCAGGGTCCGACGGGCGAACGCCCATGGACCTCGCCGTTCAGTACGGCCATGACCTGGCAGTCAAGGTGTTGGAGCGGCACATCAGCCGGTCAGGCGGCGCAGCTAGATGACGATGCTCGTGAAGGCGAGGAAGTGTTTGGCCTTGCGTTCGTATCGGCGATGGAGGCGGCGGCAGCCGGCCAGCACACATGCGTACGCAAGGCCGAAGAGCGGATCACCGGCATCGCGGCGGACGGCACGCTGCGACGCTCGGTGTTCGCACTGGGCGACCTGGCGGCCCATCACCTGGCGGTCCTGAATTTCTACCTCGCCATCCCCGACACCCCCGAACGGCTCACCGGCCTGACGTGGCTGGCAAAACGCGCACCCAAGCTCACGGCCTGACCACCCCAACGGACCCGGAATCTCCCGGCCCCTCTGGCCCCCGCTCACTACGCGGGTGCCAGAGGGGCCGCTGGCATGCCAGGCCGCGCGGCGTGGAGCCCGGGCTGTGGCCACTGCGGGGACGGCAGGCACTCGGCGGCCCGACTCGATTGAGCGCCTGACGGGCCTCGACGATCGCCCCCAGCTCTCCGGGTCGGGGCGCAACTCGGTAGCGATCACCACGTAGTGACCTTAGCGAGCACGCCGAACGCCTCACCTTCAACGGCACCATCATCGAAACTGGCCCCGACTTCTACTGCCTCGCCAGCACCCGAGCCCGAACCGAGGAACGGCGAAGGCCAGCTGCCGCTGCCTGACGGGCGGCCACCACAGTGAGTAACGGCCTGCCGCCTGACGGGCGGCTGCCGGTTCCGTTCCCGTTGTCCCGTTTCAGCGGAGCATGCGGCTACGGGTTGCGCAGCCTACGGAACAGAAAGCATCGTCCAGAATCGAGGCATGGACGTTCCCAAGCTGCTGGAAGCTGCCTCACTACTGGTCGGCGGGGATGATCTGATGCCCCATTGTGATTCGCAGGTGTACAACCCCGCGCGGGTGCCGGCTGTCTGTAAGGCGCTGGAGGGATGAGCCTTCTGTGCCTTCGCGTAAGAGGATTGGGGATCAGGTGGGGAAGCAGGTCTGGAGAGTCGTCGTAGCCGGTGGTGCGGCGGCGGTGTTCACGGCCGTGGCCGCGGCGCCGGCCGGGGCGGCCGAGGGTGGGGTCTCGTTCACCCGTGTCCAGGTGAACGGGGGCAAGCCGATTGTGATCGGGGTGTCGGAGGTTGCGGTGCCCGCCTCCTTCCGAATGGCGACCACCCACAACTGGAAGTGGCCAGCGGTGTTCCTGTATCGCGATGGTGCGGATGATCGGCTGTGGCACGCCATCGAGACAAGCGACTGCATCACCGTGAGCTCGGGCGTCTGCGACTTCGACGAGACGATGTACTTCGACCCGAGCGTGTGGGACATGCGTAACAGCGAGGCCGGGGCTTGGAAGGTCGGAGCCGAGGTGTCCTTCAAGGGCGGCGGCGGTGACACCGACGACAAGGGTCTGACGGTCCACGTCAAGCGCAACTCCCGCCTGACCGTCAACGCCTCGCCCGAACCGGTGTCCAAGGACGGGACCATCACCGTGACCGGCAAGGTCACACGGGCCAACTGGGAGACCAAGAAGTACGCCTCCTACGGAGGCCGCCTGGTGAACCTGCAGTTCAAGCCTGCCGGCACCACCTCCTACACCACGGTGAAGAAGGTGTACGCGAACGGCTCGGGGGATCTCAGGACGACCGTGAAGGCCTCCAAGACGGGCACGTGGCGCTGGCTGTACCACGGCAACACCACCACCGGCCCGTCAGCGTCGTCCGGGGACAACGTCGTGGTGAAGTGATGTCCGCGATGTCGACGGGCTGTTGGGGCCGAGCCGGTAAGACGGCTGCGACGGTGAAGCCGCTGGGTCCGCCACGATCGCGAGAAACACGACGCCTGGCGCTGGCCGACTGCGAGCGACGAGGTCGTGCCAGGTCTGTGCCAGATCGTGCGGGGAACCACGGGACACACCAGGGAATCAAACGGCCTCGCACCAAGCATCCATAGCGCTCAGCAGCAGGCATGCCTCAGATCACCTCAGCTTCCCAAGCGGAGGTGATCTGAGCGCCGGATCCAAGAAAAGGACTGTTGCGGGGATGCCGATCGAGTCAGTACCGACCTGGCCCCAGTGCGGTGGCCCGTTGAGGGCCGGCGCGATGGTGCTTTGTCACCGCGAGGAGGACGACCGCCGCACATGTCGAGTGGTCTGGGGCTGCCCCGACCAACACGTCTGGTGGAAGTGGGCCGACCGTCCCACCGCCCCGCTAGAGCTCTGCCCCTACCCGGATCTGATGGACGGCTGACATCAATACCGTGGCGTGATCTGCGGTGCCCTTCCTTCTTCCGGAGCAGCTTCGTCGGCCTTCACGTGGTCAGTGAGACGAGTTCAACATAGCCGGAACAGTTTGTGAGTCGCGTCATCACGGGATGACCGTCATGACACCTCCCATGGTGCGCATGGATCATGAGCGTATGCATCCTCGATTAAGCCGCATCGCTGGCGTAGCGCTCCTTCTGATTGGTATCGCTGGCGTGTTCTGGAGGGTCTTCGGCAGCCCTCAGGACTGGGAGGGCGACATGAAATGGCTTCGTGCCGGCCTCATGCTGGGAGCTTTGGGGGCGATCGGCCTCAGCGCACGACTGATTTTCCCCGGCACCAAGGGCGATGCACCGGATGAGAGGCCATGACTGGTCCGTTGTTCAGCGCCCTTACCCACTACTCACCCCAGCTTGCGCGCATGCCGGTAGTTCTGCCCTATCAGTGGGCCCCGGACCTCACCGTGACAGTTCCGGAGCTACGTGGCCGAGGCTCTGGGCGGCGGGGTTTCCGACCGGGAGCGGGCCTGGGCATTCATACGCAGCTTTGCTGGTGCCTGGGTTGATCCGTTGACCGAGAACGACGGCACGCCCCGGGCGGAACTGGCGCAGGCAGAGGCGGCTCTCGGCTGCTCGCTACCGACTGCGCTGCACGAGTTCTATACGCTCGCCGGAGCCCGGACCGACCTGGTCGCCAACCAGGACCCCCTGCTGCCGCCTCACGAGATGTTCGTGCATGACGAGTGCGGCGGTGTCCTCGTATTCCGCAGCGAGAACCAGGGCTGCGCCTTCTGGGGCGTACGCCTTACCGACCTTGACCAAGAGGATCCCCCGGGTCTTCATCCAGGCGCGGCAAGGCTGGGTGCCGTTCATGGACCGGGTGTCCTTGGCCTGCGTCGAGCTCGCACTGAGCGAGACGCTGTTCAGCGACGGAGGACGCCTCTACAACGCATGCGAGCTGCCGGCGGACCTACTTGATGCGGTGCCCGAACACGTTCAGCGGATCCAACTGCCGGACTACCCGATGTGGACCGGTCCGGAAGAGTGCCCCGTGCGTTCGTTCTCGGCCCCCGGCAAGCTGCAGCGCCAAGACGGCCTCGACGTCCACAGCTGGCTTCACGTCCGGGGCCGGACACGCGCCGATTTGGATGCGATCTGCGCGACCATTCCGGGACGGTGGTCCCTGGGATACACCGATTCACTCAGCTCCGAGCCGCCGCCCTTCTGATCCGCTACCGACCAGCGCCAGCCGAGGAGCCGGGCGGGGACCAGCGCGACGTTCCTAAGCGTGTCGCAGGTTCGAATCCTGCCGGGGCACAGAGAAACACCTCGGACAGAGGCCCTTCCGTGGTAGGGACGGCGCTGCTCTGCGCTGTGCGGGATGTCTGCCGAGGACGAGTCGACTCTGGCCGGAACGAGAACCTTGTGACCCGCCTGGAGGCGCGGAGGTGTCTCGGACGACCCGAGCCGGAACGAATCGACGCCCGCGTCCGAGGAGGCTCGTCAGCAGCGGCGATCAGACATCCTTGGCCGTACAACCTAAAGCCGCTCTCATGAATCCCACTTCTCGTACGACTGCCCATGGGGCGGTCACGCGTGCAAAAGGGGATGCAGTGAGCAGTGTTCGGAAGTCCCGCTTGGCGGCCGCGACCGCGGCGGTGGCCGCGATGACGGGCGGTCTTGTCTCGGTCACCAGTTCGCCGGCGTCGGCGGCAAACTGCACCGCGAGTACCTACACCCGTCAGTTCTTCGCGAACACCTCCTTCTCCGGCACTCCGAAGCGCACGGATTGTGACACCGCGATCAGCGAGAACTGGGGCACCAACTCGCCTGGCGTCTCCGGCATCGCCACGAACAACTTCGGCGTCCGCTGGCAGATCACCCGCGACTTCGGCTCCGGCGGACCCTTCACGTTCACCGCCTCCGGCCAGGACGGCATCCGCGTATACCTCGACGGCACACGCAAGATCGACCTCTGGAAGAACGGGTCCAGCACCGTCTCCCGGACCGTGAACCTGACCATCCCCCGCGGCACTCACACCCTCCGTATCGACTACGTGAACTGGACCGGCGCCGCCGCCGTCAAGTTCGCCTACACCCCCCGAACCGACGCATCCGTGGACCGTGTCGCGCCGCTCACACCCACTGCGGCAAAGGTCGTGTACGACAAGGACTCCGACTCCGCCACCTTCTCCTGGGCGCCCAACAAGGAGATGGACCTCGCCTACTACCGGGTCTACCGGCAGACCGCAGTCGGTGACTGGTCTCCCATGGTCCTGACCGACAAGACCACCTGGACCGACACCGGACTGCGCCGCGACGGCGAGCCCCTCCGCTACTACATCGCCGTCACCGACCGCGCCGGGAACCTGTCCGACGGCACCCCCGTCCTGACGGTCAACCCGATCGACACCGTCGCGCCGACGGCGCCCGTCATCGCCGTGTCTCACATGTCGAACACCCCCAGCTCGCTGAAGATCAACTGGGACGCCCGGACCGAGGAGGAGATGAGGAACGGCGGCACCATGAGCATCTACCGCTCCACCGGCGACACCCTCGGCGACAGCCCCGAACTCATCGCCACCACGTCGATGGAGTCGATGCCGACATCGGTCTACGTGTACGTGGACGAACTCCCGGCGTTCGACGGCACCACCTACACCTACGGCGCCGTGGTGACCGACGCCGCCGGCAACGCGTCCCCGATGTCCACGCCGGATTCGGTGACCCCCGAGAGCGTTCCCCCGGCCCCGCTCACCGGCCTGACCGCCACGCCCCGCGCCGACGGCGTCCTGCTCAGCTGGGACGCCCCCGCCGAGAGCGGCGTCCGCTACAGCGCCACCCGGGTCGTACGGCGACCGGACGGCAGCACCGGTTACAACAGCGCCGGGTGCTCCGACGCCGTCGACCCCAGCAGGCCCACCGCCCTGCCGAACGCGATGCTGTGCGCCGGAGCGGCGGACGGCGAGACGGTGACCTTCCTCGTCGTGGCGGTCGACGAGTGGGCCAACCACATCGCCCTCGACCAGGCCCCCACCGTCACCACCACCGAACTCGACAACAGGCCCGACGACGCCCGCGGCAACGACACCGGCCCGCTCACTGTCCTCGACACCGCCAACATGGCCGCTAGCGGCGGCCGCCTGGAGTGGTCCTGCTCCGACGAGACGGCCTGCGCCGGCATCACCACGTACCGCGTGGAGAGCTGGAACGCGGCCACCAGGGCATACGAACCGGTCGCCTCCGTCACGGCGGTCCCAGGCCGCATCCACCGCACATACGTGCCCATGCAGCTCGGCCAGACGTCGTACTTCCGGATCACCGGCCTCCTGGCTGACGGCACATCGGCCGCCGTGGTCCACGCCGCGGCGGCCAGGGGCGCCTTCGTGTGAGCACAGGGAACCGTGGTGACGAGTCGGCAAAACACCGGTCGAGAGCCTAACGCGCCTGCGAGCGGCCCGGATCTTCCGGTTCATCCCCGTCTGCGGCCCCTTTTTGCGGGCGCCGGCCGCACGCTGGTGGGGCCGGTTGGTCGTGGATTCGGCGGAGACGGTCCACTCCACCCGGCCCACCAGGTCGTCGCGGACCTGGATGTGTTCCAGCAACTTCGCCCAGGGCCCGTCCGCTTCCTAGGGCCGCATCAGACAACGTTGGCCCTGTAGCACCGCTGGAAAGATCGTCAAAATGGTGTCTCTGCCTCGGCCCTGGATCGCCCCATTCTGGCTCCTGATGGATGGCTGGGCGGACGCGGGGTCGGGGTCTGGAGTGGGTGCTTGCCGGTCACCTCCTGGGGCTCGCAGCAGCCCATTCCAGCCGCCGCAATACACCGCTTGACCTGGCCCTTTGCCATCCTCACTCCTACGATCGACCTCGGTCGAAAGGGGGGCCGGATGGACCGGACCGTACGCACCGTCGAGGAGGTTCTCGCACTCTTGGACGGGCTGTTCACATCCGAATCCGAGGCTGGTCGCTTGGGGACCGGCGACGGCAAGGACTTCTGGGACCGCTTCTACGCCGACCGGTCGAGGCCGGTCCAGTTCTTCGCGGCGAAGCCGGACGAGAATCTCGCCGCCTACCTCGACCAGGGGCTGATCGCTCCCGGCCGGGCCCTGGACCTGGGGTGCGGGGCAGGCCGCAATGCCCTGCACCTCGCGTCTCACGGCTTCGAGGTGGACGCCGTGGACCTCTCCCCGGTGGCCATCGCCTGGGCCGAGGACCGGGCTCGCCAGGCCGGGGTAGACGTCCGCTTCCTCTGCGGTGACGCCTTCACCTTCCCCACCACCGAGTTGACCGGCCCGTACGACCTGGTCGTCGACTCGGGATGCTTCCACCACCTGCCGCCGCACCGCCGGGTCAGCTACCTGGCCCTTCTCGACCGCGCCCTGGCCATCGGCGGTCATCTCGCGCTCACCAGCTTCGCCGCCGGCGAGCAGGGCATGGGGTCGGAGCTCGCCGACGCGGACCTCTACCGCGAGCGTGATCTGCAGGGTGGCCTCGCCTACACGCCCGAATCACTGCGCCGGATCTTCTCCGATCTGACAGAGGTCGAACTGCGGCGCATGCGGGAGGAGCCGCCCGAGTCCGCGCTGTTCGGCGTGTCCTTCCTGTGGACTGCGTTGTTCCGTCGGGGTGCGGCTGCCTCAGGCGACGTTCGCCCTGTTCACGACGTCACGTAGGCGCTCGTCCTGGGCGTGCTTGTTCCGCCAGATGATGTAGCGGCGGATCATGCTGCCCTGCTCCTTGTGGCTGGCGTGGTCGGTGCCGTCGAGGGTGAAGTAGCGCAGGGCGGTGAACTGGGCCTCGATGCGGTTCAGCCATGAGCTGTTGGTCGCTGTGTTGGCGAACTCGACGTTGTTGGCCGCAGCCCAGTTGCCGACCCGGCTGTCCTTCTTCGTGGTCAGGTGCGGGGAGAAGTTGTCGAGCACGATCGCGATGCGGATCTTCGGCGGGTAGAGGCTGCGTAGGTGGCGGCAGAACTCCAGGAATCTCGTCCGGTTCTTCTTCGGCTTGATGCGGCCGTAGAGCTTGTCCTTGCCCAGGTCGTAGGCGGCGAACAGATGCCGGACCCCGTGCGGGCGGGTGTAGGTCGCACGCCTGCGGCGCCTCGGCTCCCGGTCGGGGTCCTTGTGCCGTCCGCCGCGCTCCGCCCACTGTTTCCCGGGGTGCGGCTGGAGGTTGAGCGGGCCGAACTCATCAAGGCAGAAGACGACTTCGGGTTCGCCATCCGCGGCTATGACCTCGCCGTCGGCGACCGCGTAGAGATGCTCGACGCGGGCCTTCTTGGCCGCGTAGTCGGGGTCGCGGGAGGTCTTTCAGGTCTTTATGCGTCGAAAGGAGACGCCCTCCTCGCGGAGCAGGCTGCGCAGGCCCTCGTGGCTGATGTCATCGACCACCCCCTCGGCGACCAGGAAGTCGGCCAGTTCGGCCAGGCTCCAGGTCGAGAACGGCAGGCCGTGCTCGGCCGGCTTGGACTTGGCGATCTTCTTGACCTCGCGCCGTTCGGGCAGGCTGAACGTTCTCGGCCTCCCGCCCTTGTACTTCGGGTAGAGCGCCTCGAACCCGTCGGCGTTGAAGTCGTGGATCACATCCCGGACCCGGTCCGCACTGGTGAACGCCACCTCGGCGATCTTCGCGACGGGCGTGCCCTGGGCCGCCAGCAGCACCATCTGGGCTCGCCGCCAGGTCACCATCGAGCCGGAACCCCGGCGAACGATCCTCAGCAGCCGTCGACCCTCGTCGTCATCGATCTCGCGTAAGCGCACCCGTTCTGCCACGCACAGACGTTAGCGGCTGCGCGTGTCTTCAAGCCCTCATGCCGGGCGGGTGTCCTGCTCTCCCAGAGCTGCCTGCAGCCGGGTGATGTCCTCGGCGTCCTTCCTGCGGCGAGGCCGGCCCGGAACCCAGACCGGCATCATCTGCTTGATCTCGATCTGGGCGCGGGGACTGATGATCCGGCACCGCAGCGCCCCGATACGACCTGGAGGAGCATCAAGCATGCCTTCCGGCCACACCTCCCCGGCCCAGGGGCCGCCGGCGACCACAACGCGCCCGGACCGGTCCTTGCCCAGGAGGGCGAAACTGCTCTCCACGCCTTGCTTGCAGAAATCGAGCTGCTGGTCGGCAGGCGGCCCGGGCAGAAGTTCATAGCCGGAACGCAGCAGGCCGTCGGTCAGAGCGGAGGCGTCATCCGCCCAGGCGAACCAGTCAATGTCCACATGGTCGCGCGTAACCTCGCCGATGAAGAAGTCCATGGCCCAGCCCCCGCGGAGCCAAACCTCCACACCGAGGGCGTTCGCGATCTCCACCGTCTCGCCGATCAGCCGAAGCTGCCGAGCACTGCGATCCATGTCCACAGCCGTGCAGGCTACGCGGCAACCCCAGCTGCAGCAGCTCGATTTCCAGCTGCGGGAACGGGGCGAACGTTGCCTGATGCGGCACTAGGTCACGAGCTGTCCGGCATATGCGGAGTCGGCCGAGACGATAGTGATCTCGGGGTCATCAGTCGCAGCCGGAACAGGACTTCCTTGGCCGCGTTGCGGTCGGTCATGTCGGCCAGGGTGACCATGGCGAACAGCGGCAGGCCCTTGGTGTCCACGGCCAGGTGTCCATTGCGGCCGTTGATCTTCTTGCTGGCGTCGTATCCCCGGGAGAGGCGTTGACCGGCGTCGATGAGGATCGGAGCTGATGGTCCAGAACCAGCAAAACTTAATCATGCACGGTGGCCAGGGCATCTGCTTGACTTGTCGATCGTTTCGTCCCTGCTAACTCCCCGAGGCCGTGTTGGCCCGAAAAGAGAGGCACCTGATGGCCAGGCCAACGCTGCCTGTAGAGCTCCCCCCCACGCGCCGCGTCCCTGAGAGCGGATACACGCTGCATGGCCGACGCTACGAGGACCCGTATGTCTGGCTGGAACGGCTCGACGACGACGAGACGGTTGCCTGGATCGCTGCCCAGGAGACGGTCACCCGCACGGTACTCGACAGCGTCCCTGGACGCGATCTTTTGCGCACTGCCGTCGCACGTTCCGCTCGCTACGCACGTCTGTCCCCACCGATCCCTGCGGGCCCAGGCGGACGCACTTTCCTTTGGCAGGCCGGTGCCGATGACGAGAAGTCCGCCCTGGTGATGCACCGTTCCACCGGCGCCCCTTCAGAAACCGTGCTCGACCCGGGCGCTTGGCCGGCAGGCGACGTCCTGGTATTCGCCGAACCGTCCCCCGACGGCACCATGGTGGCATTCGGCCGGGCCAGCGGGAGCACCCACAACGCGGTGATCCGTGTTCTTGACGTCGGGACCGGCCAACTCTTGCCCGACCGACTGCGAGGCACCGACCACGGGTCGGTCGCCTGGCGACTCGATTCGTCCGGGTTCTTCTACACCGCCTGCCCAGATCCCGGCGAGGTCCCGCCCGACGAGGAGGCCTACTGGCACGCTGTCTACGACCACCGGATCGGCTCGGACACCCCGGCCCGCAAGGTCTTCGGGGACGATTCTGACAAGGACCACTGGTGCACCGTGAGCACCAGCGAGTGTGGCCGGTACGCCGTCATCACCGTGTGGGACTTCGTGCACGCCAACGACATTACGCTGCTGCGCCTCAGCGACAACGAATTGATCCCGGTGGCCACCGGAATGCGGTCGGTCAACCAGGTGCAGGTGATCGACGACTCGGTACTCGTGCAGACCGACCTCGACGCGCCGCGCGGACGCCTGTGCAGGGCTCCCCTCACCGACCCGACCTCATGGCACACGCTCATCCCGGAAAGCCCAGACATCCTGCAGACCGTCGCCGGGATCGGGGGCCGCCTCTACACCGTCTACTCGCACGCCGCCTCGCACCGGGTGGCCGTCCACGCCGAGGACGGCACTCATTTGAGGGACCTGGCGCTCCCGTCCCTCGGCTCGGTCAACCGGAACGAGGGGGAGGGTGTCGTCAGCGGGGTCACCGGCTCCTGGCACGGCGACGACGTGTGGGTGGCCTTCACCTCGTTCGTGCAGCCGCCGTCGGTCTACAAATACCACTACGCACACGACCGCCTGGAGGCCTACCACGTACCGGACGCCGGCCTCGACCCGGCCGCGTACACCACGCAGCAGGTCTGGTACGAGTCGGCCGACGGCACCCCCGTGTCGATGTTCCTTGTCTACCGCACCGACCTGCCGTGCGACGGACGGCGACCGGTCCGGCTCAGCGGCTACGGAGGCTTCAACATCCCCGTGGAACCGCGCTTCTCAGCCGTCAGCGCCGCCTGGCTGAAGCTCGGCGGAGTGCTGGCCCACGCCAACATACGCGGCGGCGGCGAATACGGCCGCACCTGGCACCAGGCAGCCGTCGGCATGCGCCGACAGAACGCCTTCGACGACTACATCGCCGCGGCCCGCCATCTGGTTGCCACCGGATGGACCACCCCCGACAGGATCGCCTCGCGCGGCAACAGCAACGGCGGCCTGATGGTCGCCGTCACCGCACTGCAAGCACCCGAAGCGTTTGGCGCCGTCTACTGCCGCGCACCCCTGCTCGACATGCTGCGCTTTCCCACCTTCCCCAACCTCAGTGGCACCACCGTTGAATACGGCTCGCCGGACGACCCCGACGAGTGCGCCTATCTCGCCGCCTACTCGCCCTACCACAACGTACGGCCCGACCGCCGCTACCCGGTGATGGCGATCGCGTCAGCACTCAACGATCGCACCGTACCGCCACACGACCCGCTCAAGATGATCGCGGCCCTCCAAGCCGACGCCCCGCAGGGCGGCCCCTACCTGCTGGTACCGCTACGTGACTCCGGCCATGGCGGAGGAACCACCCTGTCGGCCCTCATCGAGCAGGACGTCGACGAGCTGAGCTTCCTCTGCTGGGCGCTCGGCATTCCAGCGCGGCCGAGATGATCGGTGGCTAATCAGGCGGAGACAAGCCTCTCCGGGATCGGCCCAGACCGTGGTCGTTGGATTCCATGCGGCTTCCGCCCGGCGGTTCTTTCTGGGCCTGGCCGTCGCGGCGGGCGCCTGCGGCGTGCTGATGGGCACGGCAGATCGTGGAGTCGACGTTGACCCCCCACGTGATCAGCCCTGCCGCATCCGCCCGAGCCTGCAGTCCAGTCAGCAGCACAGGCCAGGTGCCGTCACGTTGCCATCGGCGGAAGAGTCCGTAAACCGTCTGCCACGGCCCGTATCCCGACGGCAGATTCCGCCACGGAGCACCGGTCCGCACCCGCCACCGGATCCCGTCTATCAGCTTCCGCCGACCCAGCGACGGCCGACCTAACACCGCGACCGGCAACAACGGCTCCAGCACCGCCCACTGCTCGTCAGAAAGATCCCCTCGCCCCACATCAAAAATCATCACTGCCCTGGCTCGGCCCCCTGGCGGGCCGCCAACAGACTTGGAAAGCGTTTACGCCCACGTGGCGTTGGAGGGGCGGTGTCAAAGCTTCCCGAGCCTGGACCGACGTGGCGCGGCTACCTCTTCCTCGGCACCGCCATAGCGGCAGCGCTTGCTATCTGGCTCCGAATCAGTCGGAGGATTGCCTAGTGGTTGTCGAGCCAGCGGCGTGCCGTGACGCTCAGCGGCGGCTCGTCCGGCTCGCCCATGTCGTCCATCGTGCCGTCCGTCAGTGCCTCGGCCCACCGGCGAAGAACCTGCGAACGATGCGGCGCCTTCAGCACGGAGGTGCTGATCGCGTGCTCCCACGTCGTTGCGAAGCACAGCACGTTCCCGTCGAGCGAGGCCATGCGGAACTCGGGGCGACAGGGTGCGCTGCCGAGCAGTCCGGCAGCCCCCTTGCCCATGACGTCCCACTCGCTCTGCAGCTCGACGCACTGCCACCGTGCGAGGCGGTTCTCGTCGGGCTGGAGGGCGAGCAGGAACCTGCGGTCGGTCTCGGAGAAGAGCCCTCCTTCGACCGACAGCCGGTACCAGTCGGCGTTCGCTTTCTCATGCAGCTTCGGCTCGAGGACGTCCAGCGTGGCCTCTACGCGCCCTTCCTCGGGAGGGCAGCTTGGTGCCTGGCCGGTGACGATGGGAGGAATGAGCCCTTCGGGCTCGCTCCACCCGTCCACGATCCGCAGGCCCGCCGCGGCAAGAGACTTCATGAACCCCATCATGCAGTCTCCGCTGGTCAGCATGCGGGGCGGGGCGGCGCTTGGGTTCGAGCCCGGGCCGTTGCCGCCCGTTGCGGCAGACGCGGCTATGCGGGCCTCGGCATCGCCACCGCAGCGATCGCACAGGCGCCGACGGGCCCGGCACACACCTTGAGTGGCTGCGCACGACCCTCCCGGCGGCCCCGGGGGGCGTTGCGGCGGGCCTGCTGCGGATGATGGTCAGGAGCATCCGCTCGGGCACGGCGGGCGAGTGCGTTTCGGGCGCTTGTGTGAGGTTCCAGTGCGGCGCCGGTGCCGATGGACGAACTGGCCGGACGCCGGGGCGGCGCTCGCTCAGGCCGGGAAGTGACGCCACTTGCCCTCGGAGATGACCTCGACTGCACCGTCGACGACCGTGATGGCGGTGTCGTCGTCGATCGCGTATGCGGGATTCGGAAGGCTGGCTGCCCACTTCTCCGCCTCTGCCATGGTGTTCTCTGGCAGGTCTACGTGATCCACATGGGGGAAGATGGAGAAGTCGACGACGCCCAGCGCGCTGTCGTCCCCGGTGGGTGCCGTCCACTCGACGAAGTAGTCGCCGATACGAGGGGCCATCGCCATGCTCCCTGCGCTCAACCCCACCCAAACCTTCTCGCTCAACGACGGCAGTAGATCCGCCAGGCCGGACTGCCGCATCCAGTGGGCCAGATACAGCGCATCGCCGCCGTTCACCAGCAGGACGTCCGCCTCTTGAACCCAGGGGACCCAACGCTCTGCACCGATGCTGGGCAGCGCGGTGAGCTCCAGCACTCCCAAGGACTTCCACCCGAGGTCGCACATGGGCAGGCGAGAATGTCCACTGATGAATCGCCAGGCCCCGGCAGGACTGCCCATAGGGTGCCCGTACCCCGCAGTGGGGATGCACAGGGCGTCGGACTCGGCGATCGGCTTGCCCAGCAGCCGTACCAGCGCGTCCTGGATGCTCGCGTTGGTGATACCCGCTGCCGTAAGAAGAAGCTTCAAGATGGCTCCTGACACGAGTGCGATGAAGCGGTCTGACCGGTAGACCGGGGACCACCTCGAAACTCATCGCTGTGCAGCAGGGCTTCAACACCTGTTGAGCGACGGGTAGAGCTTCGCCCAGGTCAGCCGAGCCACCGCCCGTAGATCGCCCCAGCGTCCCAAGATTCCTTCGAGCGAGCCAGCCCACGGATCGATCTCCCGATGGCCAGCCCCTGGACAAGGCATTCGGCACTCACCTCTGGCGGCGGCAGAACCCCGCGGCGGTGAGCGTCTGACTGCGTGGCATCGCCGACGGACAGCGGTGGATGCGTGCGAACGCTCTACGGACTCCAGTGGAGGCGAGACCTAAAGCAGTCCCATCCCGTCGAACCTGTTCGAATCATGGCACGGAACGTCGAGGCAGCATGCCTGTTTGGCGCAGCCTGGTGGGCCGCGGCCTGATCGCCGACGGGCCGAGGGCCAGGTCAGCCGGGGTAGTTCGTGCAGCAGGCCCTGCTCCACTTCGTTCGGGGGTGAATGGATGTGCGTCACGACACTGCTGCTCTGTCTGAGGGCTTCGCTGCTGATTGCGTCGGCCAGGCCGCTCCCGCGGGCGCTCGGGCCTTCTCGACTCCTACCGCGTCTTGCGGGATCCCGTCATCCTGCCTGGCTGTGGAGGAGCCCGCCGCAGCCGGAGTGGTCTCACCGCCGGCATGACCGTCTTGGAAGCAGCAACGTACTGGGGGATGAATGGTGCTGGTGACGGAGTTTCGGACGGAAGAACTGCCAGTGGCCGAGAGGTTCGGCTCCTGGCACGACATGACGGCCAGTGCGTTGATACCCAACATGATTCGAAGCGATCACGAGGCGAACTTCCGGGCTAGCATGCGGAGGCTGGATTTGGGCTCGGTGGTGGTATCCGCTCTGGCCTACCCGTCGCTGGAGACCCGCCGGACGACGAAGATGATCCGATGCTCCGATCCTAAGTCCTACCAGTTGATGCTGAACCTGCACGGCAGCCACCGAATCCTCCAGAACCGTCACGACACCACAAGCGGCCCAGGGGAGGTGATGCTCTACGACACCTCACGCCCCTGGCACGGCTGGGCATCCGCTGACCAGGACACCGCAACCGTGAGAGGAGTGATGGTTCAATTCCCCCGGGCCCTCCTGCCGCTGCCCGCGACCAGGGTGGATCAGCTCACCGCAGTGCGGCTACCCGGCCGCGAGGGGATAGGCGCCCTGTTGTCCGGCTACCTCACCCAGCTGGTCGCCAACGCCGCCACCTACGCAGCGGCGGACGGCTCCCGCCTGGCCATCTGCACCCTTGACCTGCTCACCGCATTCCTCGCCCACCACCTCGACTCCGCCGCGTCACTGCCGTCCCAGACCCACCAGCGGGCCCTTCTAGGGGAGATCCATGCCTTCATCCAACAGCACCTGAGTGATCGAGCCCTTTCTCCAGGCGCGGTCGCCGCAGCCCACCACATATCCTTGCGTACCCTGCACCGGCTCTTTCAGGACCAGGACACCACCGTCGCCGGATGGATCCGCGCCCGCCGACTGGAGCGCTGCCGCCGCGACTTGACCGATCCTCTACTGAGCAGCCAACCAATCCACGCCCTGGCAGCACGCTGCGGCTTCGCGGACCCTGCGCACTTCTCCCGGGCGTTCCGCGCCGTCTACGGACTCGGCCCGCAGGACTACCGCCGGCAGCACCAAGCCGACTGGGTCCCACATGGCACGCATCGTCAAGCACCTGGCACTCCTCATCAATGATCGATTGGCCACCTCCCACAACTATTAGGCATGCCCTCGACAAGCGCGCGGGCTCGGGCTGACAGGAGACGGGAGCCTGGCCCGTAATTCGAGGAAGAGAAATGTGAAGACCAGTTACGAAGACCTTCGGAAAGGAAGTACATGGCCAGGTCAATGCGCATAGCGGGGATCACTGCCGCGACAATACTGGGAATGGTTTTCGCTGCATCTCCGGCGAGCGCGGCAGACGTAACGGCAGTCGTGTACGTCAACGGAGCCAAGGCCGGCTCCGGCAAGTCATACAACTACAGCACCACGGTCCAGGCCTGTGACGTCAGAGCCGACGGTCTCGGCGTACGTACGTGGTACATCACCGCCAAGGGACTGAAGGACTACGTCGGTGACGCCAACGGATCCAGTGCCGGCTGCGGATCAGAGCGGCCTGCCGATGGCGGCAGCATCGATCAGTTCAAGGTGTGTGCCGGTCCGATTGGCAACGAGACCTGCTCGCCCTGGACGCGCGGATACTGATCTCGGATCTTCGTGGCGGTCCGTCGATCAATTCCAGATCGTCCGATGGTGCGGACCCTGGCCCGGCCCCACGGGCCATGCCGGCCATGCAGCGCTCGGGCCGCCTCCGGACTGGTTCCCCGTGCCCGGGGCCGCGGACGGTGCCGACGGTGCAGCGCTCGGGCCGCCTCCGGACTGGTTCCCCGTGCCCGAAGCCTGCGCGCCACCGCCGGCCCACAGCTCGTCGACACGCGCACGCTCGGTGGCGTTCGGGCTGCGGTTGGTGCAGGACGGGCCAGGTCCGCCGCCCGACATCAGCTCACTGCACGGCCCGCTGTAGTTGTCCGGCAGGCCCAAGACGTGCCCGGTCTCGTGGGTGACAACGCGAATCGAGTCGTACTGCTGGATCTGGGTGTAGTCGAGGAAGATCTGGCCGCTTCCGTGGCCGTCGGTGGAGGCGTGGGACCCGCGGGGGTCGTTGCCCTCGGAATAGGAGAAGTCGGCGCTGCTCGAACCGCTCGAAGCCTCCTCGAGCTTGACGTTGGACTCGGAGCTGTTCCAGATCTCGGCCGCGCTCGATATCTGCGAACGGAAGCTCGGCGCCTTGGAGACGTCGTAGTGGAGCGTCACCGCCTGCCCGCTCGGCTGGGCGGCACTCTTCTCGGCGACCGACTTGAGCACAGCCTCGAAGAACGCCTTGTTGTTCGCAGCCTCCTCAGCCGACCCGGCGTACCCCGCCACGGAGGTATCGGCGGAATCGGAGGGATTGGCGGCCGGCTGGGCGCTCGCCGGCACCGCCACGGCCAACGCGCTGGAGGCCAGACCCAGGCCGACAGCGAGAGCGAGGAATCTCGGGAACATTCGGAAGGACTGCATGTGGGGGAGGGCTCCTACTCACTCGGTGACGCCGAGCGCCACAGCGCGCGGTCGACTCGGCGTGAACACCGGTTCCGAACTGCAGCGACGTCCTGTGGGTCGACATTCTTAGAACGGCTCGACAGGACACGCAATGGGACCCACCACTACGTCGCTTCGTAGTTCTCGGCACCTCGCCAAGGCCATGCGCGGGCCTCCGGTCCCCACACAGCGAAAGGAGGAAGAACTGCCGCAGCGTCAGAAGCCTTACGCCGCAGGGCAATGGGCACGCCAGTCGGTCGGACGGAATTCAGACACACACCGCAGGATCCACATTCAGGCCAAGACGGACAAAAACTCAGATGTACGCCATGACGCATCTACTAAGTGTGCAAGTTAATTCGCGGAGCGATGTGACTAAAGTCACGAAATAATTGACTTCCGTTTCTTATGCGCCCCACTAAGCCCTCTACCGCCGCCGCAACGAAGTCGAGCGGACCATCAACCGGCTCAAGGACTTCCGAGTGATCGCCACGCGATTCGACATGCGGGCGTACGTCTTCGACGGGACGGTCACCGTAGCTGCGATCCGCCATCCGTCCGCGGTGAAGCGCCCCGTTCAGAGGTCTTTGGCACCCGGGTAGTGGTGACGAAGTTCGCTGAGTACACGCTCGTCGACAGCCCTGACGTCCCACAAGGTGCTGTCGACTTCCGCCAGGACGAGCACCAGCTCGTCCTCGGCGAACCCACGTGCTTCGGCATCGATCAACTGGAGGAAAGGCGTCGTCAACGACAACAGCGTCAGCGTATCCATCCCTGTATCAGCGGACCTTCTCTCCATCTCGACACATCGAGGATCAACGATCTCGATAAATTCGACGTGCCATGTCAGGTTCAGGCTGCAGCTATCGAGGTGAACCTGTAGCTCAGCCAGGGTCACGTAGTGCTTTCCGTGCTAAAAGCTGTCCCGCAATGCGCATGAGGTGGCAGGGGTAGGCGTGGGAGAAACCGCCATACTCGACGTGTGACGATCACGGATGTGGACGATGTGCTGCCAGACCCATGGGATCTGTTGGCGGCGACCGACTGGGCTTCACTCGAACATGCCCGTGGGTCAGGGCTTCGGCGTAGTCGGCGGGCGCCCGTTTTGTGATCATGCGAGGCCGAGGAGTGCGAGGGGGCGGCGGGCGTCGCGTGCGTTGCGACGGAGGCCGGCGGCGATATTCTTGACGCCGCTCAGCCGGAGGGCGCCGACGGCGAGGTTGCGCCAGGTCGCCATCGCGCGGGGTGCGTTGCCGGTCCGCAGCTGGGAGGCGTCCTCGGCGAAGGTGGTGTCGCGGACGTGGTGCAGGGCCTCGATCTTCCAGTGGTCGCGGATCAGTCTCGCGAGTTGGACGGGGTTGGCCTGCTCGGCGGTCAGGCTGGTGACCGCGTAGACGGTCGTGATGGTGGTCTTGCCGGTCTTGCGGTCGGTGCGGCGGCGCTTGATCTGGACTGCCTGGCTGGCGCCGGGGAAGAACAAGTTGTTCACAGTGGCGACCTTGATCCGGCGGATCTCCGCGCGGCCGTGGCCGGTGCCCCGGGTGCGGCCCTGGAACGGGATGTCCATCCAGGGAAGGGACTTCAGCTGCTTGCGCAGCTTCTTCTGGTTGCCCTTGACGATCGCGATGTAATGGGCCCCGCGGCCCAGGAGGTAGGCGGCGTGCTCGCGTTGCGTATGGAGCGCGTCGCTGGTGACCACGGTTGCGGCCAGGTCGGCGAGGGTGTCGAGCAGCGGCTGGAAGCGGGTGACCTCACCGGTCTTCTCGCCGACGTCGAGCTGGGCCAGGACCAGCCCCGTGGTGTGCTCCACCGCGGCGAGTAGGTGGATCCTCCGCCCCTGGGCCTTCGCCGCACCGCGCAGGGACTTGCCGTCCACGGACAGTCCGCGCAGCCCGGTGCTCTCGGGCCGGCGGTCGGCAAGCCATTCGCCCACCGCCCGGTCCAGGGCATCACCGTCGATGCGGGCGAGCAGCCGGCCGACCGTCGCCTCCGAGGGCACCAGCTTCCGGGGCAGTACTGGATCGCGGCGCACGCCAAGTCGCTCCAGCACGTGCGGCGGCGCGTCCGCGATCCACTCGCCGACCGCCAGCAGCGAGGTCGCGCCGGTCAGCACCGCGCACGCGGTCAGCGTGAGCACGACGGCCAGGGCATGGCGCGCGCCGCGCGGATCGCGCGGATCCGGCACCTGAGCCAGCCGCTCCAGCAGGCCGGGCACCTCCCCGGGCCCAACGTCGGACTGCTCGCGGAGCCGGTCAAGGGCAGGCGGAATCAGGGATGATGCGTCGGCAGGCACGGTCTTCCAGGCAGGTCACGGGCGTAGAGCACTCCATGATCACGGGAACCTACCCTGCATCGTCCGCCGGTCACAGCAACGCCGCAGCCTCGCCTGCCACCCAGGTCTGCCAGACACGACGGGTGTTCGGCAGGTCAGGGCGGTCAAGGAGCCAGAGCACATACCCGGCGTGGCACCGGGCCCACGGACTGTCCGAATCGGCTGCCCGATCGAGCCTGCCCCGCAGGTCAGCGCTGTCGACAGCCCTGGCAACCCGCACGTATTCGCGATCCTTGCAGCGATACGCCCGGTGGACGACGATCTCGACCAGGTCGGTGAGCTTCGCCTTGATCGCCTCCTCCTGGCGAGCACGGGCCACCTTCCGGATCAGGCTCTGCTTCGTACCCCACGCCTTCGCATGCTGCGTCCACTCCAGCGGGTACCTCGCCTCCCACTCCAGGAAGAGCAACACATAGGGCAGCCCCGGCCACGTCGCCAGGTCCCCGTCCACCGGACCACCCCACACCCCATCAGGCAGCGAACGTCTCTGGGCTTGCTGATGCCTCCGGCGCGCCTGTAGAAAGGCCGGCTCCCGGTACTGCTCGTCCGCTCCCAGGGGCCGCGTCCGCAGCCACATCTCGTTGGACCGGGCGAGCGCGTCCGTGACCTTCCTCTGGGCCTCCGTCAGATGGACGAGCGCTGCACCTCTCGCAGCCGGATCCTCCGCTATAAGCCCGAACGCCCAACCCAGCCGCTCATCCCATGCGCAAGCGTCGTCCGCATCTGTACCTGCCTCTTCAGCCACGCGCGGGATCATCTCCTAGCGCAGTCGGCTCGCTCCACCCGACGGTGCGGGGGAGACGCAAGGGCTCCGGGGGGCAACGGACGTGATCAGGAACCGCCCGCTCTCCCTCTCTTCACCTCAAGTGATCACGAAACGGACGCCCGCCGACTACGCCGAAGCCCTGGCCCGTGGGTCGGCCGCAGGAACCCCTGCTCTGCTGGCCGGACTGCTGGCGGACGACGCTGGCACACAGGCCAGGGCTCTGCGGCACCTCAACGATCCGGTGCATCACCAGAACACGATCTACTCCGCCACCGTGCCTGCGGCAGCGTATGTGGCGGCGATCCTCAGGGACCCGCGCACGGGCACCGTTGTGGTCGACCGTGACGGCCGAGCCCTGCCGCTGCGCCCTGCCTTGCTGGACTGGGTGACGTCGGTGGCCATCGAGGTCGACAGCGAGGCAGAGGCGCACATGGCAGGCGCGGGGTTTTCCCTGGAGGAGTATCCAGAGTCCGTCCAGGTCCGGGCACTGCGTCCCGGGCTCTTCCAAGCTGTCTCTGCTTTCCTCCACGCACCGGACCTTGCTGTTCAGGAAGCGGCCATTGCTGCGGCTGTTTCGCTCCTGGACGCCCCGGGGCTCGTTCAGCAGCGCGCCCTTCTTACGCCGCTGGTCCGTGATGTATTGGTCTGCAGCGACAACCGCTCGTACCGCTTCATCGCCGGCCGTGGTCTCAAGTCCTGGGGAGAGGAAACAGGTTCGCTGCCTGACGAGCAAGACTCGAATCTGTGGGCGGGCGGCTGCAGCAGCGAACCGCCCTTTTGACCTCGGACTCGACCACTTCGAGGGCCGCACCTGGCGCGGCTGGCACCACCACGTCACCCTCGTCACCGCCGCCCAGGCCTTCCTCACCCTCAGGCGGCTCGACCCAAAAGCACACACGCCGGTCTGACCCTCTACCAGGTCCTCGACGCACTCCAAGACCTGCTGAGCTGCTGGACCGGCACTTGCACCACCTGCGGCCGACCATGGGCGACTCGGACCCCACCCCCTTCTTCTCGAGCCTCATTCGTCGGCTCTGCGCATTCGTCGACGAATGCGCAGAGGTGCTATGACCGCCCCCATCTCGTGATGGTCTCTGTGAACCATGGCCGTTGACCGGGGGAGCAGTCAGATCTGCGTGCAGGACGCGATGAAGTCGAGCCAGTCGCGTCTGGCGTATCCGGCCCACCGTGTGGCGTTGCTGATGCTCGTGCCGATGAGGTCGGCGAGGACGGATGCCGACAGATCGGAGGCCAGGGCAAGACGGGCGCTGTTGCGGCTGGCGAGGCCCCAGCCCCGCCCGCACCCCTTCGCCGGTTTCCCGCCTCCGATGCGGTGAAGCATCCCTCGGCACCGCCCGTGAGCATGGCCGACCTGGCGGGCCGGACCCGACAGCCCCTCACCGCACTTCGATAGCGCCATCGGAACAAGCCGGACGCCCCTGCGGCAGGCGGGTAGCCCATAGTGGACCGACACCACCCCTGCCAGCCCTCAATGAATGGACGATGCCCGCGTGACGACCGCGCACACCGAAACCCCCACCGACCGCGTCCTGGGGCGGGCCTGGACGATCCGGCTCACCGGGCACAGCGATCGCTCCTCCACCGTCTCCTGCACCACCGCGGCCTGCCGGATGCCGCCGCGCTCCAAGGACCTGGCCGCGCTGCGCGCGTTCGCCGCGCAGCACGCCGCCGCGCACGCGAAGGCGGCCACCGTCCGCCCCAACGCCTGGTGCCACTGCGGCTCCACCCGGTGCGAGGCACACCCGGACACCCGGACGCACTGCGCCGGCGCCGTGACCCTGGTCCTGCGTCACGAACCCACCGTGGGCCGCGTGTGGACCATCGAGGAAGTCTGCGCGGCCTGCGCTCCGCTGATCCCGCACACCACGGTGGTCGCCCGCGCCGCGCGCCCCCGCCCAACGGTCGAACAGCCTGCCGCCGCGGTGCCGGCTCCCGCCCGGGCGGGTGTCCCCGGCGGTTTCTCCTCACCCGACACGGCCCCCGCCGACGGAGCTCCGGCTCCCGGCCGCCGCTCGGGCCGGCGCCCGGCGCGCCCCCAGCGCCGACGCACCGGCCAATGCTGATCAGCAGCAGGAAGAGGGAGGCAAGAGCGGGGGATTGACGCGACGGACGCCACTTGAGAAAGCGTCGCCAGCGGATGTCCGGCCATCGCCCGAAGGGGGGAGTACCCGTGCATCCCGATCACTGATGCGTGCGTGCTGGCCTACAAGGGGGGGAGCGTGCCTCCCGTCTGGCTCCTGGTCATCATCGTGGTGATCGCTTTCGTGGCGTTGGTTCGCAGTCGTAGGGGACGGTAGCCCCCTGTTCGAAGACCGCGAACGGCGAGAGCGTATTTGGCGTTCTGCCGACCAGCGCAACTGACGGGCTCAGTTGACGTGATCCCGGTTGTCCTTCGCCAAAAACTCGCGTCACTGGAGGGTCCGGTAGGAGCAGCCAGCCAGGGTGAGACCCTCGGTATGGTGGAACAGGCGGTCACCGATCCCTGTTCCTAGCGATGCTATGAGCTGGAAGAACAGGTTCGCCGCGTCCTGGTCGAACCCGCATCGTGAAATCATCAAGCGATGACCGGACCGAGCACCGACGACGGCCGCACCTTCCGACGCGAGGTGGAGCGGGTCGTCAACGAGATCGCGCAGGGACTCCGTACGTTGGACGATGGTGCGGGCTGGTTCTCCGACCTCGTCGCGACACGCCAGCAGGAAGTTCTGCGGGAAGTCGCCGGCTATGCGATGCAGGCGCACATTACTGCTGCGGACGGCCGTGCGGGGGTGGCGCGGTCCGGTGTGAAGCTCACGGCTAACCCTTCGGTGATGATCTGCATGGACCCGCCCCGCTACGGATTCGCGGGCCTCCCCTTCGCTGAACACGTCAAGGCTTTCCGCGTCCTCGTTTCCGTGTTCGCCGTTGCTGACGCTCGCCGCCGCGAGACGTACTGCCAAGGCGGTTGTGGACATGCATGGCACAACCTGCCAGCGACGATCGAGCATCCGTAGCACCCGTCTCGTCGACTTGGTGAACATCATGGACCCCAAACTCGTCGCAGCCTTCGGCATGGATTCGCAGGCCACCCTCATCTACTTTGCCGATCACATCGGCCCAGGACGCCTGACCGACCAGTACCAGTGAAGGAACCTGCATGCGACACCTCATCCCCGCACTCGCTATCGCCGCTCTCCGGCGCGGACGGCAGATCGAGCAGTTCCTCGGCAGGGTGGAACGCGATGGTCACCGAGGGCTGCGGTGGATCGCCCTCAGCCCAGATTCTTCCGGCGTGACGATCTATGTGAGTGATGTCGAAGACATCGGCACCGACAACTTCTTCGACATCACCGAGTTCCCACCCTTGGATCCCGAGGCGGAGACGTGGGGACGGATGATCGCGGTCTTGACCGCCCCTGAGGACGCCTTGCGCCTTGCCGAGCGTGACCTCGCCGCAGACCCCCAACGCTGGGTCAACCAGGGCATCGTATGCGACGAGTACCAGGACTTCCGCAAATTGCACCCATGATGGTTCGGCACCGCACGACCTCACGGGCCATGCTCGGAACAGCCACTCCGTACGTGCCCGTAGGTAATTGCTGCTCGGTGACGTCCTCGATCACGGCAGTCAGCCGGTCGCATCCCTGTGCCCCTATCACACGGTCGGGCTTTCTTCGCCAAGGCCCGCCTGCCGGGCTCGGCACCGCGAGGCGATCGTCACCGCGTCGGTGATCTGACCGGTCACCACCATCTGCTCCGCCTCGGCGAACGCGACCCCGCGCGCATGGTGGATGCCGGTGTCGTGCCCGAGCTCGCCCACTCGGTCGAAGCGCGCGGCGTACAGCATCACCACCTCGCCACAGGTTGCCGGGTCCGGGTGAACCTTGCCCCGGCCGATCACGCCGAGGCGTTCGCCTCGAGCAGGTCCTTCAACTGCCCGGCCGCGTTCTGAGCGTCGCCCACGTCCGCGGTTCCGGCACCCCTGACGATCTCCCACGGGATCGACCTTGGGGCCGCAGGCGATCAGGCCTTCTCGAAGTCGCCGCGCTTCGTCGATGCCCGCCGGTCACGGACCTTCCGCCGACCCGTGAATCGCACAGAAGCGCGGGGCGTTGTCATCAGGGACGTCCGCGGACGCGAAGTGGAAGGGCACGTGAAGGTGGTCGGCCAGCGCCCGGCCGGCCATGGCGGCGGCAACGCTAGGAGAAGAGCCGTCACGTCGGGTGGTAGACGGTCGCCAGCTGGCCCTCCCTCTCCGGGGCGTCCAGGACCGCGACCAGACGTACGAACCAGTCGTGGACTGTATCGCCGTCCCGGAACGCTTCCACAGCTGCCACACGGCCGGGGAGAGCCGCGGCGCGGGCTGCTAGCGAGGGGAGGTCCAGGGGATCGGGCGCCGTGCGCTGCACACGGTCGCCCAGAGCCTCGTATTGAGCGCGGACCACCCGTTCGGCTTCGTGCAGTCCCACCCCCAGCGGGCGTAGCGCCTCCCAGACGGACCTGACCGCCGACAGCCGACGGTCGCGCAGCACGTCGGCATCGACCTCTCGGCAGGTTCGTTCCTCCAACTAGTCCCACCAGCCGCTCACTGAGCCACCAACCTGCATTTCAAGGTGCGCGTCATAGGTCCGAACGTACGGCATGCTGCCCGATCTCGGGCTCTGGCACGACTTCCGTGAAGCGGTCACGATTAGTGATCAGCGGGTGTTTCGAGTGCTTCAAGTATCTGTGGCACTTCCTGGCGCCACTGGTCGGCGGCGGCGCTGTCCACCCAGCCGGTTGCCAACTTCTGATCTGTCTCGGAGAACCCGGTCCATTGCGAGTCTCGCCGACACGCGGAGCGAGGCTGGTAGTTCGGGCAGCAGTTCCCTGGGGCCGTCATCGAGGTCGATCACGATGATGGGACTGTCCGGGAGGGTGCTGGCGACGAGAGCGCCGTCGGCGACGACCTCGCCGCCAGGCGTCAGTAGTACAGCGTGGGACTGCAGCTGGTGCGGTGCAGGGCGCCCGTGCTGGTGTAGACCTTCACGCAGGAGTAGGCGCTTCCGCTGGTCGCAGGGAGCGTGGCTACGTTGTAGTTGATCGGCCCGAACCGTCCGGTCCGGTTGAGGGCGTACGTCGCCGACTTCACCGCTGCTCCCTTGTTGTAGAGGGTAAGAACGGCCCTGGTGCTGCTGCTGTCCGGCGTGGCGTTCTGGTAGAAGTCTGCGTAAACGTAGTTCCCCGTCTTGCTGATGCAGGCATCGGTCGTTTCCTTGGTGCCGCATCCTCCTCCCGTCGCGGCAGTCGCGGGCGCGCTGGTGGCGATCACGAGGCCAAGGATTATCGCGGCCGGCACGAGCGTGGGTCGCAGTTTCGAGATCATTTTCGTCCTCCGTGCGAGAAGAGCGTCGGTTTCGGTGCCTCGCCACCTTGCGTTGATCCGCCCCGCCGCCGCGACGCTTTGTGGCAGCATTCGACCAGGTTCGAATGAATCGTCGCGGCGCGAGAGGGCAGGACGGGGCCTGATCGAGCTCACCGCGGATGTTGCCGGGCTCCCGCTTCGCTGTCTCGCCGTTATCTGAGGTGACGGCGACGCTGCTTCCCTGGGGTCTGCAGCCGTTGCCTGAAGCCGCCCCGTGGGTCGCTCGCGCACGGCGCGTCCTGCGGGCCCGACTACATTTGCTGGCCGCGCTGGCCTTGGACGGGCCTGGAAACGTGCCCGACTTCCTCGGTGCACGCCCCTCCGGCCCCTCACCCAACATCGAGGAAGAGTCGCAGCGGGTCCGGCGCACCCCACCCCTTCGTGTCCTGGCCGAATATAGGCGTTGCGTGGCGGCCGGCCACGCAAACTTCCTGGGCCGCTACCTGTTCACCGTCATGGCCAGCGGTCCCGGCCGGGGCTTGCGCTCCTTCCGTGACTGCGACGCTGCTGAGGACGGCGAGGAAGGGGCCTGACATCCTGGGCGTGTTCGGGACGTCAGGCCGTTCGTTCGTTGTTTGCTACCGGGCCTTGGGGGCGGGGGCGGCCGGGGTGCGAGGTCGCAGGCGCTCTCCCTGCGGTCCGAACATGATCAGGTACTCGACGGGGCCGCCGTGGCCGGCGTTCGCGACCCCGTGGGGATTGCGGGTGTCGAACTCGGCGACGTCCCCGGCACTCAGGACGAGGTCCTGGTCGCCGAGTGCGAGCCATAGCCGCCCGTACAGGACGCACAGCCATTCCCAGCCGTCGTGGGAGACCTGCCGGGGCCGCGCGGGCGGCTCCTGGGCGGCGGGTAGGACGTGTTTGTGGGCGTGCAGGCCCCCGACGTATCGGGTCAGCGGTAGCACCGCCTTGTCGTCGCCGAAGCGCTGGAGCGCGGAGGTGTGGGGCTGGGCGGCGGGAGCGGTGCCGGCCAGCTCGTCCAGGGAGACGCCGTACTCCTTCGCCAACTGCAGCAAGACTTCCAGGGTGGGCTTGCGTCGGCTGGTCTCGATCCGCGACAGCGTGCTCGGGGAGATGCCGGTCGCGCAGCTGACGCCGGTGAGCGTGGAGCCGCGGTGTTGGCGTGCGGCCCGCAGCCGGGGGCCTATCGCCGCCAGCGTGTCGGCCACGTCGTCGCCTGTCACCCGCTCTGCCTCCTTCAGGACGTGCCGCTCCACCATCCTGTCCTGCAAGTTTGCCAGGGTGGCAAGGGTAATCGCGGTGGATGGTCGCTGCGCCGCATGATCGATGCGTATCTGCGTCCACCCGCGAACTGAGAGAAGACCCCATGCAACCCGAGCCGTCCGCCGCACTCCGTCACCGCACCGTCGAGGCCCCTGCTGGGCGCCTGCACCTGGTCGAGCAGGGCACCGGCCCGCTGGTCCTGCTCGTGCACGGCTTCCCCGAGTCCTGGTACTCCTGGCGCCGCCAGCTCCCGGCCCTCGCCGCGGCCGGCTACCGGGCGGTGGCTCTCGACGTGCGCGGCTACGGCCGCTCCTCCAAGCCTGCGGAGACGGATGCCTACCGGATGCTGGACCTGGTGGAGGACAACGTCGCCCTCGTGCACGCCCTCGGCGAGGAGAACGCGGTGGTCGTCGGCCACGACTGGGGCTCCAACATCGCCGCCACCTCCGCCCTGCTCCACCCCGAGGTCTTCCGGGCCGTCGCCCTGCTGAGCGTCCCGTACGTGCCACCCGGCGGCCCCCGCCCCACCGACATCTTCGGCCAGATCGGCGGCCCCGAGCAGGAGTTCTACGTCTCCTACTTCCAGGAGCCCGGCCGCGCCGAGACGGAGATCGAGCCTGACGTGCGGGGCTGGCTCGCGGGCTTCTACGCCGCCCTGTCGGCCGACACCATGCCCGCCCAGGGCGAGCCCGCCCCGCACTTCGTCGCCCACGGCGGCCAGTTGCGTGACCGTTTTCCCGCCGGCATCCTCCCGGCCTGGCTGGCCGAGGACGACCTCGACGTCTACGCTGGAGAGTTCGAGCGCACGGGTCTGACGGGCGCCCTCAACCGTTACCGCAACGTGGACCGCGACTGGGAGGACCTCGCCCCCCGCCGCGGAGCCCCGATCAAGCAGCCGTCCCTGTTCATCGGCGGCGCCCTGGACGCCTCCACCACCTGGATGTCCGACGCTATCGACGCCTTCCCCGCCACCCTCCCGGGCCTGACCGCCTGCCACCTCGTAGAGGGCTGCGGCCACTGGATCCAGCAGGAACGCCCCGAGGAGATCAACCGACTTCTGACCGGCTGGCTCAACACCCTCACGGGTTGAACCGTCAGGCGCGGCCGGGGCTTATGTACACGGAACAGTTCGGCGCGCGCCCTCCACCACCCCGCCCCACGACCACGTTGCGCCCGCTCCCGCCTCGCGGTGCCTCGTCCCCGTAGCGCTCCTCGCTGGAGCCGTCCGCCACATCGGGGCCCTTCTGGTCGGCTGACGCCGAGATCACACCAGCCACTACAAGATCGTCTCAGACGCGGCAGGTCTTCCCCGGTGAGCCTCAGGGAATGATGTCGTCGGCCGAGAGCACCGGTTCCGCCCATGCGGCGAAGCCGAAGATCGGCCGCTGAGTGAGGCTTCCGCCGCTGTCGTCGTAGAGGGTCCGACGCACCCTCCGGCCCCGGCGCACCAGGTATCGCAGGCCCTCGACCTCAACGAACCCGCACTCACCGGCGTCCAAGTCGACGGAGGCGTCGTCGACGCGGCTGACATCTCAACCGGCCTTCGCCGCGAGATACATCCACACCTGGATCGCCCGCTCCGGGTGCTCTGCGGAGAAGCCCGTCCCCACTCTCGCGATGATCTGCACCGGGTCAGGTCGCTCGTCGATGGCCATCACAGCCCCTCTCGTCGACAAGCGATCATGGCAGAGCCCTCACCCAGCCGACTCGTCGGGTCTTCGGCAAGACGTTGCGGGACAGCCCTAAGCCGGCGTCCTGGCCCGACGACAAGGCGTTCCTCGGCAAGCCGGCCGACGGCACGACCGGCCTGACCCACGTGGGCGCTCGCGAATACGACCCCACCCTCGGGCAGTTCATCAGCGTCGACCCAGTCCTGAGCCTGGACCAGCACCAGTCGCTCAACGGCTACAGCTACGCCGGCAACACACCGGTCACCCAGTCCGACCCGACCGGCCTGTGCTTTGCCGACGTCTGTGGCGTCGGCACACCCAAGGGCGACGGTTCCGGGAACATCATCACGGACGGCCCCATCGACCCGAACAACCCCAGCGCCGGCAGCTGCCACCACGGCAGCTGCGGCAGGGTCCACTACAACCAGACCGGAACGGCCTCCACCAGCAGCTCTGGAAACGTCAGCTCAGACTCGGGCGCGAGCAATCGCTGCGCCCGCACCGGGCTTCCGCAGGACTGCGGCGCCCCGGTCAAGGGCCCCAGCGACAGCAACAGCTACGTCGGCAACTATCTGAACAGTTTGGTTCAGAGCAGCGATTTCTGGAGCGGACTGGTCCAGGCCCTCGGCGGCGGCATCATCGACACCTTCGGCGGCGAAGCGATCGCCACAGGTGCCACGGCCTGCGGAACAGGGGTCCTCTGCGTAGGCGGCGCCCCGGTCGTAGCCGTCGGCATCGGAATGCTGGCCGTCGGCAGCCCGATGATGGCCTCGGGTGCGGACAAACTGGGCAAGGCATTCCGTGAAGCGGACAGTGCTGCGACCGGCAGCGGGAGCTCTTCCGGCCGACCGGCCGTAGATGACCTGTTGGCCAGTGGGAAGTCGGCCGACAAGAACAACTACACTCGTGCCGGGCATGAACTGAAGAAACATGAAACCCGCGAAACGAATACCGGTCAATGGCCGCGACCGAGTGGAAAGCGAAACCCGTGGGCCTGGAATGATCTGGGACAGGAGACGTTGGCCAAAATACTCGAAGACCCGAAGGTGGCAGTGCAGCAGTACACCAACAGGGCTGGTGACAATATTCTCGAGTACCATGTTTCCTGGGGAGGGGTGCAATTTAGGCAACCCGGAGGTGTGGGTGACTGGCTCATGCATTCCTTCAGGGACTAGGTTCGTCTAGAGGTTAGAAGGCTAAAATGTGGCGCTCCAGTCCGGGGCGCCACATTTCTGATCTGATTCGTTGGGAAGGCCTGGGGATGGGTTTCTACAAGCGCGATGGCGCTCTTATCGATATTTCTGTACTCAGCGATGGGATCGAAGGCAGTGACGGCTGGGTGGCGGAAGTCTGGGATCTCACTCCGGGAGGGCCCGGGGAAGTGATGCACATCCGCTTCGATTCCGGCGGTCGTGCCACTGTGGATCGTCTAGTGGCATCCATCGACGACGATTTCGTGGCATGGGCCTTGTCGGTCGCGAGGTCCGAACTGGCATGAAGCGCACCTCCATGGAGCACCCGACGCGCATCCGGTGGAGGCGGGGAGTCGAGTTCTTGGCGTCACGCCACCCGAGGTTGCCGCACCTCGCATATCGGTTATTACCCAGTCCGCGGCTGGCGGGTTCAACAGGTACCCGATCGCGATCTCGATGCCCGTCACCACACCCCCAGCAGCCAGTGCTGACCCCATGTCAGACCGTACCGCCTCCTGGACGGCGAATCAGCCCGATCGGCCCGGAAATACGTCTTACAACGGATGTGTTGGGCCGTTGTCTGGGCCGTCCGGCGGCGTCGGTCACGACCCGGGACGGGCGGGTTCGATCGTGCCGAGGTACGGCATTGGGGAAGCGCGCCGGCAGAGAGGCGACGTGGCCGGTTCCGCAGCCGGTCCGGGCTTAGCTGGTCGGTGAGCGCGGTGAGGATGGTCCTGCCCCAGAATCCGGAATGTGATCTACCGCCCTACGGACGGCTGTTCCGCTACACCTATGAGGACATGCGCACCGCCTTGGCCTTTGTCTGGTCCCCTCTGGGACCCCTTCACGGCCGTGCTCGATCAGTGCGACGTTGGTGAACCCGACAACATCGCCCGCTTCGCCAGCGCCATCGCGGGGGCGATGACGCGGACGTCGAACGCGTCGGAACGGCCCGTTCAGAGCCTCGATCTGCACTCCTGCGAGCGGGTCCCATGCGCAGAGCGACGTCCTGCCTCGGCTAGATGTTGCGGGACATGACGTTGGTGACACAGGCCGATGTCAGTGAAACCAAGATGCTTCGACGGGCATCGGTCAGGTAGCGTGCGGGCCATGTCGAGTCCTGAGTCAGACAAGGTGGGGGCTTTCGGTCACGCCGTCAGCCCCCTGAACCACTGAGCTCGTAGCCCTGTCGTCGTGCCGCATTCTGCGGCCGGGCGAGTGTGCCCATGGGGCTGGCCGCGGTGACGAGATGACCTTCTCGTGCTTCTCCTCACCTCGGAGCCACTCGATGCCTCTCCCGCTGTACCTGCTTGCCATGGCGGTTTTCGCCATGGGCACCTCGGAGTTCATGCTCGCCGGCCTCTTGCCGGACATCGCCTCAGACCTCGACGTCACCGTCGGGACAGCCGGAACGCTCACCTCGGCCTTCGCGGTCGGCATGATCGTCGGCGCCCCGCTTGTGGCCGCGCTTGCCCGCAACTGGCCCAGGCGCGCCAGCCTTCTCGGGTTCGTCCTCGTTTTCGCGGCAGCTCATGCCGTGGGCGCCATGACCACGAGCTTCCCGGTCCTGTTCGCCACCCGGATCGTCGCCGCGCTTGCGAACGCAGGGTTCCTTGCCGTCGCTCTGACGGCTGCGGCCACGCTGGTTCCACCCGACAGGAAAGGACGTGCGCTGGCCGTGCTGCTGTCAGGCACGACGGTGGCCACGATCGCCGGTGTCCCTGGCGGCTCGGTGCTCGGCGCGTTGCTCGGCTGGCGGGCCACATTCTGGGCTGTCGCCGCTCTCTGCCTGCCGGCCGCTCTCGGCATCCTGAAGGGAATCCCAGCAGGACGTGATGAGGATGAGGCGACTGGCAGGTCAGCGTTGCGAGCGGAGCTGGCCCAGCTCACGCGGCCGCGGTTGATTCTGGTGATGCTGCTCGGCGCGCTGGTGAACTCGGCAACCTTCGGAAGCCTCACCTTCCTTGCCCCCGTGGTGACCGACAGCGCCGGCCTGGGCGAGTTGTGGATCTCTGTCGCTCTGGTGCTCTTCGGCGCGGGTTCCTTCGTGGGCGTCACCGTCGCCGGCCAGCTGTCCGACCGGCGTCCCGGTCCGGTCATCGCGGTCGGCGGCCCGCTGCTGCTCATCGGCTGGCCGACCCTCGCGATGCTGGCGAACGAGCCGGTCGCCCTGTTCATCCTCGTGTTCGTGCAGGGCGCACTGTCGTTCGCGCTGGGCAGCACGCTGATTACGCAGGTCCTCTACGAGGCCGCGGAAGCCCCCACCATGGCCGGCTCGTATGCGACCGCGGCGCTCAACGTGGGCGCCGCCGTCGGCCCCGTCATCGCTGCGGCCACCCTCAGCACCGAAGCCGGGGACCTCGGGCCTCTCTGGGCAATCGGACTCCTCGTTGCGGTCGCGCTGCTCATCGCGTTCCCCCTCCTCACCGCCCTCACGGCCGGCCGGAGCACCGAGGTGCTCCGGTGACACACGCGAACGCCCCCTTGAACATCGAGGGACGCCGAAGGCTCGTGGAGCGCTGCCGCACCCGTCCGATCGCGCACGTCGCCGCCGAGGCCGGTGTCTCCCGCGCCTGCCTGTCCAAGTGGAAGAACCGGTACGACACGCACGGCGAACTCGGGCTGCAGGACCGCCCAAGCATCCCGCGATCCTCACCGACCCAGACCCCACCCGATGTCGTCGAACGCATCGAGCAGCTGCGGCGGGACAACAAGTGGTCCGCCCGCCGGATCACCCTCGAACTCGCAGGCCAGGGAGTGCGGATCAGCGAACGCACCGTAGGCCGGTGGCTGGCGCGCCTGGGCATCAACCACCGCCGGTTCCTCGACCCCGACGGCTCGGCCAACAGGCGCCCGTCGAAACGGATCGTGGCCCGCTACCCGGGCCACATGGTCCACCTGGACGTCAAGAAGGTCGGACGGATCCCCGACGGCGGCGGGTGGCGGGCCCACGGTCGGGGCTCCGAGCAGGCCAGGGCCGCACAGCGCGCGAAGACCGCTGGCGCCAAGAGCGGGTACGTCTACCTGCACTCCGCCGTCGACGGATTCTCCCGCTTGGCCTACACCGAGCCCCTTCCCTACGAGAAGGCCGCCACCACCGTGGCGTTCCTCAGCCGCGCCCGCGCGTTCTTCGCCGCCCACGGCATTCACCGGGTCGTGCGCGTGGTCACCGACAACGGCGCAAACTACCGCGCCGCAGTCTTCGTGCGCTCCCTGATCTCGTGGGCCTCCCGCCACCAGCGGATCAAGCCCTACACGCCCCGGCACAACGGCAAGGTCGAGCGCTACCAGCGCATCCTTGCCGAAGAACTCCTCTACGCCAGGCAGTGGACCTCTGAAGCAGAACGAGCTCGGGCGATCGCGGTCTGGAACGTCCACTACAACTACCACCGGCCTCACACCGCCGCCGGTAACCGTCCTCCAGCCTCACGCCTCCACGCGAGCGTCACCAACGTCATGGCCAGCAACACCTAGTGGATGGTGCGGTGGAGGGTGACGGTGGGGGTGAAGTTGGTTTGGGGGTCGTTGGTGTTGCTGGTGTGGGGGGCGTGTGCGGTTTCGTGGTC
>NZ_JBSFBX010000020.1:0-123256 GCF_053593175.1 Streptomyces sp. NPDC002386
TCCTCCACACCTACAACCACCACCGCTGCCACACCGCACTCGACGGACACCCACCGATCAGCCGCGTGAACAACGCTTCAGGTCAATACACCTAGCGCGCCATGGGCGTGATGGCCCCTCGGCCCCGGATCGACGAAAGGGCGATGGGCGCGGGTACCACCGTGCGGTTCGCCCTGCTGGTGGTTCTGCTCCTCGCCGCGGGCGGGGCGATGATGCTGCCCGTCGTCAAGTCCTTGCAGCGCAGGGACGCCTTGGGCTGCACGCTCGCCGCGGGGATCGACCCGGACCGGGGCGGGGACATGGCTTCGGTGATCAACGCCCTGAGCCAGGCCGTGGCCTATCGGGGCTGCATGGCCGAGTACGCACCGCCGCCGGCCCAGTGGCTGATCTACGGCTGGCCGGTCCTGCTGTCCGTCGCCGCCGCGCTGCTGTTCGTACTGCTGCCGGTCTGGAAGGCCCGGCGCCTGCGCGCCGTTCCGTTGGAATCGGTGGATCCCCACGGTGAGATCCGGGCGCTGCTGACCGGCATAGCGGCCACCGCCGGTCTGGCCCGGCTTCCCCGGGTCGTCGTCGACCGGGCCTCGGTCGCCACCGGTGCCGTGGTCTTCGGCCGCAACCGCCGGCCGACCGTGTGCCTGTTCGGCGGCCTGCTCGCCTGTCGGCGCAGCGACCCCGAGCGGTTCCGGGCGGTGCTTCTGCACGAGTTCGCCCACATCACCAACCGGGACATCACCGTCACCTACGGCACGGTCGTCGTCTGGCGCGTGTTCCTCGCGCTGGTCCTCCTGCCCTACCTCGTCTGGTCGACCCGACAGGTCCATGGCTTCCTCACCTGGTGGGGGGAGCCCACCGACCTCCCGTCCGTCACCCGTAACCTGCTGCTGCCCGCTCTCACGGTCGCGCTCGTCTCCCTCGCGCGGTCGGACGTGCTGCGCAGCCGGGAGGTCTACGCGGATGTGGCGGCGGTGCGCTGGGGCGCGGACCCGCACAAGTGGGATGTCGTGTCACGGACACCGGCGGGCGGCCGGCTCCGGAACACGCTCCGCTCGTTGCGGGAGCTCTGGGGCACGCACCCGCGCTGGGAGGACCGCCGTGGCGCCCTGGCGGATCCGGCGCCGCTGTTCGGGGCCCACGCTCTGCCGATGTTCCTGACCGGGGCCGCGGCGACGATGGTCAACATCCACCTGCTGACCTATCTGTCGGCCTACAACGAATACAGCCTGTGGCGGGTCCAGCTGGTCTCGCTCGCCCCGGCCGCACTGGTCGCCGGGGTGATCGGAACCGCCCTGTGGCGATCCGTCGCCTACGCGGTCCTGACGGGTGACCGGATCCCGTCGGGGGCGCGGGCAGGCCTGTGGCTCGGCGCCGGACTCGGTGCCGGCGGACTGTTCACCGGCTACGGGATCAGCGGTGCCCAGTGGCTTCCGCAGCGGCCCGCCGTACTGCTGCTCGTCGTGTGCGCCGGGATCGCGTTCGCCTGGTGGGTCACCCAGTGCGCTCGCCTGTGGGCCGGTGCCTGGCGCGGGCGCTCCCTCCGTCCGCCGCTGCTGATCGGTCTGGTGTCCGCCACGCTGGTGCTGGCGGCCTGGTTCGCCTGGTGGACCATGGACGGGGCGAGCTGGGCGGCCGGCGCGTCGTACAACAGCGGTGGCATGCGGCAGGGCGTCCTGAACGCGTTCCCCGGTGCCGGTGGTGCGGTCGCCTCCGGCCAGGCGTCGGCGGGCGGTTCGACCGTCGTGGCGGCTCTGGCGGCCGCGTGGCCGATCCTGGGTGGATTCGTCGCCTCGCCGCTGATCCCCGCCGCGATCGCGGCCCTGTGGGTGGTGCCGCTGGCCGCCTGGGCGCTCGGCGAGACCCCGGGCAGCCCACGCTGGGTGACCAACGCGCTGCCCGGCGGAGGCTGCCCGCCGGCGACGACGGGGGAGCCGTCGCCGCCCCTGCGCCTGGCTCTGCGGCCCGGGGCGCTGGGCGGTGGTGCATGCTGGCTCGCCGTCGCCCTTGCGCAAGCCCTCCTGCCCGAACCGCCTTCCGGTCCGCAGCGCGAGATCGGCGTCCACGAGGCCCACTATCTGGCGTCGCTGTTCGTCGCCCTGGTGGTGCCGGCAGGGGCGGCCGCCGCCGTCGCGGCGACGCGGTCGGGCCGCGGGCGCCGGCTGGCCGCCGCCCTGATCGCAGCGGAATCGGCGGCCCTGCTGGGACTTGGCGGAATGGTCCTGCTCGTCTCCTCGGACGGTTGTCTCGGGCCACTGAACACCCTGGAGAGCAGCTGCTCCTGGCGTCCGGTCTGGGACACCATGTCGTGGACGCTGCCGCGGCTGGTCAACGGCGTCCTCACGCTGGCCGCGATCACCGCGCTCGCGGCGGCCGCGGCCGTGTCGGCCGTCCGGCGCGCCCGCCCGCGACGGACGCGGCCGACGGATCCGGCGGGCGAGCGGTCCACACGCTCCGGCGGCCGATCCGGTGCGGCCCGCCGCCTCGGCGTGCGCCTCGGGACGGCCATGGTGGCAGTGACGGCGCTGGCGATCGCCGTGGTGGAGCCGGTCTGCCTGGCGAGATTCCACACCATGATCCCCGACGCCGCCACCACCCAACGGACTGCCCGGCAGTGGGCGCGCCTCACGGTCGTGACGGTGTCGGCCGACACCAGGGCACGCCAGGTCCACGCCTGGCACCGGCTGGGCGGCCGCTATCTGCTGGAACACGCCAAGGCCGACGACGACTACCTGCTCGCCGTCCTGCGCGCGGCGGTGGCCGCCAAGAACGTCCGGCTGCCCTACCTGGGCCGCCTCCAGCCCCTCTGCGCCGACTACGGCAGAATCGCCGGGTGGGTGAACGGTTCCTACTTCCGGGTGCCCGACGGTGCGGCGCAGGCGGCCTGGCAGGCCCTCGGCCTCGGTGCGCAGCAGGGCAGCGCGGACTGCGAACGCGCCGTGCGTCAGCAGGACATCAACCTGTTCGTCAGGGCCATGCGGGAACTGCTCGCGGCCGGGAAGAGCGCCGGGCAGGTCACGACGCGAGTCGAAGCGGTGCTGAGGGAAGCGGGTTACGAGACCTACCTGAGTGCTCCGCGCAAGGCGCGTCAGCCGGGCTGGTGATCCGTCGCCTCGTGTCCTCGGATCGCCCGGCCAGGGCGCGAACCGCCTCGCAGCGCTGCCGGCGCTCACCCCTACCCGACCGCCGGACCGCCGGACCGCCGGACCGCCGGACCGCCGGACCGCCCGGTCGGCGGCTCGGGGCCCGATCGGCTCAGCGGCCGTGTGGCAGGCCCCGCACCGGGCGGCGAGACTGGGGGACATCGGGGCCGGAGATGGGTGAGCCATGAATACCGTCAACGAGACGATCGAGATCGCGGTGCCGGTGCGTACCGCGTACGACCAGTGGACGCAGTTCAAGAGCTTTCCCCGCTTCATGACCGTGGTGAAACGAGTGGAGCAGGTCAAGCCCAACGTCACCACGTGGGTCATCGGCGTCGGACCGGTGCGCCGCGAGTTCGAGGCGGAGATCGTCGAACAGGAACCCGACTCCCATGTGGCCTGGCGGAGCCTGGAACGGCGTCCCTCCCACCGTGGCGAGGTCTTGTTCCGGCCCACCGCGCGGGGAGGGACGTCGGTCAGCCTGCGGCTGGAGATCGAGCCGCGCGGAGTGCGCCGCCCGCTCACCGTCGTACCCGGGCTGACCAGGCGGGTCGTGCGTTCGGAGCTCGGACACTTCAAGGAGTACATCGAGGGGCTGGGGGAGGCTGGCGGCTCCTGGCGAGGGACGATCCGCAACGGACACGTGCGGCACGCGGAACCGGAACCGCCGAGGAGCCAGGTGCCCTGCTGGCCGGTGGGCTGACCGCGTGCGCGACCACGAGCGAGAGGCGACCCGATGAACAAGCCCCCGGGCGAGGAGCCGCAGGACGAGCTCACCGTGACACCGCCCAAGACATGGGCCGCGGGTGTGCCCGCGGTGGTGCACGCCCTCGAGTACTCGCTGCGGCAGACGTCCCCGCTGAACACGGGGGTGGACCTGCTGACCATGAACCAGGTGGGCGGCATCGACTGTCCCGGCTGCGCCTGGGCAGACCCCGCGCCGGGGCACCGCCATCGCAACGAGTACTGCGAGAACGGCGCCAAGCACATCAACGACGAGGCCACGACGCGACGCGTCACCGCGGACTTCTTCCGCGAGCACAGCGTCTCCGAGCTGAGCCGGCGGTCCGACATGTGGCTGAACGATCAAGGACGGCTCACCGAACCGATGGTGAAGCGGCCGGAGTCCGACCACTACGAGCCGATCAGCTGGAACGACGCCTTCGGACTGCTCTCCGCCGAGCTGACCTCCCTGGACACGCCGGACGAGGCCGTCTTCTACACCTCGGGCCGGGCGAGCAACGAGGCCGCGTTCGTACTGCAGCTCCTCGCCAGGGCACTGGGCACCAACAACCTGCCCGACTGCAGCAACATGTGCCACGAGTCCAGCGGTTTCGCCCTCCACGAGACACTGGGCACGGGCAAGGGAACGGTCAGTCTGCAGGACCTCCACCACGCCGACCTGATCTTCCTGGTGGGGCAGAACCCCGGAACCAACCACCCCCGGCAGCTGTCCGCGCTGGAACAGGCCAAGCTGAACGGCGCCCGCGTCATCGCGGTGAACACCCTGCCCGAGGCCGGCCTGCTGAGATTCAAGAACCCGCAGAAGGCACGCGGTGTGATCGGACGCGGCGTGCAGATCGCCGACCGGTTCCTGCACATCCGCGCCGGCGGTGACCTGGCACTGTTCCAGGCGCTCAACCGGCTGTTGCTGGAGGCCGAGGACGACCGGCCCGGGCAGGTGCTGCACCACGACTTCATCCGGTCCAGCACCAGCGGCTTCGAGGAGTTCTCCGCGCACGCGCGCACGCTGTTCTGGGACGACGTGCTCACCGCGACAGGACTGACCCGGAAGGAGATCGAGCAGGTCCGCGACGACGTCCTGCGCAGCGAGCGGGTCGTCGTCTGCTGGGCCATGGGGGTCACCCAGCACAAGCACGGTGTCCCCACCGTCCGGGAGATCGTGAACTTCCTTCTGCTGCGCGGCAACCTCGGCAGGGCGGGCACCGGAGCCTGCCCGGTGCGCGGACACAGCAACGTGCAGGGCGACCGCACCATGGGGATCTGGGAACAGATGCCCGACGTGTTCATGGACGCCCTGCAGCGGGAGTTCGGCTTCGACCCGCCGCGCGCCCACGGACTGGACTCGGTGAACTCGATCCGGGCGATGCGTGAGGGCCGGATCAGGTTCTTCCTCGCGCTGGCCGGCAACTTCGTGCGGGCCGCACCCGACAGCGAGGTCACCGAGGCCGCCATGCGCAACTGCCGCCTGACCGCCCACATCTCCACCAAACTCAACCGGTCCCACACCGTCTGCGGACGGACCGCGCTCATCCTGCCAACCCTCGGCCGCACCGAGCGGGACATCCAGGCCGGCGGCGAGCAGTTCGTCACCGTGGAGAACTCGATGAGCGAGGTCCACACCTCCCACGGGCGGTTGAGGCCGGCCTCCAAGCTCCTGCTGAGCGAAGTCGCCATCCTGTGCCGACTGGCCCGCCGCACCCTCGACGGCGGAGCCGGCATCCCCTGGGAGCAGTTCGAGGCCGACTACGGCACGATCCGTGACCGGATCTCCCGCATCGTGCCGGGACTCCACGACTTCAACCGGCGAGTGGCCCGCCCCGGCGGCATCCAACTGCCGAACCCGGTCAACGAGGGCATGTTCCCCACCGCCACGGGCAAGGCGATGTTCACACGCAACGCCTGGGAGATGCCGCACCTGCCCGAGGGGCACCTGCTGCTGCAGACGCTGCGCTCGCACGACCAGTGGAACACCGTTCCCTACACGCCCAACGACCGCTACCGGGGCATCCACGGCAGCCGCCGCGTGGTGCTCGTGAACCTGGACGACCTGGCTGAACTCGGCCTCGCCGAAGGACAGCACGTCGACCTGGTCGGTGTGTGGAGCGACGCCACCGAACGCCGGGCCGAGGACTTCGAGGTGGTCCCGTACCCGACCAGCCGGGGCTGCGCCGCCGCCTACTACCCCGAGACCCAGGTCCTGGTGCCCCTGGACAGCGTGGCCGACATCAGCAACCAGCCGACCTCCAAGGGGATCGTGGTCCGCCTGGAACCGGTGCCTGCGCGGTCGAGCACGACCTCGGGCTGACTCGCCGGCTCCCGGCGTCCTGCGGTGGCCTGGCGGGGGCGGACTTGCGATCACGCTCGTCTGCGGCTGCCGATCCCCGGCTACCCCTCCGCCGCGTGTGTGCGCGCCGGCGGGCCGGGCGGATCGTCGAGGAAGGCGGCGCTCGGCACGTGGAAGAGGCAGCCGGTGACCGCGTTGGAGAAGTCCAGGATCCGGTCGTGGACGTCCGGGCGGTCGCCGAGGAACATGTTGCGCAGCATGTGCTCGGTCACCTCGGGCGTGCGGGCGTAGCCGATGAAGTACGTCCCGAACTCCCCGTCCCCGACGCGGCCGAACGGCATGTTGTCCCGGACGATCTTCCGCTCTTGGCCGTCCTCGTCGGTGACCGTGTTGAGGGCGACGTGGGAGTCCGGGCGTTTGACGTCGTCGGGCAGCTCCACGTTGTCCACCTTGGTCCGGCCGATGACCATCTCCTGCTCCTCGACCGCAAGCGCCTTCCACGCGGTGAGGTCGTGCAGGTACTTCTGGACGATGACGTAGCTGCCGCCGGCGAACGGCGGGTCCTCGGCGCCGACGAACACGGCCTCGTCGGCCGGGCGGCCTTCGGGGTTCTCCGTACCGTCGACGAAGCCGAGCAGGTCGCGTTCGTCGAACGACTTGAATCCGTGGACCTCGTCGACCACGGTGACCGCTCCGCGCAGCCGTTCCGCGATCAGCTGGGCCAGCTCGAAGCAGAGGTCCATGCGGCGGGCCCGGAGGTGGACGAGGAGATCGCCCGGGGTGGACGGCGCGTGGTGCCGGGAGCCCGTCAGCGGCACGAAGGTGTGCAGGTCGCGCGGGCGCGGTCCGGTGAAGAGCCGGTCCCACGCGGTGGAACCGATGCCGAGGACGCACGTGAGCCCGTCCTCCGGTGCCCGGAACGCCACCGACCGCCGCAACCCCGCCAGGTCGGGAAGCAGATCGCGTACGACCGTCTCGCCCCCGGACGCGATCGTGCAGACGAGGAACACGGCGGACTCGGCCGGCGGGGCGATCACGGACTGTGACTCAACCACGGATATCGCCCTTCATGGTCGACCGCCTCCGCGACGGGCCGGTGAGCCGCCCCCACCGCTGCCCGCCGGTGTCCGAAGGCCTGTCGCCGGCCCCGCCGCCCGCCGCACGGGAAGCAGGCGGACATGACCGGTGGCATCGTGGGCTGTGACGCTTTCATGGTCCCACGCGGCCGAGGCGGCGGCCAGCGCGACCGGGTCTCGGACACCGAGGCCTCCCGTTCCGTGATCCGCGCCATCACGTTGCGGCACTGTCTCCTCTCCTGCGTCTTCGGCACCGGCATTCCGGCGACCGCCATCAACCTCGTCGCGGGAATCCTCACCCGCTGACCACCACCGGCTTCGCCCGCTCCGGCGGTTCCGTCACCCCCGCGGCCGTCAGCCGTACGCCTCGTCGGCGCTGCACGGTACGGCGGCATGGATGAGCATTCCTGGTGCGGCGGCCCCGGTCACGGGGAGCGTCGGTGACCTTGACACTCGGCCGGAGGAACTGCGCCCATGCTTCGTCGGATCGTCGTTCTCACCGCGGTGGGTGTGCTGGCCACGGGAGTGGCCGCCGGGGCCGCGCCCGCCCGGACCCCGGCGGGCGGTGCCGGACCGCGGCCCCCCGCCACGTCACCGCCCCCGCCCGGCGCGGCCAACGGCGAGGCATGGGCCTGGACACAGCTGACCGGACAGGGCACGCGGATCCGTTACGTGTCCACCGACACCAGCCAGACCTGCCCCGTCGTCCGCTACTCCCTGGGCACGAGCAGGAACCCGTTTCCCATGACCCGGGTGAGCACGCCCATGGGATCCCAGTTCCCGACGACCGTGTGCGAACTGGCCGTGCCGCTCACCGCCTCGAACGCGGTGCTGGAACAGTCGACCGTCCAGGCGGCCACGGTGCACCCGGCGAACCGGCAGCTCCCGCTTCCCGACTGGACTTCGACCACACGCCCGCGCAGGATCGCCGTCATCGGCGACACCGGCTGCGAGGTCCCCGCGACGGGTCCTGTGCAGGACTGCGCGAACCATCAGACCGGCTGGCCCTTCCCGCGGATCGCCGCCGGCGCCGCCGGCAGCACGCGGCCGGACCTCGTGGTGCACGTCGGCGACTACCTCTACCGGGACGACCCGGCGAGGGCCAACGACAAGGCGGCCAACCCCGGCTGCACCACGACCGCCGACCGGGCCGGCTGGGACTGCGTGGTCGCCGACTTCTTCCGGCCCGCCGAGCCACTGCTGGCCTCGGCGCCCGTCGCGCTGACCCGCGGCAACCACGAGGACTGCAACGCGGCACAGCAGGGGGGCGCGGGAGGTGCCTGGTTCCGGTACCTCGCCGACGACCTGCGCGCCAACGGCTCGTGCAGCGTGTACACCCCCACCACACCGATCAGAGCCGGCACCCTGAACCTGGTCTCGGTGGATTCCTCCTTCGCCGACCCGAGCGACACGGGAAGCACCGTCCAGACCGGCATCTTCGCCAGGCAGTTCGACGCCGTGAACCAAGCGGCGCAGCAACATCCCGGCAACGACTACTTCCTGCTCACGCACAAGCCGCTGTGGATGGTGAAGGCGGCCGGCACCCTGCCGCAGAACGTGGAATAGGTGACCCACGTACTCGACGCGGCCGTCGCCCGCACCGGACTGCACCGGCTGGCCGACAACGTACGGCTGGTGCTCTCGGGCCACATCCACCTCTACCAGATGCTCGACTTCGACACCCGTCGTCCGCCCCAGCTGACCGTGGGCTCCTCGGGCGGGCCGCTGGACAACGGCCCGGACGACACCAAGGTCGTGGGGAAGACGATCGGCACGCCGCCGCAGGCCGTCCACCAGTCGATCACGCAGGAGCAGACCCCAGGAGGCCAGGGCGTCTTCGGCTACGCGGAACTGGCCGACACCGGCGGAACATGGAACCTCACCTTCCACGACGCGGCCGGAGCCGTCAGAGGCCAGACGTGCGCACTGAGCACCAGTACGGCGAACAAGTCGTTCGTGTGCCACTGACCACCCACGTCCGAGCCGTCCACGGCTCCGCACCGGACATCGCGGGGCAGGGCCCGCCACGGGCGGCAGCGGTGTCCGGTGCCTCGGTCGCGGCGGACGCCGACCGGAGTTCAGCGGGTCGACGAGGCGGCGTCGGTCTGCTGAAGTTCGGCCAGGAGCTGGTTCCGCCCGGCGAGAAGCTCGGTGAGGATACGGCGAGCCGCACGCAGGAGTTCGGCGACGTCGCCGCCGGCCAGCGCGTACGTGACGGTGGAGCCCTCTCGTGTGGACACGACGATGCCCGCCCGGCGCAGGATGGCCAGCTGCTGGGAGAGGCTGGAGGGCTCGATCTCGATGTCGGCGAGCAAGTCCCGTACGGGGACCGGGCCGTGCTGCAGCAGTTCGAGGACCCTGATGCGGGTGGGATGCCCGAGCATACGGAAGAACTCTGCTTTGGCTTGGTAAAGAGGAACCTGCATAGCGTTCTTCCCGCCTGTCTAGGGGCCTCTCATGGCGCGGCCCGCACCCGAGGACACGGCCGCGCCATGAGTCCTGCCTGTTCATCTTTCTCGCTCCGGGCGGCCGCCGTTCATGAATTGTCGGCCTCTCCATGTGATGGCTTGAAGAATTCTTCAATTCATGAGCATGCGTCGGCCGGGCCGCGAGGAGGATCTAGACCTCGAGTTGCCCTTCGATCCGCTTGAGCTGATGGCGTGCCATGGCCAGGTTCGAGCGGTCGCGATCGATCACGAGGTAGAGGAACAGGCCGTTCCCCTCCCGGCCGGTCACCAGGCGCATGAGGTGGTACTGCCCTCCGAGCGTGATCAGGATGTCCTCGATCTGACTCCGCAGCCCGAGGAGTTCCATGGTGCGCACCTTGGCACGGATCACGTCCGTGTTCCCGGCCGCGGCGACCGTCAGGTCCAGGTCCTTGCCCCCGCCCAGGGTGCCGAGGGCCATGCCACTGGTGTAGTCGACGACAGCCGCCCCCAGCGCGCCTTCGATCCCGGTCACCATTTCCTTCAATGCCACTTCCACGGTCGCCATCGGCGCCCTCCCCTTGGATATCGGCGGCGGCGGGCTCCGTTTCCGGGCCCGCCCGTGGACGCAACGTATGCGTAGTGACCCACCGGGGGAGAAGCTTGCTCAAGAACGATCAAGATTGATCGGCGAGCCCGCTAGTGTGCTAATCGGGTGATCACTCTTGCCGGATCGCCCAGCCCGGAGCGGCGGCACACCGACGGCGAACGATCAAGGAGTGGCCGCCGGGGGCGTGGGCGAGCCGAGGTTGATCACCCCTTCGCCCGTGCGCGCGATGCCGGCGCCCTCCCTGAGGGATTCGCACCGATCGAGCAGGGCGTAGCCCTCGCAGAGCACGGTCTCGTGTCCGCCGTAGGACTCCAGGTTCACGACCGCCGCCTCGAGGTGCCGGATCTCGCGGGCCAGCATCGGGACACCGGCGGCTCCCCGGCCGTCCGCGGCGGCCGCTCGCCGGCGGAGCAGGGACGCCAGCTCGGCGCCGCTGGCGTTGCGGATGGTCTCGTCGTCGCTGCAGCTGTGCCGGACGAGGCAGGCCTGAGCGTGTTCGATGACGCGGACGAGGGCCCGGTACTCCGGCAGGGACAGTGCGAAGGCCGTCGGGCCGTCGGGCGGTCGACGCGCCGGACGGGCGTCGCCGCTCTCCACCTCGGGAACCCTGGTACGTCTTCGCGCGCCGAATCCGCGCATCGATCCCCCCAATGAAACACGCGAGTTGTCCGGGTGTACGCCTGCCCGATCTTCAGCAGTCCAATGCTCAACTGTTGTCCCATGAAAACTTTCAGGCCAACCTTGATCAGGCAAAGACATGCCCTGGCCCCTCCGGAGCTGTGGTTCATCGCCCCGGGCCTGGGCGGTCAGCCGCCTCGATGCCGGTGGGGGCACCGCGCGCCGCCCTCACCGATTTGGCCGAAGGACGTCCGTACGGGTGAGGACCCGGCGCGCGCCCGCGCGAACGGCCCGTCCCGCCGGGGTCCGTGGTCGGCCGGCTGATGCGCGGTTCGTCGTGGTCGGCCGAAGCTGAGGGGAGCGAACCCGTCGGACGCGATACCGGACACCGGTGCATGTCGGCACCGTGAGAACCAGGAGCGCCAATGAACAGCCCCCTGCACGGCCGCACCGCCGTGGTGAGCGGTGCCAGCAAAGGCATCGGACTGGCCGTCGTCGAGGCGCTGGTGAAGGCCGGGGCGAAGGTGGTCGCCGGATCCCGGACCGCCACGCCCGAGCTGGAAGCACTCGTCGAGGACGGCGCGGTCACCTGGGTTCCCGTCGACCTCGGCGATCCTCAGGACGCGGAGCGGCTCATCGACGGGGCCGGGGGACGCGTCGACATCCTGGTCAACAACGTGGGCGCCGCGCCTGCCCGGACCAGCGGCTTCCTGTCGGTGACCGACGCCGACTGGCAGCACATCCTGAATCTGAACCTGCTCAGCACCGTACGGGTCACCCGCGCGGCCCTGCCGCTCATGCTTCAGGCCAGGCAAGGCTCGATCATCACGGTCGCCTCCGTCAACGCCACCCTGCCCGACCCCCTGGTGATCGACTACAGCGCCAGCAAGGCCGCTGTCGTCGCCTTCTCCAAGGCGCTGTCGAAGGAAGTCGGATCCAAGGGCATCCGCGTCAACACGGTCAGCCCCGGACCGGTGCAGACCGACTTGTGGCTGGCCCGGGACGGGGTCGCGGCCACGGTCTCCGCGGCCGCCGGCATCACCCCGGACGACGTGGTCGCCCAAGCGGCCGGCTCGACCGTCACCGGCCGCTTCTCCACACCGGCGGAAGTCGCCGACCTGGTGCTGTTCCTCGCCGGTGACCAGGCCCGCAACATCACCGGCAGCGACATGATCATCGACGGCGGATTCATTCCCACCTGGTGAGACCGCGAGCAGCGGTCACGCACGGTCGGCGGACCCCCCTCCCACCGCGGGCAGCCGTCTACGACAGCGGATCCCGCGCCCACGGGCCCGGTCAGGAGTTGACGATGCGCCGCACGTTGTCGACCGAGCCGCAATCGGCCTTCAACTGACGCTCGCGCTCCTCCAGGAACGCCGATCCCAGCTCCTCCCGCCGCTCCATCGCTACGTTCTCGCGGGCGCCGTTGAGGATCGTGCGCTCCTCCTCGTCGGCGTGGTGTGCGACGGCCTCCACCAGCCCCTCCAGCTTGGAGTCCCACTCCTCGGAGCCGACCTCCTCCACCTCCAGGAGGTCCAGGAGGGCCTTGTTGCCTTCGTCGTGCTCGTGCTCGCCGTGCTCGACCTCCTCGTCGTCGATGTTCTTGTACCTCTTCAGGGCCGGATAGACCTTGGCCTCCTCGGCCAGCGCGTGGGCGATCAGCAGCTCCGCGAACTCACGGAGTGCGGCGGCGCGGTCCGCTTCGACGCTGCGCATCAGGCGGAACAGGTCCTCCATACGCCGGTGGTCCTGAAGGATGAGCTCGACGACGTCCCGTGTCTCGGCCATGGCAGGGCATCACTTTCGTACGAACGGCTGGGGTCACTGACGCATACCCCCACCGTCGGCATTGATGGCCGCCGACTCCGCGACCGCACGCGACTGGCGGTAGGACCGGGTCCGTCGGTGCTCACTCGTCCCGCGTCCCTTCCTGCTTCCGCCGGTCGACCGCGGCACGGCCGCTCACCGTGTTTGGCGGGTTCTTGACGCAGCCATGGGACTGGGGAGCGATCACACGGCAATGAGCAGGTGGTGATACGCATCGCAATCGTCGTCCTGACCCTCGTCACAGGAGTACTCGCGTCCTTGGCGACGGTCTGGGTCTCCGCCTGGTGGTCGCTCGCCGCCGTGCCCCTGGTCCTGCTCGGTCTGCTCGCCGTGTCGGATCTGGTGCAACGCCGTCATTCGGTGCTGCGCAACTATCCCGTCCTCGGCCATGCCCGCTTCCTCCTGGAGCGCATCCGCCCGGAGCTGCAGCAGTACTTCATCGAGCGCAACTTCGACGGGCGTCCGTTCGACCGGGACGTGCGCAGCATCGTCTACGAGCGCGCGAAGGGCACCGACGCGGAGGAACCGTTCGGCACCGAACGGGACGTGTACCAGCCCGGTTACGAGTTCCTGGTTCCGTCGCTGGCGCCGTGCCCGGTGCCGAGGACACCGCCGCGCGTCCGGGTGGGCGGCCCGGACTGCGCCCGGCCGTACGACATGGCACTGCTGAACGTGTCGGCGATGAGCTTCGGCTCGCTGTCGGCCAACGCCGTCCTGGCCCTGAACGGCGGTGCCGCGGCGGGGAACTTCGCCCAGGACACCGGCGAGGGCGGGCTGTCGGAGTACCACCTGCGTCCCGGGGGCGACCTGGTGTGGGAGATCGGCACCGGGTACTTCGGCTGCCGGACCCGGGACGGCGACTTCGACGCGGCCGAGTTCGCCGACAAGGCCGCGCACGACCACGTGAGATGTGTGTCCCTGAAACTGTCGCAGGGTGCCAAGCCCGGCATCGGCGGCGTGCTGCCCGGAGCCAAGGTGAACGCCGAGATAGCCCGGGTCCGGGGCGTGCCCGAGGGACGTACGGTCATCTCCCCGCCGTACCACCGGGTGTACTCCACCCCGCGGGAACTCGTTCGCTTCGTCGCCCGCATGCGCGAGTTGTCCGGTGGCAAGCCCGCCGGGTTCAAGCTGTGCGTGGGCTCACGCCGGCAGTTCCTGGCCGTGTGCAAGGCCATGCTGGACGAGGGCACGACGCCCGACTTCATCGTGGTGGACGGCGCCGAGGGCGGAACCGGAGCCGCCCCGCTGGAGTTCGCCGACCATGTGGGCACCCCGCTCACCGAGGGCCTGCTCACGGTGCACAACGCCCTCGTGGGGGCGGGACTGCGCGACCGGATCAGGATCGGCGTCAGCGGCAAGATCGCCACGGGCACCGACCTCGTCAAGCGCATGGTCCAGGGCGCCGACTACGCCAACGCCGCGCGGGCGATGATGTTCGCCGTCGGCTGCATCCAGGCGCAGCGGTGCCACACCAACACCTGCCCCACCGGCGTCGCGACCCAGGACCCCCGCCGAGCCCGCGCCCTCGACGTCCGTGACAAGACGCCGCGCGTCCAGCGCTTCCAGGAGGCGACCGTGGCCAGCGCGCTGCAGATCATGGCGTCCATGGGCGTCACCGACCCCGCTGAGCTGCGCCCGCACATGCTCCGCCGACGCGTCGACCCCCTCACCGAACGTTCCTACGAGGAACTGTACGAGTGGCTCGAGCCCGGGCAGTTGCTCACCGGGCCGCCGGCTTCCTGGGCGGCCGACTGGAAGGCCGCCGACCCCGATCGATTCACTGTGTGACCTGGAGGACTCACATGCCCCGTACCGTTGCCCAAGTCATCGTGGACGCGCTGAGCGAACTCGGCGTGCGCCAGGTGTTCGGCGTCGTGGGAGACGCCCTCAACCCGCTGACGGACGCCATCCGCACCACCGACGGCCTGGAGTGGGTGGGCTGCCGGCACGAGGAGGCGGCCGCCTTCGCCGCGAGCGCCCAGTCCCAGCTCGGCGAAACCCTCGGTGTGTGCATGGGCACCGTCGGCCCCGGCTCCGTCCACCTCCTCAACGGGCTGTACGACGCCGCCAAGAGCCACGCCCCGGTCCTGGCCATCGCCGGCCAGGTGCCGCTCGCCGAGCTCGGCAGCGACTACTTCCAGGAGGTCGACAACGACGCCCTCTTCAGCGACGTCGCCGTCTTCCGTGCGACCGTCACCTCGCCCGACCAGTTGCCGCAGATGCTGGAGACCGCGGTGCGTCACGCGCTGGGCCGCAAGGGTGTAGCCGTCCTCACCGTGCCGGGCGACCTGGGCGAGCGCGAACTGACCGCCGACCGGCCCGCCCGCTTCTCCCTGAACGCCCCGGTGAGCCGTCCGGACGAGTCGGCCGTGCGCCGCGCCGCGGAACTCCTCGACCGCTCCGAGCGTGTCACCCTGCTCGTCGGCGAAGGAGCCCGCGCCGCCCGTCAGGACGTCCTCACCCTCGCCGACCGCCTGGCCGCGCCGATGGTGCTCACCCTGAAGGCCAAGGCCGGTTTCGAGGGCGACGGCAATCCCTTCCAGGTCGGCCAGACGGGCCTGATCGGCAACCCCGCCGCGGCGACGGCCCTCGACGACGCGGACACCCTCCTGCTGCTCGGCACGGACTTCCCCTACCGGGACTGGTATCCGGAGGGCCGGACCGTGATCCAGGTGGACACCGAGGCCACCCACATCGGACGCCGCGTGCCGGTCGACGTCGGGCTGGTGGGGGACACCGGCGCTACCGTGCGCGACCTGCTGGGCCACCTCACCGCCGCGCCCGGCGGATCCGACGGCGCACGCGACCGCTCGCACCTGGAGAAGGCGCGTGAACGCTTCGACCAGTGGCGCACCGGTCAGGCCCGGCTCGCCGACCCCTCCCACGACAAGGGTGTCGTGGGCCGCATCCGCTCCGCTCTGGACAACCGTGCCCATGACATCCGCCCGGAGGTCCTGGCCGCCGCCGTCGACCGTGCGGCGGCGGACGACGCCGTCTTCACCTCCGACACCGGCATGGCCACGGTGTGGCTTTCGCGCTTCGTCGAGATGCGCGGGGAGCGGCGGCTCATCGGCTCCTACAACCTGGGCTCGATGGCCAACGCCATGCCCCAGGCCCTGGGCGCGCAGGGCCTCGACCGCGAGCGGCAGGTCGTCGCGTTCTGCGGCGACGGCGGACTGAGCATGCTCCTCGGCGATCTCATGACCCTGAAGACCTACCGGCTGCCCGTCAAGCTCGTCGTCTTCGACAACCGCCGGCTGGGCATGGTGAAGCTCGAACAGGAGCAGGCGGGCCTGCCCGAGTTCGGCACCGTGCTCGACAACCCCGACTTCGCCGCCGTGGCCGAGGCCATGGGCATCACCGGCATCCGCGTGACGGATCCCGCCGACGTGGAGGGCGCCGTGCGACGCGCCTTCCAGGATCCGGGACCGGTGCTGCTCGACGTCCTCACCAACCCCGACGAGATCGCCGTCCCGGCCAAGCCGACCGTCGAGCAGGGCTGGGGGTTCGCGCTGGCCAAGGTGAAGGAGATCGTGCGCAGCAGCGGGGAGCCGGACGGGAACTGACCAGGACGTCGCGGGCTGCCGGCCGTCGGCCGGGGGGGGCGTGCCACTCCCGGCCGACGCCCGGTGCCGTGATGGATCCTCTACGGCCGCGGGCGGCTGTGGGAGGTGGCTTCCACGCTGGGCTCGGCTCCGAGCCGCTTGTGTCGACGCCCGCCGCTCACAGCTCGTAGTCGAACCAGATCCGATGCGTTCCGTCGGCGTCGACGGCCATTCCTCCCGCGCCGGTGATCCCCGCCAGCTCTCCCGTGCCGCCCGTGGGCACGATGGTGAAGAACTCCGGACTGATCGGGCCGCTCAGACCGGGTGCGCTCGTGGGCCGTAGAGGGCTGCCGCCCGGTCGGTGTCGAACGCCCAGTACCGGTCTCCGTAGCTGAAGTGCCACCATTCGGTCGGATAGTTGACGAATCCTGCCGCCGACATGGCGCGGCAGAGGGTTTCGCGATGCGCCCGGGCGGACGGACCGACCGCGGCCGCGTGGGTGTAGCAGGCGCCGTCGCTCTCCTCCGGAGAGGCGTTCATACGCGTTCCCATGTCCACCTCGTTGCCGTCGTGGTCGGCGAGAGTCAGGTCGACGGCGGCTCCGGCGCTGTGCGGTGCGATCCGCGGCGGGGAGACGTAGCGGCTCGCTGCCTCGTGGATCCGGCTGTCGGGCCAGTCGGGGTGGGCGTTCCGGAGGGACGCGGCGTACTCCTCGAAGTAGGCGCGCTGGAGGGAGAGCGGGCGGTAGCCCTCCACGATCAGGAGGCGGAATCCCGACGGGAGGAGTCGCTGGGCGAGTTGCAGGCGGTCGACCACTCCTCGGCGCAGGTGCGCGAAGTGGCCGTCCGGGTCGTACTTGCGCTCGTCGACGAGGAACAGACCGGACGCGCGGGTGTCGACGAGTTCCTCCCCGCAGTCCTGGACGGGGACGGCGGCGACACGGGGGTCGGACATCAGGACGATGCTCAACTGGCGCTCCTCATCTGGGAGATCGAGACGGTGGGGTGACCGAACGAAGGGCGGCGTCCAGCATGCGCGTCAGTTCTCCGACCCGGCCACCGCCACCGGGTGCCGGTGGGAAACGCCGGAGTACCTCCACGACGACCGGTGTCGCACGACGCACCGCTCGCCGGACGTGTTCGGCGCCGGTGTGCGGATCCTGGCCGGCGGCGAGTTCCGCCGCCCTGGCCGCGTGCGCGCCCGCTCCGAGAATGTGCTTGACCTGGGTCGCCTTGGCCAGCGGATGCAGGTAGGCGGCGCCTGCCGCGGACATGGCGGCCCGGGCCGCCTCGCGCCCGGCCTCGGTGTCCGCGCTCTTGGCTGCCTTCAGGGCCGCCCAGGCCGTGTCACGCAGGGACTTCCCCCGCTCACCGCCCCGAGCGAACTCCCAGGCGGCACCGATGGCGTCCCGGGGCCGCGAGTCGTCCGGCTGATCGGCCTCGAAGACCTCGAGCACGACGTCCGCGCACGCCGCGGCGAACGCGGTGACCTCACGGAGGTCCTGCCTGCTCAGCGTGATCTCGTTCGCCTCGTCTGCCACGGACCCATTCTCGACCAGGCCGTCGGCGTACCGGCATCGCCCCGTGCCTGCGGGCGAAGTAAGTCGGTGGAGGGGCTTCTGGAGAGCAGCGGTGAGGCCACCGCCGATCAGCGGCGCAGCGAGGGCCGTCTGATCGCGGCCCGGCTCGCGACCCTGCCTCCGCAGCGCGTGTACGGGTTGTTCGACGCCCTCGGCAGGGCCAGGGTCAACAACCGGCGCAGCCGCGCGATCATGCGTGACTGGCTGTCCACCCGCAAGGACCCGGCGTTCGACGCCGTGAAGTACCGCGGCGGCCTCAAGCGAGCCCTCCGGCACGCACACCTGGCCCCAGCCACCGAGGAGCTGGAGACGTTCATGTTCACGCCGCTTGCCCGACCGCACTACGCGACACCCGTCCTGGAGGCATGGCGTCGCGCGCACTTCGAGCAGGCCGCCGTGTACGAGCTCCCCTACACGGTCGCCGAGGGCTTCGCCGCCAAGCACGGCATTCCCCGGAACGTCTTCCTCGAACGCATCGCGCCACGGATGACCCGCCTGGAGCGCTTGCGCTGCGCGAGTCCGCGCAGGCACGAGGGGCCACACCGGAACCGGCGGACCTGGCGGGGATGCCGCTGACCCGGTTGGCGACCTACGTGCTTTCGCTGCCGGTCGACGACCGCCGGCGCCGGCGTGCCGAGTTGACCGAGGCCCTGGAAGCGGCCGCCGACCGGGTGGCCGGCGTCCACCGGGGGAGCTGGGGCAAGGTCAGCGCGGTCCTGGACGACAGCTACTCCGCCTTCGGATCGGTGCACAAGCGCCGTCGGCCCCTGGCCGTGGCTCTGGCCTGGGAGGAGTGGTCGCAGCGGGCCATCCGCCAGGGACTCTCTCCCCGCGTCGAGGAAGCCTATGCGGGCGCCGACGTGCACGGGCTCGCCGACGCACTGCGCGTCTTCGAGATCCATCCCCACCAGTGCGGCGTCATGGTCTACGTCGCCGACGCGCTCGCCGCCGCGTTCGTCGTCCCGCATCCCGACGACTACCGCGCACTCCACCCGACGCTCCTGCGGGACCTGTACGGCGAACTGATCCACCACTACGCCACGTTGATGCCCCCGGTGCCGGACTTCCGGGCCCGCATACCCGATGCGGGGATCCGCTCCCTGGCCCACCTGCGCACGGCGGTTGCCGAGCAGGAACGCGACTGGACGCGTTTCCACGACACGAGCATGGCCACCAGCCTGCTGGCGCAGGCGTACACCTGGCAGTCGGTCCACCGGATGGGGCGCTTCACGCTCTCCCGCTTCCTGCCGACGTTCCGTCCCAAGCAGGAGAACCACATCGGTGAGGCCATCACCGACGACAGCGGCAGGATCGCCTACCTCAAGACGTTCCGGCTCTCCGAGAACCAGGTTCGTCGCGGTCACCTCCTCAGCAGGCTCGCCGCCAACGACTGGCACCTGGCGAGCACGGCGGCCGACCTCGGTGTGGACGAGGCCCGGCTGGGGCTGCGGCTGGAGTCCGCCGGCTTCGGCTTCCTGCTCCGCCAGGACGTCCTGGACGAATACCGCAAGCAGCGAGGACGTACCCGGGCCGGAGCCGACAGACGCTGATCGGCACGCACCCGTACCAGGCGGTCGACCCGGACGAAAGGGCCACCGGGTGATCCCCTCGCGCCCGGCCGCGGGGTGCTCGCCGCCCGCCCACACGCCCGCCACGGGATCCCCTTCGCACGTGCCCCGCGGGCCCGCTCGCCGACGCTCACACCGTGCCCGATGCTGAGGGGACGAGCGCCGGCCAGAGCGTGCCGGGGTTCTTCGGGCGCATGGCGCGTCAGTGCGGGGAAACCCGGTCGGCAGCCCGTCGGAAGCGGGCCGTTACGGAGGAAACCATGTGCCGCCTCTTCGGCCTCAGCAGCGCTCCACTCCGTACGCACGCCACGTTCTGGCTGCTGGACGCCCCCGACAGCCTCAGCCGGCAGAGCCACCGCGACCCCGACGGCACCGGCCTCGGCCGTTTCTCCTCCGACGGCACCCCGCGCGTCGACAAGGCCCCCATCGCCGCGTACAGCGACCGTGCCTTCGCCGAGGAGGCCCGGCGGGACGAGTCCGCGACCTTCATCGCCCATGTGCGGTACGCCTCGACCGGCAGCCTCGACGTCCGCAACACCCACCCCTTCGAGCAGGACGGGCGGCTCTTCGCGCACAACGGCGTGATCGAGGGCCTCGACGCGCTCGACGACCGCCTGGGCGAGGACCGGTCACTGGTCGGCGGCGACACCGACTCCGAGCGCTTCTTCGCCCTGATCACCCGGGAGACCCGGCGCGGCGGCGGTGACGTCACCGAGGGCATCCGGCAGGCCGCCCGGTGGATCGCCGCGAACCTGCCCGTCTTCGCCATGAACCTGATCCTCATCACGCCCCAGGAGCTGTGGGCGCTGCGCTACCCGGACACCCACGCGCTGTATGTCCTCCAGCGTCCGGCGGGTGGCCGGCACGGCGACCGGCATCTCGATCACAGCGGCAGTCACGGGCGTATGCGCGTCCACTCGGCCGCCCTCGCCGAGCATCCCGCCGTCATCGTCGCCAGCGAGCGGATGGACGACCATCCCGACTGGCGCCTCCTGGAACCGGGCGAACTCCTCCACGTCGGCATCGACCTGCACGTCGGTCGCCACATCCTCCTGCCGGATCCCCCGGCGCACCAGCTCACCCTCGACGACCTGCATCCCGGGGCGGCCGCCTCACAGAAGGCCGTCTAGTCCGCCCGGGCCGGAAACCGGGTCCGCAGACCCCAGGACGCGAGGGCTCGGGGAGCCCGTGCGACACGGGCTCCCCGAGCCCCGTGCCGGTGCGACTCGCTGGGGCGACGCCCGGCCGGGGCCGGCGAGCGGCGGGTCAGTGCTCCTGGGTGATCGCGGCGACGCCGGCGCGCGCGAACTTCTCGTCCAGGCCGCCGGAAGGGGCGCCCGCTACGCCGATGCCCGCGATCGGGGAGCCGGCGGCGGCCACGGGGGCACCACCGGCCAGGAAGAGGCCTTCCTGGCCCCGCAGGGTGACGACGGTGTTGCCGTTGCGGTCCACCGCGGCGACGGCGACGCGCTGGTTCTCCTTTGAAGGATGACGGGCAACGGGCGACGGGCAACGGGCGACGGCGTGTCGGGCGGGCGGAACACCGGCTCCGGCGGAAGGCTGGCGGACACACTGTGCGAGAAAGGGTGAAAGATGGTGGAAGTCACCACTCCGTATCCGACCGGCACACCGTGCTGGGTCGACCTGATGGCGAAGGATCAGCAGGCCGCGCTGGACTTCTACCGTGACCTGCTCGGCTGGCAGGGCCAGCGAGGTCCGGCCGAGTTCGGCGGTTACGCGGTCTGCGAGCTGAACGGCAAGGCCGTGGCCGGGATCGGGCCGGCGATGGGCCCCGAGGGAGCCCCGGAACCGCCCACCGTCTGGACCAGCTACCTGGCCAGCACCGACGCGCCGGCGACCCAGGACGCCATCGTCGCCGCGGGCGGCACCCTGCTCGTCCCGGTGATGGACGTCGGCACGCTCGGCCGGATGCTGGTCGCCGCCGACCCCCAGGGCGCGGTGTTCGGGGTCTGGCAGCCCGGCGAGTTCCACGGCGCCCGGGTGGTCAACGAGGCGGGCGCGCTGACCTGGAACGAGCTGCACACCAGCGACGTGCTCGGGGCCACCGCCTTCTACGGCGAGGCGTTCGGCATCGAGATCGAGCCGATGGAGGGCGCGGACTCCTACTGGGAGCTGCGGGTCGGCGGGCGTACGGTCGGGGGCGCCACCCTCCTCGCCAACGACCCGCCCGGCACCCCGGCGCACTGGCTGACCTACTTCGCGGTCGACGACGTCGACTCCACCGTGGACGCGCTGGTCAAGCGCAACGGCACGGTGCTCGTCCCGCCGTTCGACATGATGGCCGGCCGAATGACGGTGGTCGCCGACCCGCAGGGCGCCCCGTTCGCCATGATCAAGCCCACTCCGCTGTAGAGCGCGACCGCGCTCCGGGTGCCGCGGGCGTGCCATCGGGTGCCACCTCTCCCGGCGCCGCCCCTCCGTGGGACTTCCGGGCGGAAGGGTGACGCCGGTCGGAGCCGGCCCGCCCCGGCACCTCGACCCTCGGCCAGGGGCGTACGGGTGCCGGGGTGCGGGGGTCGTTGCGGTAGAGGCCCCCGTCGCGTACGCTGCCGCGCCCTCACGGCGATCGGGCGGCCGTCCGAACCCCGCGGGCCCGTACGGCGAGCGCGGCGAACCGGGCCGAGAGGGCGGCCGGGGTGGCGCGCGTACCCCATGGCGGGGCACGTGTGCCCCCATGTACCCACAGGGCCGCCCGCCCGCCCGCACCCCGGCCGCGCGGCACCCAGATGCGCCCCCAGCCGCACGCACGCCGCCGACCTGTCGTTTCGCCTCGTCAGGCGGGACGGCCGCGCGCCGTCGTCCGCCGAAGTCGCGCGATCCGTGCCCCCTCGCCGCTCAGCGGTAAGGAGCACCGGGCACGGGCCGCCGGAGAATATGGGGGACAGTTCCCCATGCGGGTCCGGCACCGCATCTTTGAGTTTGTTCCCGTGACCGAAGCTGCCGCACCCGCCACCCCGCCGGACGCGAACCCCACGGCCCCCGTCCGGCGGGCCACCGCGACCCTCCAGGCCGGTACCGGCCGCGCCCCGCTCCGCACCGGCGCCCCCGTCCCGGCAGCACCGATCCTCGAACTTCCCCGTCCCGGCCGGGCCTTCGCGCGCTGAGAGTCACCCGGCGAACCTGCCGCCCCGCTCCCCTTCCCGCACCCGCCCTCACAGACACGAGGTTCCTCGCATGGACGAGCTCCGCCGCAACACCGACTCCGCCCCCGCCGACCTCACCGCCCGTCCGGCCGACGAGACGGACGCCGCCGGCGGCATCACCCTGTCGGGCCGCAACCGCGCCTGCGCCCGTGCCCGCGTCCTGGCCGGGATGGTCCTCACCAGCGGCCTCGTCATCACCCTCACCTCGATCGACACCTCGGTGTCGGCCCCGCACTGACCGCCCCGTGCCGCTCGGCGCGCCGGCCCGGCGCGGCCGGCCGGACCTCCTCGCCCGGCCGGGCGGCGCTGCTACGCGTCCCGCAGGGCGGCCGAGCGTGCGCACAGGTCCGCGCGGTTGGCCGCTCCCGTCTTCGTGACGAGACTGGCAATGTGCTTCTCCGCCGTGCGCGGTGAGATGAACAGCCGGTCGGCGATGTCCTTGTTGCTCAGCCGCTCCGCCAGCAGCCGGAACACCTCGAACTCCCGGACCGTGACGCCCTGGGCGCGCAGCCGGTCGGGGATGCCGCCGGTGCCGGTGCGGTGCTGGTGCACCGAGGCGCCGAGCCGGCGCAGCCCGGCCCGGCAGGCCCCCGTGACGGCCTGGACGTCCCGCTCGTGGAAGTAATGCTCCGCCCGCCGCAGCCAGCCCACCGGATCGCCCCAGCCGTCCTGGTGGGCGGCGTCCGCGATCAGCCGCAGCCCGAGGTGCTGGGCCAGCGGGTACGCCTCGGCCACCGCCAGCGCGGACTCCACCGCTGCCGCCGCCCGGTCCCCGGCACCCTCGCGGCCCAGCAGGACGGCGTCGGTGAGCAGCACGAACTGTCGGTTCCAGCGCATCCGGGCGACGGCGGTGGCGGTGATCTCCTCGTGCCGGGCCCGGTCCGCGTCCCCGGCGAGCACGTCGAGCAGCAGGACCAGGCCGTGGGTGCCGCTGAGGTGGTAGGTGGAGGGATTGCCCGCCTCCAGCGCCAGCACCTGCCGCAGCTCCTCGCGGGCCAGGCCGCGGTCCTCCTCCAGCAGGGCGCAGAAGGCCCGCGCCAGGCCGCGGCCGAGGGGTTCCTCCTGCGACCCGGCGCCGTCCCATTCGGCGAAATCCGCCAGCGACCGTTCCATCGCCGCCCGGTCGGCGTGGTGGGCCGCCAGGACGGCCTGCGACATCAGGACGTACCGGACGGCCGGCGCGAGGCGCAGGCGGCGTACGACGGCCAGGCACTCGGCGGCGGCCGACCGGGCCGCGTCGTAGCGGCCGCTCAGCACCGCGTCCAGCACGAGGATGCCGTCCACGGTGTGGACGATGTTCACGGAGCCGAGGCGCAGCGCCTCCTCGCGGGCGGCCAGCAGCCCCGAGGTGTCGCCGTCGGCCAGCCAGTCGTTGCCGCCGAGCCGGGTGGCCGCGTACATGCGCTGCAGGGGCAGACGGTGGCGCTCCGCCGTGGCCAGTGCCTGCCCGAGCATCGCCGCCGACTCCTCGGGGTCCCGCTCGCGGGCCACCGTCGCGAGGAGTTCCCGGGCCTGGCAGGCCACGACGGGCAGCCCGTGCCGTTCGGCGGTGTCGGCGGCGGACCGGGCCAGTTTCTCCGCGTGCTGGGTGCGGTCGGAACCCGGCGTGTCGAGGGCCAGGTAGGCGGCCGTGACGTCGACGGCCGCGGCGGCCGACTCGTCCGGCGTCGCCGCGAGCACCTCCCGGGCGCGGGCTATCTGCCGGTTGCCGTCGCTCCACCGGCCCGCCGTGTGGGCGACCTTGGCCAGCCGGGTGTGCAGGGTGGCCAGGCGGACGGGGCTCAGCCCCGACCCGTCCAGCACGTGCAGGTCCTCGGCCAGGTCGAGGGCGCGGGCGAAGTCACCGGCCTCGGCGAGGGCCGGCAGCAGGTTCTCCAGCACCATGGCCCGTGCCTGCGGGTCGCCCGCGTCGGCCAGCAGGCTCTCGGACCGGCTGAGCAGGGTGACGGCGGAGCCGAGCGCCCCCGCCGACAGCGCCCGCCCGCCGGCCTCGGCGAACAGCAGCCCGGCCTCCACCTTGTCGCCGGCCGCGCTGCGCAGCCCGGCCGCCAGTGGGCACCAGTCGCCGGGCAGGCCGGGGTGCAGTTCCTCGACCGCCTCCGCGCCCCGCCGCGCCAGGTCCGCGCGCTGGCCCGGCGTCATCTGGGTGAACAGGGCCTCCACGGTGAGCGAGTGCCGGAAGGAGTACCAGTCGGGCGCGGGTTCGTCGGGAATCACCAGCCGCGCGGCCACGCCCGCGTGCAGATGGCTCAGCAGAGCCCGGTCGTCGACGCCGGTCATGCGCTGCAGGACCGTGAGCGGGAAGCGGCGGCCGAGCACGGCGGCGGCGGACAACAGGGTCAGGCCCTGCGCGCCGAGGCGGTCGATGCGCCGCAGAATGCCACGCGCCAGCGAGGAGGAAACGTCACTGCGCAGGTCGCCCACGGCCCGCCAGCCCTCCGGCCCCCGCACCAGGGCGCCGGCGCCGATCATCGACTGGAGGAGCTCCTCGACCAGGTACGGGCTTCCCGAGCTGTCCTCCCACAGCCGTTCCAGCACCTCCGTGGGCACCTGCTCCGGACCGTCGGCGCCGAGCTGAGCCGCGATCATCTCGTGCGCCTGGGGCCGGGTCAGCGGCGGCAGTTCCACCAGGGTGGCGGCGCCGCGCCGGCGGGCGGACTGCGCGAGGTCGAGGGCGTCGCTGAAGTCCGTGCGGATCGTGGCGAGCAGCAGGACCGGCGAGTACTCCAGGTTGTCCACCAGGTATTCGAGGACCCCGAGCGTCTCCGGGTCGGCGTCGTGCAGGTCCTCCAGCAGCAGTAACTGGCCCTGCCCGCGCCCGGCTGCCATGAGCAGACGCAGCACCGCCTCACCCAGGATCACCATGGAACTGCTGTCCCGTTCCCCGGTGTCCCAGTCCGGGATCAGCCGCCCCAGAACCGGCCGGTAGGGGCCGAGGGCCAGGTCGTCCATCGGCTCGCCGCTGCGGAACAGCGACATCAGGGCTTCGGTGAGCGGCCGGAACGGTACGGCCGGACCCGTGATGCTGCTGCGGCCGCGCAGCACCCGCATCCCGGCGCCCAGCGCCCCGCCGACGGCCTCCGCCGCGACCCGTGACTTGCCGACGCCCGCCTCTCCCACCAGGAAGACGACACCGCCACGACCCTGGCGCGCGTCGGCCAAGGCGCTTTCGAGAAGGGACAGTTGGGAGTCCCGTCCGACCAGGGAGGGCGCATGGGAACGCATGAACGCAGATAGTAATCGGACGGCGGGGCCTGCGGCAGGCCGCACGGACGCGGACTCGTTTCCGCCCTCGCCGTGCCCGCCGCGCCCGAACGGCGGGTACGGCCCGTCGGGCGGGCCCTCGCTCCTGGCGGCCGGCACCGGCCCGGCGTCACCGCGGCGCGGAGACCGAGGTGTCGATCGTGCTGAGTGTGATGACGAGGCCGCTGGTGAGCACCATGCCGGCCAGCACACGGGCGCGTGCGCAGGCCCGGTTGCGGCCCCTGAGCGTGATGCCGCCCGCCGCGTCCTGGCCGTGCGAGGTGATCCCGGTGGCGGTCCCGGCGCTGGGAGCGTCTGCGGAGGCGGAGGTGAGGCGCTGGTCCATGAACGGTGATCCCCTTCTGGTGTCCCGTGCGGGAGGGCACGGGGGAGGCGGAGGAAGTGCCTTGGCGCGGGGCAGCGGGCGCGGACGGGTCAGCGGCCGGGCTGCTCCAGGAGCAGGAGGGACGGCACGTGTCCGGGCCGGGCGAGGCGGAGGAGTCCGTAGCCGATGCCGGACAGTCCGGCCAGCAGCCCGGGGGAGGGGACGTGGTCGGGGGTGGCACAGCGGTGGCTCCGCGCCTCGACGAGCGCGAGCACCTGCCCGGTACGCCGCGACAGCGCGCCCGCGGCGACCGGGTCGCCCCGACCGGCGAGCACGGCCAGGGCCTCCAGGGTGCCGAGCGCGCCCTGGCCGAGGCTCAGACCGGGGCACACCTCGGCGTCGGCCAGCGGGGCCGTCAGCGTGCCGGCCGCGTCCGGGGGCGCGGCGGCGGCCACTCCGGCGAGCCCGGAGGCCCAGGACGCGTCCGCGGGCACGGTCCGTACCTCGCGTACCGCCGCACGCAGCAAGGCGTCCGCGGCGCCCGCGTGCGCGGCGGCGCGCTCCGGGCGGCGGACGGCGTAGCGCCGCAGTGCCCAGCCGATCCCGGCCGCGCCGTCCGCGAATCCGGGACCGCCGCCGGTGCCCGCTCCGTCCCCGAGGGGGGCCGGCAGCTCCGGTCCGCAGGCCGTCGCCAGGAGCAGATCCGACACGGCGTCCGCCAGCCGCAGGGCCTCAGGGGACCCGGTCGCCTCGTGCACGGCGACGGCGGCGGCCAGCGCCCCGGCCACGCCACCGGCCAGCCCCGGATCGGAGCAGGCGGCGACGGCGTGCCCGAGCGCGGTGAGAGCGTCCGGCAGACAGCCCGTCAGGTCCTCACCGAGCAGCGCGGACAGCCGTACGAGCGCGTGGACGATACCCGCGAGCCCCGTGTAGGCACCCGGTCCGGCCGCCGCGCTCAGCTCGGGATCGGCGGCCAGCGCCTTCATCAGGGCGGGCAGCGGCCGGACCGCCTCCCGGGCCAGCGTCGCGTACCGTCCGGCCCCGGTCAGCACGTCCGCCTGGGCGAGGAACAGCGCCACGCCGCAGTACCCCTGACCCAGTCCGGCGCCCATCGGCAGCACGGCCCAGTGCGGTCCGGAGACCTGCTCCAGGCCCAGCCAGTTGGTCCGGCCGCCGCCGCGTATCGCGCGGGCGGCGATCTCGTCGGCGATGCCGCACGCCGCGGCCAGCAGCCGTGAGGCGTCCGGCACGACCGCCGGGAGCGGGGCGAGGGCGAGTTCGGAGCGCCGTGCGAGGGGCGAACCGGCACCCCGCGCCGCCAGCGTGGCCGCGATGACCCACTCCTGGTCGTGGCAGTCGACCTCGTCCAGCCGGGCCAGCTTCGCGCCGACCGCGGCCAGGCTCGCCACCGGCAGCACTCCCGGCAGCCACGTGCCGTCGGCCGTCCGGACCCCTGTACCGGACGGCCGATGCACGAACAGGGGGACGTCACCGCGCCACAGGTCCGCGGTCTCGTGCTCGACCAGCCGCCGACGCGCCTCGTCGTGCTCGGACTCGGTCCACAGCACCGCGAACACGCCCTCCCGCGCGAGCGCGTCACGGAGCAGCGACGGGTGGGCGGACTCCTCCAGCAGCGTGGCGTACAGGCGGGTGGAGCGTGCGACGAGCCGTGCCGGGCTGCCGGCGTGCACCGTCAGCGGCCCGTTCGGGCCGAGCAGTTCACCACCGTGCGCGGCCAGCGCCGTGTAGGCGGCGCGGAATCCCTCCAGCAGGGCCGCCCGGTGGTCGGCCCCTTCCAGCGGCGCCCCCGCGGGCAGCGGCTGGTTCTGCGCGGCGGGGCTGGGCACGGGCCCCCGTACGGCCCGCATGGTGTCCCTGCCGCTGTCCTCCCAGTGCAGACCCTCGCTCGGGAAGGTGCCGTCGGCGGACCGGCCGAGCGCGGAGATGTCCAGCGCCCCGTGCTCACCGATCAGCAGGTGGGGCAGCAGACAGGCGCGGTGCACCGAGGCCTGCAGGGCGTCGGCGGCCGGATCGGCACCGGCGGTCATGGCCTGCGGCAAACCGGTGTGCAACAAGGTCTCGGCGTCCACCAGGACGGGCTGGTCGCCGCAGGCGATGACGTTCTCGTAGTGCATGTCGGCGCCGTCCACCGCGTAGAGCAGGGCCAGCAGCGCACCCTGGCGCCGGTAGAAGGCGTCGGTCTCGGTGACCGACCGGCACCAGCGGTGCTCCACGAACTCCAGCCAGCCGTATCCCGGCCGCCGCACACTGCGCGGCGTGCGCAGCGCCAGGCCGGGCACCTTGGCGCCGAGCCAGGCCACCAGGCCGTCGAGCAGGGCGTGCTGGTCGAGCGGCCGGGGCTTGTACACGAGCCGGTCGCCGCCGGCGAAGCGCAGGATCGCGACCGCCCGGTTGCCCTGGTGGGCGTCCCCCTGGCCGAGGTCGACGCCGGCCAGCGCGCCGGGCCCCCTCCCGTCGAGCAGCCCGGCGACCAGGTCCTCCCGGTCGGCCTGGAACCGCGTCACCAGCTCCGCCGCCGCGTCCGCCGCGTCCAGCGCGGTCTGCGCGAGCATCCGGGCCAGCACCGGATAGGCCGCGAAGAGCGCCACCAGGCCCGGTCCGCCGCCGGTGGCGGCGACGAACGACGCGAACCGCTCGCGCGGTCCCGCTCCGGCGAGCCGTCCCGCCCGCCGGGCCAGGGACAGCTCGTGGACCAGGGTCCGGGCGGCCTGCCGGACGAGCTGCTCGGTCAGCCGGCGTTCGAACGCGGCCCGCCACACGGCCTGTTCGGCGGCGGGGACGTCCGCCGTGCGGCGGGCGAGCCGGTCCGATGCCGGGGTGACGAGCGGCCGTACGACGACGGCGAAGACCTCGGGGCCCGTGCCGTCCGCGGTCAGCTCGTCCAGGCTCTCGGGGGCGGCGGCCAGCGCCGCTTCGGTGTACTCGGCCCAGTGGGGCTTGGCCGCGCGGGCGGCGAGCCGCTCGGCGGTCTCCGCGGCGAGGGCGGCCGCGGTCGCCCCTTCCACCGCGAGGTGGGCCAGCCGCAGGGCGAAGCCGTCGCCGTCCCCGACGTCCCAGGGAGCGGGCCCGGTGGCCGGACCTGGGGCCGCCGCCGGCAGGCCGGGCGCGGCGAGCCGTTCCGCGAGCGTCAGCGCCGGGGCCCACCAGGCGAGCGGCAGGCCGGAGCTCCTGGGAGTCGGGAGGGTGGCGGTCCGGGGAGTGGGGAGGCTGGCGGTCTCAGTCACGAGGATGAAGGTGTCAGACCCCCGGCGGCCCGCACATGGGGAAGTGACCCCCATATTCCTGCGCACCCGTCCCACCGATGGGGAGTGACTGTCACGTGACCGCCCCGGACCACTGTGAACCGGAGGTCAGCGCGGCCGATCCCCGTGGCATACCGCGTCAGAGCCGGGGCGCGGGCAGCAACCGCGGTTCGATCCGCTCCTCCACCGCCCCGGTGCCCGAACGGCGGACCACGTAGGCGCCCTTGCCGGGCAGTTCCGCCACGGCCTCGACCAGCTCGGTGCCCCGGTAGACCAGGCCGACCCCGTCGTCGGTGCAGTGCGCCACCGGGAAGGCGCCCTCGGCGACCATCCGGTGGATCAGCGGGCGGCGCCCCGCGTCGGAGTCGTAGTGGACGCCGTTGCCGTACGGCAGCAGGCCCAGCCCGTCGGTGACCGGGCGCAGTCCGGGCCCGAAGGAGTCGGTCGCACCGCCCTCGAACCAGCAGATGGACCCCGCGCTGACCCCGGCGAGCACCACACCCGCCCGCCAGGCGCGCCGCATGATCGCGTCCAGGCCGTGCACCCGCCACACGGCGAGCAGGTTGGCCACCGAACCGCCCATCACCCAGACCACGTCGTGGGCCAGGACCGTGGCCTCGACGTCCTCGACGTTCGGCATGGGGAACAGGTAAAGGGGCGTGAGGTCGTAGCCCGCCGCCCGGGCCGCCTCCGCCACCCGCGCCGTCACGTGCTCGGCGTCACCGGTCGCCGTGCCGACGTACAGGATGCGCGGACGTCTGCCGTGCACGCCGGAGAGGTCGACCGCGTGGTGGACCAGCGCGTCGAAGAGCAACCGGGTGCGAGTGCCGACACGGTGCCCTCCGGACGTGGCGAGGACGGTCGGTTCCGGAGCGGTCACAGGCATGATCGTAGCGCGCCCGAACTCGACCTCGGACGTGCGGAGTTCGTGAAGGAGCGCGGGCGTGTCCCGTCTCCCGTGCCGTACGGGCGGACGGTCCCCGCGACGCCGGGAACCGTCCCTACACCCGCTGATCCGCCGTGCCCGTACAGTGCCCGCGCAGGTCCAGCATGCAGAAGACCTTGTCGTAGCGGCGTTCGCCGACTGCCACGAAGCCGGGCAGCCGGCCGTACTCGGTGAAGCCCAGCGACCGGTAGAGGCGCAGGGCACGGGCGTTGTCGCCACGGACGTCCAGGGTGAGGACCTCGATACCTGCCGTCCGGGCGTCGGTGATCAGGCCGGCGGTCAGCGCCCGGCCGGCACCACGACCATGGGCGGCGGCGTCGACGGCGAGCTTCTCCAGGTCGGCGTGCGGTCGGTGGGTGGGGCGGGCGTAGCGGAGCCAGTACCCCAGCCCGACGAGCCGACGGCCGAGGTAGGCGGCGCGCAGGGCCGCGTCCCCGGCCCGCGCCGCCGACACGACGTTGCCGAGAAGGTCCGCCACCTCGTCCCGCGAGGGGGGTTCCACCCAGCCCAGCGCGGCACCTCCACTGACCAGGTCCGCCAGGATCCGGTGGGCGGACTCCACGAATCCGGTCTCCAGTTCCGGATCGGAAGCCAGTTCCGCGGCATCCAGGACGGCGGGCCGAGTGGTCACATCACTGGTCGAGGCCGGATCCATGACCGGCAGCCTAGTCGGGCGTGAACGGGAACGACCAGCCGAGATCGCGGTCGGCGGTCCGACGGCCCCGATCGTCCGGTGAACTGCCGTCTCCCATGCCGCCGCCTCGCCCGGAGCGCCGCATTCCGGTATGTCGAGGCAGGTGGAAGGCTTGGCACATGGCCTTTCGACCGTGGCGGGACGGCCGCCTGTCCTGGTGGCCGGGTTACACGCCCGCGCTGATGGTGATCCCCCTGGGGCTGATCGTCATGGTCTGTGTGGTGGATGTGCTGGCTCCGCCGCACATCCACCTCGGGCCGCTGCTGGTGGCGGCACCCGCGATCACGGTGGCCTTCGCCGGGACCCGTGCGACGGCGCTGATGGGAGCGCTCGCGGTGGCGGCACAGGTGCTGATCGGCGTGCTCAGAGGGGTCCTGCCCACCGCCAACATCCAGGCGCAGATCATCGCTCTGATCGTCGTCTCCGTCGTCTGCGTCAGCATCTGCGTGGTACGGGACCGGCGAGAGCGCCAGTTGCACCGGGTGCGGTCCGTCGCCGAGGCGGCGCAGAGCGTCCTGCTGCGGCCGCTGCCCGCCCGCACCGGCCCGCTTCGGATCGCCGGCCTGTACCTCCCCGCCGAGGAGGAAGCCGATCTGGGCGGAGACCTGTACGCGGCCGCGCGGACCGACCACCAAAGCACCCGGCTCCTCATCGGCGATGTGCGCGGCAACGGGCTGGCCACGATCAACAACGCAGCCCTGCTGCTCGGCGCCTTCCGCGCGGCCGCCCACCGGCAGGCCACCCTGCCCCGCCTCGCCGTCCACCTGGACGCGGCGTTCCGCTGGGACACCAGCCAGTGGCGGTCACAGGAGGCTCAGGACACCGACGAGGACTTCGCAACCGCGATCCTGCTCGACATCCCCGACCACGAGCCGGTCGTCCACCTCATCAGCTGCGGCCACCCACCGCCGCTGCTCCTGCGGGGAACCCGGGTCACCCCGCTCCTTCCCGAGGCGAGCCACCTCCCGGTCGGGCTCGGCGGAACCTTCGGCATCTCCGCCTACGAGGTCCAGACGTTCCCGTTCGAGGTGGACGACCTGCTACTCCTCTACACGGACGGCGTCATCGAGGCGCGCGGTGCCGACGGACGCTTCTATCCGTTCACCGAACGGGCGCCCGCATGGGCGAGGGACGACCCCGACGAACTCCTGCGCGGTCTCCGGGAGGACCTGCTGGCCCACGTCCAAGGGCATCTCGACGACGACGCGGCCGTGGTCGCGATCCGCCGCGTGGCAATCTGATCCGTCCGGCGCAGCATCGAGCAACGCGGTTCGGTCCCCGCCTCAGCCCGGTCCACGCCCGTCCCCGGACCGCGCCGGTGCCCCAGGCCGTACACGCGCCGTTCACCGTCCAGGCTGTGTGGCGTAACCGGGTCCTCCACAGGGATCGCGAAAGTGGGCTCTCCTGTTGCTGAAGTCCTGTCAGGAGAACACGCCCGCGATGGACAGCCCGACGCCGAGACCCGCCGAGACCCGCGGCCCCTGCGACCGCACCCGTGCCACCGAGGAGAGTGCGGCCCGCAACCCCTGGTGGGACAACACCCGGTTCGTGTCCGCCGCACTGATCGTGGTCCTGCACACCATGGGCAGCATCATGGATCGCTACGGCGCGCTGCACGCCTTCCACGTCGCGGCCTGGGCGTTCCGAGTCCCCGCCTTCGTCGTACTGGCCGGGGTGTTCAGCAGTGCCGGGCCACTCGGCCCGCGTCATCTGCGCACCCTGCTGCGCAGCATCGTGCTCCCCGCCCTCCTGTTCAGCGTGCTCTTCTCGGTGGAGTCGTACGCCCTCGGCTCGCCCTTCACCCTGCACATCACCCAGCTTCCATGGACCCTGTGGTTCCTGATGTCGCTGTTCTTCTGGAGGCTGCTGCTGCCGCTGGTGGCCCAGCTGCGCCACCCGCTGGCGGTGACCACGGCGGTGGCCCTCGCGGTCGGCTACGTGGAGGAGTTCGGCCTTCAGTTCTCGGCCAGCAGGACCCTCGTGTACATGCCGCTGTTCTACTTCGGCTGGCGGCTCGGGCAGGGCATGTTCAGCAAGTGGTTCGAGAGCCGGTGGAGCCTCCCGGTGGCGGCCGCCGGAGTCGTCGCGGCGGGACTCGCGGCCTGGCGGTGGCACCGGGACATCCAGGGCACCTGGCTGTCGATGCGCCACGCCTACCAGGCCGACACCGCGCTGGGCATGGAGGGCGCCTGGCTGGTGCGGCTGGCGGTCCTGGCCTCGGCGGCGACGCTCGTGCTGTGCCTGCTGCGGCTGATGCCGAAGCGACGGCTGCCAATGGTCTCCGCGCTCGGCGCGGGCGGCTTCACGGTCTACCTGCTGCATCCGCTCGTCATCCTGCCGCTGCGGGAGAAGGGCCTGATCGAGCGGGCCGACACCACGCCGGAGCTGATCGCCCTGCTGCTGGGCGGCGTCCTGCTCACGGCGCTCCTCGCCTCGGCGCCCGTGCGCCGCCTGGCCCAGCCGCTGACCCGGCCCCCGGTCGGCTGGCTGCTGGCCCCGGCCCCCGCTTCACCCGTCACGCCCGCGCAGCCGCGCACTCTTCCCCTGCCCAAGCAGGCACTTGGAGAAGACTTCCGTGTGACGCCCTGAGGTCCCCCGGGGTGCGCCCGTCGCCGACCGGTCCTCAGGAGCGGGCCTGTCGGCAGCGGGTCGAGAGGCCCTCGGCGCGGCGGCATCATCCCACCATGACCGCCACCCGCAAGTTGCGCGACGCGCCCGCCCGGCAGATCGTGGAAGGAGACCGTGGAGGACCGCACCGTGCCGGACCGGCGCGTGGACGCCCGGTGTCTGGAGCGGCGGCATCACGGCCACCCCGGCAGAACACGGTGGTGGCCGTGCGGAGAACAGGCCCGAGCGGGCTCACCGACACGGACGGGCAGCTCGGGGAACCGGTCCGCTGCCCGCTCGTCAGCGACCGCCGGAGCCGCGGGATTTCGGCCTCGATCACGCCGGGATCACTGACGGCTCCCTCGGACGAGGCGCGAGGCCGTCCGCGTGGCCGCCCCGCGGTGTTCCCTCCGGATCAACGCATCGGGAGGATGACCGTGATGATCAAAGGCCATGACGTATCCGCCTTCCAGGACGCGAACTTCCCCACCGCCGGTACCGGTTTCGTGTTCATCAAGGGAACCGAGGGACGGTCGTACGTCAACCCCAGGCAGAAGCAGCAGGCCGCGCACGCCCGCGCCGCGGGACTGGTCGTCGGCTTCTACCACTTCCTGCACCCAGGGCACGTCAAGGAGCAGGCGGCTCACTTCGTGGAGGGCAGCGCCAGCGTCGACTACGACATGCTGGTCGTCGACTGGGAGACCAACCCGGACGGCACCGCCGCGACCTGTGCGGAGAAGGACTCCTTCATCGCCGAGGTGAGGCGACTGCGCGGCTCCAGCCACAAGATCGGGCTGTACTGCAACCGGGACTTCTGGCGCCACCGGGACACCACCGGCAACGCGGGTGACTTCCTGTGGATCGCCGTGTACGGGGTGCCCGCGGGCAAGCCGGACATCCGGAGCAAGTGGGTGTTCCACCAGTACACCGACAAACCGCTGGACACCAACGTGAGCGTCTTCGCCTCCAAGGCGGAGCTGGTCGCCTTCGCGGGCGGCATCAACGGCGTGAAGACCCTTTCGCGGGCGGCATCAAGGGCGTGAAGGACCAGGGTCCGGAACGGGCGGGGCCTCAGGCTCCGCCCGTACGGGCGACGGCCGAGGTCAGCCCGAGACGGCTGCCGATCTCCCCGGCGACCTCCGGGTGGGAGAGGTACTCCGCGATGTTGTGGGCGCGGTCGCGGGCGTTGATGACGGCGACGTCGGTCACCGTGCCCGCCCACTCGTCGGCCAGGGGGCAGCCGATGGCCACCGCGTCGGCCGGTGACCACCCGTTGAGCCAGTCCGTCACCACGTCGGGGCGCTTGGGCCCGCCGATGAGCAGCCGCGTGTACACGCTGTCCAGACCCAGCGGACTGCCCACCGTGGTCAGGTGGACGGTGCGCAGGGCGGGGGACAGCCGTGTGGTGAGGTCCATGCCGACCACCGTGCCGAGGCTGTGGCTGACGAGGATCATCTCGCCCTCCTCGGGCAGCGTGTCCAGCACACCGTCCAGCACCGCGTCCCGGACCGGCCGGTCGTCCAGATACGCCGCGACGTCGTGCAGGACCAGGGCGATCGTCCAGGCGTCGAGGCCGCTCCTCGCGGCCAGCCAGCCCAGTTGACGGTGAAGACCTCCGACGACGTCGCCGACGGTGATCCGTTCGAGGTCGGGCTGCCTCTCCTCGGGGAGGTCCCAGCGGCGGGCCGCCTCGCCGATCATCTCCTCGTACACCGCTCGGGCGGTGGGCGAGACCGGCGCGACCGCCTCGGCCGGGGAGAGGCCGGCCGAGGCGGTGACCCGTGGCACGGCCTCGTGCGCGGCGAGCACCTCCACCAGCCGGTCGCCGTAGTACGGGAACCAGGCGTCGGCCGGATCGACCGGCGGCAGCCCCGCGCGGACGAGACCCTGATTGAGCCCGGCCGTCCACTCGCGGCGCAGGTCCCGCGGGTCCTTGCGCTCCTGGGATCGACCGTGCAGGAACACGAGATGACGCCCGCCGCCGAACGCGCCGTCCCGGGCGCGCAGGCCCGTGTGCGTGACCGCCGCCGCCGAGACCGGCCCCGGTACGGCGGTCGCGGGCACCGGGGCGGGAGCCGTGGACTCCGCCACCCCCAGCCCCGATTCGACGCCCATCTCCGCCGGCGGACCCGACCGCGTGCCGGCCGGCAACTGTGCGAGGTGCCGCAGGATGGAGCTGACCCGGACCCCCTCGTTGGACACCCAGTCGACCGCGTCGTCGCCGTCCCCCGGCTGCCACACCCGCCCGTCCGTGCGCAGGACGTGCCCCTGCTCGTCGGTCTTCGGCACCCCGCTGTGGTGGAGGGCGACCACCTCCCACTGGTCGTTGAAGACCGGGGAACCCGAATTGCCGGGCTCGGTGTCCGTCCGGTACTGGAGGAAGTCGTCGAGTCGGACCTGCAGCATGTTGTCGCGGACGGCGATCTCCTTCAGCCGCCCCATCGGGTGGCCGATCACGTTGACCGGCTCGCCGATGACCAGCTTGCCGGGCTGGACGCTGAGCCGGTTCCAGCCGAACACCTCGCCCGGCGGCCGCCCGTCCGGCCCGGCGGCCACCGGCACCAGGGCGTAGTCCAGGCGCTCGTCGGCCACGAAGAACGCGTCAGGGGCGAACTCCAGCCGCGTCGCGGGCTGCGGGATGTTGTCGACGGTGACCTGGGCGTCGAACTCGACGAAGCACTGCCGGGCCGTCTCCGCGTCCGGAAGCACGTGGTGGTTGGTCATCAGCAGGCTCGGCGACACCAGGAAGCCGGTGCCTAGCGGCAGTTCGCGTCCGTTCTCCCGGGTCGAGATCCGGGCGACGGTGCGCGCCGCCCGGGCACCGCGCGGCAGGAAACTCCACGCCTGCAGATCCTTCGACACCCCGAGGATGCGCTCGTAGGCGTCGGGCGCGGCCAGCGGCTCCGCGCGCACCGCCTCCACGGCCAAGGCCGCGGGTACCGCGTGCCGTTCCAGCAGGCGCGCGGCGCGCGCCGCGAGCGCCTGCCGGGAGTCCGGGAACGCGACCCCGGCGTCCTGCTGCCGCTCCACGGCCCGGCGTTCGTCGCCGGTTGCCCGGTACCGCTCGGCGGCCGCCACGAGTTGCTGCGCGCGCTCCTGCCGGAGCCTCTCCACCGCTGCCATCTCAGGTTTCCTTCGGTACGGCGTTGTGCCACGGCACGAAGGCGTTGTCCAGCCCGGACAGGGCCGTACGCAGTTCGGGATGGTGGCGCAGCAGGACGGTGACCATGGTGTTGTCGTCGATCCAGGCCATGCCGGCCTTGGAGTAGACCTCGGGGGTGTAGTACGTGGTGAAGAAGCGGTCGCTGTTCAGCCGGCGCGAGGCCATCAGGATGAAGATGCGGAACGCCGTGTCGCTGAAGGCGAATCCGGCCGGAAGCCGCTCCGCGTACAGCCCGACCATGAGGTCTACCTTCTCGATGTCTCCGCCGTAGAGCCGCTCGATCTGCTCGGCCCACGCCGGGTCGTGCGCCAGCTCCTCGAAGCTCTTGGCGGGCTTGAGCCGCAGCAGCCTCCGGAACTCGTTGTACCGGGGCACCCCCAGCTCCCGGGAGCGCAGGATGTCGGTCGCCGCGAGATCCTGCAGATGACCGTCGGGCCGCTCGAACTCCTGCAGGAAGTTGGGGAAGTTGTGCAGCGTGACCAGCCCGGGATGGAGCGTGCCGAAGCTGTACAGCAGATCGGCCATCTCCGTGGTCTCCAGGAACTTCAGTGCTCCCGGGCCCGAGATGTCGCGCAGGGTGCACTGCCGCAGGGTGGAGTCGTCGGCGACGGAGCGCAGGTGCCAGTCGTCGCGGATCAGCGGGTGCATCCGGTAGACCGCGACGAACTCCTCGGTGAGGGCGTAGGGGACGCCGTAGTGGTCGGTCTCGCCGCCCGGGATGCCGCTGACGACCTCGCTGTCACCGATCCGGCCGAACAGGTTGTGGACGCGTTCACCCGCCACGCCCCACCAGTTGGCCCGCAGCGCCTTGACGGTGGTGGGGTGGCTGATCACGGCCGGGGTCCACTCCACGGTGTGGATCTTGGCGAGGAGCGCGGCGTTGACCAGCCGGGCCCGCTGGAACAGCTCCTCGTCGCTCCAGGAGGGGTAGGCGCCGTGCAGGTGGTCGCAGATCGCGTTGTGCTCCCGGGTGAACAGGTCCTGCATCATCGCGAGGCCCAGCCAGAAGCCGGGAACCCGTGTGGGGTCCTGGGAGGGGTCCGCGGGAACGGGGGCCTGCTCGTCGTCCCACAGGTGCAGTGCGCCCAGTCGCCCGGTGCGCAGCTGGTGCTGCTCGATCTCGTTCCTGCCGTAGATCTGGGAGGCGTCCCACCAGTGGGAGGAGACGTTGACGCGGGTGTCCGGTGTGCCGGGTGGCGCCTTCGGGTCACGGGTCGGGTCGTCCGGGGTCCGGAAGATCCGCATGGGGTGTTCCGGCCACGGGTCGTCGTCGAGCAGGGGCACCTCCCACGGCCGGTCCGTGGGGCTCGTACCGTGACTGAACCAGTCGCGGATCATGAACTGGAGCCAGGCCGACACGAGGGAGTTCACGGATTCGGCCGCGATGAGCTCGCGGCGGGTGAGCAGGGTGCGGCTGACCTCGCGCGGACTGGGCGCGGACAGGACGTCCTCGGGCGCGGCCGGGGCGATGTCCGCCAGTGGGATGTTCCGCCCGAAGCGGGTGCCCGCCATGCCCATGCGCGGGTCGCCGAGGTCGTTGTGGCTGCCGTCGGCGGTCCGGTTGACCCGGTTGTTCGCGGACGGCGGCGCCGGCTCGGGCCCGTTGACCGAGGGCAGCCCGCCGGTGTCGTACAGGTTCTTCTGCCGAAGCCTGACCCGCAGTCCGAAGAGCGTCAGCAGGCCGGCGACGACGGGGAGTCTGTCCCAGCCGAAGCGGCGGTCGATGTACTGGGCGCCGCCGGTGATGATCCGCCAGGGGAGTGACGTGCGGTATCCGGCCGGGGAACGTCGTGCGGCGCGTCGGTGCGTGCTCATCGCGGTACTCCTTGGGTGGCTCCTGTTCGTTCGCGCGTGAAGCGCGTTCGTGCGAGGGCGGCCCGTACGGGTTCAGGCGCGGGCCGCTTCGCCGAGGATCACGTCGCTCGCCTTCTCGCTGATCATGTAGATCGGCGCTGCGACGAAGAACCCGGGTATGCGGGGGAAGACCGAGGCGTCGACGATCCGCAGGCGGTCCACTCCGCGGACGCGGAAGGCGCTGTCGACCACGGCCGAGGGATCGTCGGAGCGTCCCATCCGGCAGGTGCACGAGGCGTGGTGGCCCCAGGCCTCGTCCTGGACGAAGCCGCGCACGGCGTCGCGGTCGCCGACGTCCTCGCCGGGCCACAGCTCCTTGAGGATCACGGAGCCGGCCCTGCGGTTCATCCCGCGCACGAACTCCACGGCGTCGGCCATCGCTTCGAGGTCCAGGCCCTCCGTGTCCGTGCCCTCGGTGAAGTAGTGGAAGTTGACCAGTGGGGTGTCGCGGGGGTCGGGGGAGCGCAGCCGGACCCGGCCTCCGGTGTTGTGGGTGCGGCTCTTGAGGATGGCCCAGGTGAAGCGGTCCTTGTGGTGGGTCAGGTCCAGGGAGTAGCCCGGCCGGTATCCCCGGAAGTCGAAGGGGCCGCCGAAGATGAACAGGTCGGGGGCGTCCAGGTCCGGGCGTGACTTCCGGGTGATGCCGAGGACGGCGCCGTTGGTGGTGTAGAGGCCCTTGCCCTGCTGCCAGGCCGAGTAGCAGCGGTCCGGTTCGCTCCCGGGCCGCGGAGCGTGGAAGGAGCAGTCCTTGATGACGGGGAAGTCACGGTCCGTCTGGCTGACCACGCCGACCTCGTACCGGTCCTGGAGATTGGCGCCCACTCCGTGCAGACCGACCCGCACCGGGATGTCGTGGCGCTGCAGCTCCTCGGGTGGTCCGATGCCCGAAAGCATCAGCAGCTGGGGTGTGTTGAACGCTCCCGCGGCCAGCACCACCTCGCGTGAGGCGACGGCCCGGCGCAGCACCGGTGGACCGGACCGCGGCCGCGAACCGGGATCGGCTCCGTAGGCGTGCGCCGCGTCCAGGTAGTCCACGCCGGTCGCCGCGTTGGCCCCGTCCAGCACGATCCGCGCGGCCAGCGCGTGGGTCCGGACCACCAGTCGATCCGGATGGCTCCGCTGTACGGCCTGGACACGCTCGCGTACGGCGCTGCGGCGGCCGTCGGCGGTGGATACGGGAATCTGCCACAGCCCCTGGAGCGCCTGGGTCTGCACCCGCCAGTCGTTGGGGTCGACGAGCGAGCCGAGGCCTTCGAGCGGGGACAGCGGCCGGCCGAGGAATCCCGCGAGGGTGTCCTCGGCGGCCGACAGGACGACCTTCAGCAACTGTTCGTCCTGCACGGCCAGTCGGGGGTCGGCCAGCGAGGTGGGCAGCCAGCCGTCGAACCCGTGCCGGGCGTCGTTGCGGTACCGCTCCGACACGAGGGGAAGCGCCCGGAGCAGCGCGGCCAGCAGCGGGTTGCCGGGCGGCTGCTTGGGCCGGGGACGGTACGTGCAGCGTTCCAGACGCTCGAAGTACCGGCGCATGGAGGTGCTCCGCCAGGTCGTGTCACCGGTCTCCTCCGCGATGGCGTCCCAGTCGCGGTTGTAGGGGTAGACGGTGATCAGCGCGTGGTGCGCGGTGCACCCGCCGACCGTTCCGGCGCGCGGGTAGAGGACACCCCGGTCCGGTACGAGCTTGCTGTCGCGCCGCTGCCGCTGCTCGTCGGCGTAGTGCCGGACGAAGTAGTTCCAGCACTGGACCGGGTCCTCGGAGGCGTCGGCGTGGAAGGCGGGCACCAGGTAGTTGTCGTTCTCCTCCGCACCGCCGGCGTCGAGGAGGAGGGTGCGCATGCCCGCTGCGGCGAGGTTGGCCGCGAGCGGCCCGCCACCCGCACCGGCCCCGACGACGACGTAGTCGAAGCCGGTCTCGGCGGGTGGAGTGGTCCCGGACTGCGTGTTCACTTCCGCTTGTCCTTCGAAGAGTTGGCGAGTGAGACGCCGGCGCCGATGGCGAGGGCGGTGTTCACGGCCGAGATGAAGGTGGTCAGGAACGCCGTGCGCGGCGGGACGTGCCCGTGGAGGCCGAGCGTGGCCGCTGTCGCGGTGTCGCTGCCGTGGATCAGGATGCCCTCGCACACGTCGTCGCGCAGCCGGTCTCCGCTGTGGGTCAGCAGGTCGAGGCCGAGGAGGACCGTTCGGATGCCGAAGAGGCGGAAGGCGTAGACGGCCGCCGGACTGGGCGGATCGCGGTCGGGGTCGAACCGCCGGATGAGCATCTCCGGTGCCAGCAGACCGGCCGCTCCGTTGAACAGTCTGATGCCGGCGAGGACATAGACCGGCAGAGGGCGGGCCGAGAGGGGAACCGTGGCCATGATGTCTCCTGGGGGTGTGGTGATTCTCGCGCTGACGGGACCGTCGGCCGAACCCCACGAAAAGGGAGAGGAACACCCTGGACGCACTCTTACTCGCAACGCTATGGGAACGGCTGCTCAGCTGCATCTCGGGGACGGCATGTCAATTACCGTCTCGTTCAACCAAATCTGTCTTTTCGGTCCTCGTGTTGCGTTTGCCAGCCACTTCGGACGGCAGGAAACTGGTGCTGTCAGCGTGACAGCGCCGCTGGAGACGGGGATGGCCGGTGTCACCGCTTCCCCCTTTGCTGCCCCATGAGCGGGCATCTGCGGTTTGTTCGCGACTGCCCATTTCGCGTGTCGAAAAGCCACTCTCCCGCGTTGGTGAGCGAACGCGACCAGCGGTGATCCGGGAGCAGACGGGTGCGCGGTCGTGACGACGAACGATCAGCCGTCGGTCCTCTCACGCAGGAGGTGCCCCATGAGCAGGACTCGCCCGATCAACTGCATCATCCCCCCGTACATTCTCGACAGACTCCTGGACAGTGAGGACAGGGAGGTTCGACAGGCGGCTCTGGACACGCTGCTGGTCACCGCGCGGCTGCGGGGTGAGCGAGCGGTCCGGGCGTCCTTCGCCGGCGCGGCCGCCCCCGGAAACGGCCGGCGCACCGTCTTCGACTGCGAGCAGGGGGAGACGCTTTCCGACGCCGTTCTGGCCAGGCCCGAGGACGGCCAGGAGGTCGCGGACCCGTCCGTCAACCGGGCGTTCGACGCGCTCGGTCTCACCCGCGATTTCTACAAGGAGGTGTTCCAGCGCGATTCGGTGGACGGCAAGGGAATGCGTCTGGACGGATACGTGCACTTCGGCTTCCAGGTCAACAATGCCTTCTGGGACGGCCGGCAGATGCTCTTCGGCGACGGGGACGGTAAGAGGTTCAAAAACCTCACCGGATCCCTCGAAGTGATCGCCCACGAGCTGACGCACGGAGTCACGGATCACACGGCCGAATTCGAGTACCACAAACAGTCGGGTGCCCTGAACGAGTCGATGTCGGACGTCTTCGGGTCGCTGGTCAAGCAGTGGTCCCTGAAGCAGACGGCCGAGGAGGCGGACTGGCTGATCGGGGCCGACGTGTGGACCCCGGGCGTCGACGGCGACGCCCTGCGGTCGATGAAGGAGCCGGGGCACGCCTTCGACAACCCGCGGTTCGGAAAGGACCCCCAGCCCGACCGGATGAGCAGGTTCATCCACCTGCCCGACACCAAGCAAGGGGACTTCGGCGGAGTCCACTTCAACTCGGGCATTCCGAACAGGGCGTTCTTCCTGACGGCCGCGCACATAGGCGGATTCGCGTGGGAGGCGGCCGGAACCATCTGGTACGAGTCGCTCAAGGCGTCCAGCTCCCAGGACCAGTTCCAGGACTTCGCGGGCACCACCTTCCAAAAGGCCGGGGAACTGTTCGGCGCCGGCAGTCACGAGCAGTCGGCCGTGCTGTCGGCGTGGCAGGAGGTCGAGGTGCCGGTCCCGGGCGTCCCGGCCGGAGTCGCCCGGCTGCGGAGCCTGACGGCCGACGGGCACGGCGGCGCGGGCCGGGAGGACGGCATGACGGCCCTCGCCAGGCAGATCGGTGCACTGAACGACAAGATCACGGAACTGGCCAAGGAGATGGCCGCGTTCAGGGGGACCAGGTGAGGATGAGACTGGAGACCTACGGCGGGCTGGCGGCGGTGACGAACCTTCACCGCCCGCCCGAGGTCCTGGACACCGACGCCCTGTCCGAGACCGCCACGGCCGAACTGGCCCGGCTGCTGACGGAAGCCGCCGCTACGCCCCAGGAGGAGCGGGCCGACCCCGCCCCGGATGCGATGAGCTACACGATCACCGCGGAGTCCGGCGACCACGTGACGGTGCTCGAACAGTCGGACGCCGCCATGACCCCCGCTTTCGCGGCCCTGCTCACCTGGCTCAGGAAGCACTGCGCGCAGCAGTGACTGCTCAGCCCTCGTCGAAGAGCAGATCCTCCACCAGGTGCGAGATCCGGTGTCCCGAAGCGTGTGGTCGGCCTATGACGGTGGTTCGGTTCCGGCCTGCTCGCTCACCATGTGCCGCGCGTACCAGTCCGGCCAGTCGGGGTCCTCCGCGCCGATGCGTGCCTCGTGTTCGCCGTGGGCCGCCGCGGCGCGGCGGAGGGCGCTCGCCAGGTCCTCGGCCGAAGCGAACGTGGTGGTGGCGGGGTCCAGTCGGCCCGGGAGCCGAGTGGTGATCTCCTGCAGGAGCCAGCCGTTGCCGTCCGGGTCGGTGAACGACAGGAAGGAGCCGTAGCTGCCGCGTTCCGGGTCGGGCCCCGGCACCCGTGCGTCGCCGCCGGCGTGGTGGAACACGCCGCCGGCGTCGTGGAACACCTCGCTCGGGTCGGCACCACGCCGCGTCAGCTCGTCGCGGGCGGCCTCGATGTCGTCGACCACGAGGTGCAGGCCCTGCGCCGAGCCCGGCGCCTGCTCCGTGACGGACGTGCCGAAGATGACCGATGCGGGTGACCCCGGAGGGGTCACCTGGACCACCCGGAACCCGGCGTCGGGGGCGATGTCCGCGTCGAGTCTCCAGCCGAGCGCCGTGTAGAAGTCCTTGGCCCGGTCGACGTCGGACACCGGCACCACGACGACCTCCAGTTTCATGTCCATCGTCTGTGTCTCCGTCCAGAGATCATGCCCTGGGCCGCTGCTCGGACGATCAGTGCGCGACGAGCTGCTGGCCGCCGTCGATGTCGTAGGTGGCGCCGGTGAGGGCGCCGTTGGCCATGATGTGCAGGGCCAGGGCCGCGACATCCGCCGGGCCGACGACCCGGCCGATGGGCAGGGTCTTCCGCAGTTCCTCCCGGCGTGCTTCGAGCTGGTCACCGAGGAGGGAGGCCGACAGCGGTGTGTCCACGAACCCGGCCGCGATGAGGTTGACCCGGACCGGGGCCACTTCCAGCGCCAGGTTGGCGGTGAGCGCCGGCAGCGCCGCGGTGAGCGCGCCCGTCACGGCCATCCCGGCCGCGGGCCGCCGGCCGCCGGTGCCACCGATGAACAGCAGCGTGCCTCCGGCCCTGACCTTCTCCCGGCCGGCCCGTCCCGCCGCCAGCATCATCGCGATACGTCCACCGAAGTCACGTCCGGCGTCGGTCAGATCGAGATCGTCCAGGGGGGTGTAGGTCGGGTTGCCCGCCGTGACCAGCACATGGTCGACCTGCCCCGGCAGGTCACGCAGGAACCGCTCCAGCCGGTCGGCGTCCAGGGCGTCGAACGCGGCCGTGCTCAGGGGACTCAACTCCGCCGCCGGCCGCTCCAGGCGGTCGGCGTTCCGCGCCGCGAGCACCACATCGCCCCCGGCCGCACGCACCTGCCGGGCGGTCTCCAGACCGATTCCCGCGCTGCCTCCCACCACCACGACCGTTCGTCCGGCCATGCCCCCACCCACCGGACGGGCCTCTCCGGCGGCACTCACAGCGGGTCACCGCCATGACATCGCGGCTCCCGTACCTCCCCGCGCACGCCGCACATGGTCATCCTCGTGTCTCCCGGGCTGTGAGTGGCTGACCCTCAGAAGAGCCGTCGCGTCCGGCGGATCCCACGGTTCGGAGGCCGGTTGGTTCCCGACGGGTCAGCGAACGGATCGATCGCTGGGGGATGCACCACAGCGAGGAGGGGGAGTGGGCGGCCATGGGGCCTTCGCCGCGGACGGCCGTCCACACTGGTTTCAGTCTGTCACTCGTCCCGCCGGGACGCATCCGGGCCGACGCTCCCGGGCGCGGCCGCCGGCCGCTGATGTCCGAGCGGCCGAGGAGGGCGACCCGTCAGGGAGTTGAGGCACCCCTGAAGGTGGTGAGGAGCGCCCGAGCGCGTTCTCGGAAGACGTTGTCCTGGTGAATGACGTGGTCCTCGATTCCGGAGCGCACGATCCGCGCGTCGCCCTCGGCGAGAACGGCGAGGCGGCGGAGATGGTCGCCGGTCATCGCGTCGGCGCCGAGGGCTTCCAGCGCGTCGCAGGCGCCCGACGGATCGGCGTCCACTTCGGCGGACCGCAGGGCCGCTGCGGCGAGCGCGGTGCGCTCTCGCGCGTCGGGTTCCGCCACGGCTGTGAGCGCCTCCACCGCGGCCGGTGCCTGAGCCGGATCGTCGAGTGCGGCCCGCAGACGGGTGGCGAGCAGCCGGGCCGCGGGGCCGAGGAGGTCCCGGACGGCGCTGATGGCCGGCCGCCGCGATCCTGGCGAGGAAGGGCACCGCCTCCACACTGGCGGCGTAGACGGTGCCCTGGTGCAGAACGCTGCCGTAGAGCTCCGACAGCGCCTCCTCCGCCTCGTCGGCGTCGTCGCCGGTCAGCGCCCGCAGCAGCTCCGGGAGATCCGCCGCACTGCCGTACGCGTGGGAGGAGGAGGCCCAGGGGCGGGCGTCCAGGCCGTCGAGCGGGTGTACGAGATCCATGCGGAGCATCGTGCCAGCCGCCTCCGACACGACCTGGCCCGTGCCGCTCGCCCGTCGCCCGTACCCGGGAGAACACTCACGGGCCACCGCGCCGGTCGGGACACCGCACCTCGAACAGACCAGACCCAGCGGGTGTGACGTGGGTTTTCCGGGACCGAGGTGTCGCCGGACCGGCGGGACGGGGTCAGCGGCGGATCCGCAGGCGGTCCCGCCACGAGGTACGGTCGGTTCCGGAGTCGGCCGCGGCCTGGTGGGCGGGGGAGGGCTCCGGGAAGTACGCGTTGTCCTTGGGACGGTTCCGGTCCGTCGTCGAGCGGGGGCGGGGGGCCGGCTCCAGGTGGGGAATGTGCTTGGAGCAGTGGACGTAGGCCTCGTCGACGGTGACGTGCACCCACAGGTGCGGCTGGCGACCTGGCGCGGTGTCCGTCGGCAGGTGCGGGTACGAGGCCCGGAGTTCGTGGTCCGTGTACAGCCGGACCGTGCCGTTCACGTGCAGCCCTATGTGGTCATGGGTGAAGTCCATGAACAGCATGCCGAGGTGGGGGTTCTCGGTCATGTTGCCCGCGCTGGCCAGGACGCCGTTGCCCCGGTACTCGGGGTAGGTCAGAGAGCGGTCGTCGAGGGAGACGCAGAAACCCGGCGGCCCGGCGCGGAAGCTGGCGTCGCATGCTCCCAGGGAGTCGGCGGTCGACAGGAAGACCATGCTCTGCCGGGCTATGAACTCCCTCATGGCGGGCGTCAGGTAGTCGTGCACCTGACGGTCGTAGAAGACGGCCGCCCGGTCGGTGGTGCCGAGCTGCTGCTGCAGCATTCGTTCGCCGAAGGAGCCGGTCGTCTCGGGGGCGTTCACAGCTGGTCGGTCTCCTCGTCGGACGGGGGCGGCCCCAGCGGGGCGGTCAGCACGGGGGTGTCCCAGGGGTCGTAGTGGATGTGGCGAGGCGGGACACCGTGACGCCGCAGGGCCTGCACGGCCTCGCCCAGCATCTGCGGCGGGCCGCACAGGTACGCCTCGTGCCGGTACCAGGGGCCGAACTCCGCCAGCACCTCGGGCAGCGTGCCCTCCAGCCCCGCGATGCGCTCGTGGGACACCGCTGCCCGGACGCGGAGCCAGTGGTAGCGCTGGGACATGCGCAGCATGTCATCGAGCCCGTACAGTTCGTCCGCCGTTCTGGCGCCGATGAACAGGCTGACTTCCCGCGCGTCACCGATGCCGTCCCGGGCCGCCTCCTCGATGAGGGCGCGGATCGGGGCGAGTCCGGTCCCGCCGGCCACGAAGAGCAGGTCCCGCTGGGGGGTATGACGCAGGACCATGTCGCCTTCCGGCGGCCCGAGCCGGACGGGGTCTCCCAGACGGGCGTGGTGCACGAGCGCGTTGCTGACCTTCCCTCCCGATACGGCACGCACATGGAAGGTCAGCCGGGAGTCGGGCCGTGGGGCGTGCGCGGGGGAGTACTGCCGCCACTGTCTGGGCACCCACGGTGTTTCGACCGTCACGTACTGGCCCGCCACGAACGGATACGGCAGCTGTGGCTGGACGGTTATCTCGGCGATTCCGTGTCCGCGGTGCACGTGCCCGACGATGTGCGCGTCCCACACGGCCGGCCGCTCACGGGCGTCGTCCTCCGCGGCCCGGACCATCACGTCCGCGGCAGCGGTGTAGGCACGCTGCCACGCCCCCGCCAGCGCCGGACTCCAGGCCGGGCCCGCGAAGTGGGCGAGCGCCTGCAGCAGGCATTCGCCGACCGCGGGGTAGTGGGCGCTCTGCGTGCCGAACTTGCGGTGGCCGCGTCCCAGACGGGAGCAGAACGCCACGAGGTTGGCCGGGTCGTCGACCAGTTCCACGATGCGCAGCAGGGCGCGCACCAGACGTTCCCGCTGGACATCGAGATCCGCCGGAAACAAATCCCTGACCTGCGGGTAACGCGCGAACAGGATGCTGTAGAAGTGGGCGGCCAGCTCGGCGACGTGAGGACTGACGACGTCGAGGCTGGCCCGCACGAGCGCGATGTCCTCAGCACTGACAGGGGGCTGGGCTGCTGCTGTGTGACCGGGCATGGAAGGCGGAGCCGGGCGGGCCGCGGCGGCCCTGCTCCATGCGTCCGCCGGCCCGGTGGCTCTGTCGGCGTGCGAGGTGAGTTGCATGGACTCGAACCTGCCCGTCATCGCCGATCCCAGGCATGATTCGTCACTGAAGCCGCACAGACGTGAAGGCAGGACACTTCTTCCACGAGTCGGCCCAGTCCAACCGTGTCGCCCGCGTGCCGCCGCCCGGCGGTCAGGACGTCCGATTCCTGTGAGTCGCGGCACCTTCTTCGGGTGCTGCCCGGGGCCGGGCGACGTCGGCCCGACGGGGTTCGGGCCGGAGACGTCCGTCCGAGGGCCGGGGCGGGGGAGGGGATGACAGCCGCGCGCCCGGCCGCTGGTGTCGCGGGGTGGCTTCCGGCATGGGCGTCGCCGTGGCGCGACGTGGCTGCGACAGGCGCGACGCCGGTTCGCAGGCGAGCGCTGTACATGGGACTCACGTACCTTCTTCTCTCCACGCCGACACCCTCAACAGGAGCGTGACGACGTCATCGTCGGACGCTGGACCGGAACCGCCGAGAGCCCCGCCCACGCGTGAGCGGATACCTACGCCGAGAGCCCGGCCGCCTGGGACGCGCAACCGTCAGGCGCCCGTCACCCTAACGCCCGAAGACGTCGGCGAAAGACCCAGGAGAGAGCGCCGACGGAATCGATGGGGGTACTCATCGGGAGTTATCACGCTTGGTCGTGCCATAGATTCTCCGAGACGGCCCGAAGACATCGGTCCCCCGGGTGGCGACGCCGCCCCGGGGTCCACGGTGCCGGCGACGAGCCGTCCGGCACCGTGGTGCGGGAAATGCCGGGGCCCGCCCGGCCGTGCTGACCGAGCGGGGCGGGCCCCGGGTGTGCGACCCCGTCCGGGGTGCGCCCTACCGGAGGTGGGGGACCCTCCGTGCGGCGCGCGAACGGCCGCACGGGGTGGGTCACGCGGTGCCGCAGGCCGTCCCGTTGAGGCTGAAGGCCGCGGGCTTGGCGAAGGTGCCGCCGTACGTCCCCTGGAAGCCGAAGGAGACCTTGCCGCCGGCCGGTATCTGCGCGTTGTAGGCGACACCGCTCGCCGTGACCGTTCCGGACGACGGGGTCAGACTCGCGTTCCAGACGCCGGTGATCTGCTGCCCGGACGGCAGCGTGAACCCCAGCCTCCAGTCGTCGACGGGGGAGGAGCCGGCGTTGGTGAGGGTGATGTCGGCGGTGAACCCGCCCTGCCACACGTTCGTCGCGTACGACACGGTGCAGCCCGCGGGGGTCCCGGGGTTCCCGGTGTCCCCGCCGCCGGTGTTGACGGTGGAGGAGAAGGAGGTGACCGCAAGGCCGGTGCCGTTCTGCCAGGGCTCGAAGCCCGCCTGAACGCTGGTCAGGTACCAGTTGTTCTGTGCCAGCCCCCGGGAGACGGCCTGCCGGGCGAAGTCCATGACGTCGAAGTTCCAACTGGCGATCGCCGACGGGGCGACGAAGGACAGGACGTCGTTGGAGCCGTTGTTGCCGGACCACACCTGCCACTGGCGTCCGGCCACGGTCGCGGCACCCACCTGCGAGCCGACGGGCTGGACGGAACCCACCCTGTTGAACCAGATCATGATCTCGGTCCGGTTGACCCCGTCGGTGCGAGGTGTGGGGTCGAGCCAGATGTCGTACGCGGCGTCGTACGCCGCGTCGCTCACGTAGCTGTAGGAGATGCCGGTCGGTGCGCTGGATATGGCGCTGAGCTGCGCCGGGAGGCGGGTGCCCGGCGAGCATTTGGTGTAGTGGCAGCCGTTGTAGAGGGAGGGGTAGGACTTCGGCGCGCCGTTCGTCGGGACCGAGCCGTCGGCCTGGGTGATCCTGAACCCGGAGTCGGTCGCGGTGATGCACTGGGTCTGGCTGGTTCCCCAGCGGTTGTTCTGGACGACGTAGCGGCCCTGGATCGTGGTCGTTCCGAACGCGTCGCAGATGGAGGTGTCTGCGTGGGCCGCCGGGGCGGTGCCGAGCAGCGCCGCCAGGGTGGCGAGCGAGGCGAGCAGTGTGCCTAACAGGGCGTGTGTCCTGCTGGTGAGGGGGTGCCGTGAGGTTCGCATGCGGGTCCTCTCGGAGGGGTGGGGAGAGATAGCGGGAGCGCCCGAACCGGACCTGGATCCGGGGTTGGATTGGGAGCGCTCCCATCGCCTCCGTTTTCGGGGACTGTAGGAGAGCGTCGTGGCCCTGACAAGGCAGTGCGCGGGATCCCGTCGAAACTCTTTCGAAGGTGCAGGTCGGCCGGGTGGGGCGGATGCGGCGACCAGGCCGCCGCTGGACTGGGAGCGCTCCCGAACCGTTCTGGGGCACGGCACCGCGCCGCAGCACGCGGGTTCCCGCCGTCGTCCCGGCCGGCGGCGTCGCTCAGGCGGAGTCGCGCAACACCAGTTCGGTCCGGAGGATGACGTGGCGCCACGCCACGGACGGCTCCTCGATCTCCTGCAGGAGGAGACGGACCATGGTCCGGCCGATCTCCTCGAGCGGCTGACGCACCGTCGTCAGGCGCGGATCGGTCCGCTCGGCGAGCGGGAAGTCGTCGAAACCCACGACGGCGACGTCCTCCGGCACCCGGCGGCCCGCCGCCCGCAGCGCCGCCAGGGCGCCTTCGGCCGTGGTGTCCGAAGCCGCGAGGACACCGTCGATCTCCGGATGCCGTTCGAGGAGCCGGGCCATGGCCCGGTGGCCGCCCTCCTCGGTGAAGTCGCCCTCGCCGACCCACGACGGCCGGGCTTCCAGCCCGCCCAGCGCGAGGGCCTCCCGGTAGCCGCGCAGCCGGCACTGGGCGACGTACATGTCGAGCGGCCCGGTGATCGTGGCGATCGTCCGCCGTCCGGCGGCCAGCAGGTGGGCGACCGCGGCGCGGGCCCCGCCCGCGTTGTCCGCGTCGACGTAGCTGACCCGCTCCTCGCTCGAGCGGCGTCCCATCAGCACCGTCGGCATCCGGGCCTCGGCGAGCATGTCGGGCAGCGGATCGTCGGCGTGGACGGACATCAGCAGGACGCCGTCGACCCGCCCGCCGCGCGCGTACTCGAGGAAGCGCTGCCGCTCCGCGTCCGAGCGGACCAGGGTCAGCAGCAGCTGCGGCCCGGTGCCCGCCAGCGCGTCGCCGATCGCGTGGACGATCTCGGAGAAGAAGGGCTCGGCGAACTGCCGCCACCTGGGCTCCGTCATCACGAGCGCGACGGCGTCGGCCCGCTGCCCGGCGAGCGAACGCGCCGCAAGGTTGGGCACGTACCCCAGTTCCGCGATGGCTCGCTTCACCGCTCGCCGCGTCGACTCCTTGACGCCCGCCGCGTTGTTGACGACCCGGGAGACGGTGCCCCGGCCCACCCCGGCGCGGGCGGCCACCTCCTCGAGTGTCGGAGCGCCCGGCTGCCGCCTGCCCATGACCACCTCCCCAGAGATCACCGATACTACGGCGCCGGCGACACGGGCACAGGTCTTCCGGCGGCTCCGGATTCCCGCATCGCCGTGCCGGCAGGAGCGGTTGTCCGGGCTGGTGAACCCGGTGGGTCCCGGTGTCCCGCACCGCACCGGCGGCGCATGCGATTTCCGGTACTCAGGACGGCTGTCGTCACTCGGTGCGGTTCCGCAGCGCGGCGAGAGTGTCCTCCACCAGAGCCCGCGCCTCGACCACCGTCACCGCCAACGACTCGGCCGTCTCGCCCGGAGCCCCCAGCAGTCGGCGGACTCGCGGGCCGAAACCGGTCGGTGCCACGGGCAGTCCCTCGGCGACGGCCAGCGCGCCCTTCTCATTGAGGCACCATCGCCGTTCCGCGGCGAACACCGCCTGCACCAGCACGCCTACGGCCCGGGACAGGCAGAGCGAGACGTAGAGGACGTCCGCCCGGGCCACGCCCTTTCCCGCGAGACCGGTCAGGAACTCCGCTTCCCAGGCTCCCGCCACCAGCGCCTCGCGCAACGGCTCCGGATAGTCCGCGGTCCGGCGCCGAAGGTCCGTCAACTCGCCGGAAGGGTCGGCCAGTACCCGACCGAGCGCCACCTCGCCCGCGTAACACGGTGACCAGAAGCCGAGCGGATGCCCCGGCTGCACGCCCACTTCGTACCGGCCGGCCCGGCAGTCCGCCCACACCTGCCCGACCCGGTCCAGGTCCCGCAGGATCCAGTCCACCGCCACGCCGTCGACGCGGAGCCAGGCACCACCGTTCACCCAGGGCCCCCACTCGCCCGGGCCGGCCACCTCCACATCGGGGCCCGCCAGCACGCGCAACGCGGCAAGATCGAGTTCGCCGCGGTAGTAGACGCCGAGGTCCCAGTCCGAGTCGGGCCGGTGCTCTCCCCGTGCCCGGCTGCCGCCGAGCATGACTCCGACCACGCCCGGCACCTCGGCCAGACGGCCGGCCATACCCTCGATGATCGCCTGCACGGAGCCAGTCTCGCAGTCGCGCACCGCGAGGGCCCGTCCGACCTGTTCTGCCGACCGGAGAATGCCGGCCTGTCCCAGTTCGTCGTTCACTACAGTCCAGTCGCATGACGACGGTGACACGGCGCAAGGTCGAGTACCCGGCCGACGGCCTGACGATGATCGGGCACCTCGCCCTCCCGGCCGGCACCGACCGCCGGCCCGCGGTACTGCTCGGACCGGAGGGGCCGGGACTCGGCGACGTCGAGCGCGCCCGGGCCGATGCGCTGGCCGAACGGGGATACGTGGTGCTGGCCTTCGACCTCCACGGTGGACGCTACCTGAGTGATCCCGAGGACATGCTGGCTCGTTGCATGCCGCTTCTCGCCGACCCCCGGCGGATGCGGCGCCTCGGCCACGCGGCCCTGGACGTGCTGCGCGCCGAGCCGCGTACCGACCCCGGCCGCGTCGCCGCCATCGGCTACGGCACCGGGGGCGCCATCGGCCTGGAACTCGGGCGCGACGGCGTGGACCTGCGCGCGATCGCGACGGTCAACGCCCTGACCACGGGCCGACCGGAGGAGACGGCGCGCATCCGCTGCCCGGTGTGGGCCGGGGTCGGGTCCGAAGACCCGATCATGCCGCCCGCACAACGGGAGGCGTTCACCGCCGAGATGCGGGCCGCGGGCGTCGACTGGCGCCTCGTGGTCTACGGCGGCGCCTTGCACGCCTTCCACCACCCGCCCGTCGACCATCCCGTACGCCCCGGCGTCGGCTACCACCCGCAGCATGCGCGGCGAGCCTGGCGTGACGTCACCGACCTGCTCGCCGAGTGCATGCCCGTAACGGAGTGATGCAAGGGCCGGTCGACCGGCGGTGGACCTGGCGGTCGCGGATCGTGGACGCGCTGGAGGCTGTTGCCGGACCCCTGGCGCGTCCGGGACCCCGGACGGCTGCCCGGCGAGCGGACGCGCCCTGGGCCGGCCGCGGCTTGGCCCGCCCGAGACGTCCGCTCGGCTCGTCCCTGTCAGCGGTCGGCGGCGCCTCGGACGCCGCGACGGCCGTCAGGCGCTGGAGGACGACGAGGGGCCGGGAACCGGGCTGCCGCCGGGTGCGCCTCCGCGTCGCTGTCGACGATGACCGCACCGCGCTTTCGCAGCTCCGAGACGATGTTGTGGTTGTGCACGATCTCCTTGCGGACGTACACCGGCGTTCCGTGCAGGTCCAGCGCCCGCTCGACGATGCCGTGGGCGCACCGCACGCCCGCGCGGAAGCCGCGCCGCTGGGCCAGGACGACGTTCCCCTCACTCATGTCGCGTCGCCCCCGGCCGGCGCGGGGACGGCGGAGGACATCCGGCGGGGGGTGCGTGCGTCCAGCCGCAGCCGCAGCCGGCGCGGGTGGTAGACGGTGGCCAGCGGGACCGGGCGGATGTCCATGCCGGGCTCGCAGGTGACCCGCCAGCGGCCGAGGATGGTGGCGAGCCCCAGGGTGGCCTCGGTACGTGCGTAGAGGTCGCCGATGCACTTGCGGGCGCCGGTGCCGAACGGCACGTAGGCGGGGCGGGCGCCCGGCGAGACACGGTCGGGGAGCCAGCGGTCGGGGTCGAACCTCGTCGGGTCCTCGAAGGCGTCCTCGTACTGGGCGACCGCGGCGGGGCTGAACACGACGGTGGAGCCGGCCGGCAGCAGGCGGCCCGCGAGCTCGGCCGGGGAGGTGGTGAGGCGGGTGAACAGCCAGGCCGGCGGGTGCAGTCGCAGCGTCTCGGAGATGATCCGGTCGGCCAGGGAGAGGTTCGGCAGGTCGTCCCACTCGGGGGCGCGGCCGTCGAGGACGGTGTCGATCTCGTCGTACAGCGCCGCCTCGATCTCCGGGTGCTGGGAGAGGAGGTAGAAGACCCAGGTGAGGGTGCCCGCGACGGTCTCGGTGCCGGCCGCCATGACGGTGATGACCTGGTCGTGGATCTCCGTGTCGCCGAGCCGGCCGCCGTCGTCGTCGCGGGAGGCGATCAGGGCGGCGAGCAGGTCGTCGTGCTCGGTGTCGGAGCTGCGGTAGTCGTCGATGAGCTGCTGGGTGGTCTCGTGCAGGAAGTCCAGGTTGCTCTTGTACCGGCGCTGGGAGGGCAGGGGCATCCGGCGGATGGAGGCCGGCAGGAACATCTGCCGGAACAGGCCGTTGAGCACGACATCGAAGGAACGTTCCACCTTGGCGGCCAGCTCGGGGCTGACGGGCGTGGAGTACAGGGTGCGGCCGACCGTTCGCAGGGCCATGCCGTACATCTCCTGGAAGGCGTCCACGACCATGCCGTCCTGCCAGCGCGACGCCGTGTCCTCGATCTCGGCGTGCATGGCCTCGGCGTACCGCTTGAGCTGGCCGCGGGTGAACGCCGACTGCATCAGCCGGCGCTGGCGGCGGTGGTCGGCGAACGGGCAGGTGACCAGGCCGTTGCCGGCGATGTCACGGGCGCGGTCGTAGAAGACGCCGCCCTTGTCGAAGACGCGGTCGTTGGTCAGGACCTGCCGCAGCAGTTCGGGGTGGGTCGGGACGTAGGCCGTGGTGGGGCCGATCCTGATCTCGACCAGATCGCCGTGGGCGGACAGCGAGGTCATGAAGTTTACGGGATGACGCATCATCTGGAGGGCGTGTCCCACGATGGGCAGCGCGCCGGGCGCCGCTCCCGCAGAGAAGGTGGTCTGCTCGCTCATTCGATTCTCAACTTCCCGTCTCTACTGATCTGTTGACAGCCGGTCCGGACCGCCCGCGGCTGTGCCGCCGCCCGCGCCGACCGGGCGCGCCGCGTGGGCTGGTGGGCGGTGCCGCTAACGGGCGGTGCTGCCGAGCTCCTCCAGGTAGCCCTGGGCACCGGCGGCGAGCGCGAACTCGGCGTCGTAGCGGCCCGAGGAACGGTGCCAGTCGTAGGAACCCCGGATCACGGTGCGCACCGCGTTGTCGCGGTAGCGCTCCAGTGCCTCGCGCTCGGCATCGTCGAGCCGGTAGATGTCGCCGACCTGCGGCAGGCAGGACTCCAGCAGGAGGTACTGCTCCAGGCGGACCCGCACCTCGCTCTGGATATGGGCGACGCTGCGGTCCTTGGACCAGCCGTGCTCCCGGCGCAGGATCATGACCATGTTGTTCTGCTCGCCGCGGGCCTCCTCCTTCTCCAGCGAGGCGATGTCGTTGAGCAGCAGATTGACGTCCACGGCGATCTGGAGCATCGCGGAGAGCACGGCGCTGTCGAATACCCGGTGCGGCACCTCGAAGCGGCCCGCGCGCTCGGCGAGGTCGACCGTCGGCTGCACCCCGATGGTCTGCCGGCGCACGGCCAGGTACTGGGCGGCTGAGTTGTACGGCCGGTCCCGGAAGCGGCTCTCCGCCTCGTCGACGTAGCCGTCGAAGTAGCTGCGCCAGTGCCGGGCGCTGCGCACGCACCAGGCGGGCGTCATGCCCTCGCTGGTGCGCCGCCAGATGTCGGCGAAGCCGTGGGCGATGGGGGGCGCGGTGTCGGGGAGGGGGCCGTCCAGCGCCGCCGCGACCGCGTCGGTGAGCTGTTTGGTCTCCTCCGGGTGCTCGCCGCGCGGCCCGTCGAAGAGGTCGTCGAACAGGAAGAACCACGACATCAGATCGACGCCCAGGTCCAGGTCGGCACCGGTGGCGTGGGGGTAGAAACGGGAGGCCAGGTCGGCGTAGCCGCCGCGCAGATGGCGCTCGGCCGCCGCCTCGGACTTGATCAGCCCGAGCGAGCGCGGCCAGATGAGCTGCTCGGCGTCGGCGCGGGCGTGGTCCGGGCTCTGCCGACCCGGCAGGGGTATGTGGAAGTCGACGTCCTGGGGCATGGGGGGAAGTCCTTAGGAGTGGGTTGCGGGGGTGCGGCGGGCATGGTCAAAGGGCGGGATGGGGGACGGGAGGCGAGGGGTGGGCGCAGGGGGCGGGTCCGGTCTCAGACCTCGCGGTCCACGACGAACCGCCCGAGCGCGAGGAGTTCGTCCCGCGCTCCGGCGTCCAGCTCGACACCGCGCAGCGCGTCCTCGGCCAGCGCCATGCGCCGGGCGGCCTCGGCCAGCGCCCAGTCCCTGCCGCCGGCGTCCTCGATCAGGACGGCGACGCGCCGCAGTTCCGCCTCGTCCGGTTCGCCGGAGGTGCTGAACCAGGTGGCCAGCTCGTCGCCGAGCGGACCGTCCTGGTTCAGCGCGTGGCTCACCGGCAGGGACTTCTTGCGGGAGCGCAGGTCGGAGTGGACCGACTTGCCGGTGACGGCCGGGTCGCCCCAGATGCCGAGCACGTCGTCGACGAGCTGGAAGGCGATGCCGACCTGGTCGCCGTAGAGCGCCAGCGCGTCCACCGTGGCCTCCGGTGCACCGGCGAGGACGGCGCCGATCGCCGCGCTCGCCGACAGCAGCGCGCCGGTCTTGCCGGCGGCCATGTCGACGCACTCCTCGACCGTGACGTGCGAGCGCTGTTCGAAGGCCAGGTCCTGGACCTGGCCGCGGATCAGATGCCGGGTGGTGCGCGCCAGCAGCCGGGCGGCGGGCGCAGCCGTCGGCAGCCCGGTGTCCAGCAGCACCTCCTGGGCGAGCGCCAGCATCGCGTCACCGGTCAGGATGGCGCTGGAGGGACCCCACAGCTTCCACACCGTGCGCCGGTGCCGGCGCTCCTCGTCGCCGTCCATCAGATCGTCGTGCACGAGGGAGAAGTTGTGCACGAGTTCCACGGCGACGGCACCGGGCAGGGCGACCTCCGGCGGTGCGCCGACCGCCTCGGCCGACAGCAGCGCGAGTGCCGGCCGGACGGCCTTCCCGGCGTCGGCGCTGGTGGGCGCGCCGCCGGCGGTGGTCCAGCCGAAGTGGTAGGCGGCCTGGTGACGGGTGCGGTGGTCCAGCCGGTCGACGGCGGCCCGCAACGCCGGGGTGATCGTGACCCGGCTGTGCCTGAGGCAGGCGGGGGCGGTGCTCATGCGGCGGCCTCCGCGCGCCAGGGAGCGGTCGGATCGTCGAAGATGCTGACCACCTGGCGCATGATGCGCCGTTCGGCCGGTGCGAAGGCCTGCTTGGCGTGGACGGTGCCGAGCTGGTCCCACATGACGATGTCCCCGGGCTGCCAGGTGTGGGCGTAGGTGTACCGGGGCTTGCCCGCGTGCGCCAGCAGCTCGTCGAGCAGCTTGCGGCTCTCGTCGGGGGCGAGGTCGACGATCCGTTTGGTGTTCAGGGTGCTGATGTAGACCGACTGGCGGCCGGTGCGCGGATTGCGGGCGATGAGCGGGTGGACGGTGGACGTGCCGTCCTCGGGCTGGATCTCTTCGGTGCCCTCGCCGAGGGACACCTCGCCCTGGAGTTCCTCCTCGATGGTCTCCTCGTACCCGGTGCGCAGGGCGTGGCGGACCCGGTAGGAGTGCAGACGCCGGCGCTCCTCGGGCGACAGCGACTCGTACAGGGCGTACATGTCGGTGAAGAGCGTCTCCCCGCCGCCGGAGGACGGCACCTCCACGGCCTCCAGGAAACCGATCTGCGAGACGCGGGGGCGGAAGGAGTAGTCGGTGTGCCAGCCCATCCACTCGGCGTCGCCGACGCCGATCTTGCGGCCGTCCTCCACCAGGTTGGAGACGATCAGGATCTCGTTGTGGTCGGGGTGGGCGCCGCTGGTCAGACCGGTCTTCGGGATGTGCCCGAAGCGGCGGCCGAAGGCCAGGAAGTCCTCGTAGGAGGGGGTCTTGTGGCCGCGGAAGACGAGGACGAGATGCGCGTCGAGCGCCGCCCAGACCTCCTCCAACTGCGTGTCGTCCATGTCGCCGCCGACATGGGCGCCGTGCACGAGGGCGCCGAGCGCGGCGCCGGGTATCGGTGTCACGTCCATGGGAGTTGCCTCCTTTCGCTGCAGGGTGGGGGTGGTCAGCGCAGTTCGAGGCCGGCGAGGTCGCCCGCCTCGCGCCAGCGCCTGAGGATGTTCACGAACTCCACCGAGCCGCCGCCGTAGCTCGAGTTCAGCAGGGGCAGTCCGCTCGGGTCGCCCTCGTTGTTGTAGAGGCCGGGCGTGCAGTTCTCCAGGAAGTCGATGTCGTTGGAGGCGAGCCGGAGGATCTCCTCCACCCATTCCTTCTCGCCGGCCTCGGAGGCCTCCACGACCTGGTGGCCGCGCTCCTCGACGCACTTGACGATGTGCGCGAGGTGCCTGGTCTGCTCGCCCAGCATGTAGGCGATGTTGACGTGCCGGCCGGCCTGGACCTTCGACAGGATGAAGCAGTTGGGGAAACCATTCACCTGGAGTCCGTGCAGGGTGTGCGCCCCGTCCGCCCACTTCTGCGACAGCTTCACGCCGTCGCGGCCGACGATGTCGTACCCGGCGCGGTCGGTGTACGGGACGGCGAACTCGTGCTCGTAGCCGGTGGCGAAGACCAGGCAGTCGACCGGGTACTCCCGGCCGTTCGCGACCACCCCGGCCGGGGTGAGCCGCTCCACGCCCCGCCCGTCGGTGTCGACCAGGGTCACGTTGGGCCTGTTGAAGGTCTGGAGGTAGCCGTCGTGGAAGCAGGGCCGCTTGCAGTACACGCGGTAGTAGGGCTTGAGGGCGGCGGCGGTCGCGGGGTCGACGACGACGTCGTCGATGCGGGCGCGCAGCTCCTCCATCTTGACGAAGTCGGCCCGCTCGGCGGCCAGCGCCCGCTCCTTCGGATCGCCGCCGGTGTCGCCGGTGGGCAGGATCGCGGCGGCCAGTTTCGCCGTGGTCTGGGTCCAGCGGTCCTGGACCAGGTCCTCGTCCTGCGGGACGCCGGAGGTCAGCGCGTGGAAGTTCTCCATCCGGCGCTGCTGCCAGCCTGGCTCGAGGCCGTCCGCCCAGTCGGGCGGGGTGGGCCGGTTGCCGCGGACGTCGACCGCGGCCGGGGTGCGCTGGAAGATGACGAGCTGCTCCGCCCACTCGGCGAGGTGCGGGGCGAGCTGGATGGTCGTCGAGCCGGTGCCGATGACGCCGACCTTCTTGTCCCTCAGCCCGGTCAGGCCGCCGGTGCTGTCACCGCCGGTGTAGTCGAAGTCCCAGCGGCTGGTGTGGAAGGAGTGCCCGGCGAACGTCTCCAGGCCCGGCAGACCGGGGAGTTTGGGGCGGTGCATCAGACCGATCGACATGGCCACGTACCGGGCCCGGAACCGATCCCCGCGGTCGGTGCTCACCAGCCACTTCCCGGCGTCCTCGTCCCAGCGCAGCTCGGTGACGGTGGTCTGGAAGAGGGCGTCGCGGTAGAGGTCGTACCGCTGGGCGATCCGCTGGAGGTGGGCGAAGATCTCGGGCCCGGTGGAGTACTTCTCGGTGGGTATCGTGCCGATCTCTTCGAGCAGTGGCATGTAGATGTAGCTCTCGACGTCGCACCGGACGCCCGGGAAGCGGTTCCAGTACCAGGTGCCGCCGACGTCGCCCGCCTCGTCGATCAGCCGGATGCGGTCGAGGCCGGTCTCCTTGCGCAGATGGGCGCCGGTGAGGAGGCCGCCGATGCCGGCGCCGACGACGGCCATGTCCACCTCGTCCGTGAGCGGTTCGCGCTCCCGCCGCTCGGTGTAGGGGTCCCGCGCGTAGCGGCTGAAGTCACCGCGCGCGAACTGGTAGGTGCGGCCGGCGCCGCGCTTGTCGCGTTCCTGCCGGTACTTCTCCCTCACCGCTTCCAGGTCGATGCTCAGTGCTCCATCGCCACGGTCGTCGCTTTCTGCGCGTGCCACAGCTCCTCCTCGGGGGAAGGGGGCGGAAGGGGAACATGACGCCATACGTCGTCGAACTGATCGCGCAGCCGCAGCGGGGCGTCGGAGTTGCTGAAGAGATAGAAGCGGTCGGTGCCGAGGGCCTCCCACACGACAGCGGCGACGTCCTCGGCGCTCACCGACGTGTCACCTCCCGCGCCGCGCGGGGCTGTCAGGCCCTGGACCATGGGGGTGTCGACGCGGCCGGGACACAGCACCGACACCCGGATCCCGGTGTCCCGCAGGTCGGCGCGCAGACTGCGGGCGACCGCGAGGTCGGCGTGCTTGGAGGCGGCGTAGGCGGCGCTGCCGGCGCCGACGACGAACGCGGACATCGAGGCGGTGTGGATCAGATGGGCGGGCCGGCCGCGCTCCAGCAGCCGGGGGACGAAGGCGCGGGCCACCAGGACGTGCGCCCAGTGGTTGACCTCGAAGACCCGCCGCATCCGCTCCAGCGGCACCTCCCACAGAGGCTGACCGACGGGGCCGAGGACCCCGGCGTTGTTGCACACCACGTCGACGTCGCCGAGCACGTCGAACGCCGTCTGTGCGAGCCGTCCGACGGCCTCCGGGTCGGTCAGGTCTACGGCGACGGCGGTGACCTGGGCGCCCCGCGCGGTGAGTTCGGCGGCCCGGCGGCGCAGTACGTCGCCTTCCACGTCCGCCATCACCACGCCGGCGCCGGCCCGTGCGAAGCGGGCACTGAGGGCGAGGCCGATCCCGCTGGCCGCGCCGGTCACCACGGCTGTCCTTGTCTGCAAATGCACTTGGCTGTCTCCGCTTCTGCGCGCGGGAACACCGAGGAACGGCGCGCCCTTGCCGACGAGAAGGTCTGGATCAGATCGCGCCGTTCGAGGGGCGCCGGTGTCACCTGGGGTCGGGGAGCTTCAGGCTGATCACGAGCACGGTCACCGCGAAACACACCAGCAGGGCGAGGACGAGCACGGCCGCCGACACCGTCGACAGCCAGCCGGACAGGGAGACGTAGAGGGTTCCGCCGACGGTCGCGCCCAGCGCGGTCGCCATCTGCTGGCTGGTCACCAGCACACCGCTGCCCATGCCGGCCTGCGCGGGGGGTACGTCGGCGAGGATCATCCGGAACAGCGTCGGGCCGGTCAGCGCCGCCCCCACACCGAACAGGCCGATCCCGACGAGCACGAGCGCCAGGGAGGGGTGCGGCCAGCCCAGCCGGATCACCAGTGCCAGCAGCGCCAGGCCCGCGCACTGGACGGCGGCGCCCAGGGTGACGATCCGGCCGCCCAGGGCCGCCGCGATTCTCGGGGTGAACAGGGTCACCACGAAGAACGCCGCGGCGAACGGCACCAGCACCCCGCCGGAGGCGAGCCCGTCCAGGCCGAAGTGGCCCTGCGCGACCAGCGCGTAGACGAACAGGAAGGCGCCGAAGCCGGCCGAGAACGGCACCATCGCCGCCAGCCCCCGGCGCATCCCGGTACGGGACAGTACCGACGGGGCCAGCAGCGGCGATCCACCCCGCGCCTCCAGCCCGCGCTCGACCCGCACCAGCGCCAGCGTGCCCAGCGCGGCGACCACGAGCAGCGCCCACAGCCACAGCGGCCAGCCCAGGTCGGGGCCCGCCACGACCACGGCCAGGACACAGACCATGGTGACGCCGAACAGCAGGGTGCCGACCGGGTCGAAGCCCGGCCTCGCGTCCGCCCTGGTCGCGGGGACGCGCCGGACGGCCAGCAGCGCGGCCACTCCGATCGGCACGTTGATCGCGAACACCGCCCGCCAGCCGATCCCGGCGACGTCCAGCGAGACCAGCAGTCCGCCCAGGATCTGCCCGATGACCATGCCGAGGGCCGCGGTGGCGCCGTACATGCCGATCGCACGGGCGCGCGTCTGCCCCGTCGTGACCGCCTGGATCGTCGCCAGCACCTGCGGTACGAGCATGGCGGCGGCGGCGCCCTGCAGCAGCCGGGCCGTGACGAGGAACTCGATGGTCGGGGCGAGTCCGCACAGCGCCGAGGTGACGGTGAACGCGGCGAGCCCGAAGGCGTACACGCGCCGTCTGCCGAAGGCGTCGCCCAGCCGTCCGCCCAGGACCAGGCCGAGGGCGTACGTGAGGCCGTAGCCGGACACCACCAGCTCCAGCGCGGCGGCGCCGCCGTGGAGGTCGTCGCTGATCGAGGACAGCGCCACGTTCACGATGGAGGCGTCCACGATGGACAGGGCGTATCCGGTGAGCACCACCATGAGGGCGATGCCGCTGAGACCCACGGCGGCCGGTTCCGTGCCGGCCGAGGGCTGCTGTGCCGCGTTGGGCTCCGTCAGAGGGGGGAGACCCTCGCGTTTCGTCATGCGTTGCCTACCCGGGCGCTTGTGGGGGACGGTTGAGGCGGATGCGGGGGTGGCGAGGTCACTCGGTGGTGGTGGGGGTGCCGGTGATCTTCGACATGATTCCCTTGGAGGCGTCCTTCGCCGAGTCCGGCCACGGGGTCAGAGCGTTGAACCCGCGGTGCGAGGAGGCGGGCTGGACGCGGGTGTCCATCGACATCCGCATGCCGGCCGGGTCCACCGAGACGTTCGGAAGGGACTTGTGGCACATGAAGGCGTGGAAGAGGATCACGTCGCCCGGCTCCATGGGCGAGAACAGCAGCTGCTCGCCCGCCCCGAACTCCTGCGCCGGGATACCGCGCACGGCGTGCCCGAAGCGGCGGAAGTTCTCGGTGACGACGTGCTCGCGCGGGCCCTTGCGGTGGCTGCCGTCGGCGACGGCGACCCCGCCTGTGCCGCGGGTCGTCGGGAGCAGCGGTATCCAGGCGGTGCGGAAGTCCTTGTTCGGGCCGATGTAGAAGCCGTCCTGGTGCAGCGGCGTCAGGAAGTGCGGCTCCGCGGTGTCCGGGGCGGAGGGGTAGTAGCGGATCGTCGTCGACTTGAAGACGAAGACGGGCTCGCCGAAGACCTGCTCCCAGACCTTGAGTGTCGAGGGGTGGTTCCACAGGTCGTCGTACCTGACGTAGTCGTGCATCGCCACTTCGTCGACCGCCTCGTAGGACTCTATGGCGAGGGTGTCGAGCGTGGTGCCGGGGGCGGCGTGGCCGAGTGCGATCAGGCCGTCGAGCATCTGCCCGGCGGCCGTTGCCACGAGTTCACGGTCCAGGACGCCGCGCAGGTAGACGTAGCCGTGCTCGTCGTAGAACCGGTCGAGGGCCTCACGGTCGTCGAGAAGGGGCGTGCAGTCGACGTAGTCGCTGAAAGTGTCCGGCATGAATCCTTGTCCTCGTGACGTCTGGGCGTGGGGGAAGGAGCGTCGAACATCCGGGCGGGCCGACGGGTTCGGGCTTCGGGGACGAGCCACCGGTCACCATGAACGGTGGACGGCTGTGGCGTCGGTCGCGCGACGCACCTCAGAAGGTGACGAGAATTTCGTCGAACCCGCCGGTGATCCGGTGCTCCTGCCAGCGCACCGATTCCTCGGGTACCGCGAGCCGCAGGCCGGGGAGTCTGCGGAACAGCCGCTCGAACACCGCGGTCAGTTCGATCCTGGCCAGCGTGCGGCCGATGCAGTGCCGGGCGCCGTGCCCGAACGCCAGGTGGGACCTGGGCTTGACGCGGGCCAGGTCGAACAGGTCGCCGTCGGGGAAGGCCCGGTCGTCGTAGTTGGCCGCGCCGATGGCCAGCATCACCGCGTCCCCGGTCCGGATCACCGTCTCGCCGACGGCGATGTCACCGTGTGCGTAGCGCGGGATCAGCGCGTTGGATCCCTTGCCGCCGACGCCCAGCCGCAGGATCTCCTCGACCGCGGCCGGCGCGAGTTGGGGATTCTCGACCAGCAGGGCGCGCTGGGCCGGATTGCGCAGCAGCAGCAGGGTGCCCAGGTCGATGCGCACGATGGTGGTCTCGTAGCCGAACAGCAGTACCGCGTTGCCCAGTTGGGCGATGTCCGCGTCCGACAGCGTGTCGCCCGCCGCGGCTATGAGTTCGGACAGGATGTCGTCGCCCGGCTCGACCCGTTTGCGCGCCACGAGTTCCATCATGTAGTCGACGACCTGCTGGAAGGTGTTCGCCGAGTGCTGGTTGTCGCTCTGGTCGAACGTGCCTCTCGCCCACTGTCCGAACCGCTCCCGGTCGGCCAGCGGCACGCCGAGCAGATCGCAGACCACCATGGTCGGCAGCGGGAACGACAGCGCGCGGTGCAGGTCGATCGGCGGAGCGCTGGCGGCCAACTGGTCGAGGAGTTCGTCCACATGGTGCTCGATCCGGGACTTCATCAGGCGCATACGGCGCGTGGTGAACCGGGGGACGAGCAGCGCGCGCATCTGCGCGTGCCGGGCGGGCTCGGTCTCGTGGTCGTCCCCGGCCATGAGCGCGACCATGAAGGCCCGGGCCGCGCTCTTGGCCGACGGCTCCGGGTCGGGATTGCTGAGACGGAGCCGTCGGTCGGCGAGGAGTGTCCTCACCTCGTCGTAGCGGGTGACCAGCCACGCGTCCTCACCGGGGGTCCGCACCCTGGTGATCGGCCCCTCCTGCTGCAGCGCGAGCATCTGGGGCGCGATGCCGATTATGTCGGGGTTGTCGAACGGTAACCTGGGAAGTTCCGTCATTGAGCCTGTCCTCGTGGCGTCGTGCAGGGGATTCGTCGGGCATCCGAGCGCGCCGACGGCTTCGGTGACGTCGGGTGCGCTGCGCGCCGGTGCACGGGCGCGCCGAAGCGGCGGCCGCCGCTTCGGAGGGCGACCGTTACTGACGTGCGGGTGGTGCAGACGCCGGGTCGGCGAGAAACTACAGAGTCGACCCGATGAGAAGCGAGAGATCGATGAGGCGGTTCGAGTAGCCCCACTCGTTGTCGTACCAGCCGACGACCTTGACCTGCGGGCCGGACACCCGGGTGAGCCCGGCGTCGAAGACGCAGGAGGCCGGATCGCCCACGATGTCGGTGCTGACCAACGGGGCGTCCACGTAGGACAGCAGGCCCTTGTACGGCCCCGAGGCCGCCGCCGCGTACGCCTCCTTCACCTCCTCCACGGTGGTGCCGCGGCGAGTGGTGACCGTGAGGTCGGTGACCGAGCCGGTGGGGACCGGCACCCGCAGCGCGAAGGCGTCCAGCCGGCCGGCGAGTTCCGGCAGGACGAGGCCGATGGCCTTGGCGGCGCCGCTGGAGGTGGGCACGATGTTCAGGCCCGCGGCCCGGGCCCGGCGCAGGTCCTTGTGCGGGGCGTCCTGGAGGTTCTGGTCCTGGGTGTAGGCGTGGACGGTGGTCATCATGCCGCTGTCGATGCCGACGGCGTCGTGCAGCACCTTGGCCAGTACGCCGAGGCAGTTGGTGGTGCAGGAGGCGTTGGAGACGATGGTGTGGCGCTCGGGATCGTAGTCACCGTCGTTGACGCCCAGGACCACAGTGAAGTCCTCGCCGCTGGCCGGAGCGGCGATGATGACCTTCTTTGCTCCGCCGTCGACGTGTGCGCGGGCCTTCGCCGCGTCGGTGAAGATGCCGGTGGACTCGATCACGATGTCCACGCCCAGGTCGCCCCAGGGCAGGGCGCCGGGGTCGCGCTCGGCGAGGACCTTGACCGTCCGGTCACCCACGCGGATCGCGCCCGGCTCGGCGGTGACCTCCTCCGGGAAGCGTCCCAGAATCGAGTCGTAGGCGAGCAGGTGGGCCATCGTGGGCACGTCGCCCAGATCGTTGACGGCGACGATCTCCAGCTCCGAACTCCGCGCGGCCGCAGCGCGGAAGACGTTGCGACCGATGCGTCCGAAGCCGTTGATGCCGATTCGCACAGTCATTGGTGTGTCCTCACCTAGCGCTCTACAGGTCCATTGACGCGCCGTTGCGCCGAGGTGCCATGCAAACCGTGCGCCTGGCCGAGGCGCCGGCACGCAATCGATCAGGAGCTTATATAAGTCTGCGATACATTTCCAGGGTGACTCCTACTCAGCGTGCCGACAGCAACACCGACTTGGATGTCGGTGACCTCACCAGGGCGATCGAGAACTTCAATCGCTACTACATCCGGCTTCCCGCCGTGCAGAAGCTGTCGTTCACGACGCTGTCCGTGCTCGACACACTGGCCGTCAGCGGCCCGAAGCGGCTGACCGAACTCGCCAGGACCGAGCAGATCAGCCAGCCCGGTCTCACCCAGCTCGTCACCCGGCTCGAGCGCGACGGCCTCGTGGAACGCCGCCCCGACCCGACGGACGGACGCGCCGTCCTCGTCCACATGACCGAGGGCGGCCGCAGGATCGGCCAGTCCCGGCAGGAGGACCGCGGCCGTCACCTGACCCCGCTGATCGCCCAGTTGACGCCGGCGGAACGACAGGCCATCGCGGCGGCCCTGCCCGCCCTGACCCGGTTGGCGGAACTCGGGACCGCGGCGGGCCGGTAGGGCGCACTCCCCGTTCGAGGATGTCGGCCGGGCCCACGGAACAACGAGGAATTCGGGTACCGAATGCCGGACGCCGGGCCGCACCGCCGTATTCCGGCGCCACGGCGCATGGCGCGGTGAGGCCACCGCGGCTCGTCGTTCCGGTAAGGCCCGGAATCCGTCCACGCGGACGAAACCGAATGCGCGCGGCCCATCGGTCCGGCGCAGACGATGGATCAGCCCTCCTGCGGCACGGCCATCTCCCCGAGGCGGGACCAGTCGTCCTGGGGGACCGTCACGTTCACGATGCGGGGCGTCTCCGCGAGGTGACGTGGCAGTGCCTCGCAGGCGGTCCGGAAGTGGTCGGAGCCGACGTGTGCCGCGCCGGCCTCGTCGTCGCGGAACGCCTCGGTCAGGACGTACTCCGTCGGGTCGTCGATACCGCGGGACCACTCGAACCACAGGCAGCCCGGTTCGGCGCGGGTCGCCCGGGTGAACTCCCCGGTGATCTCGGGCCAGGCGTCCGCGTGCTCGGGCAGGACGCGGAACTTCGCGGTGATGAAGATCATCGATGCTCCTCGCGGTGGGTGCGTGTGCCCGGCGGCCCGGGCCCTGGACGTGTTCCCGCTCAGGGGACGAGGATCGCGCGTCCCCTGACCCGGCCCGCGTCCAGGTCGCCGAGGGCGTCCTGGAAGCGGTCGAGCGGATAGGGAGTGGTGTGCAGGCGGACCAGCCCCCGGGCGGCGAGCACCATCAACTCGCACAGATCGTTGTAGGAGCCGACGAGGTTGCCGATGAAGTTGATCTCGCTGGAGATGATGTCGATGGTCGGCACGTCGATGTTCTCGCCGTATCCCACCACGTGGTAGTCACCCGCGCGGCGCAGCATGCGCACGCCGTCCCGGGTCGCGCCGCCCTCACCGACGAAGTCGATCACCACCTCCGCGCCCCGGCCGTCGGTCAGCTCCAGCACCCGCTCGACGTGTCCGCCGTCGGCGACGACGCCGTGGTCGGCGCCGATGGAGCCGGCCAGCTTCACCGCCTCGGGATTGCGGTCGACGACCACGATCTCGGCGGCCGTGAGGGCCTTGAGCACCTGCACGCCGATGTGCCCGAGCCCGCCGGCGCCGATGACCACGCAGCGGTCACCGGGCCGCAGCTTCCGGGCCGCCTTGGCCACCGCGTGGTACGCCGTCAGACCCGCGTCGGCGAGGGCGGCGACGTCGGCCGGCTCCAGGGAGTCGTCCAGGCGGACCACACTGCGGGCGGAGGTCTTCAGGTACTCGGCGTAGCCGCCGGCCGTGTCGATGCCGGGGAAGAGGCTCTGCTCGCAGTGGACGTCGTCACCGGACCGGCAGGCCCGGCACAGCCCGCAGGTGACCAGCGGGTGGACGATGACCTTGTCACCCTCGGCGACGTTGGTGACGGCGGTGCCGACCGCGTGCACCCAGCCCGCGTTCTCGTGTCCGATCGTGTAGGGCAGCGTCACCCCGGACTTCTCCGCCCACTGCCCCTCCAGGATGTGCAGGTCGGTCCGGCACACGCCGGCGCCGCCGATCCTGACGACCACGTCGTACGGGCCGGTGACCGAGGGTTCCGGCACGTCGGTCATCTCGGGGTCGCGGCCGTAGCCGACGACCTGGACTGCTCTCACGAGGACTTCTCCTTGGGAAGCGTGGCGGGCCGCGGGTTCGCGGCCCGGCAGGACTGGTCGGCCGCGGACTCCGGGTAGCGGGTCCGCAGCAGACCACGGCAGAAGTGGGCGTTTCCCTCGATGGAGATGCGGACCGCCCGGGCGAACCGCAGCCGCAGCGGGACCTCGTCCGGCGGGAAGGGCAGCCCCTCGTCGTCGACGAGTACGGGCTCCGAGGGCGCCGTGCCGATACCGAGCGCCTCGCGCCGGCGCAGCAGCGCGCGGGTCGCGGCGGTGTCGGGCAGGTCGCCGAGCACCACGTCGTGCAGTTCCTCCTCGGGAAGCGCGGGGTCCTGCCGCAGCAGCGCGGTGAGGGCCCGCTCCATCGCCGCGGCGTGGGCCTTGCGCCGGAAGACGAGCCGCAGCTCCTCCAGGCTCTCCTCGGCCTCGGCGCCGAACGTGCCCCGGTACCCGGCGTCGGCCGCAAGGCCGCGGTTGATCAGGTCGGAGTCGTGGTGGTCGTCGAGCAGGACCGTGACCCGGCCGGAGTCCGGCAGGGCGGCCAGCACGTCCTTGGCGTCGGACGCCATGAGGTAGGCGAAGTTCGGTGAGCAGAAGGAGGTCGGCAGCCGCAGGTGCACCGTCAGCCCGCGGTCGGGTCCGGCCTCGACGGAGCGGACGAAGCCGAGGTCCGTGATGGGTTCGTCCAGCTCGGGATCGAGGACCGCGTCCAGCGCCTCCCTGGCCCGCCGCTCCAGCGTTCCGGTGGGCATGTCACGTCTCCGTGGGCTGTGCCGCGACGGAGGCGGCCCCCGCCGGTCCGGTGGCCTCGCTCGCGGCCGGCCCCGGTGCGGTGGCCGCGACCTCGGCCTCGGCGGGCACCGGGATGCCGTACATGGCCGCCGCGTTCAGGCCGAGGATCTTCTTCTTCTGTTCGACGGTGATCGGCGCGTACTCGTCCTGCATGTCCTCGGGGATCTGGAAGCCGACGAACCGCTCGATCAGCCACCGGGGTGTCCACAGGGCGTAGTCGCTCGAGAACTGGATGCGGTTCTCGTCCAGCCAGTACAGCAGCTCTCCGATGATCTGCGCGAAGTAGCGCGGGCGGGTGTGGATGAACGGCATGGCGACCGCGAGTCCGGCGTGGACGTTGGGCTCCTGGGTGGCGATCCAGCAGAAGTCCTCCAGCCGGGGCAGCCCGCAGTGCTCGACGACGAAGTTCAGCTCGGGGAAGTCCGTCGCCGCCTTGTCGACGTCCGCGACGTCGAAGGCGTCCCGGTCCAGCGGCCGGATGGTGGGCCCCTTGTGGACGTGGATGTTCTTGATGCCCAGTTCCTGGGCCAGCTCCAGGTAGCGGTAGGACCACGGGTCGTCCAGCTTGTAGCCGCGCGAGTCGCCGTGCCACTCCGCGGTGTAGAGCTTGGCGCCCTTGAGTCCGAACCGGTCGGCGTCGTGCCTGAGCTGCTCCAGGCCCCGCTCCTCGTACCGCGGGTCCCAGCAGTGGTTGTAGGTCAGCTTGTCCGGGTGCTGCCGGGCCAGCGCGAAGGCCTCCTCCGTCTGCCCGAAGCCGGTGCGGTAGAAGTCGCTGAGCAAGGCGGGCTGGAAGATCGCGTGGTCCACGTACCCGTCGACGAAGAGGTCCTTCATCAGCCGCTGCCCGCCGTAGTAGAGGTACTCCTCGTAGGGCCACACCTCCGGCTCGGGGCTGAGATTGCGGTGGTAGTCGTAGAAGCAGTCGATGAACTGCTTGCCGTGGATGTTGAGCTGGTTCTCGGGGCGTGCGTCCCACAGCGCGATGTGCGCGTCCACGATGAAGTAGGTCTCGCCGTCCTTGCTGTACACGTCGGCCTCCGTCCCTCTGAATGCCTCGTGCCACACCATCGACGTTAGGCACGGAGCAGGGGGCCTGCGAGTCGTCGCCCGCCTGCCCGAGCGGGGGCGCCGCCTTTTGCGGGCCGGACTGGACGACGGGTGACCCCCGTTTGCATTACCTCGCGCATGCAACTATCGTCGTACGCATGTAAGGCGCTTCTGCATCTAAATGTGAGCGTCTGTGACGGCCCCGACGGACGCCCCTACCGGCCTCACCCCCACGTACCCAGGCATCGATCGAAAAGGCACTGCTCATGGCACTGAAGGAAATCGTCCGCGGCCGTCTCGGTTTCGGTACCGCCCCGCTTGGCAACATGTTCCGCGCGATCCCGGACGAGGAGGCCCGTGCCACCGTCGAGGCAGCCTGGGACCAAGGCATCCGCTACTTCGACACCGCCCCCTTCTACGGCGCCGGTCTCGCCGAGGAACGCCTGGGCCAGGTGCTGGCCACCAAGCCCCGTGACTCCTACGTGCTGTCCAGCAAGGTCGGCCGGGTCGTCCTGGACGAGCCGGAGACCGATCTCCCCGACTTCGGCGAGAAGGGCGGACTGTTCGAGCACGGCAACCCCAACAAGATCCTCCACGAGTGGACCGCCGACGCCACCGAGCGCTCCATCGAAGGCAGCCTGAAGCGTCTCGGCGTCGACCGGCTCGACATCGTCTGGGTCCACGACATCGCGCAGGACTTCCACGGCGACGCGTGGATCCAGAAGTTCGAGGAGGCCCGTACCGGCGCCTTCCGCGTTCTGTCCCGCCTGCGCGACGAGGGCGTCATCAAGGGATGGGGCCTGGGCGTCAACCGCACCGAGCCCATCGAGCTGACCCTCGCCCTCGACGAGCCGCGGCCCGACGGATTCCTGCTCGCGGGCCGCTACACCCTCCTCGACCACGAGCACGCCCTGCAGCGGCTGCTGCCCATGGCCGAGGACCAGAACGTCAGCATGGTCGTCGGCGGACCCTACAGCTCCGGCGTCCTCGCCGGCGGCACCAACTTCGAGTACCAGCAGGCGCCGCGGGAGATCATCGAGCGGGTCGAGCGGCTCAAGGCACTGACCGACAGGCACGGCATCAGCATCAAGGCGGCCGCCCTGCAGTTCTCCCTCGCCCACCCGGTGACCGCCGCCGCCATCCCCGGCGCCTCGCGCCCCGGCCGGATCGCCGAGGACACCGCCGCCCTCGACGAGTCCATCCCCGCCGCGTTCTGGACGGAACTCCGCGCCGGCGGCCTCGTCAGCCCGGCCGCGCCCCTCCCCGACGGCGCCTGATCCCACCGCACCACCAGCACCACCTTCCAGGAGGAAGACCATGGCATCCGCCTCCGTCAGCCGCGTCGTACCGGCCTCACCCCAGCGGGTATGGGGCCTGATCGGCGGATTCGACGCCCTGCCCGACTGGCTCCCCTACATCCCGGAGAGCACCGCACTCGAAGGCGGCCGGGTCCGCCGGCTGAAGAACTCCGACGGCGAGGTCATCGTCGAGCGTCTCGTGGACTTCAGCGAGACCGAACACCACTACAGCTACGCCATCCTCCAGGCGCCCTTCCCCGTCACCGGCTACCTCTCCACCCTTCGGGTCCATCCGGTCCCCGGCCAGGAGGACGCCGCCGAGGTCCAGTGGTCCGGGCGCTTCGCCCCCGACGGCATCAGTGGGGGTGAAGCGGTCGAGCTGTTCACCGGGATCTACCGCGACGGCCTGGAGGCCCTGCACCAGACCCTCTCGGCCTGAGACCGCGGCACGGCCACAGCACCCGGCCGTGACGGCCGCCCGCGCCGAGCAGACCACCGGCCCACCCGGTGGACCCACAGGCCCGCCGGGTGGGCGCGATCGGAGTCGTGGTGTCGGCGGCGCGGCAAGGCCGTCCCTCCACCGCCCGCGCTTCGGGACCGGCGCGCGGCCGCTGGTACGGGCGCCGGGGCGACGTGGGGGCGGCCTTCGCGCGGCGGGTGCCGGCCGAGCCGTCGGGCTCAGCCGAGGACGATCTCCGGCGAGTAGAGGTCCAGCCACCCGGCGAGGTCCAGGGCGCGCTCCAGACCGCGTCGGGCCGCCTGTGTGCTGACCGGTGCCTCGCGTTCCGCGGCCCGGCGGACCCGGTCCCGGTCCACCAGGTCGAAGACGGCGTGGGAGGGCCGGGCGAGGAGCTTCTTGGCCTGGTCCTGCAGGGCGCGCGCGTACCGCGGGTCCTGCGTGGACGGGTACGGGCTCTTGACCCGGTCGTAGACCGAGCGCGGCAGCACATCCGAGGACGCCTCGCGAAGCAGGCTCTTCTCGCGGCCGTCGAAGGACTTCAGCGCCCAGGGTGCGTTGTACACGTACTCGACCAGCCGGTGGTCGCAGAACGGCACCCGGACCTCCAGGCCGACGGCCATGCTCATCCGGTCCTTGCGGTCGAGCAGGGCGCGGACGAACCGGGTCAGGTGCATGTGGCTGATCTGCCGCATGCGGTACTCGAAGTCGTTCTCGCTGTCCAGCCGGTCGACGGCGGCGACGGCGGTGCGGTAGCCGTCGGCGACATATCCCTTCAGGTCGAGGGAGTTGGTGAAGTCCGTGCGGAGCACATCGGCGTCCTCACCGAAATGACGCCCCATGGTCGCCAGCCACGGGAAGGTGTCGGCGCGGCGTGCCTCCTCGTCGAAGAACTGCTGGTAGCCGCCGAAGACCTCGTCGGCGGACTCGCCGGACAGGGCCACCGTGGACTTCTGCCGGATGGCGCGGAAGAGGAGCAGGAGCGAGGCGTCCATGTCGCCGAAACCGGCCGGCAGGTCCCGGGCCCGGATCACCCGCTCGCGCACGGCGGGATCGGCGAGGGACTCGGCGTCGAGCACGATGTCCTGGTGGTCGGTGCCGGCGAGCCGGGCCACGTCGTGCACGAACGGAGTGTCGGGCGTGCCCCGCAGTTCGTCGGCGACGAAGTTGTCCGTCTGTCCGACGAAGTCCACGGCGAAGCTGCGCACCTTCTCGCCCTGTTCGGCCAGTTGCCGGGCGGCGAGCGCGGTCATGGCGGAGGAGTCGAGGCCACCGGAGAGCAGAGTGCAACGCGGCACGTCGGCGACCAGTTGGCGGCGCACGATGTCGTCGAGGAGCGAGCGCACGGTGGCCACGGTGGTGTCGCGGTCGTCCGTGTGGGCGCGGGTCTCCAGCCGCCAGTAGACGCGGGCGGACAGGCCGGAGCGGTCGACGGTGACGACCGTGCCCGGCTCCACCTCGCGCATGCCGTCCCATACGGCGTGCCCGGGGGTCTTGATCAGGACGAAGAGTTCGCGCAGGCCGTCCAGGGTGACGCGGCGGCGGGCCAGCGGGTTGGCGAGGATCGCCTTGGGCTCGGAGCCGAAGAGGACGCCGTCGCGGGTCGGGTGGTAGTAGAAGGGCTTGATGCCCATGCGGTCGCGGATCATCACCAGCTTGCCGTGGCGGCCGTCCCAGACGGCGAAGGCGTACATGCCGTTGAGCCGTTCGGCGACGGCGTCACCCCACTCGAGGTAGCCGTGCAGGACCACCTCGGTGTCGGATTCGGTGGTGAACGCGTGCCCGAGGCGCTGGAGTTCGCGGCGCAGCTCGGTGAAGTTGTAGACCTCCCCGGAGTAGACCAGGGCGACGGCTCCCTCGGGGGTGGGGACGGACATCGGCTGGCGGCCGCCGGGCAGGTCGATGATGGCGAGCCTGCGGTGCCCCAGGGCGACGGGCCCCTCGGTCCAGGTACCGCGGTCGTCCGGGCCCCGGCAGGCCATGGTCTCGGTCATCGCATGCAATGCGGTGGCCTCCGTGGTCAGATCACGGTCGTAGGAAACCCATCCGGTGATGCCACACATGCGCTACCTCCCGCTCCGGCCGGCCGCCGGCTCGACGCTGAGCTGCGGTTTCGGGGTGGTCAGAGCCGACCGGCAAACCAGTTGTATCGAGCACCTATATGACGAGCGTCCGTCAGGCACTCGGTGCCGGTCAACGCGGCCGTAATCCGATCGGCGCCCCGGCCGTCATGATTCCGGCCGCGTTTTGCCTCCGTGAAATCAACGAACCGCCGCGCCGCCTGGCCGAGCGCGCCGGGAACCGGCCACAGGCAAAAACTTCCCCAAGCATGGTGCTCGTCACAACTTCGCAGTCAATCGCAGTCAGAAATCTGTCCAGCACTCCCGCGGCCGCGCCCATCCGGCCAGGACGCCCAGCCGAACGTCACCAGCCGCCGGACGGCCTTGCGGGCCTGACCCGCCCCGTCCTCGGGCATCATGTACCGCGCGCGTCACATGGCGGCCCGGGTGTACGTCTGCTGCGACGGCGGCCTCGGGCACCACCCGTCGACCCGTCTCCCGCACGCTCCGCCGACTGTCGCCGGCTCGGCCGGTTCACGCCTGGAACTCGGTCAGATCGACGGCGTGAACGCGCAGTGGGTAGCCGTACACCGGATGAGCCGTCTCCCGGTCGGGCACCATGCCGAGCTTGCGGATGACGTTCTCGGAGGCGTTGTCTCCGACCCGGCTGATGCTGATGACACGGTCCAGTCCGCGGTCCTGGAGCGCGAACTCCAGCGTGGCGTGCGCGGCTTCGGACGCGTATCCCTGGCCCCAGAACTGTGCACCGAGCCGCCAGCTGATCGCCACCGCGGGCATCACCTCCGGCAGGAACTCGGGCACGGACAGTCCCGTGAAGCCGATCAGCTCGCCTGAACCCAGCAACTCGACGGCGAAGAGCCCGAAGCCCTCCTCGTCCCACTCCTCCTCCCACCGCTCGATGTCCTCGGCCGTGAGGTCCAGGTCGCGCACCGAGCCGTCGTCGATCCAGCGCATGACCCGCGGGTCAGCGTTGATCTCTGCCATCGGCACGAGGTCGTCGTCGTGCCAGCCGCGCAGGAGGAGACGGGGTGTGAGGATCTCGGTCATACGCCCATCCTGCCGAAGACACGCGCCTCACCGGTAATCGGTACCTGCCGGTCGCGCGCGCGAACCGGGCCGGGGAACGCGGTGCGAGCCCCAAATCGACAAGCGCCCAAGGGGCGGGGCGTGAGAGGGTGCGGTTCGGTCCGGGACAGGGGGAGACGTGGGGCTGATCTACGGCTGTTCGAGGTCGATGACGCACTACGCGAGTACGCGCAGACGGGTGGCAAATTCAGGTGCCTCGGAGGAGTCGTCTGGGTAGGGTCGGGCGGTGCCCGAGCTGAAGCGGCTGCATGCCGCCCACGCTGCGGCGGTCCTGGCCTTCGAGCTGGCCAACCGCGCCTACTTCGCTGCCTGGGTCTCCGACCGCGGCGATGAGTACTTCGACCACTTCACCGACCGGTACGACGCCTTGCTGGCTGAGCAGGAGGCCGGGGTCTGTGCCTTCTATGTGCTCGTCGCCGAGGACGGCTCGGTGCTCGGCAGGTTCAACCTGGTCGACATCGAGGACCGTACCGCGCAGCTCGGTTACCGCGTCGCACAGCACGTCGCCGGTCGTGGCGTGGCGACCGAGACCGTCCGGGAGCTGTGCCGGCTGGCGGCCTCCCGGCACGGACTGCGCACTCTGAGGGCGGCCGCCGCCCGCCGGAATGCCGCCTCGCGGAAAGTGCTGACCAACGCCGGATTCATCCCCGTCGGCCCGGCCGAGCCGGCCCACCTCGGCGGCAAGGCCGGCACCTGGTACCAGCGCGACCTGCTGCTCCAGCCGTAGGGCGTGAGGGCGCCGGAGGACCGGCTGCGAGAAGGCCTCGAGCTCCGGTCAGCAGGACGTCAGCGTGCGGTCAGCGGCTCCCGGCACAGTTGTTCCTGTGAACGGCAGCGGAGAGCATCCGCAGCCGGGAACAGGGAGAGGTGCCCGGAGTGGTTGATCGGGGACCAGCGAGCTCGCCTCACGGTCGGGCCCTTCGGGGCCCACGCAGGTTCGAATCCTGCCCTCTCCGCCGTATGTCTTCTCAGCCCGCCGCAGCCGACATCCCGGATGCGCGAGCCCTCAGCGGCACTGCCCCGCCCTGCCCCCGTTCGGAGCGCCTGGGTCTTCCCTGTACCGCGGCCGCCTGAGGCGCTGCACCGCTTACGGGTACGCCGTGAACATGGTCGCTTCTGCCCCCAGTTGTCTTGTTACTCAATGCGGACATACCTGGTGGAACGACGCATGCTCCGACGTCATCTCACGGGGTGTAACGAAACAGAGGATGCGACCGGCCACCCTGCGGGAACTGGGGAGGTGCCGCGTCCTGACAGACCATGGGGGAGTCTTCATCATGACCGCGCATCGTGCCCGTACCGCTCGTACCGCCCGTTCCGTCGCTCTGGCTGCCGTCACTGCCGCGGTGGCGCTCGGCCTGACCGCCTGTGGCGGCGCCGACGACGGTTCGAAGGCGGCAGGCGGCGACCGCGCCGCCGGTGCCGCGCAGAGCCGGTCCGCGTCCAACGGAGGCGGCGAGGGCGCCACGGAGCAGGCCAACCGCGGCGGCGGCATCGAGGAAGGGACGCGGTCGGCGACCGCCGCGGGCGGGACCGTCGAGATCGCGAGCAAGACCACTACGGCGGTCGCCCAGCAGTGCCGCGGAGACGAGATGCTGGTCACCGCTGTGCACCGGTTCGCCGGTCAGCCGGGCGACCACCTGCTGATCACCGCGTCGAACGAGAGCACCAAGCCCTGCTGGGTCACCTCGTACCCGGCCGTGAAGCTCGGCGACGACATCGATGGCCCCGCACTGCCGCACTCGAAGAAGGACACCCCTGGCGGCGACAAGCGCATCACGCTCCGGCCCGGAGACAAGGCATACAGCGCGGTGAACCTCTTCGACTACGGCTCGAAGAACCACACGGCGCGCTCGTTCGCCATCGCCCTGCGTGGCACGGACGGTCACGACGGCCCCTTCTACTCGGTCGACTCCAAGGGGCGGACGCCGCAGTTCAGCTGGAACGAGGCCGATGTGCTGAACTGGAACACCAGGAAGCCGTACGACTTCTGACGGTTCGTCGACAAGCGGCACGTCACCACTTCGGCCGCGCTGCCCTCGCTGGCAACGCGGCGCCGACCCGGCCCCCGGCCGCCGGAAGTTGCCGCACATCACTCCGACCTCCAGGGCCCGCAATCGAGCTCCCCGCCGCCCGCAGGTACAGCACCTGCGGGCGGCGGCACGCGGATGGTCAGGGGGAATGGGGAAGGAGAATGGGGAATGGGGAGCCGCGAATCAGCGTTTTGCCGACATGGGCGATACATCCCTGTCCGGACATGACGGGCCCGGCCCGTCCACCCTCTCTGCCGTCCGCGCACGCCTCGCGGCCGACCGCGTCGACACCCTCGCGCGGGCGGCCGCGCTGAGCCGCGACTTCGACGGGATCGTCGCCGCGAACGCCCTGGTCGCGGTGGACGACGAGCACGACCCCGAAGGGGGCACCACCGCCTTCGAGCGGGCCCACGTCGCCGCCCTGATGGCGCGGACGCGCGAGCACCTGGAAGAACTCGACCGGGCACTGGAACGGCTCGAACGGGGACAGTACGGGCAGTGCGAGGCCTGTGGCGGGACCATCCCGCCCGAACGCCTGGAGATCCGTCCGGCGGCGAACACGTGTGTCCAGTGCGCCCGTTCCGACCCGCGCCGCGCCTGACGCAAGCAGGGGCAACGCGGCGTAGAGCGCGTGACGGCATGCGCTGCGCCGAGCTCGTCACCATCGGCGTGTGTGCCCACTGCGTCGCCGCAGTCGGCGCACACCGGATCCGCGTCGGTGCCCGTCACTCAAGGAGCTGTTCACGCCCGCGGGCGTCTCGCCGTCTGGCGTCGCGTCCGTCGTTTCCACTCGGGCATGCCACCCACCCCACCGGCCAGCGGGCCTGTGTTGCCATGTGTCCCGTGGAACACTCCCGCGGGTGCGCGTATCCACACCGGAAGGGCCAGGGGAGATCAGCTCTGGGCGGTGGGCCGGACGACGATGTCGTTCACGTCGACAGCGGCCGGCTGCTCGATCGCGAAAGCGATGGCCCGGGCGATCGCGTCGGGCGGGATCGCGATGTCGTCCCGCATCTTCGTGATCTCTGCTCTGACCTGGCTATTGGTTGACGCCTCGGCGAAGTCGGTCGCAGTCGCACCAGGTGAGACGGTGGTCACCCGCAACGAGTCCCCGGCTTCCTGGCGCAGTCCTTCACAGATGGCCCGGACCGCGGACTTGGTGCCGGCGTAGACGGCCATGGTCGGCACGATGCGAAACGCCGCAGTGGAGGCGGTGGTGATGAAGTGGCCGGTGCCCTGCGCCCGGAAGACCGGCAGCGCGGCGCCGATCCCGTGCAGCACACCCTTCACGTTGACATCGACCATGTGGTCCCACTCCTCGACGCGCAGATCGTCGAGAGGTGAGATGGTGCCGACCCCGGCATTGCTGACGAGCACGTCGAGCCGGCCGAAGCACTCACCGGCCAGCGCGACCAGGGCCTGCAGATCGTCCCGCCGGGTCACATCGGTGCGGATCTGCACGGCCGTGCCACCTGCCTCCTCGATCCGGGCCACCAGTTCCGCCAGGCGTTCGGACCGGCGGGCGCCGACGACGAGTCGCGCACCGCGTTCGGCGAGCAGCAGCGCGGTCGCCTCGCCGATGCCACTGCCGGCTCCCGTGATCGCCACCACTTTGCCCTTGATTCCGGACATGAGTTGCCCTCTCCCTCTCCGTCTTCGGCACCGGGGCCGGAGTGCCGAGCGGCAGCGAGTCCTGGAGGAACGTCCGCCAAGCCGTTGCGCACTGGACGGCCTGGTGCCGGTGTGACCGTGTGAGGCCGTCGGTCATGCCGCGGCCCGCGCTCGCACACCAGTCTCCGACGTGTTTAGCCTGGTATCCAGACCCGGTTTATTCTGGAACTGGAAGTGCCATTCGTCATGCCCACGCAGCCGGACCAACGCCATCAGCTGAGTGAATTCCTGCGCAGCCGGAGAGAACGCCTGACCCCTGACGAGGTGGGACTGCCTCAGACCGGCCGCCGCAGGACTCCGGGACTTCGCCGAGAGGAACTGGCACTGCTGGCCGGGATCAGCGCCACCTGGTACACGTACCTGGAGCAGGGGCGAAATATCCGCGTCTCCGAACAGGTGCTCAACGCCCTCGCCGCGGCGCTGCGGCTCGACCGGCACGAGCACGATCATCTTCTCCAGCTTGCCGGTCACGCACCTGCGGCCGAAGCCGAGGAACGCGAGCCGCTCCCTGCCGAGGCGGGTGCCGTCCCCCTGCTGCTCCAGCCGAACCCGGCGTACATCATCGGCGGCAACTATGACGTCCTCAGTCACAACCAGGCAGCCCACGAGTTGTTCCCGAGGCTCATCACTGAGGCGGACCGGCCCGCCAACTTCGCCCGCTGGGTGTTCCTCGAACCGGTGGCCCGGGACATCCTGGTCGACTGGGAGCCCGAAGCACGCGGCCTGCTCGGCCGACTCAGGACGCTGGCGGCACGCCACTCCGGCGACCCGCGGTACACCCGACTCATCGAGGACCTGAACGAGGGCAGCCCGGAGGTGCGCGACTGGTGGCCACGGTACGAGGTGCAGGCCCGGCACAGCGGTCGCAAACGGCTACGACACCCGCAACGGGGAGCGATCGATTACGCGTACACCGCTTTTCACCTGGCCGAACAGCCGGAACAGACGCTGGTCGTCTATGCCGACAGCAGCGAACCGCCGACGGTAGCGCAGCCGTGACCGGCGAATGAAGGAAGAGGCCGGCGGCAGTACCAGCGCTTGCGTACGGCGGCGCAGGACCAGCGGCCGCGCGCCGAGCAACTGCTGGAGAAAGGTGCACAGATGCGTGCCGGCGCCCCGGCCACCATCGGACAACAGGCGCAAGGCCAGTCATCAGTGGCCTGTCTTCCCGCTCGGCCTGGGTAGCGAGGCGCGGTCAGTTGCGGCATCGCACGCGAAAACCCGGCACCGTCGGTGGGCATCCCCGGGATACTCATCGCCCATGGATGAGGTCGAAGTCGTCGTTGCCCATTCCGAACGCGCGACTCTGCGCGTAGGCGACGTGTTCCTGAAGGTGGACGCCGATCAGGCGCGCATAGAAGCCGAGGTCGAGGCGATGTCCCTCGCGCCGGTCCCCACGCCGGAGGTCCTGTGGAGCAGGCCGCCCGTGCTCGCGATCGCCGCACTGCCCGGGACGACGCTCGGGCGCCTCGGCGGGCCGTCGACCGGGTCGCCGGCGGGCTGGGGCGCCGCGGGCGCCGCCATCCGGAAGCTGCACGACGCGCCGCTGCCGTCCCGGACGGGACGGGCCGGCCGGAGCATCGCCGCGCTGGCTGCGGAACTCGACGGCGAGTGCGAGTGGCTCGTGACGAACGGCGTCCTGCCCGCCGACCTGGTCACCCGTAACCGCCAGGTCGCCGAGGCCGCGTTGCGGCCGTGGACTCCGGCGTTCACGCATGGTGACCTGCAGATCGCGCACGTCCTCGTCGACGATGACGAGGTCACGGGCATCATCGACTGGTCCGAAGCGGGGCAGGGTGACGCCCTGTACGACCTCGCCACCTTCACGCTCGGGCACGAGGAGCACCTGGACGACGTGATCGCCGGCTACGGCACCGACGTCGACCTCGACGTGATCCACGCCTGGTGGTCGCTGCGAAGCCTGCTGATAGTCCGCTGGCTGACCGAGCACGGCTTCGACCCCTTCGAGCCGGGCTGCGAGGTCGACGTGCTGAGATCCCGAATGTGAGGCTGCCCGGACCCGACTGCCACGTATGCGCTTACGAATTCAGGCCGTTGGCGCACCTATCGACTGCCACCCCCTGTTTACCAAGGGCCGCGGGGTCACTGGACTAGACGCCTCGTGAGTGTCGAAGACGGTCACGACCGTCGTGGCGCTCACGAGGCATCCCGGAAGCTTGCGATCGTCAACTGGTCAGCCGAGGTAGACGCTGTGAGTTCCGGGCACCTGTACTGCCAGGCCGGGAGGGATCACGGAGACGAACCCGCCTGCGCAACCAGGGACGTTGTGGACCAGGGCGGGTGTGTCCGTGAAGTTGAAGACGGTTGACAGTTTCGCTATCTCGAAGCAGCCTCTCGGGTCATTGTGACGGACTCCGTCGATCGCGAGGAACCCGTTCGCCGCGAAGGCCGAGCCGGGAACGGTGAGCGCGAGCACTCCGGCGGTGGCGAATGTGGCGAGTGTCGAGCCGATGCGACGCATGAGGGACCTCCCGACTGGGCGGGCCAGGCACATCCCGGCCCTGCAACCGACCGTACGGAAACGTGCACGTACTGCATCCCGGTGTCGCCCATGTGGGCGACTGCGGCATCGACGCAGCCACCGGCCTCCCTGGTGCGACCAGCGCGCACCGACCGATCCGGGACTCCGCACGCGCCCGGGCGAATGGGGCCCGTCGGGCGGAGCGTGCCGCTGAGGCGCGGGTCGGGTCAGCCTTCGGCGGGGCGGCTGCGCCGGCCGTCGAGGATGAGGTTCAGGAGGCGGTCCGCACGGGCTGTCGCGCCATCGCCGGGAGGGATGCCGCAGGACGCTGAGCTGCAGGTGCACGTCCTGCGGATCGAGGCCCGGTTTCAGGTCCCGCGACGCGGGGCCGGCCTCGAGGAGGACCGCGGTGGCCTGCAGGAAGGGCTCGTGGTTGTCGTCGTCGAGCACGCCGTTGACGGCCGCGTGGATGACCTCGGAGAGCATTTGAGTGGTCACATAGTGGGAACGACCGTCGTATGGAACGGCCCGAGGTGTGACCCCGGGTGTCGAGAGTGCGGCAGCGGCTCCTTCCCAGGGGCAGCAGTGGCCAGGAAGTAACGGGCGCGGAAGAAGGAGCACACCCCGTGACGATTCAGCGGATGGACAACGTGGGCATCGTCGTCGACGACCTGGAGGCTGCCGTCGCCTTCTTCACCGAGCTCGGCATGGAACTGGAGGGCGAAGCACAGATCGAGGGGATGGTGGCAGACCAGATGCTCGGTCTCGGCGGGGTCCGCAGCGCCATCGCGATGATGCGGACCCCGGACGGCCACAGCAGGCTGGAGCTGACGAAGTTCCACACCCCCGCGGCGGTCACCCACGGACCGCTCGACCCGCCGCCCAACACCCTGGGCCTGCACCGTGTCATGTTCGCCGTCGACGACATGGACGACACCATCAGCCGTCTGAGCCGCCTTGGCGCCGAGCTCCTCGGCGAGGTGGCGCAGTACGAGAACGTGTACCGGCTCTGCAACCTCCGCGGTCCCTCGGGAATCATCGTGGCTCTGGCCGAACGGATCGGTTAGGTTCGTCCTTCCGCTCAGCGCCCGGTCCGGACCTGACGGGGCGAGCCCGTACCGCCGGGAGCAGGATGTCGTTCTTCGTCACCGCGCACCGTGTCGCACCGGTCGTCGGGTTGCACGGTCTGGTCGCACCGGACGAGACTGGAGGTCAGAGGCTTCCGTAGCCCTCCCGGGGCGCGCTCACCCGGGTGATGGTGAGCGAGGCGATCAAGGTGGTTTCCCCTCCGGAATTGCGATTGCTCGGCCATTTCCGGCTGGAATGCACTGCCGGGCCCGTCGAACTGTGCCGTAACGGTCAGCGTCTGCTCGCGTTCGTCGCGCTGCGGCGGCGCGTCTCCCGCTCGGTCCTGGCCGGAACCCTGTGGCCCGAGGTGACCGAGGATCATGCCCGGGGGAGCCTGCGCACCACCCTGTGGAAGCTGCCACGCTGCGATCAGCCGCTGATCCGGTGCAGCGGGGACCTGCTCGTACCGGCTCCCACCCTGCGCGTGGACGTCGACGCCTTCACCGAGACGGCATCGCGTGTCGTGCGCGGCGGCAGCCCTCCGCGCCACACCCAGCTCCCGCAGGATCTGCTGGGCGCGGAAGACCTGCTGCCTGGCTGGGACGAGGAATGGGTCCTGCTGGAGCGAGAACGCCTGCGGCAACTCCGGCTGCATGCCCTCGACGCGTTGGCCGAGGCGCTCGTGCGAGAGGGCAAGCCGGCGCTCGCGCTCGAGGCGGCGTGGGAGAGCGTACGTACGGAGCCGTTGCGGGAGAGCGCGAACCGCGCTGCCGTCTCCGCCCATCTCGCCGAGGGCAACGTCAGCGAGGCGGTCCGTCACTATCATTCGTTCCGGCGGTTGCTGCGGGAGGAACTGGGGGTGGAGCCTTCCCCTCAGTTCGCGCACCTGCTGGCCCCCCATGGGGCCGCCTTCTTTCCAGGTGGGTGACGCCGCAGTGATGCAGGGCTGACGGCGCGTCCCCTAACGTGGATCGCGACTCCGAGCACCGGCCTCGAGGTCGCCGATCGCGAGGGTTCGATCAGCGCCTGCCCCATCTCCGCTCTTCGATGCCGAGAATCCGGCTCGTGGCATCCGCGCCGGCGATGTCGACTGCCCGGCGCCGCCGTGCCGAGGCACGGGGAGGACGGAAGAAGCAGAAGCTCGGCGGAATTCGCTACTCACCGCCGAGCGGGCAGGGCCACGCCGGCCTCGGGGCGACTCGTGGAGGTTACGGCATGAGAATTCCCGCCAAAGCTCCCGACAACTCGCCTCAGTGGGCGCGACAGACGGACGCGAGATGCAAGAACTCGCCGGCCTGCCTCGCCTTGTGCCTGCTGGTCCTTCTGCTGACGACCACGGTGCTCGGGTACTTCGGCGTCGAGGACCTCGAGTCCGCGTTGAACTTCCCCGGCCGGGTGACCGGCGCGGCGCTCATCGTGGCCGCCGTGATCACGTTCCTGGGCGCTGCCGCGGTCGTGGACCACTGGACGTGGCGCAACTTTCCCTACTCCGGGCCGGTGGCGTTGGTAGCCACGTTCGTGGCCCTTTTGAGCAACGTCCTGCTTCTCGTCGGGATATTGAAGGACGGCGATTCCAAGCCCTACCTCGCGCTGTTCTGCGTCCTCACGGCGGGATCGCTGGGGGCCGTCCTCGCGGTGTGGCGGACCTCGGTCGTCATCCCGGCGCCGAAACGGGTGGCCGCTACGCTGATCGTCACCTCCCTGATCGCGGTGGGGAATTTCGGCTACCAGAACCTGTTCATGCCGTCCCAGCGCGAGGCGGACCCCGTCATCAGGCTGACCACAGGAACTCCGGTGACGAGCAGGGACCACAAGGCGTTCTCCATACCCGTCGACATCACGATGGAGAACCGCAGCGAAGTGGCCTTCTACGTTCTGGGTGACATATTCCACGCCATGGGGCAACGGGTGCCCCTGAGCCCCAAGGACCGGCTTCGCCGGCAGTGGCGCACCGACTCCGGGCAGTGGCCGTCTTTCGAGGGCGCCAATCCGCTATCCCGCCGCGAGATCCACCACCCGGGCCAGTTGGTGGAGGCGCAACCATGGATGCCCTACGGACGGTGGATCGATCCCGGGGGCACCTTCTCCGCCCGCATGGTCGTGCAACTCCCGATGGACACGCCGTACGACGAGGTGACCTTCTACGCCAGCGCGAGCCTCGCGCGCAAGGACCGGATGTCCGTGAGAGACCTGAAGTTCGAGGGCTACTCCTGGCGGCAGGGCACCAACACACCTGGCTGGGTGAGTCAGCACAAGCAGTGGGACGCACTCGTTTTCAGCGGGAAAATACATGAGAGCAATGCGATCGACGAGCACACCAGAGATTGCCGGACCTTGACCGTCTACTGGCGCTTCGGCCAGCAGGGCGCGGACATCATGGAAGCCGTCACAGCGCACGGCGCCGACGCGAACTCGGCGGAGACGCAACTCCGGTACGGCATTCGGGGCGTCCAAACGGGACCGGTCGAGAGAACCCTCTGGGACATCAAGAGCCGCCGATGACCAGGCCGACACGGGGCGTCGATCGAGACGGGGCGGGAAGGCAAGCGGGCGTTCGCAGCGTCGATCGCGCTGCGCGGTCGCCCTCAGCCGAGCGGGGCGGCCAGGCACCACCCCTCCTCGAGAAGCCGGTCGACCGCCTCCAGGGCGAGACGCAGCCGTGTCGAGCGGTCGCCGCGCACCTCCTGCCAGGGCACACCGCGACGGGCCAGCACCTTGCGGAACCGCTCGGTCATCCAGGGCCGCACCGCCTCACCGTCTCGCAGCCCGTCATCGTGGAACGGCACACCCTCATGGTCGGTGAGCAGGTACAGCGCCCTGGGCGGCATGGCGTCGGAGAGGACGTGCACCGCCTCGGTGGCCCGGCCGACATAGCGCTCCTGCCAGACGGTGGTGGCCAGCGCGTCGGTGTCGCACACCAGCACGGGCCCGCCGGCTCGCGCGGCGCGCTCCTCCTCGGCCGACTGGCGCGCGGCGACGGACTCGAAGTCGGCGTCGCTCCACTCGAGGTCGAAAACCGTGGGCTCCGGAAGGCCGCGGCGGGCGGCCAGGGCGCGGGCCACGGCGAGCTTGGCGACGGTCAGTTCCCGCCCGTACTCGGGGACCCAGCGGGTGAGCGCGTGCGGACCCCCACGCTCGCGCAGCGCCTCGGCCAGATCGTGGGAGAGCGTGGTGGTGCCGGTGGATTCGGCGCCGAGCACCACCACTCGCCGGGCGAACCAGGCCCGCACCGGCGGCTCCAGCGCGTCCCAGCGGCCCACCGGATCGCTGCGCACCGCGGTGGCGGAGACCGCGAACGTCTCGCGGGCGACGTCCAGTCGGACATTGGCCGCGCCGAACCGGCGCGCCAGTTCGGCGCCGTACGGCTCCGAGGTGAACACCGCGTCCACCGGGACGTCCGCGTGCGGGCCGCCGGACACCCCCTCACGCATCAGGGCGACGTGCCCTGCCCAGGCGCTGTCGCTGCCGTAGTCCACCCGGATGTTGTCGACGACGCCGGTGATGGCCACATGGGGCCGGTCGGCATACGCCTCGCGCAGCCAGGCGACCCGGTCGGCCAGTGGTATCGACTCCACGTCGGCCGCCATCGCCACGACAGTGAGGCGTCGGCAGTTGTCCGCCGCGGTGCGCACCAGGAAGTGGTGACCGGTGTGCGGGGGATAGAACTTGCCGATGACCAGCCCGTGGTCGAAGGAGGCGGTCATGCCCGCACCAGGTCCACCGCGTCGGTCGCCCGGCCGGCGGCCAGCTCCCGGTGCCAGCCGCGCAGTCCGAGCAGGCACATCGTCAGGAAGAGCACGTAGACGATACCGGTCAGATAGAGCGCCTTGGCGAAGTAGAGCGGGATGTAGACCACGTCCGCGGCCATCCAGAAGTACCAGTTCTCGAAGGACTTGGTGTTGAGCAGCCACTGGGCGGCCAGCGACAGTGCGGTGGTGAGGGCGTCCCAGAACGGTGCGACGTCGTGGGCACGGGCCAGAACCACGGTCAGACCCCAGGTCGCGGGGGCGGCGAGCAGCAGCAGAACGACGATGGTGCGCGCGGAGGCATGACCCATGAGGCGGGGGGAGCGGCGCTCGCCACCGCGCAGCCAGGTCCACCAGCCCACGGCGGCCAGCATCAGGTAGACGACCTGCAGCAGGGCGTCGGCGTACAACTGGGCGCTCCAGAACAGAACCAGGAAGAACAGGTTGTTGGCGATGCCGACGGGAAAGTTGGCGATCCGCGCCCTGACGGTCAGCCAGACGCAGGCCGCCCCCGTGGCGAAGCCGAGCAGCTCCGCCCAGGTCACCGCGTCGCGGCCGAAACCGAACAGCACAGTGTTGAGGGGCGCGACGATGTCGCCCAGGACGTCGCTGACAGCCATGGAGAGCTCCTTGCCCAGTAAATGTCAGCATGACGATAAAGGGTGGAGTCGTCGCGTGCCAAGCCCTCTCTCACGCCTCCTCTCGCCACCGGCAGGTCGTGAGATCCCGAACCGCTGAAACGCGTTGGCGGACCACGGTGGCCGTTGCTAGCCTCTTGGAGGCCGTGCGAGAGATCGAGGAGGTGGTACCCGTGAACACAGTATCGACGTGGGTGCTCTCCTCCGGGGTCACGGTCGGGCGATAGGTCGTCCGGGAGCGCCGTTCATGCGCACTCCCGAAAGGCACGACCATGACCCTTCACTTCACTTCTGAACAACGTCTCGACGGCGGCGTCCTCGAACGCGAGTTCACCCTCGGTGGGATCCCGGGCATCCTGTGGACGCCCGCGTCCGCGTCCCCGTCCGCACCGGTGCCGCTGATCCTGCTCGGCCACCCTCCGCTCGGTCTGCGCACGATGTATCCCCGGTTGGTGGGGCGCGCGCGGCAGGCCGCTGCGGACGGTTTCGCCGCGGCCACCATCGAGCTCCCCGGAAGCGGTGAGCGACCCCGGTGGGCCGCCGCCGAGCAGGCCCGCGCCGACATGCGCCGGGCCATGGAGGCCGGCGAGCCGGTCGGCGACGAGATCGTCGACGCCCTCGTCCTGCCTCTGGTGGACAAGGCGGTCCCGGAATGGCAGACCGCCCTGGACGCCCTCCTGCCGCTGCCCGAGATCGGCGGCCCGGTCGGGTACTCGGGCGGAGTGATCTCCATCGGTGTCCGCCTTGCGGCGGTCGAGCCGCGCATCTCGGCCGCCACTCTGTTCGCCGGGAGTCTCGTACCTCGCGCCATCGTCGAGGAGGCCCGCCGGGTCACCATTCCGCTGCACGTCCTGCTGCAGTGGGACGACGAAGGCAACCACCGGCAGGCGGCCCTGGACCTCTTCGACGCCTTCGCCTCCGACGAGAAGACACTGCACGCCAACATGGGCGGGCACACCGGCGTCCCACAGTTCGCCGGAGAGGCCGCTGCCAGGTTCTTCGTCCGGCATCTGCACCAACAGGGGACGTGACCAGGCAGCCCACGCCTGCTCACAGGACGCTCCTGATGTCACCCTCGCTCCCCAGGCGTCGCGCCCCACCGGGCTCGCGTCGTCCGCCGGCCCGCCGGACCCCAACCGCATCCGACTCGTGGACAGATGATCGAATGACGGAGCTCTGGTTGGGGTAGAAAGGTTCCCGGACGTCCTCCCTCAGTGGAAGACTCCGTTACTCACCCCAGCCGGCATCCCCGGCGATATCGAAGGACGCAGCATGGCCAGCGGCACCGTGAAGTGGTTCAACTCCGAGAAGGGCTTCGGCTTCATCGCCCAGGACGGCGGTGGACCGGACGTCTTCGCCCACTACTCCAACATTTCCGGCAACGGATACCGCGAGCTGGTCGAGGGTGAGACGGTCACGTTCGACGTCACGCAGGGCCAGAAGGGCCCCCAGGCCGAGAACATCGTCCGAGGCTGACGTCCTCTACGGCCTCTGAAGCCATGTGCGGAGTGGCACCACCGACGCGGGGCGGTGCGGGTCGCCAGCCTGTCGGGCCGGTGATCCAGAGGCCGAAGGTTTAGATCCCCCGCCGCGAAGAAGGGGCCCGGCGTCAGTCGGGCCCCCTCAGGCATCAACGCCGACAACAAGTCACAGACCGCCAACGCGGCATCCGCGTCGACACGCTCGGCCTGCTCCTCGCCGCTCGGGTCACCCCGGCGAGCTCCCTGGCATCGCCGGCGGCATCCCCCGCGCTCGGCCCATCGCCTTCACTTGTCAGCGTTGCGCTGCTTCTCGTCCTTGGGCTCTGATGTGGACTCGGCCCGCGCGGATGCGGTGTAGAAGACGGAACTGCCCTGCTTGTTCCGCTGCACCAGGCTCCTCGCGACGAGGTTTTCGAGGCTGGTGCGCACGACGTTGGACGAGATGGTGCGATCGGGGTGCGCGTCACTGAGTTCCTTGGACACTTCTGCCGCGGAACGGGGTTCTTTCTGCTCGATCAGGTGGTGGCGGATGAGATCGACCAGAGTGGGGCCGGTGACCTTCCGCGCGGCCGGCTTCCTGGTGGCAGACTTCGCAGCGGCCTGCTTCTTACCCTTGGGGGACTTCACCGCGTCCGCCTTCGCCGTTCGCCGCCTACCGGAAGCAGAAGTGGCCTTCTTGCCGGAGGGCGGAACGGCAGCGCCGTTGGCGTGGGAGGGTGCGGTCGTCGGAGTGGGGACACCGAGAGCCTGCTGCATGTTCACCAGGACACCGTGATCGTGTTGCAGTGCCGTCAACTCCGCTTGGAGCGTGTTGAGTTCCTCGGCGATGCGCTCTTGTTCCTTGACGTTGCGCTCGAGGTCGCTGGCCACCTGGCTGATGTACTGCGAGGTCAACGCAGTCGCTGACACCGTTGCGTCGGACATGGTCGTCTCCTTGGTCGGCGGCCGGGACGTGACTCTGGCGGGCCGACTGGGCGGGCCAGGGATGGCGTTGGGCCGCAACGTGCCCTGCTACAGCGATAGTACGGGTGAAGCGCCCTGTTTCTGCGGCGCGGGCGCTCTGTCCGCGAGAGGCCTGGGATCAGGCCACCTGTACGAAGGGGCACCGGTGATGAGCAGCCGAGCATGGAAGTGGACGCTGCTCTCGGCGTAGACGGCTCTGCTGGTCTCCGCGTGTGTGGGATGGGGCGGTTGTCCGCATGCGAAAGACGTCCACGGCTCTCAACTCATCGGCACCTGGCGCGCCTGGGAGTGTGACACCACGCTGACGGGTTCGTCTCTCTCCTGACGGGGCTGACCAGCGGAGCGAGGAAGAGGTGATCGGGCGACTCGGCGCCGGAGGTCGCGGCGCCGAGTGCACGGCCGCCTCAGGACAGCGGGACGCCGGCGATGGCGATGCGCTCCATCACTCGACGCCGGGGGTGGTAGTCGTTGATGGCGTAGTGCTGGACGGCGATGTTGTCCCAGATCGCGATCGAGTCGGGCTGCCAGCGGAACCGCACCTGGAACTCGGGGATCCGTGCCTGGAGCCCGAGCTCGTGGAGCATTTCCCGGCTCTCGTCCTCGGGCAGTCCCACGATGCGGGTGGTGAACGGCTCGTTGACGTACAGGGTCCTGCGTCCGGTGCGCGGGTGCCGCACGACTACGGGGTGTTCCACCGGAGGCAGGGACTGGCGCAGCGCCCCGATCTGCTCCGGGGTCATGAACGTACCCCAGGTCGGCTCCCAGTCGTGCACGGCTGTCAGGCCCTCGACGCGCCGCTTCATCGCGTCGCTGAGGTTGTCGTAGGCGGCGCCCATGTCGGCCCACATGGTGTCTCCGCCGGATGACGGGACCTCGACCGCGCGGAGCACCGATCCCAGGGCGGGCGCGGCCATGAAGGAGTGGTCGCTGTGCCAGATGTTCTCCTGGCCGATGGCTGCCGCGTCCTTCGCCAGTCGTGAGACACCGGCGGTGTCGCCCTTGGGGAAGAACGGATTGGGTTCCGGCTCCCCCCACACCGCGGACAGGGCCAGGTGGGCGTCGACGCCGAACTCGCGCTGGTCGCGGAAGAAGATGACCTTCCATTCGAGCAGCGCCTGCCGCAGCTCCTCGGCGAGTGCCTCGCCGATCGGCCGGGACAGGTCCACACCGCCGATCTCCGCACCGATGTGCGGGGTCATCGGGGTGATCTCCAGCAGTCGGTACCCGACCTGAGGCGTGCCCGGCGTGGTCCGCTCCAGCACACGCCTGCCGAAGTGGATCAGCGGCTTCTCCAGCAGGGGGTTCTTGTCGGTTCCGGCGGTCTCCATGTGGCCCTCCACGCTCGCATCCGAGAAATCGTTACCGAAAGTATCGATATCTGACGAGGTTGCGGCAAGGGCTTCTCCATGACCAGTTCGCCGCGTCGCCGCAGGGGTGCGTCATCCGAGGGTCCGGTCGCCGGAGTGCCACGCCTGCGGTGCGGTGGTGGGAGTAGCAGCAAGCATATAGCCGTATCGGCAAGCTGCCCTGAAGCTCTCGACACCGGACGAGCGGCCTCGCGGCAAGCCCTCGCGCACCCTCGTGACATTCGCGGTGAACAGGTCTTGTCGTCACGCCAGGCGGTATCGATACTTCACGTAACGATTTTCTGCCAGGTCGACCGGTGAGCGCCCTCGGGCCCCCACCTGTCGGTGCCCCCTGTCCCGGGTTGCCCACCAACCATGCCTGCCCCAGCGCAGCCACCTCCGCGGAGTCCTCGTGCCCGACACCGAACTCACCGCCGCCACGCCGACCCGCCCCGGCCGGGCGAGCCGCAGCCACCGGCGGCAGGCCTGGACCGTCACCGGGTTGCTGGTGGTCTTCATGATGGTCAACTTCGCCGACAAGTCCGTCCTCGGACTGGCGGCCGACCCGATCCGCCGTGACCTGGGCCTGTCGGCGACCGGATTCGGCCTGACGAACAGCGCGTTCTTCCTGCTCTTCTCGCTCTGCGGCGCCGTGGGCGGCCTGTCGGCGGATCGGCTGCGGCCCCGCTGGTTGCTGCTGGGCATGGCACTGCTCTGGTCCGCGGCCCAGGCCCCGATGGCCCTCGGCGGAGGGCTGCTCACGCTGGTCGCGTCGCGGATCGTGCTGGGTGCGGCGGAGGGGCCCGCCTTTCCCGTGGCCCAGCACACCGCCCTCGCATGGTTCCCGAACCACCGCCGCAACCTTCCCGGCGCTCTGCTCAGTATCGGCATCACCCTCGGCGTGGTGGTCGCCGCGCCAGGGCTGACCTGGACGATCCAGCACCACGGCTGGCGTTCGGCGTTCGCGGCGGTCGCCTTCGGCGGCGTCGTGTGGGCGGCCGCCTGGGCGCTACTGGGTCGGGACCGGACCTCGGGAGCCGAGGTGCACACCGTCCACTCCGGCGGGGCCGCCCCCGGCAGCGCCGACGAAGACGGCTCGCGGGCCCCCTCGTACCGTCGCATCCTGGCCACCAGGACCTGGATCGGCGCCACGATCGGCTACTTCAGCACCTACTGGATGATCGCCCTCTCACTGGTGTGGGTGCCGTCCTACCTGCACGACGGCCTGGGCTACTCCACCACCACCGCGGCAGGCCTGGTCGCCGCGCTTTGGGCGGTCAACGGCATGGTGCTGCTGGGCCAGGCGGGACTGACCGGCTGGCTGCTGCGACGCGGTGTGAGCAGCCGCTGGGCCCGCGGCCGCACAGGCGGCATCCTGCTGCTCGTCTCCGCGCTCGGCTGTGCTGCTTTGCCGCAGGCCGGCCGCGGCCCGGTCACCGTGCTGGTCCTGCTCATCGGCTTCGGCCTGTGCGGGGCGATGTCGACGGTCGCGGTTACCTCGGTCGCCGAACTCGTCCCGGTCCGTCGACGCGGCGGCTCCCTCGGCCTGATGAACGCCGTGGTCACCCTGGCCGGCCTGATCGCCCCGGCCCTGACGGGACACCTGGTGGACACCCAGGGCAGCGACGGCTACCGGCACGCCGTGCTGCTCGCCGCCGCACTGCTCGCGCTGGGGGGAACGGCCGCTGTCACACTGATCCACCCGGCCCGCGACGCCCGGCGTCTGACACCCTGAAGATCAACCGGCCGGCTTGCCGACCGCACGGACGACCAGGTCCACCAGGTCCTCGACGAAGAGCGCGTTGGGCAGTTCCCGCTCCGCCAGCAGGCGGTAGACCAGGGGCGCCGCCACCAGCGTGGCCGCCGACCGGATGTCGACGTCGGGACGCACCTCCCCACGGGCGATGCCACGCTGCAGAATGCGCCGCGTCTCGGCCATCAGCCGTTCCGTGTAGTCCACGTACTCACCGCGGGGCCCTCCCGGCTCGGCCGCGGAGGTCATCAGCTCCGTCAGCAGCCGGGCCGTACCCGGCAACCGGTAGGCGGCCAGGCGCGCTGTCAGCACCTCGCGCAGCTCAGCCCGGATGTCGCCCAGGTCCGGCACCGACAGAGGCCCGATACGCGATTCCGCCGCCGCGATGATCAGAGCCTGCTTGGACGGCCAGCGCCGGTAGATGGCGGGCTTGCTGACCCCTGCGCGGGCGGCCACGGCGTCCATCGTCACCGCCTTCACGCCGTGCTCGGTGACGAGCTCGATCACCGCCTCGAGGGTGGCGTCCGTGACCCGCTCCTGCCGCGGCCGTCCCGGCCCCCGCTCGGCCCTCTGTGTCTGTGCGCCGACCATGCTCCGAGAATACGGGGTGCCCGGAGGCACTCCCCCGGGGCACCGGCCGAAGAGACGTTCGGTCCTGGCCTCGCACAGCGGCCGGCCCCGCCCGCTCGCTCCACATGCGTGTGAGTCGACGGCGGATGGGACGGGAGCCGGAGAGGTGGTGGGGGAGGAGGCGGTACGGCGGTGCCGTCTATGCTTCAGGGCAGGGGTGTCATGACCAATCGGGACTGGTACGACGACAGGGACTACGAGGACGCAGCCGAGCAGGCTGAGCGGATGGCCCGGATCGGTTGGAAAGCGATCGCCGGTGTGACGGGACTGCTGGGCATCGGCGTGATGACCCTCGTCGTCGGTTGCCTGGCCGTCGCCGTCGGCATGGCGTACGTGGTGGTTGCCATGCCATAGCGGGGATCGGTCCGTCGACGACGCCAGGCCCGCCGCGTCGTCGACACCGTGGCCTTGGCTGGGGGAGTGGCGCACGGGCCGGTTGGCGGGGTGGTTCCGGTCATCTGGCGGATGTTCCCGCAGCGCGTTCGCGAGCACCCTGGAGCTCACGAGTCACGACACGGCGCCACCCGTGCCCGTGCCATGCCGCGCTGCCCGAGCGGTCTCACGCCACCGGACTCCGGTCACCGGACTCATACCGGGCCCAGAAGGAGGTCGGTCCCATGATCCGCCTGACATTTCTGTGCGCCCCCGCCGTGGAACCGCTTCCCAGTGACCGCTCCCGCAGCGACCGCAGCGTAGGTGAGGCAGGCGTGACGGGAGCAGGGCCACCTCCGCCCGACATGGTTGTCCGGGCCCCCTCCCTCCGCTGTTCGCAGGCCGCCGACGCCCTCGGTCTGGTGGCAGCGGCCGAGCCCGCGCTGCGGGACCTGGACCTTGGCAGGTGGTGTGGTCGCACCCTCGGCGACATCGCCGCAAGCGACCCCGACGGGTTCACCACCTGGCTCACCGACCCCGATGCCGCACCGCACGAGGGTGAGTCCGTACGTCAGCTCTGCGACCGGATCGCGTCCTGGCTGAGCGAAGTGGCGCCCGGCACGGGCCACGTACTGGCCATCACGGAAGCGGCCGTCGTCCGGGCCGCGCTCATCCACGCTCTGGCCGTACCGGCAAGGACCTTCCCGCATGTCCATGTGCCGCCCCGGTCCGCAGTCACCCTCACGTCGCGCGACGGCCGCTGGGACGTACGGCTCGACCACGCCTCCGTCGCTGAGTGCCGCCCATGGCCGGTCCCGCGTTCGGCGATGTCCCAGCCCACCGCAGGTGATCGACCCCTGCCGGTTGCCCGCCTGGGCGGTGAGGAACGATCAAGTCCTACCCGGGAGGCGATGTTCGCCGGCCATGGGTAGGCCCTGGGAGAAAGCATTCGGGCCCGGCACAGCGGGGAGGCTGTGTCTCGCCTCTGCGATCGCGGGCCGTCGCCGCCTGCGCGCTCCGCACCCAGGCCGTGCGCCTGCGTTCGACAGGCCAGGCCGGGGCGGGGCGGCTCTTCGGCCGAAGCCGGTTCGCCGTGTCCAGCCACGGATACCCAGACCAGGACGAAGGCCGAACAACCGAGCCGGCCCATTGCGCGGGAGGGCGTTCGGCACCGAGCAACACGCCGTGTTGCAGGACCGCTGTCACTCCACCGCGTACACACAGCAACGGGGCGATGCCCGGGCCCCGGACAGTGGACCGGACTGACTGGAGGCGAGAGCACATGCACCCCGACGCCACTGCCAAAGGCACGACCAGTGCGGCGACAGTCACCGAGGCGCAACTGGCGGAGGTGCTGGCCGGTGTGCTGCGTGCCGAGCGGGTGCCGGTGGATGGGGACTTCTTCGCAGATCTGGGTGCTGATTCGCTGGTGATGGCGCAGTTCTGCGCTCGGGTGCGGAAGCGGGACGACCTTCCGTCGGTGTCGATGAAGGACATCTACCGGTACCCGACGATCCGGAGCCTGACCGAAGCCGTGACCGCCAGTGCTCCCCCTGGGGCGTCTGCGGGCACTCGAGCCGATGTGACGGCGTCGACGGATGCGTCGACCGGCACAGAGGGCTCCATGGCGGAGGTGCTGGCCGGCGTGCTGCGTGCCGAGCGGGTGTCGGTTGATGGCGACTTCTTCACGGATCTGGGTGCTGATTCGCTGGTGATGGCGCAGTTCTGTGCCCGGGTGCGGAAGCGGGACGACCTTCCGTCGGTGTCGATGAAGGACATCTACCGGTACCCGACGATCCGGAGCCTGGCCGACGCGTTCACGGAAGCACCCGCTGCCGCCCAGTCCTCGCAGGCCCCGTCACAGGGCGACTCCCGCGTCCCCGCGGAGAGCGGCTCCCGCCCCGACGTGTCGGCTGCGCCCCGGTGCGGCCCATGGCGGCACGCGCTGTGCGGGACGGCTCAGCTACTGATGTTCCTCGTCTTCTCCTCTCTGGGCGCCACGATCGCCGTACTCGGCTACGAGTGGACCGTGGAAGGCGAGGGGCCGGCGGGCACCTACGTGAGGGCGGTGCTGTTCAGCGCGGTGCTCCTGGTCGGCGCCTGCGCGCTGCCCGTCGCGGCCAAGTGGATGCTCATCGGCCGCTTCGCTCCCCGCCGGATCCCCCTGTGGAGTCCCGCCTACCTGCGCTTCTGGTGCGTCAAGACCCTCATCCGTACCAGCCCGGTACGTCTGTTCACCGGTTCACCGCTGTACGTGCTGTACCTCAGAGCGCTCGGCGCGCACATCGGAAAGGGCGTCACCTTCCTGTCCCGGACCGTCCCGGTCGGCACCGACCTCCTGACCATCGGTGACGGCACGGTGGTCCGCAAGGACGTGCTGTTGTCCTGCTACCGCGCACACGACGGCTGCATAGAGACGGGCCCCGTCACCCTCGGCGCCGACGTGACCGTCGGCGTCCAGGCCGTCGTCGACATCAACACGTCGATGGGCGACCACAGCCAACTGGGACACGCCTCCTCCCTGCACTCCGGGCAGGCGATTCCAGCCGGAGAATCGTGGCACGGGACGCCGGCGGAGCCGACGACGAACGACTTCCGCACCGTCGGACCCGCCGCGTGCGGCCCCCTCCGCAGGGTCCTCTACAGCCTGTCGGAACTGCTGGCCCTGCTGCTGGTGTACCTGCCCCTGGCGCTGGCCGGCGTGAGCCTCGTGTTCACGGCGGTGCCGCAGCTCAACGCGGTGTTCACGCCGGGGCCCCAAGCCTTCACCAGTCCCGCGTTCTACGTCGAGGCACTGGCCGCGTCCCTGGTGGCCTTCTTCGGAGGCATCGTCGCGGGACTGCTGGTGGTGAGCACAGTCCCGCGGCTGCTCAGCCTGGCGATGGAGCCGGGCCGGACCTACCCGCTGTACGGCTTCCACCACAGCATCCAGCGGGCGATCACTCGACTGACCAACATCAGGTTCTTCACCACACTCTTCGGCGACAGCTCCGCGATCGTGCACTACCTGCGGTGCCTGGGCTACGACCTGTGCCACGTCGAACAGACCGGCTCGAACTTCGGCTCGCTCGTCAAGCACGACACCCCGTACCTCAGCACCGTAGGCACCGGGACGATGGTCGCCGACGGACTCTCCATCATCAACGCCGACTTCTCCAGCTCGTCCTTCCGACTGTCCCGCACCTCGATCGGGCCGAACAACTTCATCGGCAACCGCATCGCCTACCCCGCGGGCGGCCGGACCGGCGACAACTGCCTGCTCGCGACCAAGACCATGGTCCCCGTCGACGGCCCGGTACGCGAAGGTGTCGGACTGCTCGGCTCACCCAGCTTCCAGATCCCGCGCTCGGTACTGCGCGACACCCGCTTCGACCAGCTCGCCCAGGGTGCCGAAATGCGCCGCCGGCTCGCCGCCAAGAACAGGCACAACGCGGTCACCGCGAGCCTGCACCTGGTGGCGCGCTGGTTCCACTTCTTCGTTCTCGTCCTCATCACCATGACCGCCGTCGAGCTCTTCCCGACGCTCGGGGTGCCGGTCTATGCGCTGGCGGGCCTGCTCACCGTCTTGTTCACCGTCTTCTACTTCGCCCTCATCGAGCGGGCCGTCACGGGATTCCGTCCGCTCAGATCGCTGTATTGCTCGATCTACGATCCCGATTTCTGGGGTCACGAGCGCTACTGGAAGCTGACGTCGCACGAATACGTGCAGGCCTTCAACGGCACCCCGTTCAAGGTCCTGGTCTGGCGACTGCTGGGCGCCAGGATCGGACGCCGGGTCTTCGACGACGGCTGCGCCATCACCGAGCGGACCCTCGTCAGCATCGGAGACGGAAGCGCTCTCAACGCGGGCAGCGTCATCCAGTGCCACTCGCAGGAGGACGGCACCTTCAAGTCGGACCGCGCCACGATCGGCGCGGGCGTCACCATCGGCGTGGGAGCCCTCGTGCACTACGGCACCACGATCGGCGACCGGGCACAACTCGCCCCCGACTCCTTCCTGATGAAGGGCGAGGAAGTCCCCCCTGAGACGCGGTGGGAGGGCAATCCCGCCCAGGAGGCGGATACCGTTCGCGATCGGTAGGCCGACCGGCCGATCTGCGGTCGACCTGCGGCTGAACGGTGCCGAGAAGGGCGCCGCAGGACTAGAGCGTGTCTCTTTGATCGGTTGGTCAATTGATCGGATGTGTCCGTCCGACTGGGTATCACTGATGCGATGTGGGACCGGATCGAGCCGCTGATGCCGGCCGATTCGATCCGTGGTCGGGTCACCGCAGGCCGCACTCCACCTGGCCGCCATCCTCATCTGGGCTCGGCGGTGACGATGAAGGGGACGACCTCTCAGTCGTAGAAGAAGAGCTCAAGGTCCTCGATTGACCCCGGCCCGGTGAGGAAACCCTCAGCCCTCGCGATCTCGTCTTCTGGTGGCAGTTCGCCCTTCAGGAGCTGCTGCATCCAGGCTTCTCCCTGCTCGCCGACCGCATAGATGCCGGACAGCAGCTCCGACATGCCGGCAGGGTTTGACGGGATGCGTCCGGCGACCGGTTGGAGCACCCAGCCGCCCGACCGGGCTGCGAGCCGCAGCACCCCGGCCCAGTTCGCGATCCTCCCGATGCGTACGTGCCAGGAGTCCTCGGTGAACGGGGCCGTCCGCCCACCATGGAGAGGGTTGGTCGCGGCAGCGATGTCCTTGATGACTTGCCGTTCCACGGCGTCACGGACCCAGCGCCCTTCCTGCGCTTTTTCAATGGCGGCGTCCCACCACGTCCACCCGCCTTCGAGTCGGTCCGCGAATGTGTCCATGTGGACAGGCTTCCACGCCTGAAGCCGCAAGCACTCAGGGGGCTCCGACCAGTGGCTCGACTCATGAAGGAAACAGGCCCTGGGCGGTTCCTTCGGATCACCTCGCTAGCAATGGCTCGATGCGGGCCCACTGGGTGTCAGTCAACGACACACCCAGACCAACGATCCGGTGATCCCTTCTCAGACCAGGGCCGCGGCGATGGCTGACGTCCAGGTGGCGGTGGCGCGGTGGGCCAGGCGGGTGGTGGGGGCGTAGCCCTCGAAGAGGTGGAACGCGCCTGGGATGACGTGGAGCTCGGTGTGGACGCCGACGGCCATGAGGCGGCGTCCGTACTCGATCGCCTCGTCGCGCAGAGCGTCGGCCTGGCAGATCTCGATGTAGGCCGGCGGCAGGTCGGTGAGGTCCTCGGCGCGCGCCGGGGCGGCGTACGGGTCCGCGGTGGCGGAGCCCAGGTACAGCGGCCACATGCCGCGGACGACGCGGCCGTCGACGATCCGGTCGTCGATGCACTCGTCGACCGAGGGCAGTGCGCAGCGGTCGTCGAGGGCGGGGACGAGCAGGAGTTGGAATGCGAGGCGCGGGCCGCCGCGGTCACGGGCGGCGAGAGCGACGGCCGCCGCGAGCGCGCCTCCAGCGGAACGGCCGGCGACGGCGAGGCGGGTGGGGTCCAATCCGAGACGCTCGGCGTTGGCGGCGGTCCAGAGCAGGGCCTCGTAGCAGTCGTCGAAGGCGGCGGGGTAGGGGTGTTCGGGGGCGAGGCGGTAGGCAACGGAGACGACGACCGCGTCTGCGGCCAGGCACAGGTCGCGGCAGTTTCCGTCGCCGGTGTCGAGGTCGCCGGAGATGAAGGCGCCGCCGTGGAAGTAGAGGACGCCGGGGCGCGGGCCGTCCAGCGGCTTGGCCGGCCGGTAGATTCGGAGGGTGATGTCGCCGGCTGGGCCCGGGAGGGCGAGGTGGTCGACGGCGATGCGGGGGTCGTGCGCCGGAGGCTTGGCGGCGAGCAGTTCGCGTAAGTAGGCGCGGGTGGTGGCCGGGTCGGCGAGCGGGTCGAAAGGCGGGACGCAGTCGAGGACTTCGGCTATCTCGGGGTGCAGGTGCATCGTCGGCGCTCCACAGTCTCATTGATATGGTCACGGCGCGCCGACGCTAATGGTCACAGTGATACGGTGTCAATTGAATGGTCGAGTGCTGGTGAGGAGAGAGGTCGGACACCGTGGCGAAGGACCTGACGCCGTCTCAGCTGGTCGTGCTCGGCCTGATCGCCCGGCACGGGCCGACGACGCCATACGAGCTGAAGGCCAGGGTCGAGTCCTCCGTCGGCCACTACTGGCCGATCCCGCATGCCCAGCTCTACCGCGATCCACCCCGGCTGGCCGATCTGGGTCTGCTGCGCGAGGACGCCGAGGAACAGGGCCGTCGGCGCCGGGTCTTCCATCTGACTGCGGCTGGGCGTGAGGCCCTGCGGAGCTGGCTCGCCGACCCGACCACTCCCGAGCCGGAGACCCGGAACCCGGCCTTGCTCAAGCTGACCTTCGCCGACCTGGGCGCCGCCGGCCAGGTTGCCGCACTGGCCGACGCCCAAGCGGCGCAGCACCGTGGATGGCTCGACAGCTACCGTGAGATGCGCGCCCACCTCGACCCACACGCCCCGGACACCCCGGCGCGCATCCGCCTGCTGACCCTCGGCATCGCGCACGAGCAGAGCTACGTCACGTTCTGGGAATCCCTGGCAGCCGACCCGAACGGCACCGGCGCCCCGGGATCCGAAGCAGCGGTCTAGTGATGCTTCGGGCGGCCTAGAGCCCTCGAAGGCCCACCGGTGGGGCCTGGCGGTATCGGTGGTGCCCGATCACGTAGGCCTGGGGGGCATCGCACGCGGAGGAGGGCGCCAAGGCAACCGACGACGACGCGGCGGTGGGGGAGCGGTGCCAGGGCCCGCGAACCCGGCCTGATCCACGAAGATCGGGGAGACGCCCGACGCCCCCTAGGGGCTGTCCGAGGAGTCGTGTGAGCTGATCGGGCCGTGGCGTAAGCGCAGTTGGGCCTCTTGGGAGGCGCTGTCGCCGGGCTCGCCGGCACTGAGAGCTCGTCACCAATCCGCCAACCCTTGCCTGCGTCGGCCGGTTGGGGAATGTGGTTGCGATGGATCAGGCGGATGCGGTGATACTCCGGCATGAGTAGAGATGCCGAGGTCATCGTTCTCGCCCGCTGGTCGGACGAGGTCATGGAGCCGCTGACCCAGGACGATCCAGAACGCACGTGGCGAGGCCGCTTCGTCCCGATAGCGGGGCAGTGGGGCTACGAGTTCGGATGGGCCCTGGAGTTCGAGAAGATGCGTGCCCGCAAGGGCCTGCTCAAGCACCTGGAGTCGCTGGCGTGGCCGCATCCGCATACGGTGCAAGTTCTGCTCCGCGACCAGGACGACCACTGCTTCGGGCTATGGATGTTCCATGAGGACCGACTGGTGGAAGTCACCATTGCGCGCACCGAGCGTTTCCACCAGCCGGCACCGCCCAATGAGGACTTCGAACCCGACCCGGGCATGCTGCTGCGTACCGACCAGGACACGGCCCTGCCCGAGCAGACCCCGGAGGCGCGCCGCGACACCCGCCCACCCTGGTAGACCGAGTTCGACAGTTCAGTACGGGACGCCAGGGCTTCGACGCGCTCGTGCTCAGCGAATTGCGCCACCCCCCCCCGGGTGCCGGGGCGCTCTACTGCGTACGGAGCCATAGGCGGACAGCAGCCACGGGACCGTCCCGTGGAAGATGTTCGCCCGCTTGTCGAAGCGTGCGGCGACGGCCCGGAAATTCGTGAGCCGGTTGATGGTCCGCTCGACTTGGTTGCGGCGGCGGTAGATCGACTGGTCGAACCCTGCGGGTCGGCCGCCTTGCTGCCGCGGCGCCTGCGGTTGGCCCGCTGGTTGCTCGGTTCGGGGTATCGGGTGGCGCAACCGTGCCACTGCTTGATCTTGTCGACGCACCGACCGAGCCGCCTGTGGTTCGCGGCTTGGTCGGTGCGGCTGTGGCATCACTGCCCGGATACCGCGCCGTCGCAGGTGAGTGCGGATCGTCCGGGACGCGTGCGCCCTGGATCAGCGGGCGTGGGTGCCGGCAAGCCACGTCCGCCAGACATGTCGCGTGTTCGGCACCTCGGGATGGTCCAGCAGCCAGAGAACGTAGCCCGCCTGGAGCTCTGCCCACGAGTCCCCCGAGCGATGAGCTCTCTGGAGCCTGTCGCGCAGTTCGTCTCCATCTGTCGCCCGGGCCACGCGCACGTACTCACGATCCTTGCACCGGTAGGGCCGCCGGACGGCGAGGTCGACCAGATCGATGAGTTTCCCTCTCACCTGGCCGTCATGGTTGACGGTGGCAAGCTTCCGTATCAGAGCGTCCTTCGCACTCCAGTCCTTCGCGTGCCGTGTCCACTCCTGCGGGTACCGGGCCTCCCATTCCAGGAACAGCAGAGCGAAGTGCAGCCTCGCCCCCGTGTTGACCTCCCCGGAGCCCGGCCCGATCCACAGCGCGTCGGGCAGACAGCGACTCGCTGCCTGGTCGTAGGCCTTCTGCGCCGCTGCCCGGTGCCGCGCCTTGCGCCGCAACCGCGGGGTCGGGAACCACGCCTTGATGAGCCTGAGACGAGCGGACTCGACCTGTTCCTGGGCAGCGGTCAGTCGATCAAGGGCAGCGGCGCGTTCGGCAGGAGCCGGTGCCATCAAGCCGTAAGCCCACGCCAAACGCTCAGTCCACCCGTGGTCGTCGTCGACACCCGAGTCCGCCATCTCTGTCACGCGGCAAATCATGGCCTGATCGACACGCCGAGGCGATCCATATACGCACGGTGGGGGCGGTGAGCCCATCGGGACAGCGACGAAGTACGTCACGTCCCAGTGTCCGTGCGACTTCGTCGCGGTAGTACGGCGGAATCGAAGGGAAGAGGCCGTGGCGTGAGAGGGCACGGCGTGCGGGATGCGGGAAACTCCGGGCACAGAGCGCGACGGACGCGACCGAGCGGTATCGGAGCGTACTGACCGGATACTGCCACCGCATGCTCGGCTCGTATGCTGAGGCCGAGGACGCCGTGCGGGAGACGATGGTTCGGGTGTGGCGGAACGTCGACCAACACTGGACGGCCCCTCCCCAATGCCGCACGTCATTGAGGCCGAACGTCCGCGCGACCGCTGTCCCTCCCGGAAAGCTGAGGCCATGGCCATCGATCTGAACGCTCTGCGAGCCCACTTCCCCTCCCTCGACACCGGCCTCGCCTTCTTCGACGGCCCCGGCGGCACCCAGACCCCCCGCCCCGTCGCCGACGCCATCACCGCCACCATGACCGGCCCCCTCTCCAACCGAGGCGTCACCAGCCCGTCCGAACTCAACGCCGAACACACGGTGGTGGCGTTCCGGGCCGCCTACGGGGACCTGCTCAACGTGCCCGCCGACGGCATCGTCCACGGTCGCAGCGCCACCCAGCTCACCTACGACTTCTCCCGTCATCTCGCCAAGGACTGGAAGCGCGGCGACGAGATCGTCCTCAGCCGTCTGGACCACGACTGCAACGTCCGCCCCTGGGTCCAGGCCGCCCAGCGCGCCGGCGTGACCGTCCGCTGGATCGAGATCGATCCCGACACCACCGACCTCGACCTCGGGTCCTTCCGGCGGGCACTCTCCGCGCGAACGCGTCTGGTCGCCCTCACCGCGGCTTCCAACGTCCTGGGCACCCAGCCGCCCGTCCGGCAGATCGCCGACCTGGCGCACGAGGCCGGCGCCCTCGTGTTCGTGGACGGCGTGCACTACGCCGCCCACCACCTGGTCGACGTGCCCGCCATGGGCGCGGACCTGTTCGTCTGCTCCCCATACAAGTTCCTCGGACCACACTGCGGCGTGCTCGCAGGCTCCCCCGAACTCCTCGAGACGATCCAGCCCGACAAACTCGTTCCGTCGTCCAACGCGGTGCCCGAGCGCTTCGAGTTCGGCACCCTGCCCTACGAGATCCTGGCGGGCGCCACCGCCGCCGTGGACTTCCTCACCGCCCTCGACCCCGGTACACAGACGACGCGTCGAGAGCAGCTCACGCACTCGCTGGGCTCCCTCCACTCACACGAGCGGACCCTGCGCACCAGGCTGGAGGAGGGTCTGCGAACCCTCGGAGCCGCCGTCACCCTGCACTCCAAGGCAGCGGACCGCACCCCGACCCTGCTGATGAGCTTCGACGACCGGGACGCCCGCCAAGCCCAGGCACACCTGGCCGCTCGCGGCGTGGTGGCCCCCGCCGGCTCGTTCTACGCGTACGAGCCCTTCAACGCCCTCAAACTGCCGGACCCCGCACTGCGAGCCGGCCTCGCGCCGTACAACACCGCCGACGACGTGGACCGGCTCCTCGAGGGCCTGTCCACATTCGTCTGATCCGGCCCGGACGCAACCAACCAGCACGCTCGCATCCTCCATGGCGTCCATCGGGCCGCGCACCGTCAGTTCGCCGGACGCCGGACGCCGGACGCCGGGTGACGCGAGCGTGTCAGGGCGCCGTCAGCGGGCCGTCAGCGGGTCCTGCCACAGTTGTTCCTGTGAACGGCAGCGGACAGCATCCGCAGCCGGGAACAGGGAGAGGTGCCCGGAGTGGTTGATCGGGGACCAGCGAGCTCGCCTCACGGTCGGGCCCTTCGGGGCCCACGCAGGTTCGAATCCTGCCCTCTCCGCCGTAACCCCTCCAGGGGCGGTGCGCGCGGTCAGGGGCCGTGCATCAGCCCTCGATTGCACGACACCCGTAGGCTCGTCCCATGACAGAGACGCCCCTCGCCCTTGATTGACCAATCCAGCAGAGAGACACGCGCTAGTCGTCGGCCGGAAGAGTCAGGGTGACGGCACGGTCGCGGACGGGCAGCAGACACCCCTCGCGCTCGCTGCACGCGCCGTAGGTGAGGAACACCCGCGCCCGGTCACGGTCCCCGCCCTCGACCCGTCGTACGGGGAGTTCGAGAGTGACCTGGCCATCCCGGTAGACCGGCAGTCGGACGCCGAGACCCTCCGGGCGAAGTACGCGCTCCCGGGCCTCGGTGGTCGCCGGGCCCGTGGGCCGCAGGGCCCCCGCGGCACGGATGCGGGTCGGGATGCCGATTCCGTCGACGCCGCCGTCGGGAAGGGCCAGGCTGTACAGGTGGAAGCCGGATCGCTCGGGCCGCAGGTCGGCAAGGACCCGCAAGTCGTTGTCGCGGGACTCCACCCGGACCGACACCGCCACGCCACCGGCCGAGAAGGGGGCGGCCACGACGGCAGAACCGCTTTCGTGTACCCCCGCGCACCCGGTGAGAGGAAGGGCGGCCAGCGCCAGCGTGAGTGCCACACTCGTGGTCGCTCCGCCCGCTCGGAGCCGGGCGATCATGCCCATCGCTTCAAGAACCGCTCGACCTGGTCGGCCGACATGGTTCGTGCGTTGGCGAACTCGCCCCGGTCCGTCGCCACCTTGGTCCTGCCGGAGGCAGGGTCGAGAACGGCCAGCGCCGGTATGCCGCTCGTCCGCAGGTTCACGTAGCGCGCGGCCACATCGAGATTGTGATCGAACTCGCCGACGTCGACGGTTACCACGTGGTACCCGGCAAGCGTCGCGGACGGCCCGGGATCCTGGAAACGGGCGCTCAGGACACGGCAGTCCAGACACCAGTCGGCGCCGAAGTCGACGAGGACGGGCCGGCCGTCCTTCTTCGCTGCCTTCAGAGCGGCCTTGATCTCCGCCGCGGCGTCTGCGTGCGGGTCGTAGCCGTGCGCGGAGGCGGCGGACGCCGTGGGCGTGGCGGGCGCCGCCGACTGGGTAGCGGGGGCGGCCGTGGCGGAGGGAGGGGTCTTGTGGGATGTGGTGGGCTCACCGGCACAGCCGGTGAGCGCCAGCAGAGCGGTTCCGGCCGACAGCAGTGCGGCCGGGAACAGGTGACGCCTCACGTGACTCCTCGTCGTCTCTCCGTCAAAGTCGGCCTGCGCGGGCCCGGAGGCCGTTCCCGTCCGTGCGCGGCCTGCTCGGGTGCTGCATGCGCTCGGGTGATCCAATCACGCGTTCGACAGACAGGCGCACCGGTTTTCGCCCGGCCTCGTGTCCACCCGCGAGACCCTGCGCCACGATCGCTCTGGCGGCTCGTAGGCGGCGCCGCCTGCTTCGTGGCGCGTGCCCTCGGGTGGATACTCATGGCACGGTTCAGGGCGCCGTGTACGGCAGCCGCAGACCGAAGTCGACGCTCCGATCCGCCTCCCTGAGGATGCGGGCGGCTTCGGCGTTCACCTCAGCCGGGACATCGCCGCGTTCCCCGACGAGTTTGTCGTAGATCGGTGCATCGCCCCAGGTGTACCGCATGTGGTCCTGCTGATTCACTGTCATGTCCCTTCCCCGTTTACACAAACGGCTTGTGAGTCTACGGGCGCACGGCAGGGTCGGTGATCCACCATCGGACTCCGGCGTCCCCACCGCCCCGGCGGTCTGCCTGACCTGCCCGGCTCCCACCCGCGTCTCGAACCGGTGGACGCGGTGCCCTCGCCATGTCGCCCCGCATAGGGCTCAGTTGAGCAAAGGCGGGCGCTGCCCGGGAAACGCCTGACGCCCTAGGGTCCGGTCGGGCCGAGACCCCGGTGTCGACTGGACACCGGGCGCACCGGGGACTCGGCCGCCCAGGGACAGCAGCTCCGCGCCGCCGAGGCGGCGTCCACGTCGTACCGCTTCGCCGCGGCACTGAACGGGCCGCGGTCGAGGGGCGGGCCGGCTGAGAGTGCCGCAGGGCCGTATGCGCCATACGCTCGACACATGTCCGACGTCACGTCTTCCGGCGCCACGGCCGACGACCTTCCCGCACCGGCCGAGGGCCTGGTGCTCACGCACTTCCTCACGGTCAGTGACGTCCCCCGCTCACGGGCGTTCTACGCCGAGGTACTGGGTGGGAGGGTGGTACTGGACGAGAACCCCTGCATCGTCAAGGTCGCCAACGGCTGGATCATCATGAACCCGGGCGGCGGGCCCACCGACGACAAACCCGATGTCGTCCTGCGCACGCCGGAGGACCCCCACACCGTCTCCAGCTTCCTGAACGTTCGGGTGGCCGACATCCACGCCTTCTACGCGACGGCGAGCGCCAAGGGAGCCGAGTTCCTCACCCCGCCCATCGACCGCCGCGCCGAGCTGCGGTGCTACATGCGTGATCCGGACGGCTACCTCATCGAGGTGGGCCAGGCCACGGGGCTGCTCGAAGGCATCCTGGCGCGGGTCGACACCGAAACCTGACGAAGGCCGCCTCGTCCGGCATGCGTCCCTCGTGCCACGCGACCAGGCAGGTGGCCTCGGTCCGTCCGTCGCAGCGGCGCAGCAGGCGTGACGATCACGCGGCAGGAACCCATCGACGACGATCGCTACCAGGAACTCGTCACCGACGGCCCCCGGGTGATCGCCGCGTCCCGGCCGGGCCGCTCGCCGGTCTCCCTGGAGCGGCAAAGGCACGTCTGCCAGGTCGATGCCCTGATATACCCGGGCGTCTTCACACGCCGGCTCATCGCCCGCGGCCAAGGTGGCCACTGGCTCCCGCCTCGGCGTGACGCCTGGAGGGCAGCCGACAGCACGTCCGGACGGTGACCCTCCGGATCGATGCCGCAGTCGTAGCGGCTATCCTTGCTCACCGGCCGGGGCCGACTGCCGCAGCCAGGGTGTCCGGGCGCAGCCCGATGCCGCACATCGCCAGGCGATCTTGGAATGGATTCCTCCGCTCCAGTGCTGCACCCCTGTGGGCTCACCCTCTTCCCAGGGCGCTTCGGGTCAGGACGACCGGCGCGACCGGGTGAGGAGACCGCGGACGAGTCCGCACCGCACCGCCCCGCTACTGGTCCCCGGCCCGTCGTCTTCGAAAGGTTCTCCTGCACCATGCCCTTGGCTCTGCTGGCCCTGGCTGTCGTCGCGTTCGGCATCGGCACGACCGAGTTCGCCACCATGGGGCTGCTGCCCCAGATCGCCGACGGGATCGGTGTGTCCGTGCCGCACGCCGGCAATGTCGTGTCGGCGTACGCGCTCGGTGTCGTCGTGGGCGCACCGCTGCTGACGGGCATATGCGCGCGTGTACCGCACAAGCGTTTGCTGCTGCTCCTGACCGGACTGTTCGTGATCGGCAACACCGCGTCGGCTGTGGCGCCCGACTTCGGCACGCTCTTCGCCGCCCGTTTCCTGGCGGGCCTGCCGCACGGCGCGCTGTTCGGCGTCGGCGCCGTCGTCGCCTCGCGGCTGGTCGCTGCGGACAGGGCGGCACGTGCCGTCTCGAAGATGTTCCTCGGACTGACCGTCGCCAATATCGTCGGGGTTCCGGCCGCCACGGCCCTCGGCCAGCATCTGGGCTGGCGCTCCGCCTACGGCGTGGTCGCCGTCATCGGCCTCATCGCGCTGGCCGCGCTGGCCGCGTTCGTCCCGCACCAGCCCCGCGGGGAGCAGTCCGGCATCCGGCACGAGCTGCGGGCCATGGGTAACAAGCAGGTCGTCATCGGTCTGGCCACGGCGGTCGTGGGCTTCGGTGGATTCTTCGCCGTGTACAGCTACCTCGTCCCGATGCTCACGCACCTGACCGGGATCTCCGACTCGTCGACGACCTGGGTGCTCGCGCTGTACGGCGTCGGCATGACACTGGGCACCCTGATCGCCGGACCGCTCACCGACCGCGCACTGCGCCCGACGATGTACTGGGGGCTCATCCTGCTGGCCGCGGCCCTGGTGACCTTCTTCTTCGCGGTCCACAGCACCGTCCCCGCCCTGGTGACGATCACCTTCATCGGCGCGATGGGCTCCCTCATCACCACACCCATCCAGATGCTGCTGATGGCCAAGGCAAAGGACGCCCCGACGATGGCGGCGGCCTCCAATCACTCGGCCTTCAACCTGGCCAACGCAGGTGGTGCCTGGCTCGGCGGCTTGGTCATCTCGGCCGGGTGGGGCTGGGCCGCGCCCAACCTGGTCGGCGTGGCGCTCGCCGTGGCCGGTCTGGGGCTGGCCTTCACGGGCGGGGTCATGGACCGGGGTCAGCGGCGCTCCGAAGTGATCACGCAGGCGTCGCCGGCCGAGCGGAAGGCATCGGTCACCACCGCGGACTGACAGACGAGCGGCCTCTACACGTCCCGGCGGGGCGTCGCGTCCAGCGGACAGGCGGGGCCACTCGGACCGGCCTCTTGAACGTCGAGGCTCTGCGGGCATTCCTGCTCGACCAGGACGTCGTGTACGTCGGCGGTGGCCACACCGTGAATCTGCCGGCGGTCTGGCAGGCCGACGACACTCACGGGGTGATCGAGAAAGCGCTGCCGTGCCGGTTGCCGGACGGAGCGACCTGCCATGGCTGCTGATGCCACCGTCTCGATCCAGGACAGGGCTCTGCGGCATGTCGCGGCAGCGTCCAGCGGGAAGCCGCTCCCTGAGGACCTGCGGGTGACGATGCACTTCCATCCCGACCGACCCGCGAGGGACCGTCCCATCCTGATCCAGATGGCTGACGACGGTGTCTACCGGTCACAGTTCGTCACAGGAACGAGCAACGGCGGCCTGACCGCTCACCCAGGTGGAGACCGCTGGCACTGGGAGAGCCGCATCTTCGCCGGCGCGTACGACGACGCCGCGCCCGCCGAGCGTCCTGTCTACGGCGCGTTGAACTACCGCCGCGATCCGGTCGGCGGTGCGCCACGATTCGGCTCCTCCTTCTTCAGACTCACGCCCGAAGCCCTCACGCGCGCTACGTTCTGCTACCCGGACAGCTCCGCCGAGCCGTCTTCCTTCGGCGTTGCCCACCGATGCTCGCTCGTCGAGCTTGCCGAGGCGGCGGACACGGACCCTCTGGACGGGCACATCGAGGCACAGATCCATGGCCCTGTACGGTTCGACGTTGATGTAGAGGCACTGGTGCTCGATCCCAGCTATCGCGGCACAGCGGTCGAACACGCGGCACAACGCCTGCCCTGCCCGGTCGCATGGCATCCCGGTTTCCGGCTCAGCGTGGCCGAACTGCGCCACCACCCGCGTTACCGGGGCCAGGAGTACGTCGACCTGGGAGCGGAGATCGCCGACGGCGGCCGGCTCACTCCCCGGATCATCGGGGACGCTGCCCGAACAGGCCGCTACGCTCTCCAGGACCTCAAGAAGGTCTGGCACTGCCTGGCCCGGTTCGGGAAGCTCAGCGGCTCTTGAAAGCCGCGCCCGTCAACAGCCCGCAAGTACGCCGGTCCACCCGGAGCCGACCGAGCTGATGTGCCCGGGGCTCGCGACTGCGGCCCTCCGGAACCGTCCAACTCACCGCCGGGCAGGCGGCGACGCGCCCGCCTTCGCGCCCGTGACGGCCCCCTGTCGCGGCCACCACGTGTTGCCACTAGAGCCACGGCGTCGACGGATGGTGGTAGGTGGACTGGACCGTTGGCCAGTCGTAGCGGTTGACGTCGGGGCTCTCGACGATGGCCCGACCGCCGTTGCCGTTGACGAAGCCGGCGAGTCTGCGTTGGAAGGAAAGCCAGAGTTGATGCGCGGCGCCGAAGACGGTGGCCGCCGCGGCGCTGTCGATGAACGACGTCGTACGGTCCGCGCCGCGGGTGTAGAAGACGAACTCACCCGCCAAGCCTGGTGTGAAGCCGAACTCTCGATTGCCGCTGACGGGATGGCCGCCGTCGTCGGGCGTCCACAAGGTGGAGAACACCCAGTGGTCGGGCCCGTTGTCCGACAGGACGACCGAACCGTCATCGACGTTGACGCCCGAGGAGAACATGTCGATGGAGACGACCGCGCCGGTGAACGCCGTCGGCAGAAACGGCGGCAGCCAGGCCGCGGTGTCGATGTTGGGATCGTAGGGCTGGAAGTTGCAGCCGTCCGGCGAGCCGTCGACGAAATCGTTGAGGTTACGGCGCACGAACTCCAGCAACTGCTCAGCCGTCATGGTGCTGCTGCCGTCCGTCGGCAACGCTTCGACCCGTACAGGGTAGTAGTCGAGACTGACCGGGCCTTTCGCGTCCTCGATGGCGTGGACCACCCGAGACGGGCCGAACAGCGAGAAGCGCGCATTCAGGCCTGCCTGCAGGGGCCCCGACGGGCGGAAGCTGATCAGACGCTCCCAGGCTTGCAACGCCGGTGGCGCCGGCACCGGCTGAGGCGGCGGGGCTGGGGCGGGTTGGGGCGTGAACAGCGCGTTGAGACGGCCACTGGTTCCGGGACCGACAACACCGTCGTGTGCCGGCAGTCCCGGGGGGACGGGAAGCTGCTGGTCGACTTTGAACCGCCGCACGGTGTCGGTGGTGGCGTCGTCGTAAGTGAAGGTGGTGAGCAACGGGTAACCAAGATCTCGCAGCGCGCCCTGAATGGCTCCGACGGCCATCGGGTCGTTCGACTCGTCGACGACGAGGTCCCCGTTGGCGTCAAAACCGTCAGGCGTCATGCGGGCACCGTTCACACACTGCTCGAACTGGCTGATGTCCGCGAATCGCGGTGCGACGGCGATACTCATCACGCGACCTCCTTGCTTCACAGGTCCGCGCACGCGGTCTGGGTTCCGCAGAAGAACGTCGGCATCCGGTGACGTCCGGGAGCGGCGCAGGGTGGTATGAGCCAAGGAACAATTCAAGGTGTTCTGGAGGCGTTCCGCGCATCGGCGGCTACGCGCGACCACACGGGCGCGATCTGACGACGCCTCTCCAGCAAGACATGCTGTACGTCCAGCTTGTGCCTCTTGGGGTGCCGTGTCCACCGCTGATGTCCAGGTGAGTCTCGCCGCTCCGGGAACAGGGCGCCGGAGCCCGGCTGGGTCCGGACTGTTCACATGGCTGCGGACGATCACCGCACCGCCGGCACGACCAAGGTCAGCATCACCGCCCCCGCGTACGACACCAGAAGGGCTGGCGGCACCCATGGCTGGGGTAGGCCCGCTGCGCGGGCGTGGCGTGCCCTCCTCGCGCACTCGACCACCCCGGTCAGACCGCCGAGGAGGCAGAGCACGTGGGCCCAGCGATGCCAGCCCGTGCTGTCCTGGGCCAGGCCGAACGCGCCCCCGCCTGTCATCACCGTTGCCCACAAGTACGCCATGAACGGCACCACTTCGGGCTTGTCCTCCGCCGCTGAGCACTCCGACACGGTTCTCCCTCGTCTCGTGGTCATGGACGCAGCCGGTCGGACCGGGGTTGCCGGAGCCTGTGGTGACGGCCAGGACTCATCGGTCGCCGTCCGGATCACTGATCTGGCGCCGCACGAACGGCGCTCTCGCCGTGGCACGCGGGCGAGTCGCTGCTGCACCCCTGACCGGCGTCCGCACCTCCAGTGCGCGGGACCGCGTGGTCGTTGCCCTCCCCACGGTATGAGGGGTCAGGTGAGGGCCTTGCGCAGGTAGGCGGGCAGAGCCTGACAGATGGCCGGGTCCGCTTTCCAGCCAGGGTCGGTGAGTTGACCTGGGGTGATGACGCACTGACCGCCGTTGTCCGGGCGGACGACGACGCGGAACGTTTCACCCCGGCTGTCCCGGCCGGCGAGGTACGCGGCGAGGACGGCCCGGCCCAACTCGGTGGGATCGACGTTGCTGGTCGCACGACCGAAGTCTTTGCAGATCCACACGCCGCTGAACCGTTCGTGCATCAGGATTTCCCACCGCACGCAGCTGGTCACTTCTTCGCCGAACACAATCGCGATCATCCCCCGCGAGTCGGCCCCCCGTACCGCTACCTGTGAGTACTGGCCGGAAAGCGCGCACGCAGGTGCTCGATCCGTGAGATTCGGGGATTCAGGAGCGGGCCGCACGAGGGAGCACTCGCCGCGCGTGCGGCGCCTGCCAGAAAGCGATCACCGACCCGACGGAAACCTTGTGTGCGCCCGCGGTGTGAGCTCGCTGGTACCAGTCGTCGACGTCCGCCGCTTCGGGTAGGCACACGCTCATTGGCATGCGCATCACCATCGCATCCAGTGAACCCGTCCAGGTCCACCCCGGGCCAAGAGGGGTGATGGTGAGGCCGCCCCAGTCAGGCCGCGCGGCCTCACGTCTGTACCAGCCATTAGGCTTTGATCGCGTTTCGCGCTTTGCTCCGAAAGGACACGCCATGGCCCACGGCACCCTCGCCGACGACATCCGGCAGAGGCTGGGCGAACTGAGCCCCGCCGAACGCAAGGTCGCTCGTGTGCTGCTGTCCGCCTACCCCTCCAGCGGGTTCGAGACCATCGCCATCATCGCCGAGCGCGCTGCGGTCAGCGCACCCACCGTCCTCAGATTCGTGGCCCGGCTCGGCTATCACGGCTTTCCCGAGTTCCAGGCCGCGCTGCGCGCCGAACTCGATGAACGCAGCGCCTCTCCGCTGGCCCTCTACGAGGCCATCGAGGACAACCCGAGCGACGACACCCCCTCCGGCCTTCTGGCACGCAGCGGCAAGGTGTTCAGCCACGCGGTCACCCAGACCCTGGCCGAGACCCCGGCGGCCGACCTCGAAAGCGCCATCGCGCTGATAACCGACAGCAAACGACGCATCACGCTCGTCGGAGGGCGCTTCACCCATCTCCTGGCCCAGTATCTCGGCCTGCATCTCATGCAACTACGCGGCGACGTGCACTTCTTGCCCAGAGGCGACGTCGAGCGCACCGCCGCCCTCGCCCAGCTCAGCCGCAAGGACGTAGTCATCATCTTCGACTACCGCCGTTACGAGGACGACAAGCTCTCCATCGCCCAGCTCACCCAGGAACACGGCGGCAAGGTCATCGTCTTCACCGACACCTGGCTGTCGCCCACCAGCGCCCACGCCCACGTCGTCCTGCCGAGCCAGGTGTCCACACCCTCGCCCTACGACAGCCTGGTCCCCACGCTCGCCGTGGTCGAGACGGTCGTCGCAGGTGTGGTCACCGCGCTCGGCGAAGCGGGCCATCGTCACATGAAGCACAGTGAGGACACCGCTCGCCGAGCCGGTCTGGTCTGACCGGGCCCGCGGCCCCGCCGTGCGGCGGACGGGCGCACCCACGACGCGCGCCTTCCGGAGGGTCGCTCACGGCGGCGGAGCGGACCCTCCAGACCACGCTCCGCGAGTGCCCGACCGGAATCGGAGCCAGCACCGCGCCTGGCGGCACCGAGGGCTGCCGCGTGAGCCCATGTCCAACACCTGATGCATCCGTCCTCTGCCCGGCGAGCGAAGCCCGACGTGAGCAGTACAGCCCTGGTCAGCCATCGAAGTCGATCATCCTGCCGTCGGAGCGCCCGATCGCAATGACCACTCCCCGTGACCGCCGATCCAGCCAATTCGCGGTGCGCCTCATCCGTTGGGCCGTGATGTACGGAAGAGGAGATGAACACGCTGAGCAGTGAGTGCTATGCACCATGAGGAGACGGTATGGCCGATTTTGCCGATTGCGAAGTCGAGTCCGTATGGGACTACCCGCGGCCACCCGCCGTGCTGCCGGACAACCGCCCTGTCCGTGTGGAGTGCGGTGGCCACGTGGTGGCCGAGACAAGGCACGCGGTCCGGGTACTGGAGACCAGCCACCCGCCGACCTTCTACATTCCGCCGGAGGACGTACGGTCGGATCTGCTGTTTCTCACCGAGGGCCGCACCTGGTGCGAGTGGAAGGGCAGCGCTCGTTACTGGGATGTGATCGTCGGTGACGTGGTGCGAAGCCGGGCCGCCTGGAGTTACGCGAACCCCGAGCCCGCGTATTCGGTCCTCCGGGACTACTTCGCCTTCTACGCGAGCCGTGTCGACCGCTGCCTCGTCGGCGGTGAAGAGGTGCAGGCACAGGAGGGGGACTTCTACGGCGGCTGGGTCACGAAGGAGGTGCGAGGGCCCTTCAAGGGCGCGCCCGGAACACGTGGGTGGTGAGCAGAGCTCGCAGCAGCCGCCTCTGTGCAGTGGGTGCGCTGCTCCTGCGTCGCAGGTCATGACCGCGTCGCATGGGTGCGGAGCGGGACGATACGGGCCGACCCGGATCGTTCTCGTGGAATCACGGACGTTCTGTCCCGGGCTCCCTTAACGTGATGGGACGCAACGGAAAGGAGCGGGCTCGTGGCGGAGAGTGACTCCGAGGGGGTGGACACTCGTGACGATGCCGTCGTCACCGAGTACTGGGAGGCACTGCACGATTTCGCCGACAAGCTGAACGCCTTTCACATCTCCCGCGGTGCGCCGTCCTATCGGGACATCGCCAGGGCCTCGCGCGAGCCGAAGCTCAGTCAGGTCGCCATCACCGAGTTCCTCGGGGGCAGACGACTGCCTCAGCTCAAGGCGCTGATGGAGTTCATCCGAGTGGTGAGTCCCGAGCCGCACGCGGCCACCGACGAGGCCGAATCCCCGGAAGCTGTGCGGCAGAAGTGGCGTGAGCGCTGGATGCACGTCAGAAGACTTCAGCGTCAGGTGCAGGATCCGCTCGGCCACCTGAAGACCACCGTCAGAGACCCTCTCGACCGGGCCGAGAAGGAAGCAGAAGCACTCCGTGCCGCCGCGCGTGGCGAAGCGACCCGGATACGTGCCGATGCCGAAGCCGACGCAGACCGCTTGACCGCTCAGGCCAGGGCGCGGGCCGACGAGATCCTCGAACAGGCCAGAGAGCAGGCTGAACGACTGCGAGCCGACGACGAGACGGCGAAACCCGACAAGGCTGTCACCACAAGACGGCTCGGTGTCCGTCTCCGTCGGCGACCGTCACGCCCCGCTGCCTATACGGCCGCCGCAATGCTGGCCGTCGCCGGGAGCGTCTTGGGCGTGGTGCACTTCTACGGACAGGCGTCCGGGTCCTGCCATACGGCTCTGACGGCCCCGCCTTCCGCCGCCCTCTCGGCGACGTATGCCGATCTCCGACCCATGGGTGCGGTGGTGGCGAAGGAGCAGGCGGGGGCAGGGCGTCTGCCTGAAAGCTTCATCACCGGTGGCCGGCTCACGTTGACGGGAACACCTGTGGCACCATCGGCTCCCACCTCAGCCACACCTTCTGTGTCTGCCTCACCCACGCACCCCACCGTGCGCCCGTCCGCCGGCAGCACGACCTCCGCGGACCGGTGCCGCTAGGAGTAGGCCCTGCTTTCCCCTGCTGCGTAGCCTTGGACGGTTGCGACGGGATCACGGTTGAGCCCGTGCGGACGACCGTGCCTTCACCATGGCCTTGCCGTGTGATCAGATCGGCCGGTACCAGCGGGTAGCGGCTCGGGGAGGGCCGCGGACGAGGGGGAAACCGCGATGCTCGATGTCGCCAGAGAGACGAGACAGCCGTGCCCGGAGTGCGGCACGGAGATCCGCGGCGACAGCCGGTTCGCCATCTGGTGCGCCGCCTGTGACTGGAACGTTGACCCGGAGGAGCCGCAGCCGGACGGGGGGCCGCTGGACCGGGCCGAGCGTACCCTGGCCCGACGACACGGGGAGCGACTGCTCGACGAGATGATGAGCGGTCAGGTGCTGCGGCCGCGGCGCGACGCGTCGGCGGTCGCGGCCTCCGTGCTCGCTCTGCTCGTGCACGGTGTCACCCTTGCGCTGGCCGTGCTCGGTGTCTGGTGCGTGGTGGCGGGCTGGGGTGGCGTCGGTGTGGTCGCGGGTGCAGTTCTTCTGGTGCTTTTCTGGGCGCTCGCGCCGAGGGTTCGCCGCCTGCCCGACGACCGGCCCGTGCTGTTCCGGTCTGAAGCGCCCGAACTCTTCGCCCTGGTGGACGAGGTGGCGCATGCGGTGGGCACGCGCAGCGTGCACGCCATCGTCGTGGACGGGAGCATCAACGCCGCTGTCACTACGTACGGTGTGCGCGGCCGGCGACTGCTCGTGCTGGGCATGCCGCTGTGGGAGATCCTCACGCCCGAAGAGCGGATCGCTTTGCTCGGGCACGAGTTGGCGCACTACGCCAACGGCGACACACGCAACGGATTCGTTGTTGGCACGGCGGTACGCACTCTGGCCCTCTGGCACCACACCCTCCAGCCGCTGCCGGACCCGTCCGGCATCGAGTTGGCCGTCAACGCCCTCTACGTCCTGCCACGCCTGCTGGTCCGTGGACTGCTGGTGCTGCTCGTCCGGCTGACGTCGAGAGCCGGAACGCGAGCCGAATACCTCGCCGACCGGCTGGCCGCCCGCACCGCTTCCACACAGGCAGCGGTGAACCTCATGGACCGGCTGCTCATCACCAACTCGCTCGCGGTTCTGCTGCGCAGCGAGGCCAACCGCGCGGCCCTCGGGGGATCGAGGTCCGCCCGGGAGGCGAAGGCCCGGGCCGATGAACTCTGGTGCCTGCTCACCGCGTTCGCGGCGTCCGTACCTGAGCACGAGTACGAACGGCAGCGACGCGCCGGCGCCCGGCGCGGGCACCAGGTCGACGCCACCCACCCGCCGACCCACCTGCGGCGCGCCTGCCTGCTCGCTGGCGAGTCCCTGCCCGCCGTGGTCCCGCCGCAGGACCATCGGAACGAACGGATCGCCACAGAACTCGCCGCGGCTCGCACCGAGGCGGCCCGGCGCCTGCTGCGCGACGGCCTGGTGGACTGACACCGGGGCGGGGCTACAGATCACCGCCCGCTGACCGAGCCCTTCGTCGGCTGCTTGCAGCCTTCGACGCCGGGCGCCTTCATCGCTCGCCGGCGGGCCTCCCGCCCCGGGGAGGAGTACCGCATCCCGACAGAGGAGGAGTGGGACGCCTTCCTCTCCCACTTCGAGAAGCGGAAGGTGTCCATCGGTACATGCGCACGCGCCTTCGGATCCCCTTGCATCCATGAGCACGCTTGTGTCAGATGCTCGCTCCTCCGGCCTGATCCGGCCCAACGGTCACGGCTGATCGACATCCGTGACAACCTGATCGCCCGGATCGCTGAGGCGGAGCGGGAAGGATGGCTGGGCGAAGTCGAGGGCCTCCAGGTCAGCCTCACCGGCGCGCAAGGCAAGCTGGAGCAGCTCGATGCCGAAGCAGCCCGCCGACCCTCCACAGTTGATCTCGGCATGCCGACCTTCGCAGACGTCGCCATCCGTACCACCACTACGTCGACGGACCAGCACCGTCCCTTAAATCCATGGTCGCCACGAAGCTGAACTGCCTACGCTCCAACCCATGCGAACTGTTCTCGTGTTTCCCGCAGGTGAGCGAGCTGCGACCGTCGCCTCGCTCAATCGGCATCTGCCCGAGCAGCGCAATCCGTGGACTCTGGACGGCAACCTCTACATCGACATCGACGATGAGCAGACCGGCTACCTCTTCTCCGATTGGGATCCCGAGGATGTGGCGATCCTCGAAGCGGCCGTCGGACATCACCCCACTTGGGCGGTGCAGATCGACATCTCCGGGCGGATCGACGGCACCGCAGAGGTTCACCGAATGATCGCGCTGCTGCTTGAGCATGGAGGCGTGGCTACGGACGACTACACCCCCCACCCTTGGACCCTGCCGGAAATCCTGTCTGGAGCGGTGATCGACGGCCTGCGGTTCTTCGACTTCCGCGGCTACCACGAGCTCAACCGCGAGCACGGGCGCTCCTGACTCTGTCCGCTGCTCCCTCCTGCGCCCCGACCCCGCCCAGCGCGGCCGCCTGGTGGAGATCTGCGACAACCTCCTCGACCGGATCGCCGAAGCCGAGAAAGAGGGCTGGCTCGGCGAAATCGAGGGCCTGCGCGTCAGCCTCGCCGACGCCGAATCCAGAATCGACCAGATCGACTCCGCGCCCGGCAGCGTGGCGATCAACCTCGGCATGTCGCGCAAGGCCCCGGCTCACCCCGCCCAGAAGGAGGGAGCAGGGTCGCTGAGACAATCGCGGGATGATCAGCAATGAGATCCGGTTCGATTGCCAGCACCGTGACGACAGGGGTCTGCTCGTGGTCGTCCCTCACATCGACGGAGCACCACTCACCGAGCTGATCGATGAGTACGAGATCGCGGCCGGGATGCAGCCTGCAGGTGATGCCTACGGTGGTCTGATTCCGGAGTTCTTCCGGTTCGGCCCGATGCAGGACCACTTCCTCGGACTGTCCACTAGCGCGATGGGGCCGAAGACCCCCGTCCTCGGTTGTGAATGCGGTGAGTGGGGGTGCTGGCCGCTCATGGCCCGCATCACCGCGACAGCGGATCTCGTAGCCTGGGACGCCTTCGAGCAACCCCACCGCAAGACCCGCGACTACGTGGCATTCGGTCCGTTCCAGTTCGACCGCCACCAATACGATGGCGCCTTGCAGGCCCTGAGCGCGGTGATCGACTCCGCCGCCGACGACACGAGCGCATGAACACTGCCGTCAGTCCGTCTTGCCGCACATGGAGTCCAGGGGCGGAGGCCAGCGGCGGGGGACTCGTCCTCACCCGTCGGCGACGGGCAGGCTGTGCCACCAGTGACCGCATCCGCCGGAGCAGAAGCGTTCGCGGCGCCGTTCGTCTGCGACCGCGAGGACCTTGACCAGTAGCCGGAACGACTTGCGTCGTTCGTCGACAGGGGTGAGGCCGGCGATCTTCCCCAGTTGCTGGTCGATCGGGCCGCAGGTGATCAAGACCGCCGGGGTATGCGTCGGGCGCAGCCCGGCACGTCGGATGCTCTCCGGTCCGTCTTCGGTGACGGCGCGCGCCTGCACGCAGTGGTGGCGCAGGAACAGGAGTATCTCGGCCTGCTCCTCCGGGCTGTGGGTGTCGAACCACTCGATGCCCTGTGACATCGGGCGCAGTCCTTGGGCGAGTTCGTTGAGGATGATGTCCCGCTCGGTCATGATCAGCTCCCGCAGGCCAGCGAGGCGAAGACCTCAGCGGTCTCGTCGACGAAAGCGCACAGTTGCTGCACGGCCTGCCGACAGTCATGCGGGTCGAGAGCCGCCACGGCCCGGACTTCGAGCCATCGGTCCCAGGGACCGGCCGGGGCAAGGAACCGTGTCGTGTACTCGGAGCCGAGAATCTCATCGAGGTACAGAAGCGTCCCAAGGACGACTGCCTGGTCGTAGTCGAGGTCGGGACGCGACAAGTAGTGATCAAGGTATGCGCTGAGCAGTTCGGCATCCGCTGCAGTACCGAACTCCGCAAGGGCGACGCAGTATGCCGCGCCCGCATACGGCCCCTCGCTGGCCAGCAGGAGCCGACCTATGAGCTCGCGGAACTCGGACCTGTGGGCCGCAGCAACCAGCCAGGCGGCAGTCTTGCGCTCGCGCCATCCACCCTCGAAGAGGACGCCGAGCTCCGCCGGAGTGATTTCGTACGCAGCCTGAGCCAGATCCCGCACAAACGCGGAGCGCTCAACCGGGCTCAACCGGAAAACGCTCCCGCCCAACCGAAGGTATCGCCGATCAGGCGTGACGAACCGCCGAACCAGATCCTGCAACTCGGGATCGCTCTGGACATCACGCATAGCCGCATCCTGGCCCGGGACGGTACTCATGTGCCACAGGTTTGCCGACTGCCTCAACGGACCGTAGTTACTGGTTCAGAGAAGCCTGCATTCGCTGCCCGATGCTCAGCATCAACCCGAAGATGCTGTCCCGCCTCAACGAGCTGGAGGAGGACCTCCTCGCCCGCCGCGAACGAGCCGTCGAAGAGGACTGGCGAGGCGAGATCGAAGGCCTCGATCTGACGCTCACCTTCTTGCGGAGCAAGCGCGAGCAGGCCCGCCGCTTCCAGCGCAGCGATCCTGTCTCCCTCGGAATGCCTCCGATCCCGCATCAGAAGCCCCAGGCCACAGAGAGGTAAGCAGCACTGCGAACACCAGAAACGCGGCCTGGGTCAGAATCAGGCGCATGGATGTTCCCAAGCTGCTGGAAGCCGCTTCCCTGCTCGTCCCCGAGGAAATGGCCACCGAGAACGACATCACGGTGGCCGACGTCTGGGAGTACCTCACCCACGACGAGTGGGAGGTGGCCCTTGACCTGCTGGAGGAACTCGGAGACGTCCAACCGCTTCCCCTGAGTTTCTGGGAAACCCTGGCCACCGCTGCCGAACAGATGCGGCTGGAGACGAGTGCGGCCTGGTGCCACTGGCGCTGCTACGAAACCCGCAACGGCATCATCCGGGCCGACCTCACCCTCCGCCCGGCCGCCGAGGCCCGACGGCAGACGCCCATCTCCGGCGCCGGCGTCCTGCGACCGATGTGGAACATCGGAAACCGAACCCCGACCGGCGAACCGGCCCTCAACATCGCCATGCTTTGGGTTGAGCGCACGCCCTTCCTCGAACCTGGCGGGCGAGCCTCGGTGCGACTCGCGCCCCTTGACCCTCAGCAGTGGCAGCACCTTGAGCCCGGCCAAGTGATCACCATGCACGAGGACCGAACCGTGGCCGGGACGGCAGTCGTCCTGGAGGTTCAGCGACCCTGCGGCCACGCCCACGGCATAGAGTCGAACGATCAGTAACGACCGCGGGAGGGGAACATGGCGGAGCGGACTTGGCATCTCAGACAGGGTGGGCGGCTGGTGGGAACCTTGGCCCTCGAAAGCGGCGACATGTTCTGGTCCGACTGTCGCTTCGAACCCGGCCCAGCCTGGGAAGGGCTTGCTCCCTTGTTCGCCGCGTCCCGTGATGCCTGGCGCCGTGGTGACGAGGATGCGGCCTTGGCCGCAGACGAGACGATCTACGCCCAAGACCTTGTCCTCGTTCCGGACAGCGGCGGAGCCCCGATCACGGAGTTCCTGATTCGGATCGAGGGGGAGGTCGCCCGATTCCGTCACTGATCGGGCGCAGTCACGCTCCTTCGGCCTTCTGACGCCCGCGTTGGTGCAGAGAAGATCCATGTCATCCGGTCCCGCCGCCACAGAGCCGGGAAACGGTTCTCCCGGGCCGCCGGGAGGCCGATCGCCGGAGAGTACGCCTGGTAAACGGTGATCGTTGAGTCCGTGTGATGGGCTCTAATCTGAAATTTGGGCTTTGCCATGCGGACCAGGGTGGGCGGAGTGCTTCGGGCACGCCATCGATTTACCAGTGCGTCAGGCCGCCGGGCCCGCGAGCGGATGTGGGCGGCGGTGCTGCCGGCGGCGGGGAGGAAGTGCCCGGACCGGCTCGCGAGCGACGGAAGCGCATCGGCAACGCATCGGCGAGTACCGCGCCGCGGTCTATTGACTCTGTGTCAGTCGAGTCGCGTGGTGCGTCTGGTGGTAGAGAACTGTCCGGCCGGTTCGGGTGCGGGTGACGAGGCCGGCTCGGTGGAGTACGCCGAGGTGGTAGGAGACTGTGGCAGGACTGAGGTAGTGGCGTGCTGCCAGCTGCGCGGTGGAGGCTGGTTGTGTCAGTGCCGCGAGGAGTGCCGCCCTGGTGGGGCCGAGCAGCTGGGCTGTTTCGGCGGTGGGTGCTCCTGGGGAGATGGTGTCGGTGATGGCCTTGTCGCGCACGGGATGGACGAGCATCGGGGGCCTGGCTCCGTCACGTGTCGGGTCCACGGCCACGGCCGGTTGAGGCGCGACGAGGGATGGTACGACGATCACCTGGGGTACGGGCAGCGCGATCTGGTACCGGCTTTCGACGTGCAGGGTGCCGTCGGCCCATCGGATGTGCGGGTGCAGGGAGTTGAAGAGTGCCGCTGCTCCGTGTCGGGCCAGCACGCCTGCGCATCTGTCGACTTCCGCGTCGAGCGCGCTTTTGGCGGCTTTCCAGTGCGGGGCGAAGGCGAGCTCCCAGTAGCGCCGCATCTCGTCCGCGGCCTGCCGGGCCACGTGTGCACCGCCCCGTGCCATGGCCCGCCGTACTCCCGGCGGCAGCTCGCAGCCGGCGAGCCCGTTGCACGGCCGCCCGTCGCGGAGCGCCTGCAGTTCGCCCAGGACGCGCTCGGGCGGGGTGCACCGTACCCGCTGCAGCTCCTCTTCGACGCTGGGGGAGGGCTGCACGGGATGCGGGCTGAGGAAGTCGGGCACGTACCCGCCCGCGTCCAGCGCCAGTTCGGAGAGCAGGGGCAGCTGGGCCCGGCGCAGCACACGTCGGGCGCGGGCGACCCAAGGGTCGGCGTCGGCGGCCGGGCGCATGCCCCAGGGCAGCAGGGTCGCCACGACCTCGTGCAACGGGGAGATGGCGAAGCGGGAACGGGCGAGCCCGGCGGCGTCCACGGTGAGCTCGATCAACGAACCTCCCGACCATCCAATCCCGTTGGCGCAGCGGCCGTCTTCGAACCTGCTCGAATCATGGCACGGAACATCGCGACGGCACGCCTGATTGGCGCAGCCTGGTGGCCGCGGCTTGATCGCCGCGGGAGCCGGGGGCCAGACCGGGCATGGGGCGGTTGGTTCGGCAGGCCCTGCGGTACATCGTTGGGGAGGTGGATGGATGCGCGTCATGACACGTCTGCTCTGTCTGGGGGCTTCGGTGCTCCTGGCGGCGGCCGGCACAGCCGTTCCCGCGGGCGCTCGGGGCCTACCCGAGGTCTACGTCGTCTCGCGGGATCCCGGCACCCTGCCGGAGGGAATCGCGGTGGAGCCGGACGGCACCCTGTACGTGACGTCCAAAGGCACCGGCCGGCTGTTCACGGGACGGATCGGTGATGCCGAACTGCGGCCGTTCGCCGCTCAGGGCATCGCCGATCGCCCGAGCGCGCTCGGGGTGCACACCGATGCCCGCCACCGCGTCTTCTCCGTGGGCGGCTCGATCCTCACGGTGCACGACCGAGCCGGGCGCCTGGTCACCCGCCGCAGGGCCGAGGACGGCCCTCTCGGCGCCGCGAACCTCAACGACCTCGTCATCACCAAGGACGCCGTGTACGTCACCGACTGGGCCAATCCCGTGATCCACCGAGCCGTACTGCGCGCCGGTCGCCTTGGCCCGCTGCGTCCCTGGCTCGACATCCGCGGCGCTGCTCCACGGTTTCCGGCCCAGTACTGGCTGCTCAACGGCATCACGGCTGACCGGACGGGCAGGACGCTGCTCGTGGCGTCCAACGGCACGGAGGCGGTGTGGCGGGTGAACACCACCACGAAGGCCGTCGAGGAGGTGCAGCTCGGTGGGGCGTCGTTCGGGCCGGACGGCATGCTGCTGCGGGGCCGCCATCTCTACGCCGTGCTCAACTACGGTGCACCGGCGGGGGTTTACATCGCCGAGCTGAGTAGAGATCTCCGCAGCGGGACGGTGGAGCATCGGATCACCGGTGACCGGTTCGCCCTGCCGACCACCCTCGCTCGGCACGGCTGCCGCCTCTACGTGGTCAACAGCCAGCTGGACGATCCGCCGGGGCAGCCGCCCTACACCGTCTCTGCCCTCTCCGATCCCACCTGCCGGTAGCCGGCACCGCCAGGTGAGGGGGTGCACCGCAGCCGGGACGAAGCCGGGACTCCGGCGGTCGAGCGGTCGGAAACATGGACAGCGACGTGTAGCGGCCGGTGTCGGCCCCGCCGATGCGTTGCGCAGATCCCTTCGGCAGCCACCCCTCTCATGCCGGCCGGTGCTCCTTCCCGGGCCTTGGTGTCGGGCAACGACATCAGCCGGGCTGGATGGCTCGGCACGTCGGCCTCCGCCTGCAGCAGGAGCCGCCGTGCGTGTTGGAGAGAAGCCTCAGAGCAGCCGAGATGCCATCAGTCGACGAGCGCGACCCCATACCGCCTCGAACTCTTCGGAGGACAGCTGCTCAGGCGCGTGGCCTTCCCATTCCGAGACGGGCAACTCGGCTGTGACACCGAACCTGTTGTCGTACTCACCTTGATGCCCGACGTTCTGGGCCCGCTGCCATTCCTCGAGGGAAGCTGCTGCGATCGGCGTTGATGCAGGGCCCTGGAGTTCGACCTGGCGCGTCACCCAGCCTTCGGCGTCGAGCTCGAAGTAGAACCAGACGTCTTCCTCGTCCCAGTAACAGCGCATCCATGTCGTCACCGGTCCATGATGACGGAGCACTTCGGCCACGACCTGGGCTTCCACCTCACCATGCCGCCCCCTGTGCTCGTCTCCCGCCGGCGACGCCATAGGGGAGAGGGAAGTCCGAAGCGGTGAGGTCAGACGCGGACGCCGAACATGAACGGTCCGCCGATGGTGTCCATCGACTCGTACCGCACGACCGTGCCGGTGCGCGGGGCGTGCAGGATCTGGC
>NZ_JBSFBX010000021.1:0-106614 GCF_053593175.1 Streptomyces sp. NPDC002386
CCTTGGGGGCCGGCGGCCCGGGGGCGCCTGGGGGGTGGCGCGGGGCCGCGGGCGGGCGTCCGCCGTCCCCGCCCCGTTTTTCGCGCTCTTCGCGCTCCTGCGCGCCTCCGTCGGCTCCTGAGTCCCCCAGTCCCCCGGAGCCTTCAGGTCCCGGACGTCAGGGGCGGGCCGGGTTCCGGACTCGGGGTCGGCTCGGGGCCCGGGGGGATCGGGGACGGCGAGGGCTCCGGCGGACCGGGGGCCGGGGGCGCCGGAGGCGGTGTGGGGCCGGGCCCCGGGCCCGGCGGAGTCGGCTCGGGCCCCGGCGCGGGCGGCGGGACCGGGCTCGGGTAGGGATCCGGCGGGGTGGGACCCGGGCCCGGGCTCGGGCCGGGCGGTACGGGGTCGGGGTGCGGGCTCGTCATGGATGCCTCCGGCGGTCGCTGTACGTCATCGCCTCTGGACTACTCCCCCGCCTACCCGAGGGCCGCTCGGCCACTCACCCGACGGGCGGCACGGAACGCGCCCGAGTGGAGGCGCGGAGTGTTGCCCGTCCCGGCGGAACCCCACGCCCACCGGCCACGCACCACCGCCACGGCAACCACTGCCCGGCCCGCACCGCCCTCAGCGCCCTCAGCGCCCCGACACCACGCCGCGACAACGGCCTCGGTTCCGTCGGAGCCGCGCTCAGCGCTCGCGCACCGCCGCCGCGACGGCCGCGGCGCCGGCGGCCAGACCCGGCCGGGGACTGGACAGCACCGGAACCGCCGTCGAGACCATTCCCTGGGCCGGGGCCATGGAGGCCTGGGCGAGCACGATCACATCGGTGCCGGTGACCGCGTCCGCGGCGGCCGCGATCCGCCGTACGTAACCCTCGGTGGCCCCGGCCGTGAAGTGGTCCCAGGCCCCGTCGACCAGCACGGTGCGGACGGAGACGGGCCGGCCGGCCCGGCGCGCCTCCTCCTCGACGAGGTCGGCGGTGGGGCCGAGGGTGCTGCGCAGGGCGGCGAGGACGGTGACGCGCGGGCCCGCGGCCACGGCGGCGGCCGCCATCGGCCGGTCGACCCGCAGCACCGGTACACCGGCCGCGGCCGCCCGGGCCTCCGCGACGCCACCGATGGTGGAGCAGGTGCACAGCACCGCCCGCGCCCCGGCACCCACGGCGCGGCCGAGGACCTCGCCCACATCCGCGCCGACCGCCTCGGGACCGTCCCGCCGGGCCCGCTCCAGCAGTTCCTCGTCGACGAAGTGACGCAGTTCCAGCCCCGGGTGGCCGGTGTCGCGCAAGGCGTCGAAGACCGGGACGTGCACGGGTGAGGTGTGCAGGAGCGCGAGCATCGTGGAATTCGCAGCCTGTGTGGTCCGGTACGCCCGCCTCAGAAGCGGCCGGGGTGGGCCCGCAGCCAGTCCTTGGCGGCGGCGAGCAGTTCCGGGTCGGCCGGCGGGGCGACCTCGGGGTGGCGCTCGGCCCACTTCACGACGTACGGGCACAGCGGGGCGACCGGGACGCCCTCGCGCTCGGCGACGGCGTACAGCTCGCGGGCCAGGGAGCCGGCGATGCCCTTGCCCTCGTGGGCCGGCTCGACGATGGTGTGGACCGGGACCAGGGCGCGCGCGGGCGCCTCGAGGACGAAGTACTCGATGTGACCGACGACTTCGCCGCCGTCACCGACGGCCTCCAGCCGGCCCGCCGCCCGGTCGTCGCGGATCTCGATGTCAGTCATGGGTACGCACGCTCCTGGTCGTCGTCCCCGGTCAGGCCGGAACGGCCTGCGGGCTGCGCTGCTGGTCCGAGCCGGGCACCGGCGCGGACGGGTCGGCGCCGAGCTCGACGATCCGGTTGTCGCCGTCCACGTGCACCACCCGCGGCTTCAGCTCCCGCGCCTCGGCGTCGGTGACCTGAGCGTAGCTGATGATGATCACCAGATCCCCGGGGTGCACGAGGTGGGCGGCCGCCCCGTTGATCCCGACGACCCCGGACCCGCGCTCCCCCTCGATGACGTACGTCTCCAGGCGGGCGCCGTTGGTGATGTCCACGATGTGCACGAGCTCACCGGGCAGCAGGTCGGCGGCGTCGAGCAGGTCCGCGTCGATGGTCACGGATCCCACGTAGTGCAGGTCGGCCTGGGTGACGGTGGCGCGGTGGATCTTGGACTTGAACAGAGTACGCAGCACTTTGGACTCCTAAAGGACGGCTCCCTGCCAGCTTTCTGCAGGTCAAGGGCGTTCTCCACCCTACACCGGCACGCGGCGGAGTCGATGTTTGTGAGGAACATCGCTTCACTCCGCGAGCAGGCTCCCTGCCTGGGCTTCCGTGCGAGCCAGGCCGCTGTGAACCCGCCGATCAGACGTCTGCCAGGAAGGCCCTCTGGGGACTGATGCTGATGAGATGCTGACTTGCTTGACGCTACGTCAGTTATGAAAAGTGGGGCGTGACGGTCGGGACGCCGATGCCCGCCGTGACAACGCATATCGCAGACGCGAGCAGGGGGATGGCCAGGCCGGACGGGCCGAAAGCCGCCTTGCCGAGGATGAGCGACGCCACCAGGGTGACGGCGTGGGACTCGAATCCTCGGACGGCGTGGCTTCCGGCGGGAACTGATCCACGACGCTCTCGCTGCATTGCGCCGGGTTGCGGTCCCCCACGGCCTCCAGCGCCTCCGGCAGTTCGTCGGGCGCCTGGCGGCTGTTCGATCTCGTCGTCGAGGCGTCGTCCGGCCATGGCGGACGTACGTCTTGCCGTGCCCGCGGTGCCGGCCATCCTCGGCGAGTACAGGATGCTGCCCGATCCAGTGCCCGGACGGTGACGGCGGGCTCCACGCGCTCCTGCTACCGGCGGCGGGCCGCGGGTGCGGCAGTTTTCAGGACCTCGCTCACCGCCAGACGGGCCGAGTTCGCTCCCGCGTACGCCACGAAAAAGGTCAGCGAGACCAGCAGGAAGAACCACCGACGGTGGGAGCCACGTAGCGCGCCTCCACCGCCGTGAGGGGTGTCGAGCCTCGCAGGCCCGGCCGCAGTCCCGGATGGGTGCCCGGAACCGCGGCGCTCGCCTCTCAGCCGCTGCTCTCGGTACTTTCACCCGTCTCACTGATCTCGACGTGTCGCGGCTTTGCGACGTCGGCCTTGGGGACGGTGATGCTGAGCACTCCGTCCTGCATCTCAGCCCTGATCTTGTGGGTATCCAGTTCCCCGGGCAGCCGCAAACGGTACTCGAAGGCTCCGACGCGGCGGGTGCTGCGGCGCAGGACACCCTTGCGCTCCCGCTCCTTGATCTCTCCGGTGACCACGAGTTCGGGACCGTTGGCCTCCACGTCAATGTCCTTGCTCTTCACACCGGGGAGTTCGATTTCTATGTGGAACGCTTCCTCGGACTCCGACACGTCCGCGAGAGGCGTCCACGCGGCCGCGGGTGCCGCGCCCACCGTCGACTCCAGCAGGCCGCTCATCCGGCTGAGCAGTTCGTCGAACTCGACCAGGGGATTGAGAGCGACAGGTGCCCAGACGGGCCTTTCCTGCAGACCACCACCGCGGTGGCGCCGGACGGGCATGGCCATCGCCATCGCCTCCTTCTTCCTTCTCGCAATTTCATCGTCCGCCGTTCGTCACGCGAGCCATGCGGACTCCTTGTGACGTATGCGTGGCGAGACGTCCGAGTGGCCCGCGACAGCTGACGTGCCCGTGGTGCCGGGTACGGCCGAGTGCCCCAGGTGCCGGTGCACGAAATGGATGGCCATCGCGCCCTCACCGGCCGCGGAGGCCACCCGCTTCACCGAGCCGCTGCGGACGTCCCCTACCGCGAAGACCCCGGGCAGGCTGGCCTCCAGGGTCATGCACGAGCGCCCGCGGCCGTGCCACACCTCGGGGTAGGCACAGGCTTCCTGGGCCTCCGGCCCGGTGAGGACGAAGCCGCGGGAGTCGAGGGCGACCATGCCGGCGAGCCACTCGGTGTGAGGTTCGGCGCCGGTGAAGACGAACAGGCTCCGTACCGCGAGCCGGCGGTGCCCGCCCGTGCGGTTGTCGACCACGTCGAGTTCCTCCAGCACTTCCTGGCCGATGACCTCGGTGACCTCGGTGTGCAGCATGACCTCCACCCGCGGATGGCGCTCCACCTGGTCGACCAGGTAGCGGGACATGTTGGCCTCAAGGCTGGCTCCTCGGACCAGCAGGCGCACCTTCGGCGCGTACCCGGCGAGGAACAGCACCGCCTGGCCCGCCGAGTTGCCTCCGCCGACGACGGCCACCGGGTCGGTGCGGCACTGCTGGGCCTCGTAGACGGTCGCCGAGTAGTGCACGCTCGTTCCCTCCAGGCGTTCGATGCCGGGCACCTGGAGCCGGCGGTAGCGGGCACCCATGGCCAGGACGACGGCGCGGGCGGCGATCTCGCTGCCGTCGGCGAACGCCACCACGTAGTGGTCCTCGTCTACGGCACGGAGTCCGGTCGCCTCCAGCGGAAGGCTGATCCTGGCGCCGAACTTGTCGGCCTGGAGCACGGCGCGTTCGGTGAGTTCGGCGCCGGAGATGCCGGATGGGAACCCGAGCAGATTCTCGATGCGGGACGACGTGCCGGCCTGGCCGCCGGTGGCCATCGCCTCCACCACCGTGGTGCTCAGACCCTCGGAGGCGGCGTACACCGCGGCAGCGAGGCCGGCGGGTCCGGAGCCTACGATGAGGATGTCGCCGCGACGGTTTCCGGCGGGTAGTGACGGCAGGCCGATGAGCCGGGCCAGTTCCGCGTTGCTGGGGTTGCGCAACAGGGTGGTGTCCCGCCAGATGACGAGTGGTGTCTCCGCCGGGCCGACGCCGAAGCGGCGCAGCAACTCCTCGGCCTCCTCGTCGGTCTCCAGGTCGATCCAGCGGTGCGGCAGCCGGTTGCGGACGGCGAACTCGCGCAGCCGTCTGGTGTCCGGCGAGTAGCGCGAGCCGATGATGCGGAAGCCGGCGCCCTGTCCGACGAGCAGCGCGCGACGGCACAGACAGGCGCGCAGCACGACGTCTCCGATGGTGGAGTCCTGGGACACCAGATGGCGCAACTGGTCCAAGGAGACAGCGAGGACCTCGCCGGGCTCCCTGGCGACAGCGGTGTAGAAGGCCACTTGTCCGTACAGCAGGCCGAGTTCGCCGATGAAGCGACCGGGGCCGTGCACGCGCAGCACGTGCTCCTCGGGAGTGCCGTGGTCCTCGACGACGGCGACGGAACCGCTGAGGACGACGTAGAACGTCTCGCAGCGCTCCCCCTCCCGGATCAGCACGTCGTCCGGAGCCATGCTCCGGCGTTGCCCATGCTCCGCCAGACGTGCTGTCTGGTCCTCCGTGAGCCGCGGATACGCGCCGTAGATGTCCGGGGTCTCCCAGAAGGCGGCCTCGTCGGCTTCCTCCGGCACCGGTTCTTCGCCCGGCAGCGACTGGTCGCCGGACATCAGACGAACGCCTCGTGAACGAAGCACCAGCGCCATTCCTCGCCGGGCTGGAAGGACTGCACGATCGGATGGGCGACGGCAGCCGCGTGCTTGCGCGCGTGCTTGTTCGGCGAGGAGTCGCAGCAGCCGACGTGCCCGCAGGTCAGGCAGAGCCTCAGGTGGACCCACGGGGAGCCGAGCATCAGACACTCCTGACACCCTTCCGGGGTCAGCGGCTGGACCGGCCGGACAAGCGCGAGGTGGGGGTCTGCGTGCAGGGTCATCCGGATCACCCTTTCCGGGCGGTGATCGACTGTTCCACCCACTGGCGCAGAGCGGGGGCGGGCGCCGCCCCCGCCTGCCGGGCGATCGTCTCGCCCCGGTCGAGGACGAGCAGTGTCGGCACGGCCTGGACCTCGAAACGCTGCGACAGCCGCGGGTTCTTGTCGACGTCGACCTTGACGAGTTTGATTCGGCCGGCGAGATCGGTGGCGACCCTCTCCAGTGCGGGGCTGACCATGCGGCAGGGGCCGCACCAGGTGGCCCACAGGTCGACCACGACGGGGATGTCGGCCCGCTCGGCGACCTCGGCGAAGTCGTCGTCGCCCGCGTCCACCATCCACGGTAGGGGCTGCTTGCAGTGGCCGCACTTGGGGCGGCCCTCAGCGGCCACGGGCACCCGGTTGGTGCGCCCGCAGTGGGGACAACTGACGGTCGTCGCCTGCATCGTGCTCATGCCGCCCGCGCTCCCTTCACGTCCTCGGGCCGGTCGTAGGTGACCACCAGCTCTCCATGTTCGGCGTCGACGCGGACCGTCGCGCCGTCCTGGACGTCACCGCGCAGCAGGGCGCGCCCGACCATCGTCTCGACCTCGTGGGAGATGTAACGCCGCAGCGGCCGGGCCCCGTACACCGGGTCGTAACCCTGGTGGGCGATCACCTCGCGTGCAGCATCGGTGAGTTCGACGGTGATGCGGCGTTCGGCGAGCCGGCGGCGCAGCTCGTCGAACTGCAGCTCCACGATGCGCTCGATCTGCCGCTCACCGAGCGGCTTGAACAGCACGATGTCGTCGACGCGGTTGAGGAACTCCGGGCGGAAGTGCCCGCGCAGCTCGCCCATCACCAAGGCGCGGGCGTCGGGCTTGATCTCACCTTCGGCGGTGGCGCCGTCGAGGAGATGCTCGGAGCCGATGTTGGACGTCATGATGATCACGGTGTTGCGGAAGTCGACGGTACGGCCCTGCGCATCGGTGATGCGGCCGTCGTCGAGGATCTGCAGCAGGGTGTTGAAGACATCGGTGTGCGCTTTCTCGATCTCGTCGAACAGCACGACCGAGTACGGCTTGCGACGTACGGCTTCGGTGAGCTGGCCGCCTTCCTCGTAGCCGACGTATCCGGGTGGTGCGCCCATGAGCCGGCTGACCGTGTGCCGCTCCTGGTACTCGCTCATGTCGAGGCGGACCATGTTCTCCTCGGTGTCGAACAGGGTCCGGGCGAGGGTCTTCGCCAGCTCTGTCTTCCCGACGCCGGTGGGGCCGAGGAAGATGAACGAGCCGATAGGGCGGCGAGGGTCGCGGATGCCGGAGCGGGCGCGGATGATGGCGTCGGTGACGAGTTTGACGGCCTCGTCCTGGCCGATGACGCGCTCGCGCAGGATCTCGTCGAGGCGCAGCAGCTTCTCGCGTTCGCCCTCCTGGAGACGGGCGACGGGGATGCCGGTCCAGGCGGCGACGATCTCGGCGATCTCCTCCTCGGTGACGACCTCGCGCAGCAGCCGGTTCTGCCCCTGCTTGGCGGCCAGTTGCTCCTCCTCCGCGGCGAGTCGGCGCTCCAGGTCCTGGAGGCGGCCGTAGCGGAGTTCGGCGGCCCGGTTCAGGTCGTAGGCGCGCTCGGCCTCCTCCGCCTCGTGACGGACCTGCTCCAGTTCCTGGCGCAGTTCCTGCACGCGGCGGATCGCCTGTCGTTCCGCCTCCCACTGGGCGCGTTTGGCATCGGCCTCGCCGCGCAGGTCGGCCAGTTCCCTGCGCAGCTCGTCCAGGCGAGTCCTGCTGGCGGCGTCGGTCTCCTTGGACAGGGCCGCCTCCTCGATCTCCAGGCGGGTGACGCGGCGGGTGATCTCGTCGAGTTCGGCGGGCATCGAGTCGATCTCGGTACGCAGCCGGGCGCACGCCTCGTCGACGAGGTCGATGGCCTTGTCGGGCAGGAACCGGTCGGTGATGTACCGGTGGCTGAGGGTGGCCGCGGAGACCAGCGCGGTGTCCTGGATCTTCACGCCGTGGAAGACCTCCAGGCGTTCGCGCAGTCCGCGCAGGATGGAGATGGTGTCCTCCACGCTCGGCTCGTCGACCAGGACCTGCTGGAAGCGGCGTTCGAGGGCGGCGTCCTTCTCGATGTGCTTGCGGTACTCGTCGAGGGTGGTCGCGCCGATCATGTGCAGTTCGCCGCGGGCGAGCATCGGCTTGAGCATGTTGCCCGCGTCCATGGCTCCTTCGGCGGCGCCCGCTCCTACGACGGTGTGGAGTTCGTCGATGAAGAGCAGGATGCCTCCCTGGGCGGCCTTGACCTCGGACAGCACGGCCTTGAGGCGTTCCTCGAACTCGCCGCGGTACTTGGCGCCGGCGACCAGGGAGCCCATGTCGAGGGCGAACACCGTCTTGTCGCGCAGGCCCTCGGGGACGTCGCCGCGGACGATGCGCTGGGCCAGGCCCTCGACGATGGCGGTCTTGCCGACGCCGGGATCGCCGATGAGGACGGGGTTGTTCTTGGTCTTGCGGCTGAGGATCTGGGTGACGCGGCGGATCTCCGCATCACGGCCGATGACCGGGTCCAGCCGCCCGGACCGAGCCTCGAGGACGAGATCGCGGCCGTACTTCTCCAGAGCCTCATAGGCCGCTTCGGGGTTGGCGGAGGTGACGCGCTGGTTGCCGCGGACCTGGGTGAGCGCGCTCAGGAACGAATCCCGGGTCACGCCGTGCTCCTTGAGCAGGCGGCCGGCGGCGGTCGCCGAGCCCTCCTCGGCCAGGGCGAGCAGGAGGTGCTCCACGGACACGTACTCGTCCTTGAGGCGTTTGGCCTCCCGCTCGGCGGCATCGAGCAGGCGGGACAGGCGCTGGGTGACGAAGACCTGGCCGGGTGCCGCGCCGGGACCGGTGACCTTCGGGCGGCGGGAGAGTTCCTCGCGTACGGCCGCGCGCAGTTCCTTCGGCTCGGTGCCGGCCTGTTGCAGCAACCGTGGGATCAGACCGTCCTCCTGATCGAGAAGCGCGAGCAGCAGGTGTTCCCCGTCGACCTCGGTCTGCCCCATGCCGACGGCCGCGCTCTGGGCTTCCTGGAGGGCTTCCTGGGACTTCTGGGTGAGACGGTTCATGTCCATGGGGGTGTTTCACTCCTCGTGCCGCGGCCGCGCAGGGCGGCTTCGAGCAGGCTGATGCGGTCGAGCAGGTCGAGCACCAGGCCGATGGATGCGTAGTTGAGGCAGAGTCCGGTGCGCAGTCGCTGGACACGGGCGAGAACCGCAGGGGCCATGGGGTCGAACACCAGTCGTCCCGCGGAGTCGCGTTCGGCCTCGACCAGGCCGAGGGCGACGAACCGGCGGATCAGATCGGGGTGGAGGCCCGAGCGAAGGGCCACGGCGGCCAGAGAGAGCCTGGGGACGGGGACGAGCGCGTACCGGACGGCCGTCGAGGCGGTGATGTCGGCGCCCGTTCGTACCGGACGGCCGCCCACGCCGGCCCGGCCGATGCCCCCCGCTCCCGCGGGTCGGTCGTTCATCGCGTCCTCCTGGGGTCGAACGAGGAAGTGGCGGCGAGCTCCTCGAACAGTTCGCGCTCCCGGTCGCCGAGGGCGGGAGGCACCATGACGCGGAGTTCGGCGTACAGGTCGCCGTTCGCGCCCCTCGGGTTCGGCATGCCCTCGCCACGCAGCCGCAGCCGCCGGCCGCTGGACGAGCCCGCGGGCACCGTGACCTTCGCCGTGCCGCCGCCGGGCGTGGGCACCGGCACGGTCGCACCCAGGGCCGCCTCCCAGGGGGTGACCGGGACCTGGACGTGCACGTCGCGGCCGTCCAGCCGGAACTGGGGGTGGGGCTGGATACGCACCCGCAGGTACAGGTCGCCCGCGGCGGCGTCACCACTGCCCCGGCCACCCTCACCCGCCAGCCGGATGCGCTGCCCGTCGGTGACGCCCCGCGGCACGTCGACCTCGTAACGCCGCGGCTGCCCGGTGGGGCCGGCGAGTGTGACGGTGCGACGGCCGCCTCGGTACGCCTCCTCGACGGTGAGCGGCAGTTCCGCCTCCTGGTCCGCTCCGGGGACGCCGCCTCGGGCGGCGCCGGCTCCGAACATGGAGCCGAGCAGGTCCTCGATGTCGATGCCCTCCGCGCCGAAGTCGTCGCCGAAGCCGGTGGCATACCGGACACGAGGCCCGCCCCCGCCTGCGGTCCTCCGACCGCGGAAGCCGCCACCCGCTCCCGCCGCGACCCGTTCGTCGAAGTCCTCCGGGATCTTCCGGAAGTCCTCGCCGAATCGGTCGTAGCGGGCCCGGCTCTTGGGATCGGACAGGACGCTGTATGCCTCGTTGAGGTCCTTGAAACGCTCCTCCGCCCCGGGGTCCTTGTTGACGTCCGGGTGGTGCCTGCGGGCGAGTTTGCGATATGCCTGCTGGATCTCGTCCTGGCTCGCCGTCCGCGACACGCCCAGCACCTCGTAGAAGTCCCGTGCCATGACCGGTCACTCCCGCTTCGCGACCGTCACGGCGGCGGGCCTGAGCTGCCGTTCGCCGTCCCCGTAGCCGGGGCGCAGCACCTCGACGACGGTGCCCGGTGGGGCGTCGGGGTCCTGGACGACGCCGACCACCTCGTGCCGGGCCGGGTCGAAGGCGACGCCGGTCTCCGCATGCCGCGGGTAGCCGAGCAGTTCGAGGACGTTCACCGCCTGGTCGCGTACGGCCCGGATACCCTCCACGATCGCGCCCGGATCGGCGCCCGCGTGGGTCAGGGCGAGTTCGAGGTTGTCGAGGACGGGCAGGAAGGCGGCCGCCGTGCGGGACCGCTCGACCGCCCGTTCGCGCTCCAGTTCCCTGGCGTGACGCTTGCGAAGGTTGTCGAGGTCGGCGAGTGCGCGCCGCCAGCGGTCCTCCAATTCCCGGATCGCGGTCGTGTACTCGTCCTCGGCAGGCGCGGGGCCGGCGGCATCGGGTCCCGGTTCGCCGTTCGCCGCTTGGGGCCGGGGCGGCGCCGGTTGGGGCAAATCCTCGCGAAGAGGAGGTCCGGCGCCTTCCGGGACTCCTACGCCCGGATCCGACGCGGCCCGGTCGGGTTCCTGGGGGTGGGTGGGCATGGCGCGCCTCAGCTCTTGTCGAACTCGGCGTCGATGACATCATCGTCACCGCCACCGCCACTCGTGGGACCGCCGGTGGCGGCGTCCTGGCCGGGACCGCCGCCCGTGGTGGCGCCGCCCTGATGGGCCGCCAGCCCGGCGAGTACCTGCTGGAGTTCGGAGGTCAGAGGCCGCACGCGCTCCGCGCCCGCCTCTTCCTTGACCGCCGCCCGGGCGTCGGACACGAGCATTTCGGCACGTGCCTTCTCGTGCGCGGGCGCTGCGTCACCCAGTTCGGCGAGGCGCTTCTCGACCTGGTACGCGACGGCATCGAGTTCGTTGCGGGCGTCGACGGACTCGCGGAGTGCCTGGTCCTCGCCCCGGTTGCGCTCGGCCTCCTGGACCATGCGTTCGACCTCACTGCGGTCCAGGTTGGAGCTCTCGCTGATGGTGATGCCCTGTTCCTTGCCGGTGTCCCGGTCGCGGGCCTTGACGTTGAGGATGCCGTTGGCGTCGATGTCGAAGGTGACCTCGACCTGTGGTTCGCCCCGCGGCGCCTGCCGGATGTCGGTGAGCTGGAACCGGCCCAGCACCCGGTTGTCGGCGGCCCGCTCGCGCTCGCCCTGGAGGACCACCACATCGACGGCCGGCTGGTTGTCCTCGGCGGTGGAGAAGGTCTCGCTGCGGCGCACGGGAATGGTGGTGTTGCGCTCGATGATCTTCGTCATCACTCCGCCGCGCGTCTCCACGCCCAGCGACAAGGGTGTGACGTCGAGCAGCAGGACGTCCTTGACCTCGCCCTTGAGCACCCCGGCCTGGATCGCGGCGCCCAGGGCCACGACCTCGTCGGGGTTGACGCTCATGTTGGGTTCCTTGCCGCCGGTCAGCCGGCGGACCAGAGTCTGGACGGCGGGGATGCGGGTGGAACCGCCGACGAGGATGACCTCGTCGATGTCGCTCTCGCCGACCTTCGCGTCGGCCATCGCCTGCTGCACCGGTCCCAGGCAACGCTCCACCAGGTCGCCGGTGATCTGCTCGAAAGTGGACCGCATGATCGAGTCGGTGAGGTGCTTGGGGCCCGAGGCGTCAGCGGTGATGAACGGCAGGCTGACCTGCGTCTGCGTCACAGAACTGAGCTCGGTCTTGGCCTTCTCCGCCGCTTCGAACAGTCGCTGCAGCGCCTGCGGGTCCTTGCGCAGGTCGATGCCGTTCTCCTTCTGGAAGTCGTCCGCCAGGTAGTCCACCAGACGCCGGTCGAAGTCGTCGCCGCCCAGGTGGCTGTCACCGGCGGTGGAGCGCACCTCCACCACGCCGTCGCCGACGTCGAGGATGCTCACGTCGAAGGTGCCGCCGCCCAGGTCGAAGACGAGGACGGTCTCGTGCTCCTTCTTGTCCATGCCGTACGCGAGGGCGGCCGCCGTCGGCTCGTTGATGATCCGCAGCACTTCCAGTCCGGCGATGCGCCCGGCGTCCTTGGTGGCGGTGCGCTGAGCGTCGTTGAAGTAGGCGGGCACCGTGATGACCGCCTCCGTGACCCGCTCCCCCAGTTGCTTGGAAGCGTCGTCGGCGAGTTTGCGCAGCACCTGTGCGCTGATCTCTTCAGGCGCGTACAGCTTGTCGCGCACCTTGAAGCGGGCCGCCCCGCCGTCGCCCTCGACGACGTCGTACGCCACCGCCCTGGCCTCGTCGGAGATCTCGTCGAAGTGCCGGCCGATGAACCGCTTGGCCGAGTAGATGGTGCCCTTGGGGTTGAGGATCGCCTGGCGCCGGGCCAGCTGGCCCACCAGACGTTCCCCGGCGTCGGTGAAGGCCACCACGGACGGTGTCGTGCGGTTGCCCTCGCTGTTGGGCACGACGGACGGCTCGCCGCCCTCCCACACGGCGATCACCGAGTTGGTGGTGCCCAGGTCGATGCCCACTGCCTTGGCCATGAGGAACTCCTCCCGGTGCAGCGCCTGCGTCGACTCTCCGGATCACGTCCGCTCAGGTAGAGGTGGGACTCAGGTAGAGGTGCGGTTTCCCACCGGTGCGCACGGAGGGTCTCGAGCACTCCCCAGGGTGACGAACCGGGTGGCTCCGCGCCTGCGCCTGGCGAGTCAGGAATGCACGGGTCCGGTCGCCCCACGAGTACGAGAGAAAGCATCCGGACATCTCGCATAAGCCGGCCCGGAGTGGGTACGCGACCGCTCGCATATCCCTGAAGGCTCGGGAAGTCGGAGTGATCCCATGGCCGGCAGTCGGACGCACGGCTCGTACTACCGCCGCCTCAACCGGGCGGGCATCCTTTCGCGGGGCAGCGCCCAGGGCACCCCACGGCCGCGCGCAGGGAACCCGCCGACCCGCTCGCACCCAGCCGCCCATCACCCCCGCGGCCTAGTGGCGCTCTCCCGCGCCCTGTTCGACACCCCGGACGAGGACGAGATCCTGCGACTGGCCATGGATCACATAGCCGCCGCGGGGCCGTACCGCGCCGAGGCCGGATACCTCAGGTCGAACGACGGCCTGGTTCCCAGCCCGAGGAACAGGCAGCCGCATGCCTTGACCGTGGGCCGGAAGATGCGGGAGCTGGCCGGGCAGGACGGCAGCGTGACCGTAGCCGGCATGCCCTGGGGCCGGGCCCTGGGGCTACGCGGACCTGATGGGAGACTCCTCGGCTACCTCGTGGTCACGTCCCGCTCCCGGCCCACCCAGGCCGAGCGATCCCTGCTCGCCCTGCTCGTCCAGCACACCGCTGCTGCACTGTCAGTCGCCTTCGCACACCGCCGCCGACGCGAGGAGGCGCTGGAGGTGCACCGGCTGCGGGAGGAACGCACAGCCCTCCAGCGGAAGCTGGTCTCTGTGGTGGCCGAGCTGGGCTACGAGCGAGCCGTTCACGCTCTCATGGCCGACGTCGCCGCCTCGGGTGGCGGCGAGGAAGCTGTCACCCGCGCACTGCACGGGCTCACGGGACTTCCCGCGCTGGTCGAGGACCGCTTCGGCCGGCTGCGGTCCTGGACCGGTCCCGGCCGCCCCTTCCCCTATCCCGAACCGGACCCCGTGCGCCGGGACGAGATGCTGCACGCCGTCGCCCGTCGGGCCGGGCCGGTGCGGATGAAGGACCGGCTGATCACTTTGATCCGCCCGCACGGCGAGATCCTGGGCGTGCTGGCCCTGGTCGATGCCCGGGACGAAGCCGACGAGCACACCGTGCTCGCGCTGGAAAACGCCGCCGCGTCGCTCGCGCTGGAAATGACGCACCTTCGCAATCTGGCCGAAGTGGAGCTGAGACTGCATCGTGGGCTGGTCGACGACCTCCTGGCGGGGACGGACGAGGCGAGCGCCTACGCACGGTCCGAGGCAGTCGGACACGACCTGCACCGCAGCCACTACGTCGTCGTGGTCCAGTGGTCGAACCGGACCGCCGACGATTCCTTCGCACAGGCCGTGGGGCGGGCCGCCTCTGCCGTGGGCATGCGCTCGCTGCTGACCCGACGCTCCGACCACGTCGTCCTGGTCGCCGACGACAGGCCGCACGCCCGCGCGCTGTACGAGGCGCTCGCCCGGGAGACCGGAACAAGGTCCGGGACGATCGGGGTGAGCGCGCCATCCGACTCGCCGACCGACATCCCCCACCACTACCAGGAGGCGCAGCGGGCCCTGGACGTGCGCCGCCACTCCCGCGAGCGCTACGGCACGACGTTCTTCGACGAGCTCGGCCTCTACCGCATCCTGGGACCCGGCAACGATTACCAGGAACTGGAGACGTTCGTCCACGAGTGGCTCGGGCAACTCATCGACTACGATTCCCGGCACCACGCCGCCATGGTGGAGACCCTGTCCCGGTATTTCGACTGCGGCGGCAACTACGACGAGACCGCCGACTCCCTCGCGATCCACCGCAGCACGCTGCGCTATCGGCTCCAACGCATCCGCGACATCAGCGGCCAGGACCTCGCGAACGTCGAGGACCGTCTGAACCTCCAGGTGGCGACGCGAGTGTGGAAGATCGTGCTGGGCGGACCGGGCTGATGCCTCACTGGGGACTCCTGGAGGCAAGGCGAACGTGGGAGCCGGACATCACCGACGGGTGAGGTCCGTGCCCCGGCCCGGGCGTCACAGGGCGATGACGTGCAGGTCGACGAGCTCGAGCAGCGCCCGCAGAGCCGAGCTGGGCCGCCGGGTCGACGACGTGCCGAGATGCATGCTCCAGCGGAGCGTGACGTCCAGGACGTCCAGGACGTGCAGGCCGGGGGTGCGGGCAACGGCGAAGGCGGGCAGAAAGGCGATACCCAGACCGTGCCGGACCAGAGCCGCCCCCATGTCGATGTCGGGCACTTCCAGTGCCACCCGGCGTACGACACCCTCCGCCGCGAACGCCCGGTCGACCACCTCGCGGTTGCCGTAGCCCGGCGGGAAGTCCACGAAGGGCTCCCCCGCGAGGTCCGCAAGAGCTACGCTCCCCCGCTGCGCGAGCGGATGGGCGGTGCTCACCACCAGGACGAGCGGCACGGTGGCCAGCTCCCGTGCGTCGATCCCGGCGGGCTTGCGTTCGGGCAGCGACAGGAAGGCCACGTCCAGGTCCCCGCTGAGCAGCGCGTGCGCCAGTCCCGCCGAGCCGGCCGTCGCCAGCCGCAGCCGGACGTCGATCGCCGGGTGCCGCGCGTGCAGCTGCCCGAGGAGCGCAGGCAGGTCCACCACCTCGACCGAGGCCATGGCGCCCACGTTCACCGTGCCGCGCAGCGTGTCCTGTGCGGCGCGCACGGCGTCCTGGGCGGCCTGGGCGGCGTTCATGGTGGCCCGGGCCTCCGGCAGCAACGCGGCGCCCGCCCCGGTGAGCCGGACCTGCTGCGAAGTGCGCTCGAACAGCGCGCAGCCGAGCTCGCGCTCCAGAGAGCGGATCGCGGCGGAGACCCCGGACTGCACCACGTGCAGCCGGCGGGCGGCACGCGTGAAACTCAACTCCTCGGCGACCGCGATGAAGTGCTCCAGCTGACGTAGCTCCACCCGAGAAGTATCACTTGAATTGCTCGCATCCAGCAAAAACATTCGTTGGCACTGATCCTGGCTGGTGAGGAGGATGGAAAGCGCCATCCCATTTCCACCCGAGGAGGGGTACCCCTGCCTGCCGTTCCGACGCCGCTGAGCCGTCCCGCAACCGAGGTTCCCGGCGACCCGAGCCACCGGATCCCAGCACCCGCTCCCGCCGAGCTGCCGCCCCGCGCCCCCGCCCGGCGCCGTGCCTCGCACGCGACCGGCTTCTGGATCGTGGCGGTGGCCTTCACCGTGCTGATGGCCTTCGGTACCGCGCCGACTCCGCTGTGGCCGCTGTACGAGGCCCGGGACCACTTCGGCGCGACCACGGTCACGGTGGCGTACGCCTCGATGGTCGTGGGCGCAGCGGCCGCCTTTCTAGGGCTGGGACACCTGTCGGACCGGCTCGGCCGGCGGCGCATCATCGTCCCGGCGCTGCTGGTCGGCATCGTCGCGTCGGTCGTCCTGATCGTGTGGCGGGACCTGCCGGGGCTGATCGCGGGCAGGATCCTGAACGGTGCTGGACTCGGGCTGATGGCCTCGACCGCGACGACGTACCTGCACGACCTCCACCACGAGGCCCGTCCAGACCGAACGGGTTCGGCGCTGCCCGGCATCGTGGCCACCGCCGCCAACCTCGGCGGCCTGGCCTCGGGGCCCCTGGTCGCCGGAGCCGCCGCCGAGTGGCTTCCCACGCCCCTGATCACCACCCAGGCGATCTTCACGCTCGCCATGGCGGTGTGTCTGGCGCTGGTGCTGTGCACCCCGGAGACCGTGGACCTGGAGTTGCCCGCGGCCCAGCCGCCCAGCAGGTTCGTCCTGCGCCCCGGCGGCCGGCGGGCGTTCGGCGCGGCCGGCGCGCTGGGCGCCTTCGCCTTCGCGATTCTCGGCCTGATCTCCTCCCTCGGGGCGAGCGTGCTCCACGGCACCCTGCACACCGACTCGCACCTCGTGGTCGGCCTGGCCGCCTTCCTCATGTTCGGTTCCGCGGCGGCCGCCCAGCTGGTGCTGGGCCGCCTCCCACTGCCCCGGGTCCTGACCGTGGGGGCAGTGGTATTCCCGGTCGGCCTGGTCCTGTGCGCTGTCGCCCTCTACCACCCGGTGCTCTGGCTCTACCTGGTCGCCGTGTCCCTGTCGGGAGCCGGCTCCGGGCTGCTGTTCAAGGGAGGCGTCGAACGTGCCGGTTCGGTGGCCGAGCCCGCCTCACGCGCGGGGGTCCTCGCCGTGTTCTTCGTCGTCGCGTACCTGGGAATGGGCCTGCCCTCCGTCCTGTTCAGCATCGCCCTGCGGCACTTCGCCGTGCAGACCGCGATGATCGGTTTCGCGGCGGTCCTCTCCTGTGGCGCCGTTGCGTCGGTGGTCGTCGCGTTGCGGGATCGCGCACCCGGTCCCGGCGAACTCCCGGTGCAGTCCGCTCGCCCCTCCTGACCTCCCTGCGGCGCATACGACACCTGCTGTCTGGGAGACGCGGACCCGGGCACCCGGTGCGCGTGACGCGGATGCGCGCCGGACGGGAGGCCCGAGATGTGTGCGGAATCGGCCAGAAGGATCGCGCTCCCCTCCGGTGAGGAGATCGCGGCGCTCGGACAGGGCACCTGGTACCTGGGCGAGGACCCGGCCCGGCGTGAACAGGAGATCGCCGCGCTGCGGCTGGGTGTGGACCTGGGCATGACCGTCGTCGACACGGCGGAGATGTACGGCGACGGCGCGGCCGAGGAACTCGTGGGAGAGGCCCTCGGGGGACGCCGGGAAGAGGTCTTCCTCGTCAGCAAGGTGCTGCCCGGCCACGCCGACCGGAAGGGCACCGTCGCCGCCTGCGAGGGCAGCCTGCGGCGGCTCCGTGCGGAACGACTGGACCTCTACCTGCTGCACTGGCGGGGACGGTGGCCGCTTGAGGAGACCCTTGCGGGATTCACCGACCTGGTGGAGGCGGGGAAGATCCGCTACTGGGGCGTGAGCAATCTGGACGTCGCCGACCTGGTCGAGCTGACCACCCTCCCCGGCGGCGACGCCCTGGCCGTCGACCAGGTGCTGTACAACCTCTCCCGGCGCGGCATCGAGTGGGATCCGCTCCCCTGGTGCCGTGAGGCCGGAGTGACGGTCATGGCCTACTCCCCGATCGAGCAGGGGCGACTGCTGAAGGGCGACGCTCTGGGTGCCGTGGCCCGGGCCCTCGGAGCCACACCGGCCCAGGCGGCACTCGCCTGGGTGCTGCAGCAGGGGGTGGCCGCGATCCCGCGTTCCGGATCACCCGACCACGTTCGGGAGAACCGCGGCGCGGTGGACCTCCGCCTTCCCACCGAGGTGCTCGACGCTCTCGACGAGGCGTTCCCACCGCCCAGCGGTCCCACGCCCCTGGAGATGCTCTGAAGGAGTTGACCGGCGCCACTCCGCACGCTCATGTCCACGGGGCACCGCCGGTTCGCGTAGATCGCTTCGCCGGAAACACCTCATGGCTGGACGGCCAGAGGGGCAGCTCGGTCGCCGGTGTCTCACGGGACACCCCGACTCCGCAGAGGGACGGCTGTCGCTGCCTACTCTCAGCCCGGCCCCCGCACCGAGCCCGGTCCTGCGCCGGCCTCGGCCGGGTGCCCGGCTACAGTCTCGCTGCCCGAAGTGGTTGTGCCGTCCGGTCAGCAGTTCTCATACGAGGCATCGCGACGCCGTGCAGCCTCCTGCGGACGGACTGCCGTAGGGCTGGCCGAGGGATGTCTGCGCACTTCATGCTGCTCCGCCAGGGGAAGAGGGGGCGCCTTGTTTCGGCCTGGAGTGCGGAGGCGCTCAGCATGGGGCCCTGCGACTCTCGACCGGGTAACAGCCGATGGCGGCGCGGGCGGGAGCGAACGGCGCCGTCCGTTCCCGGTGAGGAGGCGAGAGACATGACCGTGATGGGTGTGTCGAAGTTCGAGAGGTTCTTCCGGGCCGCCGCAAGCCTCGACGTGGACAGGAACGACCTGAAGCGATACGGCGACTTCGTCGACGCCAAGCTCTACGACCTCCTGGTCGTCGGTCAGGCTTCGGCCAGGGCCAACGGCAGGGATACCGTCGAGCCGTGGGATCTACCGATCACCAAGGGCCTCCAGGAGAGCATCCACCGGTTCCGGCGGCTCGACGAGGAAGTCGAGCTGAAGCCGATCCTGGAACAGCTCGCCGCACACCCTCCCCTCGACAGGACACCCACTCAGGAGGCCGAAGACCGTTACCCCGAGATCATCGGCGGTCTCAGCATCGCTCTCGCCGAGACGTTCGGAATCATGTATCCGGATGTCAAGAACCCGCAGACCAGTCACTGGGAGGGCGTGACCGCGGTGTTCGACAGGCTGCTGTAGCGGTCGCACCCCGGTGCATGTCGCCCGACTCGTCTCAGGCCGGCACGGCCGAGCCGCCCCGGTTCGTCGCCGTCGTCAGGAGCGCGCCAGCCGTGCCGCCAGATAGGGCGCGGTGGCGCTGCGGCGGGCCCTCGCCACCTTGGCCGGCGGGCCCGCCGCGACCACCCGCCCGCCCGCGTCGCCGCCGCCCGGACCGAGGTCGATGACCCAGTCGGCGGTGGCGATCGTGTCCAGGTCGTGCTCGACGAGGACGACCGTGTTGCCGGCGTCGACGAGCCGGTGCAGCTGTCGCAGCAGCAGCGCGATGTCCGAGGGGTGCAGCCCCGCCGTCGGCTCGTCGAGCAGGTAGAGCGCGTGCCCGCGCCGGGCTCGCTGCAGTTCGGTGGCCAGTTTGATGCGTTGTGCCTCACCGCCGCTGAGTTCCGTCGCGGGCTGGCCCAGCCGCAGATACCCCAGACCCACCTCGCGCAGTGTCTCCAGGCTGCGGGAGGCGGCCGGGACGGCAGACAGGAACTCGGCGGCGGCGTCGACGGACAGCGCCAGTACGTCCGCGATGTTCTTGCCGCGGTAGGTGACTTCCAGTGTCTCGGCGTTGTACCGGGCGCCTTCGCAGGTCGGGCACGGCGCGTAGGTGCCGGGCAGGAACAGCAGTTCCACCGCGACGAATCCTTCGCCCTGGCAGGTCTCGCACCGCCCTTCGGGCACGTTGAAGGAGAACCGCCCGGCCGAGTAGCCGCGCGCCCTGGCTTCGTCCGTCGCCGCGTACAGCTTGCGCACCGCGTCGAACATCCCGGTGTACGTGGCCAGGTTTGACCGGGGCGTTCGGCCGATGGGCCGTTGGTCGACCCGGACCAGCCGGTCGAACGACTCGACCCCCGCCGCGTCCTGGACGTCGACCTCCAGCTGCGCCTCGTCGGGTTCCTCGGGTATGAGTCCGAGGTGGCCGCGGACGACCTCGGCGAGCACCTGCGTCACCAGCGTCGACTTCCCGGAACCGGACACGCCCGTCACCGCCGTCAGTACGCAGAGCGGTACGTCGACGGACACGTCGTGCAGATTGTGGCGGGAGACGCCGCGCAGGTGCAGCCAGCCGTGCGGTGTGCGCGGGTGGTGATCGAGCGGCTGGGCGCGCCCGAACAGGTACTGGCTCGTGGCCGACTCCCCGACCCACTCGAGACCGGCGACCGGGCCGCTGTACAGCACGCGGCCGCCGCCCTCGCCCGCACCGGGGCCGATGTCGACCACCCAGTCCGCCCGCCGTACGACGTCCATGTCGTGCTCCACGACGAACAGCGAGTTGCCCGCCGCCTTGAGGCGGTCCAGCACCTTCAGCAGCGGTTCCGCGTCAGCCGGGTGCAGGCCCGCGGAGGGTTCGTCGAGGACGTAGACGACGCCGAACAGCCCCGAGCGCAGTTGGGTGGCGATCCGCAGGCGCTGGGCCTCGCCGGGCGACAGGGTCGTCGAGCGGCGCCCGAGGCTGAGATACCCGAGGCCCAGGTCGAGCAGCACGTCGACCCGCGCGGCCAGGTCGCCGCAGATCCGGACCGCGACCTCGGTCGTCTCCCCGGATCGGGCGGTAGACGTGGTGGCGTCGGCCCTGGACCGCTTCGCGACGGGCCGCAGCAGCGTCACGACCTCGGTGAGCGGCATCGCGTTGATGTCGGCGATGGAACGACCGGCGAAGGTCACGGCGAGCGCCTCGGGCCGCAGTCCGCTGCCGTGACACGCGGGGCAGGGCACACTCCTGACGAACCGGAGCGCCCGTTCGCGCATCTTCTCGCTCTTGGAGTCGGCGAGGACATGCATGACGTGCGCGCGGGCGCTCCAGAACTTGCCCTGGTAGCCGTAGTCGACGCGGTCCTCCTCCGGCTCGATGTACACGGAGGGCTGCTCGTCCGTGTACAGCAGCCAGTCGCGGTCCTTCCTCCTGAGCCGGCGCCACGGCCGGTCGATGTCGATCCCCAGGCCGTTCACGACGCTGCGCAGGTTGGCGCCCTGCCAAGCGCCCGGCCAGGCGGCGATCGCCCCCTCGCGGATGCTCAGCGACGGATCCGGGACGAGCAGGTCCTCGGCGACGTCGTGCACGACGCCCAGGCCGTGGCACTCCGGGCAGGCGCCGGCCGCGGTGTTGGGTGAGAACGACTCGGCGTCCAGCCGTGCGGCCCCGCGCGGGTAGGTGCCGGCGCGGGAGTACAGGATGCGCAGCAGATTGGACAGCGTGGTGATGGTGCCGACCGTGGAGCGTGAGCTGGGCGACCCGCGTCGCTGCTGCAGGGCCACGGCAGGTGGCAGTCCGGTGATCTCCTGCACGTGCGGTGCGCCGACCTGCTGCAACAGCCTTCGGGCGTACGGTGCCACGGACTCGAAGTAGCGCCGCTGGGCCTCCGCGTAAAGCGTGCCGAACGCGAGCGAGGACTTGCCCGACCCGGAGACGCCGGTGAAAGCGACCATCGCGTCCCGCGGAACATCGACATCGATGTTCCGCAGGTTGTTCTCACCGGCGCCCCGGACATGCACGAAGAGGTCGGTCGCGTCCTTGTTCACCGTTCCTGATTACCTGATCACGCCGGGAACCGCGCGACCGGCGCCGTCACCGGACCCCGCTCACACGAGCATTCGGAAAGAAATTCGAATCATCGGATCGCTGGTCCGGGCGCGCCGTCGACCGACGCGCCGTGGGCGTGGATCGAGCCGTTGCTCCCCTGCCGGACCTCGAAGCGGGGTGCCCGGTGGCAGGGCGTGTGGTGCCGACCGGGTTGGCGCGGAGCGGGTGTTCGCGGTGGCGCACGCAACCGTGGCCCGGTGGTGGAGGAGGCCCTGCACGGGGAGGACGAGGAGATCTGACCGTACCGCCTGCCCCCGCCGGCGGGGGCCAGCGTGTCACGCGGCGCCGGGGATGCCTCGGGGGCATCCTGTTGGCACGTGCGATCGCGGGGCTGCCGGCGAGAAGGAGTCATGCGGGTGTCGTCTCAGGGCGTTACGGTCGTGGCTCTCCTGGCGGATCCGGACGCGCCGACGGAGATCGCGCAGTGCATGGCCCGGACACTTCCCGCTCGGCTCGCCGAGAAGTCAGGCCAGGGGCGACGGTTCGACGTCGAGGTGGTCAGTGAGCCCTTCACCGCAGGGACCGAGGACCTGCCCACCTTGACGCGCCGGATCATGGACCGCGGAACAGCGGAGAGTTGGGACATCGTCGTGGCCCTCACCGATCTGCCGCTGCAATCCCATGGGCGCAGGCTCGTGTTGGATCTGAGTCACGAACACGGCTTGGCGCTGCTGTCTCTTCCTGCGCTCGGGGGCCTGCGTCTGCAGACGAGGGCCCGGCGGGCCGTGGAAGAAGCCGTGCTCAGCCTGGCAGGCCCGCGGGCCACCGGGACTGAGGGACCTCCCCAGAGTCAGCCGCTGGGACGCTTCGTCAGTCGTCTCGCGCCTGTTCACCCGGGCCAGGTCGGTGAGGAGGAGACCGCTGATCTTCGGTACATCATCAGCGGGCCGCGCGGTTACCTGAGAGTGCTCGTTGGTATGGTCCGCGCCAACCGGCCGTGGCGCTTGGTGCCGGGCTTGTCGAAAGCCCTGGCGACCGCACTCGCCACGGCAGCCATCGCCACCCTGGACTCCACCATCTGGAGCCTGTCCGAGGCCCTGAGCGCGCAGCGCCTGGTGATCGCCATGGTCGGGAGCGTCGGGCTCATGATCGGCTGGCTGATCGTGGACGGGGAGCTGTGGCATCTCTCAGCAAAGGTCTCGAGGGAGGCGAGGCAGAGGGCGAGGCTCTACAACGCCTCGACGGTCATGACCGTGGGTCTCGGGGCGCTCGTCTGCTACGTGGGTTTGATCGTCATCAACTTGGTATGGGCGCTGTTCATCCTTAACGGCCGAGTGTTCGCCTCTGCCACACGAACCCCGCTGCGCGCCACCGAATACTGGACGTTGGCCTGGTTCGTCGCTTCGGTCGCCACGGTGGGCGGCGCGCTGGGATCGGGCTTGGAGAGCGACGAGGCGATCCGGGCAGCCGCCTACTCCAAGCGCGAACAGGAGCGTCGCAGCGCGCTGCAGGACGACCACGGTGACTAGCCGGTTACCTCAGTCGGAGATGTGCCGTCGGTCGGTGATCGTCGGGGGCCGGAGATCCGCTGATCGATCGGTGCGTGGCTGTTTGCGGCAGGGGTCGACGGGGACCCGGACGGCACGCCGCCGGAGCGCCGAAGCTCCGCCTGGCCGACCGGCGGCGGCACCACCGTTCCATCTGATCCGGGTGAACGGCCCGCAGAGGCGCGCCGGAGCAATGGACCCCCGTCATACCGGTCCCCGGGAGCCAGGCTCGCTGCGCTCTCCTCATCGCCGTGCCGCGCTCATGCCGCGACACCGAGAGAAGTCACCATGAGGGCAGCGGTATACGAAGGACCGCGAACCGTCACAGTGAGGGACGTACCGGACACGAAGATCGAACACCCCTGCGACATCATCGTCAAGATCACCACCACCAACATCTGCGGTTCGCCTGACATGGGCCCCTACCAGGGCGGCCAGGCGGAGCTGCTGCGCGTGCCCTACGGCGACTTCAACGCGCTGCGTCTGGGCGAGGACGCCGCCGAGCGACAGACCGACCGACCGGCTGCGCAAGGCGGAGGAGATCGGGGCCATCCCGATCAACACCGCCGAGCAGGATCCGGCGGAGGTCGTCAAGGAGGCCACCCTCGGTCTGGGCGCCGACAACGGCTGTGAGTGCGTCGGCTACCAGGCACACGCCCCCGAGGGAAACGAGGACGCCAGCCTCACGCTCAACGGACTGATCGACTCGGTCAGGTTCTCGGGCGACATCGGCGTGGTCGGCGTGTTCCTGCCCCAGGGCCCCGGCGGCGCGGAGGCCCAGGGGGAGCTGGAAGCTCAGGGCAAGGTCCCGATCGACTTCGGCATGATGTGGTTCAAGGGCCAGCGCACGGGGACCGGGCAGGCGCCGGTGAAGAAGTACAACCGGGCGCTGCGGGATCTGATCGCCGGCGGGAAGGCCGAGCCGAGTTTCGTCGTCTCCCACGAGCTCAGCCTGGACGAGGCCCCCACCGCCTACGAGCACTTCGACGCCCGTGACGAGGGCTGGACCAAGGTGGTCCTGCATCCCAACGGACACGGAACGGCCACAAGCGGTAAGAGACTCGAGGCCGCCGTGCCACCTGTTTCCCCCGGACCGGCCCGGGGGACGGATGCCGATCTGCCCGTGCGCCGGACGGGGCCGGGGGCGATCGCCGCGCTCCGGCCGGACCTGGACCGACAGCGACCTGCGCTCCGGCCCGGAGGACGGACGGCGGACGCTCAGCAGTGTCCGCAGTGGCAGCACCCCGTCCAGCGGCTGCGGCCGCCGGCCAGTTCGCGGGCCGTGTGGGAGGCTTCCTTGCCCGACGGCTGCCGCACCTCGAACAGGCCGACGCGACCCGGCAGGGCGCTCCGGCTAGGCTCACATCCGTGACGTTGCTGCGTGCCTTCGGGGAGGTCGTGCGATCCGGGCTCACGATCGAGGAGACGCGGCTGGAGCCGCTGCTCGCGCTGCGCACGGCCGCCGGGGTGGCGATCGTCATCGGGCCGACGCTGTGGCTGGTCTCCCCTGCGTATGCCGCGTCCGCCGCCCTCGGCGCCTACTCCGCGGGTGGGGCCACCTTCCAGCGCACCTGGCGTCCACGCAAGGTGATCGCGCTCGGCGCGGGCGCGGGTCTGGCGCTCAGCACCTTCGTGGGCTACCTGGCGGCGGGGCGACTCGTGACGCTCCTGCCGCTGCTGGCCGTATGGGCCTTTGCCGCGGGAATGGCGTGGGCCGTCGGATCGACCGCTGGGATCGTCGCAGCGACGACGGTCGGCAGCATGCTGGTGACCATCACCCTGCCCGCAAGTGTCGGGCGAGCCCTGGAGCACGCCGGGGTCATCGCACTCGGGGGCGTGACGCAGGCCGTGCTGATCCTGCTGTTCCCGATCCGACGTTGGGGAGCGCATCGTGACGCGCTCGCCGACGCCCTGGCCGCCGTGGCCGACTACGCCCGCCGGTTGCGGCACGACCCGACCGCCCCGCTCGACCCGGAGCCGTTGATGACGGCCCGGAACGCGGCTGCCGTGACGCCGTCACAGGCCCGCACCCGTCCCCCCGTCCTGCACGGCCCCCGGGGACTCGCCGAGCGCATTCGACCGGTGGTCGCGGCGCTCGCCGACCCGGACGTGGGCGCCCCCGCGGAGGGACCCGGGCGGGATCGCGCGCGGGAGTTGCTCGACGCGGCCGCCGACGTCCTGGATGCGGCCGCCCGTTCGATCCGACGCGGCTCTCGCGCCGAGGTGCGGCCCGAGAGCACGGACGTCCTGTGCGTCGACGAGGAGCACGAGGTGCTGGAGGGCCCAGCGCGGCAAGCCGCCGAGCGGCTCGTGGAACTGCTCGGCGAGGCGTTGGAGATCGCCGGATGCGGCTGCGCGCCCGGGAGGACGCCCACGCCGCCCGGCCCCGCCGGCGCCGAGTTCCTGATGCGCCCGACAATGCTCCGGCTGGTCCCGTTCGTCGTCCAGGCGGTCCGCCGTGAGCTCCGCCGGGACTCGCCCGTGTTCCGGCACGCCGTCCGCCTGGCGGCGGTGGCCACGCTCGGCTATCTGATCGCCGCCCGGCTCCCCCTGGGCCACGGCTACTGGGCGCCCATCGCCTCGGTGATGGTGATGCGGCCGGATTTCCACCAGACGTACGCGCGTGCGGTGGCCCGTCTCGCCGGGACTCTGGCGGGGGTCGCGCTCGCCACCGGGATGGTGCGGGCCCTGGGCCCGGACGCCCATGTGTTCGGCGCGCTGGCGGTGGTCTCGGCGGGCCTGTCGTACACGCTGATCCGTACCGGCTACGCCTACTCCCAGTGCTTCACTTCCGCGTACGTGGTCTTCCTGCTCGGCATGGGCGGCCAGGCGTGGGAGCAGACGGTCCCGGAGCGGGTGGTGCTCACCCTGCTCGGCGGGGTCCTGGCAATGCTGGCGTACGTGGTGTTCCCCGCATGGGAGACACCCCGGCTGCCGGGCAGGCTCGCGGACTGGCTCACCGCCAACGGTCGCTATGCGGCCGCGGTGCTCCGCAGCTACGCCGAACCGACCCAGGAGCATCGCGCCGACATGCGCAGGGCACTGCTGGCGAGCCGGGAGGCACGTGCCGCCTGGCAGGAGGCATACGACCGGGCAAGGCAGGAACCGGTCCGCCCCAGGGGTCTGACGTCGCGCGAGGCGCAGGAGGCGCAGGAGGCGCTCAAGAGGTTCGGCCGGGCGGCGATGCTCATGGAGAGCCACGTCCCACGGGCCGACAGCCGTGTCGTCCCCGAGGCGGAGCGGTTCGCCGAGGCCCTGGAGGCGGACACCGCGCAGGCGGCGGTCGCCGTGCGCGAGCACAGAAATCCGGACTGGGGGCGCGTGGAGGAGGCGCTCCACGCGTGGGGGGACGCCGCCGGCAATGGGAGCCCGATCGTGCGGCGCGAGGCGGAACTGCAAAAACGGGCCTTGGAAGACCTCGCGACAGCCGTGAGCCGCACACCCCTGGAACGGGACCTCGGCTCTGCTCGCGAGGAGCAGCGGGTGCGGGCCGCCGTGGCTGCGGAAGGTGACGGATCAGGGCACGCACACCAAGGTGGGTGACGGCGCCGGCGACGGGGCGCGCCGCGCCTCCTAAGGCGGGAGTAGTCTCCCGGCCGCGTCGAGCGCCGCAACACGTACGCCGGTGTGGCCATCACGGCGATCAGACCCGCCAGGGCCAGCAGTTCTGAGCCCGCCCCTTCTCACATGGCCGACCGGCCGTCGCCTCTCGCCTTGCGGTCGCCAGCAGTGACTGGCCGGCAACCGCACTCCTTGAAGAAGGACCCATCCCACGAGCAAGCTGTCGAGCCACGCATCAAGCCTCCCGAGCGGGCGCCGGGCGGCACAACAGGCCCCTGGTAGCCGCAAGTCAGCAACGCGGGACACCGCCCGGTCCAATGCTGACCTTTTGCTGACTTGGGCGCCGCGATCAGGGCTCTGACCTGCGAAAACACCCAAACGCTAGATCTTGGACTTGAACATGGTGCGCAGCATGAAGTGCTCCAAGGTATCGGCTCCCTGCCCGCTGTTTGCAGGTCAAGGGCGTCCCTCAATGTACACCGGCACCTGTCGGGGCCGGCGGTCGTTCACGGCCGACATCCGCCGCACCGTCGTCCCCGAGGAGGCACCCCGCGCGGTGTGGACGATGGCCACTACTCCATAAATCCATGGAATATTGTAAATAGGGTGGAGTGCCGTGCCCACCACCCAGCGCCGGATCTTGGAGACCACCCGATGGGCTGTTCAACGACCACGGCCTCGGCCTGGCCGCGGTCGGCCTGATCAAGGGCCTCTCTCCGATCCTGTGGGGCCTGGGACAGACGTACACCGGCCACCTCTCCGACCGTGTCGGCCGCAAACCCCTCATCGTCCACGGCATGCCCGTCCAGGCGGTCGGCTTCGTCCTCGCCCTCACCCTCCTCTGCCACCCCCTGCTCGCCGGGCTCCTCTCCGCGGTGTCCCTGGGCATCGGCACCGCCATGGTCTACCCGGCCCTGATCGCCTTGGTCTCCGACCACGCCCGCTCGGCCTGGCGGGCCAACGCCCTGGGCACCTACCGCTTTTGGCGCGACATCGGCTACGCCGTGGGTGCTCTCGTGGCCGGCGTCCTCGCCGACGCCTTCGGACTCGACGCGACCGTCATCGCCGCCGTTGTCCTCACCGCCGTATCCGGGTACCGACCGGCCCATCGCGCGGGGCGAAGGGCCCTGGCCCGGCCATCGGCGCGGGCGGAGGATGAGGGGTGTGAGAGGCCTCCGAGGAGGTGAGTTCCGGTGATGTACTGGGACGGAGGCGGCTGGGCCTGGATGGCGTTCATGCCGCTGTTGTGGATCGTGTTGATCGGGCTCGTGGTCTGGGCCGCGATTCACCTGGTGCGCCGCCCGAGCGGTGATCGGGGTGGCGGCACGGACCGCGGGTGGGCTTCCGGAGGGACCTCGCGGGAGACGCCGGAGGAGATCCTCGACCGGCGCTTCGCCTCGGGCGAGATCGACGCCGACGCCTATCACGAGGCGCGCAGGCATCTCTCCTCGTACCGGGCGAGGCCAGAGTGAACCGGCTGCGGGGCCGCGGACTGCCACTGGCCGTGCTGGTCGGTGCACTGGCCGCGCTGATCGCATCCGTGGTCTGGGTGGCGGGTGGCGACTTCGGACGGACGGGGCCCACCGCCATGAGGGGCACCCTCGCCCGCGACGGACCGGTACGCAACCTGACCGACGCGGACCACGCCGCCGAGCGCTTCGCCGGCCGGTGGAACCTGCACGTCGGCGAGATCATGCAGTTCAGCGAGAACTACTACGCGGAACTTCTCGACTCCCGCGGCCGTCACGCCACGGAGGTCCTCGTCGAGCCAGGCTCGGGCGCCGTACACCTGGAGTACGGGCCGGCCATGATGTGGAACACCGCCTACGGCATGATGCCCGGCTCGGGCATGCCCCCCGGCCGCGCCCAGAGCGGCGCCCCGGCCATCGGCCCCGACCGTGCCGTACGGATCGCTGACCAATGGCTGCGCGACCACCGCTCCGGGCTGTACGCCGCCCAGCCCGAGGCCTTCCCCGGCTACTACACCCTGCACACCCTGCGCGCCGGCCACATCGTCGGCATGCTCTCGGTCAACGCGGCCACCGGAGACGTCTGGTACCACACCTGGCACGGCCGCTTCCTCCGCCGGGGCCCGCAAACAGACTCGGCCCCGAGCCGTTGATCGGTGACAGGGCTTCCTGATCAGGGAACGCCCGTACGCCGGCACGCGGCCGCGCCACCGCTCGCGCACGAGCGGAAGCACTGCGGTGCCTGCCGGCCGAAGCATCCGGGCGACGAGCCCGACCTCACGGCGGCCGGATGGCCCGTCGCCGTCCGCACTGCCACCCCGCCACCCCGCCACCCCGCCACCCGTTGGCGCCTCCCGCAGTGCGGCACCTCCACGTACCGCGGAACCTCCTGCGCCTCGCGTCGCCCTGGCTCGTGGGCCCGGGGCGATCCGCAGCGGCTCAGTGGTGGGAGTGCCCCTTCCCGGGCTTTCCGCCCTTGCCTTCCTTGCCCTGTCGGTGGTCGTCCTGGCGCCCCTGCTCCTGATCTTCACGGCGTTCCCGCGCGGGCGGCGCCGTGACGGTGGGGGTGGCGGGGGGCGGGGAGGGTGTCGGGGTCGCGGACGCGGAGGTGACCGCCGTCGGGGCGGGAACGGACGGCGCCGAGGGTGTGTCGTCGCCGGCGTTCATCGACGCGCCGAGGGCGGCCGCGGCGGCGAAGAGGGCCAGACCGACGCCGCAGACGGCCGCTTGGGTGGCCCGTTTGCGGTGGCCGCGCCGACGGGAATGCGCCGCGGTGCGGAAGGGGCGGGCCTGCGGGCCCGGAGCGGGAACCGTGGGAGGCGCCGGCGTGGACGTGGTGCCGCCCGGCTCGGTCAGGGGCTGCGGTGTCTGGTGGAGACCGGCCAGCCAGTAGGCCGCTTCTTCGGCTGTGGGCCGGTGGGCCGGGTCCTTGGCGAGCAGGAGCAGGACGTAGTCGCAAAGTTGCCGCGGTATCCCGGGGCGCAGCCGGCTGGGCGGCGCCGGGACGCAGTCCACGTGCTGCTGAACCACGGCCAGCGCGGTGGCGCCGCGGAACGGGGGCCTGCCGGTGAGCAGTTCGTACAGCACACAGCCGAGGGAGTAGACGTCGGAGGCGGGCTGAGCGGGGCGCCCGAGGGCGCGTTCGGGGGCGAGGTAGTCGGCGGTACCGAGGATCTTCCCGGTGACGGTCAGGGAGCCGGCCGCTTCGTCGGCGAAGCGCGCGATCCCGAAGTCGGCGATCTTCGCGATGCGGTCGCCGGTCAGCATCACGTTGGCGGGCTTGACATCCCGGTGGATCACCCCGTGCTGATGCGCCGCGGCCAGACCGGCGGCCGTCTGAGCGGCGACGGCCGCCGCGTCCTGCGGGGCGAGGGCGCCGCGCAGGGATCGTTCCTGGGCCAGGCTCCAGCCGTCGACGAGTTCCATGACCAGGTAGAGCTGGTCATGGTGAGATCCGAAGTCGTACACGCCCACGACGTTCGGGTGGTTGAGCCGGCCCGCGGTCTGTGCCTCCAGGCGGAACCGCGCTGCGTCCGCGGCCTGCTCGGCGTGCAGTAGCTTGACCGCGACCAGGCGCCCGAGGAGCTGGTCGTCGGCCCGCCACACCTCCCCCATCGCACCGCGCCCCAGCCTTTCCTCCAACTGATAGCGGCCCGCCAACAGCCCGTGCACACACACCCCGATCATCACAACGCTCGTACTTCCCCCGGCCACGCCCCTCGAGGGCCGTGGTCGTTCAGCCGCCGGCCGGCCGATCAGGACCTGTTCTCCGCCCGGTCCGGACCGTCCTGGTCAGCAACGCGTACGGAGCAGGCAGACAGCGGGGGACGTACCTGCCTGGCCCTTGTGACGCGGCTGTTCGCCCGAAGAGCGGCGAGCGAGCACCACAGGGCCTCTGGGTCCCGGCCCATCTATACAGCGCCGACGAGTCCGGCGGTGTCACAGCACGAGCGGGTGGAGGGGCTGTCCGCCGGAACAGTACGACCCAATGCGCTCTTGGGCAGCCCCGGTTGGACGTACACCAGCCCGGTGCTTCGGCACTGCCTAGTCAACCCGGGGCACCAGGACGGCAGATGGTGCTCGCATCGGTGGACGGGGGCCGCTGCCGGCGCGAAGACAGGACCGGTGGCGGGCTCGCACCGGGTCAGGTGGGGCGCTGCGGCACGATGACCCTTTTGAACGGCGAAGCCAGACGGCCGCGAGGCGAGGGGGCTGGATACCGTCTCGCCCAAGGCTGCTCGAAGCGGCACGGACACGGTCGGGAAGGTCATTCTGTGCTGCTGCAGACGATGGGAGCGGTACTGCCGGCGGCCCTGGCCATCGCGCTCAGCCCGTGACGGACTCGCCGGACTCGGCCGGTGAACGGTCCTCCGCCATGGCCGTGGGCTTGCCGGCCCCGCTCCTGACCGGGATGCCACTGCCCAGCACGGCGGAGTGAATCCGCCCGTGCGAGCCGGTACCGCGGGCGAGTTGTCGAGCCGCGTGGCGAACCGTCCGCGCGGGAGCCAGGCATCCGCTCCGGGGCCCCGCCGAGGCGGTCACCCGGGTCACGTGCCTGGACGCCCCCGCGACCGGCGCTGACCGTCGTTCGCCGGTCAGGGGCGTTGCTTGGGGTACGCCGGATCAGCCGCCGCTCTTCCGCCTGAACGACCGCTGGCTCGAGGCCGGGCCGTGCGCCGCGCGTACCTTCGACGCGTTGGGGTTGGCGGCGGCCTCGGCGGCGTCCGACTGCGCACCGCGCTTGCGTGCCAGGGCCTCACGGAACTTGCGCTTGAGGTCGTAGTTGCCGTCGCTGTCCGGCGCCAGAGGGGTTGCCTCCGGGTCAACCGGCTCCGAACCTTCCGTGGACAAGGGCTCTTTGGTCATGGTGACCTCCTGGATCCGGGGGTGGGCGACCACAGCTTGTCATGCCGGGGCGCGGTACGGGGCGCGACATCGACCCGGTCGCCGCCGGGGCGGCGTCTCTCAGCCGTTGCGGCGCACGAGGGCGGCCTTGCGGGCCTCGGCGAGCTTGCGGGCCTCGTTGGCCTTCCGGGACCTGCCCCCCGCTCCGGCGGCACCGCCCTTGGCGGTGCCGAGGCCGCGGAAGGGAACGTTGGTGTTCTTGGGCCGGGGGGCGGCGGGCCCGCCGTCGAGCGGGGTGCCGGAGGGGGCCTTCGCGCCGGTGATCCGGCTCAGTTCCGCCTCGCCCGAGCGCACCTTGGTGACGGTCGCCTCGATGCCGGCCTCGGCCATGACGCGGCTCGTCTCGCGGCGCTGGCCCGTCAGCACGAGCGTGACCACGCGGCCGGACTCACCGGCGCGGGCGGTGCGGCCCGCGCGGTGCACGTAGTCCTTGGGGTCGGTGGGCGGGTCGACGTTGACGACGAGATCGAGGTCGTCGACGTGCAGGCCGCGGGCCGCGACGTCGGTCGCCACCAGAACGGAGATCTGACCGTTCTTGAACTGCGCCAGGGTCCGTGTGCGCTGCGGCTGGGACTTGCCGCTGTGCAGGGCCCCGGCGTGCACCCCGCTGGCCCGCAGATGCCGGGTGAGCTGGTCGACGGCGTGCTTGGTGTCGAGGAACAGCAGTACGCGGCCGTCGCGGGCGGCGATCTCGGTGGTGACGGCGTAGCGGTCGGGGCCGTGGACGACGAGGACGTGGTGCTCCATCGTGGTGGCCGTGCCCGCGGCCGGGTCGACCGAGTGGACGACGGGGTCGTGGAGGTGGTCCCGGACCAGTTGGTCCACGTCGCCGTCGAGGGTGGCCGAGAACAGCATCCGCTGACCGTCGGGGCGCACCTGGTCGAGGACGCCGGCGACCTGCGGCAGGAAGCCCATGTCGCACATCTGGTCGGCCTCGTCGAGCACGGTGATCGCGACCCGTCCCAGACGGCAGGCGTTGCGCTCGATCAGGTCGTGCAGGCGTCCGGGGGTGGCGACGACCACCTCGGCTCCCTGACGCAGCTCGGCGATCTGCCGGCCGATCGACATCCCGCCGACGACCGTGGCCGTCCGCAGCCGCAGTGCCTCGGCGTAGGGCGCCAGCGCCTGGGTGACCTGCTGGGCCAGCTCCCGGGTGGGCACGAGGACCAGCGCGAGGGGCTGCTTCGGTTCGGCGCGCCGACCGGCCGTGCGGGTCAGCAGCGGCAGGCCGAAGGCGAGCGTCTTGCCCGAACCGGTGCGCCCGCGCCCCAGGACGTCGCGCCCCTTCAGGGCGTCGGGCAGGGTGGCGGCCTGGATCGGGAAGGGCTCACGCACCCCGAGCCCGCTCAGTGTCCGCAGCACCTCGACGGGCAGTCCCAGGCCGGCGAAGGATACGGCCGGGGGCGGCGCGGGGGTCCCGGGCAGGCCGGTACCGCCGTGAGTGACGCCGGAGTCGTCGGGGTGCTTCATGCAACGCCTTCCGCAGGGGAACGTACCGAGGAAGGCCCGGCAGGATCGAACGGTTCGCGCGGGAGCGGAACCGGACTGGCACGACCGCCCACCGCGACGACCACGCAAAGGCGTGAGACTAACACGAGGGCATGCAGGGCGTCCGCCGGACCGGCGTCGCGGGTCACAGGCCCACGTCGCGGCGGCGGACGTCCTCCAGGGATTCCCGGCGGACGAGGAGGCGGGCCCGGCCGTCGCGCACGGCGACGACGGGCGGGCGGCCGACCAGGTTGTAGCCGGACGCCATGGACAGGTGGTAGGCGCCGGCCACGGGTACGGCCAGCAGATCGCCCGGCCTGACGTCGGCGGGGAGGTCCGCGTCGGCGGCGAGGACGTCGCCGGCTTCGCAGTGCCGGCCCACCACGGTCACCCGGGCCGGGCCGGCGGTGCTGTGCCGGCCGATCAGCCGGGGCGCGTAGCGGACGCCGTACAGGGCGGGGCGCGGGTTGTCGCTCATGCCGCCGTCGACGGCCACGAAGACCGCCTCGCCGGTGTGCTTCACGGACAGCACCCGGTACACAGCGACGCCCGCGGGTCCCACGACGGCCCGGCCGGGCTCGATGATCAGGCGGGGTACGGGGAGGCCGGCCGCGGCGCAGGCGCCGGCGAGTGCGGTACGGACGCGGCGGGCCAGGGTGGTGAGGTCCAGGGCGTCGTCGCCGGGCCGGTAGGCGACGCCGTGGCCACCGCCGAGGTCGAGTTCGGGCAGGACCAGGCCGTGCTGCTCGTGCAGGCGGCTCATGAGGCCGACCAGGCGGCGCACGGCGACCAGGTACGGCTTGACACCGGTGATCTGCGAGCCCAGGTGGCAGTGCAGTCCGGTGAGCTCGAGCTGCGGCTGGTCGAGTACGCGGGTGATGGCGTGCTGCGCGTAGCCGTCGGCGATGGACAGGCCGAACTGCTGGTCGTCGGTGCCGGTGCGGATCTTCTCGTGGCCGCCCGCGCTGATCCCGGGCACCACCCGGACCATGACCTTCTGATGGCCGCCGGAGCCGACGGCGGCGGCCAGCCGGGCGATCTCGGCGGGGCTGTCGATGACGATGCGGCCGACGCCGAGCCGCAGGGCGGTCTCCAGGTCGCGGGGTGACTTGGCGTTGCCGTGCAGCACGATCCGCTCGGGCGGGAAGCCGGTGGTGACGGCGAGTTCGAGCTCTCCGGCGGAGCAGACGTCGAGGCCGAGGCCCTCCTCGTCGACCCAGCGGGCCATCGCGCGGCACAGGAACGCCTTGGCCGCGTAGAGGACCTCCGCGTCGGGGAAGGCGTCCCGGTAGGTACGGCAGCGGTCGCGGACCTCGGCCTCGTCCAGGACGTAGACGGGGGTGCCGAAGCGGTCGGCGACGTCGGCCAGCGGTACGCCGCCCACGGCGGGGTCGCCGTGCCGGTGCTCGGTGGTGGAGGCGGGCCACACCGACAGGCCGGCCGCGGTGTCGGTCGTGGTGGTGGGTTCGTGGACCGTGGTCATCGTGGCTGCCCCTCTCAGGCGATCCGCAGCGCGGACGTCTCGTGCGCGACCGGCCCGGCCGGTGCCACCGGTGTGACAAAGGCGGCCGCCCGGGCGGTGAACCGCGGGTCGACCGTGACGGCGGTGACCCCGAGCGGCGCGGTCAGCGCGCGCAGCGCCGACTCGGCGAGCCGGATCCACCGCTGGCCGGGGCCCAGGGTGGCGGCCAGCCGGTGCTCGGAGGTGAAGCCGACGGCCGTGCGGACGCCGAGCGGGGTGCGGAAGAGCCGGGCCGCGCATCCGGAGGGTCCCGGCCGGACCGGTACGTACAGGGGTCCGGCCGGGAACCGATCGCAGGGCTCGGGGTCGTCGCCGTGGAGGAGTTCTGCCATGGGTGGTGCCTCTCTGCGGGCGGGGAGCGTGACATCGGTCGGTGAGACCCCGGACGCGGGGGAGGCGGTCCGGGGTTCGCTGTCGACGCTATGCCCGGGTGACCGGTCGCCGGAGCGGTCCTGACGGGACGCTGACGAGGGTCCGGACGGCTTTGACGGGATGCTGACAGTGCCGTGCGGGGAGCGCGGGGAGGACCCGGCCGCCGAACGGAGCAACGCGTCGGTCCGCGACCGTCCTCGGCTCCCGCGCCCCACCTAAGCTGATGGGTACGGGTGGAGAAGTGCCCCCCAGAGGATGAGAAGCCGGTGGCACACGTCGAGCAGCGGACGCCAGAGAACCCGGGCGTGCCCGGTGGGGTGCAGCAGGTCGAGCACCTGCCGTTCCACGAGCCCGCTCTGGCGGCTGTCCGCGTGGTGGCCCAGGGACTCGCGCTGGTCGCGGCCGCGCTCGGCGTGGTGGGCCTGACCGGCTGGATCGTCGGCAGCGACCTCCTGCGGACCGTGCTGCCCGACGCCGGGGCGTCGATGATGCCGAACACCGCCCTGGCGCTGCCGCTGCTGAGCTTCGCCCTGGTCGTCGCGGTACGCGGACCCGCCGCCCGGTGGCCGGCTCCCGCGGCCCGCGCGGCGGCGGGACTGGTCGTCCTCATCGGCGGACTGACCCTCGTGGAGTACGTGGCAGGGGTGAGCCTGGGCATCGACCAGGTCCTGTTCGGGCCGACGGCCGGAGGCGCCACCGCGGCACCCGGACGGATGGCGCCGAACACGGCCGCGGCCCTGCTTCTCCTCGGCCTGGCGTCACTGTCCGCGCTCCTGCCCCGGCTGCCCGCCTGGACGGGCCAGATACTCGGCCTGGGCGCCGTCGCGTTGGGCATGGTCCGGATCTACGGGTTCGCGTACCACGTGCCCCAGCTGGAGCGGTTCGGCGCCTATACGGGGATGGCCCTGCACACCGCCGTGGCCGTGGTGCTGCTGGGAGTCGCGGCCTTCCTGGCCAGGCCCGGCGAGGGCCCCGCCGGACTGCTGTGGAACGCGGGCACGACCGGAGCGCTGGGACGCCGGCTGATGCTCACCACCCTGATCGCGCCGCTGCTGCTGGGCTGGCTCGTCCTGGCCGGTGAGAGCGACGGGCTGTACGGGCCGCGGATGGCGACCGCGCTGCTGGTGTGCGGCCACGTGGTCGTGTTCAGCGTGGTCACCTTCACCGCCCTGGTCACGGGCCGCCGCATCGAGGTGGCGCACGCCCGGGCCGAGTGGCAGGTGCGGCAGAACGAACTGCTCCAGGCGTTCATGGACCACACGCCCGCGGTCGTGTTCGTCAAGGACCTCTCGGGGCGGTACCTGGCCGTCAACACCATGTTCGAGGAGAGCGTCGGTCTGTCCCGCGGGCAGGTACTGGGCCGGCGGGACCGGGACGTCATGGCGGCGGAGCTCGCGCGGCACGCCCGGGCCGCCGACCTCGAGATGCTGGAGAGCGGCGGCCCCGTGCAGCGGCAGGAGCGACTCACCCTCCCGATCGGGACGCGGGACTACCTCACCAGCCTGTTCCCGCTCAAGGATCCGTCGGGCTCGCCGTACGCCATCTGCGGGGTGACCACGGACATCACCGAACGGGTCGCCGCCCAGCGCGAGGTCGAACGGGTGAACCGGCGGTTCCTCGCCCTGCTGGAGTCCGCCCCCGACGCCACCGTGATCGCGGACGCGGACGGCACCATCGTCATGGCCAACGCCCAGGTCGAGCGGCTGTTCGGGTACGCCCCCGCCGGTCTGGTGGGAAGAAGCGTCGTCGACCTGGTACCCGGCCGGATGCGCGCACGGCACAGGGCTCTCCTCCTCCGCTACCTCGCGACGCGCGAGCCGAGGCCGATGGTCCTGGACCAGGGCCTGTACGGGCTGCACGGCGACGGAGGCGTCTTCCCCGTGGAGGTCAGCGTCAGCTGTTCGCGGGGCGAGCACGACACCCTGGTCTTCCTGACCGCCCGGGACATCAGCGAACGCCGCCAGATCGAGGAGGAGCGCGCCGAGCGCTACGAACAGCAGCGCCGTGTCGCCTACACCCTGCAGCACAGCCTCATGGGAGAGCCGCCGCCGCTGCCGTATCTGCCGAGCGCCCACCGGTACCTGGCGTCCGTGCAGGACCCGGGGGTCGGGGGCGACTGGTTCGACGTCATCCCGCTGGGCGGGCGCCGAACCGGCGTCGTCATCGGCGATGTGATGGGCCGGGGCCTGGAGGCCGCGGCGGTCATGGGGCAGCTGCGCGCCGCGTCCCACGCGCTGGCCCGCACGGGCATCGAGCCGTGTCACCTCATGAGGGGCCTGGACGCGTTCGTGGGTGACCTGGCGGATCAGCTCGTCACCTGCCTGTATCTGGTGATCGACCAGGACGCCCACGAGGTGACGCTGTGTTCGGCCGGGCACCTGCCGGTCGTCGTGCTGCCGCCGGAGGGCCCCGCCCACCGCCTGACCGCACCGGTCGGTGTGCCGCTCGGGGTCAGCGACCTGTGCGGCGACTCGGTGCCGTACCGGGCGACGACCCTGCCGCTCGGACCGGGCAGCACGCTCGCGCTCTACACCGACGGGCTGGTCGAGCGGCCCGGCACCGACATCGACGCGCAGATCGGCATACTCGCGGACACCCTCGGCGCCCTCCTGGCGGACGGTCAGGCGGACGCGGAGACGCTCGACCGGGCCGCGGCCAAGCTGGTGGAGACGCTCATCCCGGACACGGCGGCGCACGACGACGACGTGACCCTGCTGCTGCTCGGCATCCCCCGTACCGACCGCGGTCCGGTGCGGCCCGGCCCTCAGGGCGGCGCACCGTGAGCCGCCGTCCTCCGCCGCGCCGCGGTCCTCGGCCCGCCCCGCCCGGGGGCGGTCGTCAGGCCGCGGCCACGTTGCCGGCGGCGGGCGGGTTCACGTCCGGGAGCGGCAGCTCCGTCCAGATCGTCTTTCCCGTCGCCGTGTAGCGGGTGCCCCAGCGCTGGGCGATCTGGGCCACCAGGAACAGTCCCCTGCCGCCTTCTTCCGCCGGCCCGGCGCGTCGCATGCGCGGGGAGGTGTTGCTGGCGTCGGACACCTCGCAGGTGAGGGTGCGTGCGTGGATCAGCCGCAGGCCGATGGGGCCGCTGGCGTGCCGCATCGCGTTGGTGACCAGCTCGCTGACGATCAGTTCGGTCGTGAAGACGAGGTGGCCGAGGCCCCACTTCGTCAGCTGTGCCACCGCCTCCCGCCTGGCTTCCTGCACCGCCGACGGGGTGGCCGGGATCTCCCAGGAGGCGACCTGGTCGCGGCTCAGACTCCGGGTCCGCGCCAGGAGGAAGGCCACGTCGTCGTCGGGGCGGTCCGGCAGCGCCAGACGGACCATGGTGTCGCACATCTCCTCGAGCGGCCGGTCGGGATGGGCCAGCGCGAAGCACAGCCGCTCCAGACCGGTGTCCACGTCGTGGCCGTGGGCCTCGATCAGTCCGTCGGTGAAGAGGGCTATGACGCTCCCTTCCTCCATGTCGACGTCGACCGACTCGAACGGCAGGCCGCCGAGTCCGAGCGGTGGTCCGGGGGGCACGTCGAGGAAGCCCACGGGTTCCCGGAGACGCGAGACCCCCGGGCTGGGGTGTCCGGCACGGGCGACGCAGAGTCTGCGGGCGATGGGGTCGTACACGGCGTACACGCAGGTGGCGCCGGTGACCGCCGCTCCGCCCGTGTTCGCCTCGGCCTCCTCGGCCAGACGCAGGACCAGGTCGTCGAGGTGTCCCAGCACCTCCTCCGGCGGGAGGTCCATGTCGGCGAGCGTCTGGACGGCCGCGCGCAGCCGGCCCATGCTGGCCGCGGCGTGGATGCCGTGCCCGACGACGTCACCGACCACCAGGGCCACGCGGGCGCCGGACAGCGGAATCACGTCGAACCAGTCTCCGCCCACCCCGGCCTCGGCGTCCGCCGGCAGGTACCGGTACGCGACGTCCACCGCCATGTGCTGGGGCAGCGCGGGCGGCAGCAAGCTGGTCTGCAGCGCCAGCGCCGCGCCGTGCTCACGGGCGAAGCGTCTGGCGTTGTCGACGCACACGGCCGCCCTGGCGCACAGCTCCTCCACGAGCAGCAGATCGTCGTCGTCGAACGGCTCGGGGTTCTCCCAGCGCAGCAGGGTCACCACACCCGCCGTCGCTCCGCGTGCCCGCAGCGGCACCGCGACGTGGGAGTGCACGCCGATGTCGACGAAGGGGGCCCGGCGCAGCGGATCCTCCGTGAGCCAGGGCGTCGACGGTGTCACGGCCGTCCGTACGGTCCGGCCGAAGAGCAGACAGGTGCTCTGCGGGGACCGCGCCGGGTACTGCGTCGAGGCGCCGATCGGCACGACCACTTCGGGGTGGTCCGCCCGGATCGAGAGGTGGGCGGCCCGGTACAGGCCGGCCTGACCGCTCGGAGGACGCTGACGCACCGCGAGCTCCTCCGCCGCCCGGACGTCGTCGAGCAGGTCCACCGCGGCGAAGTCCGCGACCCGGGGCACCAGGAACTCGGCCAGCTCCGCGACCGTGCGGTCGAGGTCCAGAGTGGTGCCGATGAGTTCGCTCGCCTCGCTCACCAGCAGGAGCCGTTGCCGCGCGCGGTCCTGGTCCGCGAAGTCGACGGCGGTCTGGCACACCCCCAGGGTGGCTCCGGACGGGTCTCGCACCGGGAAGGACGCGCGCAGCCTGAGACGTGCCGGAAGCTGCGGGCGCGTCGTCCCGTCCTTGGCCGAGGGGGCGATGTGCTCGATGGACCGCAGGCTCTCGCCGCTCGCCAGCACCTGCCTGGCCTGCCGTTCCACCGCCGGCATCGGCACCATGCGGCCGCCCGGGACGGGCGGGGGCGGACTGAGGCCGTCGTCGGGTGCGAGACCTTCCATGCGAAGGAGGATGTCGTTGACCCATTGGCAGCGCACCTCGGTGTCCAGCACGGCCACACCGATCGGTGAGTGGTCCAGGAGTCCGTGCACCGCTGCCTCGCGCAGCTCCCACAGGTCCAGGCCCGGGGCCGCACAGGCGGCCACGAGCCGGCCGCCGCGCCCGTGTCTTCCGGTGAGGTCGCGGACCCTCAGGGCGAGCCGCACCGGGTGGCCGGAGCGGTGCCGCAGTGAGACGTGACGGTCGCCCGTGAACCGGCCGAGGCCGGGCTCCGCCGACCCGCCGCTCAGCAGTGATGTCGCCGGACGCCCCAGCACGTCGGCCGCCGGATGGCCGAGCAGTCCCTGGGCGGCGGCGGTCCAGTACTCGACCAGGCCGTCCTCGTCCACGACCATCAGCGCGACGGCCGAGAGGCCGAACGGATCGGTCAGGTCATCACTGCGAGGCACACAGAAAGCGCCCATGCCGGTCCCATCCACACGTGGGCCCCTGTTCCCAGGCTCTCACACCCCGTGGAGCACCGGCGCCCGCTGACCCGCGTGCGGCGTGCAGGCCTGCGGCGGTGGCCTCACCGGACGCGGGTGAGGCCACCGCCGCAGGGGCACGGCCCGGGCGGGCCGTCCGTCAGGACGGGCAGCCCGAGTCGGCGATCACGTAGTAGCCGGACGAGGTCTCCTCGAGGGTGTGGGTGACGGCGACGTTGTAGAGGCCCATGCTCTGGTTGGAGCCGTTGGCGTAGACGTAGCCGAGGCTCTGGTGGGCGCGGCCCGCCGCGACCTGGTTGTAGTTGTTGTCGGTGAAGCACTGCGGCCGGTACCCGGTGGTCGTGGCCGTGACCGCCGACGACCGTGTGCCGGCCGTGCCGGCGGAGTCCGCGGCGGCGACGGTGTAGGTGTACTTCGTGCCGGAGCCCAGCCCCGTGTCGGTGTACGACGTACCCGTGGTCGAGCCGACCTTGCCGCCGCCGCGGTACACGTCGTACGACGCCGCGCCGCTCACCGCGGACCAGGCCAGGGACGCGGTGGTGTCGGTCGTGCCGGTGACGGTGAGCCCGGTGGGTGCCGGGAGGCCGCCGGTGCCGCCTCCGCCCGCGCCGTCCAGGCCCCAGAACTTCGCGGTCCAGTACGACGAGCAGATGTAGTTGAGGTAGTAGGTGCCGGTGCCGCCGCACTGGTCGGAGCCGGAGCCCGGATTGACGGCGAGTCCGTGCGCCATGCCGGAGACGGAGAAGGTCTCCACGGCGGGCCTGCCGCCCGGGTCGTTGTACACGGCCTGTGTGGTGCCGCCGGTCAGGGTGGTGGTCGAGGACGGGGTCCGGCTGATGCCCCAGACGTCGGTCCACTGGTCGCGTATCTCGGTGGCGTTGGCCGGGTTCACCGTGGTGTCGGCGGTGCCCTGCCAGACGGCGACGCGCGGCCAGGGCCCGCCCCACCCGCCGGAGGCGCTGCGGACCGCGTCGCCCCACTGCTTCGGGGTCTTGCTGACGGCACTGTTCTGGCAGGTCAGACCGCTGGGGAGATCGGTCGCGCAGCCTGCCGGGATGCCGGAGTCGATCGCGCCGCCCGCGAACACGTCGGGGTAGTCGGCGAGCATCACCGAGGTCATGGCGCCGCCGGCGGACAGCCCGGTGACGTAGACGCGGCCGGGGTCGCTGCCGTACTGGGACTTGGCGTGGTCGACCATCTGCTTGATCGACAGCGCCTCGCCCTGGCCCCGGGTGTAGTCGGCGGACTGGAACCAGTTGAAGCAGGAGTTGGCGTTGTTGGAGCTGCTGGTCTGCGGGAAGACCACGGCGAAGCCGTACATGTCCGCGTACTTCGGCCAGCCCGAGTGGCCGTAGTAGTCGCCGGCGCTCTGGGTGCAGCCGTGCAGGGCCACGACGAGCGGCGCGCCGGAGGGCAGGTTGTCGGGGGCGTACTGGAACATCTGCAGGTTGCCCGGGTTCGAGCCGAAGCCCGTGACCTGCTGCAGGCTCGCTGCCCGCGCCGGGGTCGGGGAGAGTCCGAGGACCACGGCGATCAGGGACAGGACCAGCGCGGCCGTGGAGGCGGGGCGCGGCCACGAGCGGCGCGGCAGTGGGTGGGGGGAAGTGGGGTTCATCGTGCCACCTGGGTGATCGCGACGGGTGGGGAGGCCGGGGGCAGCCGCGCTCCGGCTTCGAACGCGGCTGATTGGCCCGGGAGTTACGGGGACGTTACGACCGGCCCGCGGGAGGCTGTAATGGAGACGCGCCCCATCTCGCGGTGGCCGGGCCTGTGGGCCCTCACCGTTGCGGCGCGCACGGAACCCGGTAGCGGGAAGTGGCTGCCGGGGTCCGGCGGGAGGCAGGCCGCTTGCCGCCGGGCACGGCGCCGAGCGCCGCGGCGGGCGTCATCGGCGGCGGCGCGGGGCGGACAGCGCGGCGGTGAACTCGTCCAGGGCCGTGAGGTTGTGGGCGCTGACCACCGCGTCGCAGTAGGGCAGCGCGGCGGCCATACCGGCCACGAGCGGGCGGTAACGCGGGCTCGCCGAGCGCGGGTTGACCCAGACGACGCGGTGGGCGACGCGGGACAGCCGCGCCATGTGGGTGGCGAGGTCGGCGGGCTCGCCGGTGTCCCAGCCGTCGGAGACGATGACGACCACGGCGCCGTGCGCCATGCCGCGCCGGCCGAACCGTTCGTTGAACTCCGCCAGGCACTCCCCTATCCGGGTTCCTCCGGACCAGTCCGGCGCCGTCCGTCCGGCCCGTGCCAGGGCGTCGTGCGGCCCGGACCGGCGCAGGACGGGCGTGAGGCGGGTGAGCCGGGTGGCGAAGGTGAAGACCTCGGCGCGGGTGGCGCGGGCGGCGCAGAACAGCAGTTGCAGCATCGCGCGGGCGTAGGGCTCCATCGACCCGGAGATGTCGCAGAGCACGACGAGGTCGCGGGGGCGGGTCCGGGTCACGAACCGGCGCAGCCGCAGCGGTTGTCCGCCGGTGCGCCGGCTGTCGGAGAGGGTGCGGCGCACGTCGACGCGCGTGCCGTGGTGTGCGGTGCGGTGCCGGCGAGACGGCCGGGCGGGCGTGCGGAGCACCATGGCGCGCATCAGCTCGGAGAGGCGTGCCAGTTCCGCCGCGGACAGGTCCGCGAAGTCGCGGCTGGCGAGCCGGTCGAGCGGGCTGGCGGCGACGGGGACGGCGGCCTCGCGCGGTGGTGCGCCGGCGTCCCGGCCCTGTCCGTCCGCGGCGGGCCTCCGGATGCCGGGTACCCGGCCGGGAACGGCGTCGGGGAGCGGCCGGGCCGGGTCGCCGGCCTGCCCGCGGTGTGCCTCGTGGTCGGCCGCGCCGCCGAAGACCGCCCGGAAGACCGCGTCGAACGGCTCGATCTGCTCGCGGGCGGACACCAGGGTGGCGAGCGCGCAGTCCCGCAGCTCGCGGGTCGTCGACGGGGCCAGCAGGGTGACCGCCCGTACGAAGCCGCGGGCACGGTCGGGGCTCACCGCGATTCCCGCTTCGTGCAGGCAGGCGGTGAACGCGGCGGCCAGTTCGGGCAGTTCAGGCATCGGAGCCCGGCTCCGCGTCGACCAGCTCCGCGAGTCCCGCCCGGCGCACGGCCCGGAGGTCCTCGGCGTACTTCAGTACCGCCCCCAGGGTGCGGTCGGCGGCGTCGGCGTCGAGGACGGGCAGTCCCAGGGCGTGCAGCGCGCCCGCCCAGTCGATCGCCTCGGCGACGCCGGGCGGCTTGGTGAGGTCCTGCCGGGCGCGCAGGCGCGCCACCCCGCGCGCCACGCGCACGGCCAGCCACCCGGCCGACTCCGGGACCCGTCTGCGGATGATCGCGGCGACGCGGGCGGTGTCCGGGTAGTCGATCCAGTGGTAGAGGCAGCGGCGTTTGAGCGCGTCGTGCAGATCCCGGGTGCGGTTGGAGGTCAGGACGGTCACCGGCGGCACCACGGCCGCCCGGGTGCCGAGTTCGGGGATGGTGACGGCGGCGTCGGCGAGCAGTTCCAGCAGGAACGCCTCGAACTCGTCGTCGGCGCGGTCCACTTCGTCGATGAGCAGCACCGCGGGCCGCGGGCCCGGGTGGCGGATCGCGGCGAGCAGGGGCCGGGGCAGCAGGTAGTCCTCGGTGAACAGGTCGGCGTCCCGCAGGGGCTCGCCGCGCGACTCGGCCAGCCGGATCGCCAGGAGCTGCCGGGGGTAGTTCCACTCATACAGGGCCTCGGCCGAGGACAGTCCCTCGTAGCACTGCAGCCGGATCAGCGGGGTGTCGAGCGCGCCGGCGAGCGCGCGGGCCGCCTCGGTCTTGCCGACGCCGGGCTCGCCCTCCAGCAGGATCGGCTGCCGCATGCGCACGGCCAGCACCAGCGCCGTGGCCAGGGCGTCGTCGGCGAGGTATCCGCGGGCGTCGAGACGCGAGCGCAGGGCGGGGACGTCGGGTGCGAGGGGGTCGAGGTCAGGCATGCGCGTAACGGGCGGGGTCGTCGGCGAAGGCGTGCCGGCACCCCGGCCCGCAGAAGTACACCCGGTGGCCGGACCGGTCCAGCGCGAGGGTGTCGGCGGTGACCGCCACGGTCATGCCGCACACCGGATCCACCTCCTCGGGCACGGCCGCCGGCGCGGCCGGGCCGGCCTCGGGGCACACGGTGCGCGCCGCCTGCGGCCGCAGGGCGACGATCTCGGCGTACACCGACAGCGCGATCTCCGCCGGGGTCCGCGCGCCGATGTCGAGGCCGGCCGGGGTGTGGACGCGTGTGCGCTGTTCGTCGTCGAGGTCCAGCCCGGCGAGCACCGCCGCGCCGCGCTTCGGACTGGCCACGAGGCCGATGTACGGGACCCCGGCGTGGGCCGCCTCGGTCAGCACGGTCGCCTCGTCGCGGCCGTGTGTGGCGATGACGGCGACGTGCAGATCGGGCGGCAGCGGCTCCCCGGGCGAGGCCGGCCGGGCGTCGATTCCGAGCGCACGGCCGATGTCGAGCAGGGCGCGGGCGATGGGGGCGTGGCCGTAGACGTAGGCCAGTGCCGGGGGGAGGTTGGCCTCCAGGAAGATGTCGAGCGTCCCGCCCGACAGACAGGGGTTGGCCACCGTGACCAGCCCCGCGCCGGATTCCTCGGCGCCCGTGGTCCCGCTGTCGCCGGCGGGTGTGATCCTCAGCAGCAGCGACTCGCCGGTCCGCAGTACCCGCAGGCCCTGCAGTTGCACCGTGGTCTCGGCGCAGCTTCCGCCCACGAAGCCCTCGACGGTGCCGTCGGGCAGCACCAGCGCGCTGTCCCCGGGCTTGGCGCTGGTGGGCCGTTCCACGTGGACGACGGTGGCCAGGACGAACGGGGTCCGGCCGTGCCGGAGCACGTCCGCGCGGGTCAGGAGTTCGGGGTTCGTCATCGCGGGCGCCTCAGGTGATCGCCAGGTCGGTGCGCAGCGGCCGGCCCTGGGCGGCCCGCCACACCGCGGCGGGCGTCAGCGGCATGTCGACGTGGTGTACGCCGAGCGGCTTCAGCGCGTCGACCACGGCGTTGACCACCGCGGCGGGCGAGCCGACCGTGGCGGACTCGCCGACGCCCTTGGCTCCGATGGGGTGGTGCGGGGACGGGGTGACGGTCTCGCCGAGCTCCCACGAGGGGCATTCGACCGACGTGGGCAGGAGGTAGTCCATGAACGATCCGCCGAGGCAGTTGCCGTCCTCGTCGAAGGCGATCACCTGCATGAGCGCCATGCCGACGCCGTCGGCGAGGCCGCCGTGCACCTGGCCTTCGACGATCATGGGGTTGATGCGGTTGCCGCAGTCGTCCACGGCGATGAACCGGCGGACCTTCACCTGGCCGGTGCCCGCGTCGACGTCGGCGACGCAGATGTACGCGCCGAACGGGAAGGTCAGGTTCGGCGGGTTGTAGACGCAGGTCGCGTCCAGGTGGCCCTCCACGCCCTCGGGCAGTTCCAGGGTGGAGTGCGCGGCGAGCGCGATCTCCGCCATGGTCCGTCCCTGGTCGGGGTCGCCGGTGACGAACCAGCGGCCCTTCTCCCATTCCAGGTCGTCCGGACTCACTTCGAGCATCGCGGAGGCGACGATCCTCGCGCGTTCGCGGACCTTGCGGGCGACCATCGCGGCCGCCGCTCCGGACACCGGCGTCGAGCGGGATCCGTAGGTGCCGAGTCCGAACGGCGTCTGGTCGGTGTCGCCGTGCACCACCTCGACGTCCTCGGGCGGGATGCCCAGCTCCTCGGCGACGATCTGCGCGAACGTCGTCTCGTGTCCCTGGCCCTGGCTCTGCACGGAGATCCGCAGGACGGCCTTGCCGGTCGGGTGGACCCGCAGCTCGGCGCCGTCGGCCATGCCCAGCCCCAGGATGTCCATGTGCTTGCGGGGGCCCGCGCCGACGGCCTCGGTGAAGAAGCTGACCCCGATGCCCATCAGCTCGCCGCGCTCCCGTTTCTCGGCCTGTTCCCGGCGCAGGTCCTCGTAGTGCGCGATGTCCATGGCCAGCCGCAGGGCACGCGGGTAGTCGCCGGAGTCGTACTCCCACCCCGTGCGCGTCCGGTACGGGAACTGGCCGGGCCGCAGCAGGTTGCGCATCCGCAGCTCGGCCGGGTCCGTGGCCAGCCTGTCCGCGAGCAGGTCGACCATCCGCTCGACCAGGTACACGGCCTCGGTGACGCGGAACGAGCAGGCGTAGGCGACGCCGCCGGGGGCCTTGTCGGTGTAGACGCCGGTCACGGTGCAGTGGGCGGCGGCCAGGTCGTAGGAGCCGGTGAAGACGCCGAAGAAGCCGGCCGGGAACTGCGTCGGCTGGGCGGTGGCGTTGAACGCGCCGTGGTCGGCGATCACATGGACGCGCAGGCCGAGGATCTTGCCGTCCTTCGTCGCCGCGATCTCGCCGTGCATGTGGTAGTCGCGGGCGAAGGAGGTGCTCATGAGGTTCTCCGAGCGGTCCTCCACCCATTTCACCGGCTTGCCGGTGACGATCGAGCCGACGACCGCGCACACGTAGCCGGGGTAGATGCCGACCTTGTTGCCGAAGCCGCCGCCGATGTCCGGGGAGATGATCCGGATCTTGTGCTCGGGGATGCCGGCCACCATCGCGTAGATCGTCCGGTGGGCGTGCGGGGCCTGGGTGGTGGACCACACCGTCAGCTTCCCGGTGATGGCGTCCATGTCCGCCACGGTGCCGCAGGTCTCCAGCGGGGCGGGGTGCACCCGGGGGTAGAGCATGTCCTGCTCCACCACGACGTCGGCGGCCGCGAAGACCTCGTCGGTCCGCTCCTTGTCGCCCGCCGACCAGTCGAAGATGTGGTTGTCGGTCCGGCCCTCCTTGTCGTCGCGGATCACCGGCGCGTCCGGGTCGAGCGCCCGGCGGGCGTCGACGACCGCCGGGAGCGGTTCGTACTCCACGTCGATCAGTTCGAGGGCGTCCCGGGCGGAGTAGCGGTCCTCCGCGACGACGAAGGCGACCTCCTGGCCCTGGAAGCGCACCTTGTCGGTGGCGAGCACCGCCTGTGTGTCGTACGAGAGCGTGGGCATCCAGGCCAGCCCGAGGCCGGCCAGGGTCTCCCCGGTGATCACGGCCCTGACCTTGGGGTGCGCCTCGGCGGCGCTGGTGTCGACGGACACGATCCGGGCGTGCGCGAGCGGGCTGCGCAGGATGGCGCCGTGCAGCATCCCGGGCAGCGTGACGTCGTCTACGTAGGTCCCGTGGCCGCGGACGAACCGGGCGTCCTCCTTGCGGGGCATCCGCCCGAAACCGACCGGCCGTTCCTCGGTGGTGGTCATGCCCGCACCTCCTCGCGGCCGGGCGCGGGCTCGGTGCCCGCGTCGGCGGTCCCCCGCGCGCCGCCGTGCTCGGCGGCCCAGCGGATGGAGCGCACGATGTTCTCGTAGCCGGTGCAGCGGCACATCTGTCCGGAGACGGCCTCGCGGATGTCCTCCTCGGACGGGTCCGCGTCGTGGTCGAGCAGCCAGCGGGCGGTCATCATCATCCCCGGCGTGCAGAAGCCGCACTGCAGTCCGTGACAGGCGATGAACCCCTGTTGCACCGGGTCGAGTTCGGCGCCGTGCGCCAGACCCTCGACGGTGCGCACCTCGTGGCCGTCGGCCATCACCGCGAGCACGGTGCAGGACTTCACCGGTGTGCCGTCCAGCCATACGGTGCACACGCCGCAGTTGGAGGTGTCGCAGCCCCAGTGGGTGCCGGTGAGCCGGAGTTCGTCGCGCAGGAAGTGCACGAGCAGCAGCCTGGGTTCGACGTCCCTCGTGTGCTGCTCGCCGTTCACGGTCACGGTGATCCGCATGTCACGCCTCCTGCCCCCGGGCGCGTGCGGCGGCGGCGCGCAGCGCCCGTGTGGTGAGCTCTCCGGCCAGGTGCCGCTTGTAGTCGACCGGGCCACGCTGGTCGGCCGCCGGCCGGCACTCCCCCGCGGCGATCCGGGCCGCCTCCTCGAAGCGTTCCTCGTCCGGCCGTCCGCCGCGCAGGAAGTCCTCGGCGCCCTCGGCCACGAACCGCGGGGCGCCCACCGCGGTCAGCCCGATGCCGGCCTCGGTGATCAGTCCGCCGGAGATCTCCAGCACCGCCCCCGCGGCGACGACCGCCCAGTCACCGACCCGGCGCTCGACCTTGCGGTAGGCGCTGGCGTGCGAGCGGATGGGCACGCGGATCTCCACCAGCAGTTCCGCCTCGTTCAGCGCGGTCTCGTACGGTCCGAGGAAGAACTCCCTGATCGCGAGGGTGCGCCGGCCGTCCGGGCCCTGGGTGACCAGAGTCGCGCGCAGCGCCGAGAACGCCGCGGACAGGTCCTCCGAGGGATCGGCCTGGCACAGCGAGCCGCCCACGGTGCCGCGGTTGCGTACGAGCGGATCGGCGATGACGCGCTCGGCGTCCCGCAGGATGGGGAAGTGCTCGCCGACGACCGGCGAGGACAGCAGTTCCGCGTGGCGGACCATCGCTCCGACGGCCAGGTCGTGGCCGTCCACCCGGATCGACGCCAGCTCGGCCAGGCCGTTGATGTCGATCAGGGCTTCGGGCTGGGCCAGCCGGAGCTTCATCATCGGCAGCAGGCTGTGCCCGCCCGCCACCACTCGCGCCTCGGGGCCGTACCGGCCGAGCAGCTCGATCGCCTGCTCGAGGCTGGTGGCCCTCTCGTACTGGAATGCAGCCGGTACCTGCATCGGGCCCTCCTGGAAACGCCGTGCCCGTTGCCGGGACGATGCTGCGCCCTCGCGCACCGGCTGTGCAATGGACCGATAAGCATTCACTTATCGCCCGGAACGGGAGAAAATCGGACGGTGACCGTCACGCAGCTCAGCACCTTCGTGCTGGTGGCCCGGCTCGGGTCGGTGGGCGCCGCGGCACGTGCCCTGGACGTGAGCGAGTCCGCCGTGTCGCAGACGCTCACCGCGCTGCGCGCCCACTTCGGCGATCCGCTCATCAGGCGCACCGGCGGTGGCGGGATGCGGCTGACGCCCGCCGGGGCGCGGCTGCTGCCGGTGGCGTCGCGGATGGTCGCGCTGAGCGCGGATGCCGAGGCCGCGGTCCGGGCGGCGCGGGGCGCGCCCGACGAACTGCGGGTCGTCGCCACGAGCACGCCGGCCGAGTTCGTCCTCCCGTCGCTCATGGAGGCCTTCGCCCGTCGCTCGGGGCCCCGGACCGAGACCTCGTTCGGGGTGGCCGCCGACGGCGGGATACGCGCGCTGGTGGAGAACCGGCTGGCCGACGTGGCGCTCGGGCCGTGTGTCGGCGACGACGGCAGGGGCGAGCTGGTCAGCGAGCCGCTGTTCCGCACCCGGCTCGTCGTGGTGACCGGCGCCAGGTCGCCGCGGCCGCCGGGTCCGCCGCCGCGGTGGTCGTGGCTGGTCGACTCCTCCGGGACGGACCCCGACGCGGACTCCGGGCGCCTGCTCCGGCGGCTCGGCGTGGCGGAGGGGAACGTATGGGTGTTCCCCAACCAGACCGCGACCCTGGCGGCCGCCGCCGAGGGCGCCGGGGTCGCGCCGGCCCTGGCCCACCTGGTGTCGTCCCGCGTCCGGCGGGACGAGCTGCGGCTGCTGGAGACACCGGCCACGCCGGCGGACGCCACGTGGCACGTCACCGTGCTGCGGCCGGAGCACCGCTCCCCGGCCGCCGACGCCTTCCTGTACTTCCTGCGCACGCCCGTGGCGACCCGCATCATGCGCGCGCCGGGCGCGGGCGTCCCGCCGTCCCGGTTCCGGCCCCCGGTGCACGTCACGCTCTGGGGCGCGTGAGCCCGGGCCGCCGCCTCGGCGGCGGGCCCGGGCCGTGCGGAGGCGTCACGCCTTGTGCTGCATGGAACTCCGTGCCGGGTTGCCCTGCTCGGCGGCCTTGGGGTCCTTCTCCTCGGCCTTGGCCCGGACACCGTCGGCGATGCGCTTGCCGATGGTCTCGTCGATGTTGGACCAGTACGCGAAGGCGCGTTCGAGGACGGGCTCGGTCACGCCGTTGAGCAGGTGCCCGACGACGTTGTCGACCAGGCGGTCCCGGGCCGCGTCGTCCATGACCTCGCGCACCAGGGTGCCCGGTTGCCCCCAGTCGTCGTCCTCGGGGTGGGAGACGTAGGCGGAGCGGGTGATCTCGCCGTCGGCCGTCCAGCTCGGCGGGGTTCCGTAACGCTCGGTGTCCGCCGCCGGGCCGCCCTTGGAGTTCGGGGCGTACACCGGGTCGGTCGTGTTCCGGTACGCCATCGCCCCGTCCTTGGAGTAGGTGTGGACGTCGACGACGGGCGCGTTCACGGGGAGCTGCTGGTAGTTGCCGCCGATGCGGTGGCGGTGGGCGTCCGCGTAGGAGAACAGCCGGGCCAGCAGCATGCGGTCCGGGCTCGGTCCGATGCCGGGGACGAAGTTGTTGGGCTGGAACGCAGCCTGTTCGATCTGGGCGTGGTTGTCGGTGGGGTTGCGGTCGAGCGTCATGCGGCCGACCCGGACGAGCGGATAGTCGCCGTGCGGCCACACCTTGGTCAGGTCGAACGGGTTGAAGCGGTACCCCGCGGCCTCCTCGTACGGCATGACCTGCACGTACAGCGTCCAGCTCGGGAAGTCGCCGTCCCGGATGTGCTCGAAGAGATCACGGGTGTGGTAGTCGGTGTCGGCCGCGGCCATCTGGTCGGCCTCGTGCTGGGTGAAGAACTCGATGCCCTGGTCGGTCTTGAAGTGGTACTTCACCCAGAACCGCTCGCCGGCGGCGTTGATCCACATGTAGGTGTGGGAGGTGTAGCCGTTCATGTGGCGCCAGGTCCGCGGGATGCCGCGGTCCCCCATCAGCCAGGTGACCTGGTGGGCGGACTCCGGGGAGAGGGTCCAGAAGTCCCACTGCATGTCGTGGTCGCGCAGGTTGTTGTCGGCGCGGCGCTTCTGGGACCGGATGAAGTGCTGGAACTTCATCGGGTCCTTCACGAAGAACACCGGGGTGTTGTTCCCGACCATGTCGTAGTTGCCTTCGCTGGTGTAGAACTTCACCGCGAAGCCGCGCGGGTCACGCCAGGTGTCCGGGCTGCCACGCTCACCGGCGACGGTCGAGAAGCGGACGACCAGGTCGGTGCGGGTGCCAGGCTGGAACAGGGCCGCCTTGGTGTACGCACTGACGTCGTCGGTCACCTCGAAGTGACCGAAGGCACCGCTTCCCTTGGCATGCGGCTGACGCTCCGGAATCCGCTCCCGGTTGAACTGCGCCATCTGTTCGATCAGGTAGGCGTCCTGCAGCAGGATCGGTCCCCCGGGGCCCACGGTGAGCGAGTGTTCGTCACTCTCCACCGGTGCGCCCGAATCGGTCGTGGTGGCGGGTCGGATCTCCGTCATGGGTCTGGTCTGCCTTTCGTGGTGCGTCGGCGGCGATGTCGCCGCCCCTGGGACGCCGACGTCCGATCAGCGCGGTGCGGCTGGCGTCTCCACGCCCAGCACACCGCACGAACGCGGCGGAGACGTTCCCAGACACACCGTTCCCACAGCCGCGTCACCCGGAGAAGGCGGGATAAACCCCCCTACGCGATCCGCCGTGCACCGCGGAGACGCGTTCGCGCGCCGCGGGGAGGTACGGCTTCCGTACACATGACTGACAAGAAGCTGTCACACGCCGGGCGGAATGCGGGTTCGGCCGAGGGCCGTTCTGAATGGCATGACTGTGGGCGTGGCACTCGACGCCGCCGGTCTTCGCCCCCCGATGCCCTGTCCCCGCCGTGCGAGGCCGAGCCTCGCCCGACCAAGGAGAAATCATGACCACTGGGACCACCACCGCGGACCTCCAGCTCTTCACCGAGGACTGGCTGGACTGGTACCGCGCCCAGGAAGCCGGGCTCGCCGCCCCGCACGGGTTCCTGGCCGTCACCGGTCTGCACTGGCTCGACGACCGGCCGCAGCGCTTCCCCGACGCACCCGGAGCGTGGCACACCGGGCAGGACGGGGTCGTCGTGCACCTCGGCGACGGGGAGGAACTGGTCGTCGGCGGAACGGTGGTGCGGGGTGAACACGGCTTCGGTGTGCTTCCCGAGCGCGGCGGAGTGGAAGCGGTCTGGGGGGACGCCGTCGTCGAGGTCGCCCGGCGGGGCGGCCATGACATCGTGCGCCCCCGGCACCCGGACGCGCCGCTGCGCACGGCCTTCACCGGAACACCTGCCTACGCCCCCGACCCGCGCTGGGCCGTGACGGGCCGGTACATACCCTTCGACGAGCCGCGGCCGACCACCGTGGGCGCGGCCGTCGAGGGCCTTGAGCACGTGTACGACGCGCCGGGCAGGATCGAGTGCGAGCTGCACGGGCGCCCGCTGTCCCTGACCGCGTTCCCCGGACGCGGTGCGGGCGGGCTGATGGTTCTGTTCACCGACGCGACCTCCGGGGTCACCACGTACGCCGCCAACCGGGCCCTGGCCGTCGGGCCGCCCGCAGCCGACGGCACGGTCGTCCTGGACTTCAACCGTGCCGCGAACCTGCCGTGCGCCTACACGGACCTGGCCACCTGCCCGCTGCCGCCGGCCGAGAACCGGCTGCCGGTGGCCATCGAGGCGGGCCAGAAGATCCCCCGCGAGCGCGGCGGATCCTGAGCCCCGCGCCGACACCCGGCACACCCTGCCCCCGCCTGCCGTTCCTCCGCCGCACTGTGGTGGCGGAGGAACCCCGGCCGGTGTGAGCCGGCGACGGCGCACGCCACGGACCGCGGTCGCGGTCACCGGCGCGCCCCGGAAGAGGAAGCGGCCATGTCGCGCTGGTGCGTGACCGCGTCCATGTGGTTACCTGGCTCCATGACCGTGCTCGTGACCCGCCGCCACGTTGACTACGTGCGTGTCACCACCACGCGTTGTCCTGCCGCGAGCTGAGTCCCCGCTCCGGCCTCCGACCGGTCTCTTTCTCCACCGCATCCCGCTGAACGCCGCCCTCTTCAGAGCCCGGCTCGCGGCCCTGCGGCACTTCCTCGCATCCGCGTGTCCGCGTCCCGTACCGCGCGTCTCCGCCCTCCGCACAAGGGAGCCACCATGAGCCAGCCCATCGACTCCGTCACCGCCGGCCACACCCCCGAGGACGAATCCCCCGGTCCCGACACCTCCGCCTGGTCCTTCGAGACCAAGCAGATCCACGCGGGCGCCGCACCCGACCCGACGACCGGCGCCCGCGCGACGCCCATCTACCAGACGACGTCGTTCGTGTTCCGGGACACCCGGCATGCCGCCGACCTGTTCGCGCTGGCCGAGCCGGGCAACATCTACACCCGGATCCACAATCCCACCCAGGACGTCTTCGAACAGCGCATCGCGGCCCTCGAAGGCGGGGCCGCGGCCGTTGCGCTCTCCTCCGGGCAGGCCGCGGAAACTCTGGCGATCCTGACGCTGGCCGGGGCGGGCGACCACATCGTGTCCAGTACGTCGTTGTACGGCGGCACGTACAACCTGTTCCGGCACACGCTGCCCAGGCTCGGCATCGAGGTGTCGTTCGTGGACGACCCCGACGACCTGGAGGCATGGCGGGCCGCGATCCGGCCCGGCACCAAGGCCCTGTTCGCGGAGACACTGGGCAACCCACGCGGCAACGTGCTCGACGTGCGGGGGGTCGCGGACGTGGCGCACGCGGCCGGGGTGCCGCTGATCGTGGACAACACGGTCCCGACTCCCTATCTGCTGCGGCCCATCGAGCACGGCGCCGACATCGTCGTCCACTCGGCGACCAAGTTCCTGGGCGGCCACGGTACGGCCATCGCGGGTGTGGTCGTCGACGGCGGCACCTTCGACTTCGGGGCGCACGCCGAGCGGTTCCCGGACTTCAACGAGCCCGACCCCAGCTATCACGGGCTGCGGTACTGGCCCGCGCTCGGCCCGGGGGCGTTCGCCGTCAAGCTGCGGGTGCAGTTGCTCCGCGATCTCGGACCGGCCCTCTCCCCGCACTCCGCCTTCCTGCTCCTGCAGGGCGTGGAGACCCTCAGCCTGCGGATCGAGCGGCATTCGGCCAACGCCCGGGCCCTGGCCGAGTGGCTGGAACAGCGGGACGAGGTCGCCGCCGTGCACTACCCCGGTCTGGAGAGCAGCAGGTGGTACGAGGCGGGACGGAAGTACCTCCCGCGGGGAGCGGGTGCCGTGGTCTCCTTCGAACTGCGGGACGGTGTCGAGGCCGGCAAGCGGTTCGTCGACGCGGTCGAGCTGTTCAGCCACCTCGCCAACATCGGTGACGTCCGCAGCCTCATCATCCATCCGGCGTCCACGACGCACAGCCAGCTCGACGAGGGACAGCTGGCGGCCACCGGCGCCTCTCCGGGTCTGGTGCGCCTTTCGGTCGGCATCGAGAACCTAGCCGACCTCAAGGCCGACCTGGAGGCGGGTTTCCGCGCCGCGAAGGGCGCGTCCTGAACACCGTGCTGACGCCCGCCACGGTCCCCCTCCCGCCCGCCTCCGGGGCGTGGCGGGAGGGGGACCCGCCCGGACGCCGCCAGTGGTACGAACGTGACGAGCCGCTCTCCTTGGAGGCGGGCGGTGAACTCCCGGGTTTCCGGCTCGCGTTCGAGACGTGGGGGCGGCTCGCGCCCGACCGCTCCAACGCGGTGCTCGTGCTGCACGCCCTCACCGGTGACAGCCACGCCGCCGGTGCCGCCGAGCCCGGCCACCCCACGCCCGGCTGGTGGGACGGCTTGATCGGCGCGGGGCGGGCGCTCGACACGGACCGCTGGTTCGTCGTGGCCCCGAACGTGCTCGGCGGCTGCCAGGGCAGCACCGGGCCGTCGTCCCGCACACCGGACGGACGCCGCTGGGGCGGCCGCTTTCCCTTCCTGACGCAACGCGACCAGGTGACGGCCGAGACCGGTCTCGCCGACGCCCTCGGCATCGACCGCTGGGCACTGGTCGTCGGAGGGTCGATGGGCGGAATGCGGGCGCTGGAATGGTCGGTGTCGCATCCGGAGCGGACGCGAGCGCTCCTGCTGCTCGCCACGGCTGCCGCGGCGAGCGCGGAACACATCGCCTGGGCGAACATCCAGCTCCATGCCATCCGCGGCGACCCGCACTGGCGCGGCGGCGACTACCACGACGCCGGCCCCGGTCTCGGCCCGCACGCGGGACTCGGCCTGGCCCGCCGCCTCGCCCATGTCACCTACCGCAGCGAACCGGAGCTGCGGGACCGCTTCGGCCGCGCGCCGCAGGGCGCCGAGGACCCCTGGGACGGCGGCCGATACCGGGTCGAGTCCTACCTCGACCACCATGCCGCCAAGCTGGTGCGCCGCTTCGACGCGGGCAGCTACGTCACGTTGACGCAGGCCATGAACAGTCACGACATCGGTCGTGGCCGGGGCGGTACACGTGCCGCCCTGAGCCGCGTGACGGCCCGGACGCTCGTCGCCGGAGTGAACTCCGACCGCCTCTACCCACTTTCCCAGCAGGCCGAGTTGGCCGCCGGCATCCCCACCGCCGATCACCTCCGGGTGATCGAGTCCCCGGGCGGTCACGACGGCTTCCTCACCGAACTGGAGCAAGTCTCCGCACTCGTGCGAGAACTCGTCGGGCAGGCCGGAGGCGATCACCCTTCCTGACGTTCCGTCAGCAAGTCGTCTCGCGGAAGGTGATCTCGCTGGGCCCGGCCGGCCCGCGATCAGCTCATCGGCGCTGCCACTCCTCGGCCAGGAGTTGATACGAGCGCACGCGGTCGGTGTGGGCGTGGGTGATGGTGGTGATGATCAGCTCGTCCGCGCCGGTGGCCTCCTGGAGTTGTTCGAGCCGGTCGGCGACGCGCCCCGGGGAGCCGACGAACTGGGTGTCGACACGGTCGGCCACCAGGGCCCGGTCGGCGTCGGTCCAGGCGTGGGCGCGGGCCTGATCCGGGGTCGGGAACGGGATGGCGCCCTCGGCGGTGCGGATGCTGCGGACCCAGGGGCCGTAGCCGGTGGCGAGTTCGCGGGCGGTCGCGTCGTCCTCGGCGACGACCACGTCGGCGGAGACACTGACGTAGGGCTTGTCCAGATGGTCCGAGGGCTGGAAGGCGGCTCGGTAGCCCTCGGCGGCCTCCAGCACGGTGGCGGGGCTGACGTGGTAGTTGGCGGTGAAGCGCAGGCCGTTGCGGCCCGCGACGTCGGCGCTCTGTCCGCCGCTGCTGCCGAGTATCCACACCTGCACATCGGCACCCTCGCCCGGTACGGCGTGCGCTTCGACGCCGTCCGCCGAGCGGTAGTCGCCGCGCAGAAGCGCGAGTATGTCGTCGACCTGTTCGTCGTAGTCCTGGGAGGAGGCGCCGGGCTGGTGCAGCAGCCGCTGCTGGAGCAGGAAGCGCGGTGAACCGAGCAGGTGCCGCGGGGAGAAGCGCGGCGGGATCAGCAGGCCGTTGGGGGCGCGCCCGTCGACGACGGGGGTCGTGGTCGGCCGGGGTCCCGCGGCCGTCGCGGACGGCCGGCCGCCCGAGCGGCCGAGGCCCAGGTCGAGGCGCCCGGGGTGCAGGGCGTCGATCAGCCCGAACTCCTCGACGGTGGACAGGGCGGTGCGGTGGCCGAGCTGTACGGCTCCGGAACCGATCCTGATCGTGGAGGTCGCGGAGGCGGTCAGGGCGAGCACGACGGCGGGCGAGGTGCCGGCCACCCCCGGGTTGAGGTGGTGCTCGGCGAACCAGTACCGGGTGTAGCCGAACCGCTCGGTCTGCCGGGCGAGGTCGATGGTGTTGTGCAGGGCCTCGGCGGCGGTGGAACCGGACGAGACCGGGACGAGGTCGAGAACCCCGAGGGGGATGCCGGACACGGTCGGATGCTCCTAGTGGTTGGCGGGCACGGATGCGGACGCGGGTCCGGCGAGGACCGGGGCCCAGGGGAACGGCGGGTCGGGGATGTCACGGCGCAGCACGGGGGCGATGTCGGACTGGAAGAGTTCGAGCGAGGCACGGTGCTGGGCCCGGGTGAGCCCGCCCGCGTCGGCGTGCAGGTGGAGCACGCTGTGGCCGAACCGCTCGTGGTAGCGGTGGACTTTGTCGATCACCTGCTGGGGGCTGCCGATGAGCGCCGAACTGCGTTCGACGAAGTCCTCGAGGCTGGTGAACACCGGCTCGGCGCCCAGCCGTTTCTGGAGGGCGAGATGGCCCTCGAACACGGGGCGGTACGCGGCGACCGCCTCCTGCGAGGTGCGGGCCGCGTAGTAGCCGGCCGTCCCCGCGCCGACGACGGCCAGCGCCGGGTCGTGGCCGTAGTGCTCCCATCTCTCCCGGTAGTGGCGGATCAGTTCGGCGTACGGCTCGATGGGGTGGGTGACGTTGGCCGAGAAGAGCGGATCTCCGTACCGTGCGGCAAGGTCGACCGACTCCCGGCTGGTCGCGCTGCCGTGCCAGACCCGGACGGGCCGCTGGAGCGGCCTCGGCCACACCTCGGCGTCCGTCAGCGCGGGGCGGAAGCGCGGTGCGGCGCTCACCTTGTCCTGCCGCCAGATCCGGCGGAACAGCTCGTAGCTCTCGGCGTTGCGGTCCCACTGGTCCTCGGGGGTGACGTGGAACAGCTCGCGCTGGGCGGCGCCGTTACCCTTGCCGATGATCAGGTCGAGGCGGCCGGCGGACAGGTGGTCCAGGGTCGCGTAGTCCTCGTAGGCGCGCACCGGGTCGAGCAGGCTGAGCGTGGTGACGGCGGTGAACAGCCGGATCCGCGAGGTGAGCGCGGCGATGTGGCTCAGCACGACCGGTGGCGAGGAGGAGATGAACGGCCGCTCGTGGCGTTCGCCGACGCCGAATCCGTCGAAGCCGAGCTCCTCCGCCAGCAGCGCGTTGTCGATCACTTCGCGGAAGCGCTCCCCGGTGGACTTCCGCACGCCGGTCACGGGATCCGGGGCGTGCACGATGAGGGTGACGGCCAGGAATCTCACGGCGCCACCTGCCGGGCCGGCGGCCGCGCGTCGAGGTCGGGGCGGGCGTCGGGGTGGGCGAGGCCCAGGTGGTCGCGGAGTGTGGTGCCCGTGTAGTCGTGGCGGAACACACCGCGTTCCTGGAGCAACGGGACGACGGTGTCGGCGAATTCGTCGAGACCGCCGGGAGTGATGTGCGGGACCAGGATGAAGCCGTCGGCGGCGTCCGTCTGGACGAAGGTGTTGATGGTCTCGGCGACGGTCGCCGGGGAGCCGACGAACGACTGGCGGCCGGTGGTCTCGATGACCAGCTCGCGGATCGACAGGTTCCCGGCCGCTGCGCGTTCGCGCCATTGCGCGGCGACGGCGATCGGGTCGCGGAACATCCGGACGCTCGCCCGGCCGCGGGCGATCGTGTTCTCGCCGGGATCCGGGTCGATGTCGGGGAGCGGGCCGTCCGGGTCGTAGCCGGACAGGTCCCGGTTCCAGACGTGCTCCAGGTACTTGATCGCGGTCTGCCCGCTGACCTGCTGGCGTCGCACCTCACGCGCCCGCTCCCGCGCCTCGGCGTCCGTGTCGCCCAGCACGAAGGTCGCCGCGGGGAGGATGAGCAGTTGTCCTGGGGTTCGGCCGTGGCGGGCCAGGCGTCCCTTGACGTCGGAGTAGAAGTCCCGCCCCGCCTCCAGGGTGCTGTGCCGGCTGAAGATGGCGTCCGCGCTCGACGCGGCGAACTCGCGGCCCTCGTCGGAGTCGCCGGCCTGGAAGATCACGGGGCGGCCCTGGGGGCTGCGCGGCACGTCGAACCGGCCCTCGATGTCGAAGTGTTCGCCCCGGTGCACGAAGGTGCCGACGCCCGCGTCCTTGAGGAAGACGCCGGATTCGCGGTCGGCGACGATCTCGTCACCGTGCCAGGAGTCGAACAGTTCGGTGGCGGTGGCGAGGAACTCCGTGGCCCTTGAGTAGCGCTGGTCCTGCGGGAGGAAGCCGCCACGGCGGAAGTTCTCGCCGGTGAAGGCGTCCCAGGAGGTCACGACGTTCCAGGCGGCGCGTCCGCCCGACAGGTGGTCCAGGGTGGCGAACTGGCGGGCCACCTCGTAGGGCTCGTTGAAGGTGGAGTTGATGGTGCCGGTCAGGCCGAGCCGTTCGGTGACCGCGGCGAGGGCGGACAGCACGGTGAAGGTGTCGGGCCGTCCTACCACGTCCAAGTCATATATCCGGCCTCCCTGTTCACGCAGCCGCAGTCCCTCGGCGAGGAACAGGAAGTCGAACTTGGCGCGTTCGGCGGTCCGGGCGAAGTGCGCGAACGAGCTGAACTCGATGTGGCTCCCCGCCCGTGGATCGCTCCACACGGTGGTGTTGTTGACGCCGGGGAAGTGGGCGGCGAGGTGGATCTGCTTCAGGGGCCTGCCCGTGGTCGGGTCGCTCATGGTCGTGGGGCTCCTCAGGCTCGGACGGCTGCGTAGCGGTTGGCGGGGCGTTCGAGTCCGAGCAGGCCGCGCAGGGTGTCCGCCTCGTAGGCGCGCCGGAAGACGCCTCGGCGCTGGAGTTCCGGCACCAGGCCCCGTGTGATGGCCTCCAGGTCGTGCCCGATCGCCGCGGGGCGCAGACGGAAGCCGCTGAGTCCGGCCCGGCGCCGTTCCAGGAGCAGTTCGGCCAGTTGTGCGGGCGTACCGGTGAACACTTCGGCGTCACTGGCGTAGGAGTGTCCCGCCAGGTCGTCCAGGCGGGCCTTGCGGTCCTTCGCCGTCGCCGGGTCGCCGTCCAGGAACACGACCAGGTCACCGAAGATGTGCAGCGGCTCCTCGGCCCGCCCCGCCGCGGCCTGGGCGGTGCGGATCTCTTCCACGGCCGCGCGGGCCTGGTCGGTGTCGTGCGGGGTGATGTAGCCGATGTCGGCGGAACCGCCCACCAGTCGGCGGGCCGCGCCGTGGTGCGCGAGCGCGCTGACGAGGGGCTGTCCCTGCGGTGGCCGGGGGGTGATCGAGGGGCCCTTGACGCTGAAGTACCGGCCTTCGAAGTCGATGTAGTGCAGTTTGTCGCGGTCGATGAAGCGGCGGGTGGCGACGTCACGGATCTCCGCGTCGTCCTCCCAGCTGTCCCACAGGCGGCGTACCACCTCGACGTGGTCGGCGGCCTCCTCGAAGAGCTCGCCGATCAGTGCCCTGCCCGCAGGGGTGTCCCGGTCCCCGGCGCCGAGAGGCGGGAAGGAGCGGCGGCCGAAGTGCGCCGCCTCGTTCCGCCGTGCGGACACCTGGACGCGCAGGCCCGCGCGACCGCCGCTGACGTAGTCCAGGGTGGCGATCGCCTTGGATATGTGGAACGGCTCGGTGTGGGTGGCGACCACCGTCGGAATCAGGCCGATATGGCGGGTCAGCGGTGCGACGCGGGCGGCGATGAGCACCGCGTCCAGCCGGCCCCGTACCTGGTCGGTGCGGCCGTCCGGCTCTGTGGGGTGCGAGGACTGGAGTCCGAGCGCGTCCTCGAAGGTGACAAGGTCGAGCAGGCCGCGTTCGGCCTCGGTCACGAGGGCGGCCCAGTAGCCGGCGGTGAGCAGGTCGCGGGGCCGGGCGCCGGGCTCACGCCATGCGGCCGGGTGCCAACCCGTGCCGTCGAGCGCGACGGCGAGACGGAGCGGAGGGGATGCGGACACGAAAGGGGTGCCTTCCTGGTGCGGGAGTGCCGGGCGGGACGGTCGCGACCGTGTGCTCATCGCGGAACTCCGGAGCCCGCGAAGGGAACCTGGGCGGCGGGCGCGGCCCCCTGGGCGCGCAGCGGGTGGGTCCACAGACCCTGCGCCCGAAGCCTCGGCAGCACGCCCTCGCCGAACCAGTACGCCTCCTCCAGGTGCGGGTAGCCGGAGAGGACGAACTCCTCGATGCCCAGGGCGTGGTACTCCTTGATCCGCTCGGCCACCTCGGCGTGGCTGCCGACCAGAGCCGTGCCCGCGCCACCGCGCACCAGGCCGATGCCGGCCCACAGGTTGGGGTGGATCTCCAGGGAGGCGCGGCTGCCGCCGCCGTGCAGGGCGAGCATGCGCCGCTGCCCCTCGGACTCGCTGCGGGCGAGCCCTTCCTGCACCGCTCGCACCGTCTCCGGGTCGAAGCCGTCCAGGAGGCGGTGCGCCTCCGCCCACGCCTGTTCGGAGGTGTCGCGGGTGATGACGTGCAGGCGGATCCCGAAGCGGAGGACCCGGTCCTGACCGGCGGCGAGCCTCCTGATCCGGGCGATCTTCTCGGCGACCTGGGCCGGAGGCTCCCCCCAGGTGAGGTAGACGTCGGCGTGGCGCGCCGCGATCTCACCGGCGATGGGCGACGAGCCGCCGAAGTACACCTCGGGGACGGGGTCGGGCAGCCGCGCGAGCCGGGCGTCCGCGACCCGCAGGTGCTCGCCGTCCAGGTCGACTGTCCCGCCCTCCCACAACTCGCGTACGACGTGCAGGAATTCCCCGGTACGGCGATACCGCGCGTCCTTGTCGAGGAAGTCACCGTAGGCGCGCTGCTCGTGGCTCTCCCCGCCCGTGACCACGTTGAGCAGCAGCCGGCCGCCGCTCTGCCGCTGGAAGGTGGACGCCATCTGCGCGGCGAGCGTCGGTGAGACGAAGCCGGGTCTGAAGGCGACCAGGAACTTCAGCCGCTCGGTGTGCCGGCTGACCATGGCGGTGGTCAGCCAGGCGTCCTCGCACCAGGCGCCGGTGGGGGTCAGCGCACCGGTGAAGCCGAGGTCCTCCGCGGCGCGGGCGATCTGGCTCAGGTAGGCCACCGTGGGCGGCCGGTCCTGTCCCGAGACGGTGGCCGGGGTGCCGTGGCCGCCGCCGACGACATGACGGCTGTCTCCGTTGGTGGGCAGGAACCAGTGGAAGGTGAGGTTCACCGGGGCTCACATCTCTCGCGGGTCGTCGGCGTTCGCGGTCGGGGCGTTCATCCGGCGGCCGCCAGCAGGGCCGTACGGCTTCCGAGGGCGACTGAGAACTGGTCCACGACCTGTGCGAGGGCCTCGGCCGGACCCGGCGCGACGGTCAGGTTGCCGTCGTCGCCCACCGCGATGTCCTTGTCCAGCGTGAACCAGCCCTGAACGATATGCGCGGCGCCCATGGAGCTGAGCACCGGACGCAGGGCGTAGTCGATCGCCAGGACGTGGGCCGTGGTTCCGCCGGTGGCCAGCGGAAGGACGGTCTTGCCGGCCAGGCCGTACTGCGGCAGCAGGTCGAGCAGCGCCTTCAGCAGCCCGGAGTAGGCGGCCTTGTACACGGGCGTACCGATCACCACCCCGTCGGCGCGGTCGAAGAGCGCGGCCGCCTCGCGGATCGCGGGGTGCTGGAAGTCCGCGCCGAGGAGGGCGTCGGCGGGGATGGTGCGGACGTCCAGCGGGATCACCTGGTGTCCCTGGGCCGTGAGCCGCGCGTCCAGGTGGCGCAGCAGCCGGCCGGTGCGGGAGGTGGCGGAGGGACTTCCGGAGACGGACAGGACGGTGGCCATGGCGGACCTTTCGGGGCGTGGGGACGGCTACTTGTTGGTCTTGGGCAGACCGGGCGGGTTGATCTCCGACTTCGCCACGGCTTCGTCGGACAGGCCCCAGCGCTTCAGCACCTTGGCGTAGGTACCGTTCTCGATGATCTTGTCGAGGGCGTCGGCGAGCGCCTTGACCAGTCCGTTGTCCTTCTTGGTGGTGGCCGCGATGAGTCCCTGGAGGGTGGCGCCGGCGCCGGAGTAGGTGCCGACGACCTCCGTCTTCCCGGTGGTGGCCGCGTGGTAGGCGGCGGTCGGGTTGGGGCCGAGGTAGAGGTCGATCCGGCCGGACTGGAGGGCGAGGTAGGTGTCGCTGTCGTTCTGGTAGTACTTGATGTCCACCGGCTTCAGGCCGGCCTTGACGTCCTCCTTGCTCCACTCGATGAGCAGCTTCTCCTGGTTGGTGCCGCTGCCCACGGCGACCGTCCGGCCGGCCACGTCCTTGGGCCCGGTGACCTTCAGACCGCTGCCCCTCTTCGCCTCGAAGCCGAGGTTGTCCTCGCGGTAGGCGGCGAAGTCGTACTTCTCCTTGCGTTCCTCGGTGTCGGTGATGTTGCTGAAGCCGACGTCGTACTTGCCGCTGTCGAGGCCGACGAAGATGTTCTCCCAGGAGACGGTGTTGACGTGCGGCTTCAGGCCGAGGACGTCGGCGACCAGGTGGGCGATGTCGGGCTCGACGCCGATGACGGACTTGTTGTCGGTGGCGTAGAAGGTGAGCGGCGCGGCGGAGCCGGAGGAGCCGACGATCTCCAGCGTGCCTCTCTCGCGGATCGCCTCGGGCACCTCGGCGGCGATGGATTCGACCCTGCCGGTGGTGACGCGGTGCTGTTCGGGGCTGAGGTTGATCTTCGTCCTGCCGCCCGTCGTGGCCGCGACCTCGGTCGTGCCGCCGTCGGAGGGGTTGCCGCAGGCGGCGAGGACGAGGGCCGAGGCGAGCGTGAGGCCTGCCGCGGCGGTTCGGCGGGCGGTGAGGGTGGGCACGGTCGTTCTCCTTGCGTGGGCGTGCGGGGTGAGGGGCGGTCAGAGGACCTTGGAGAGGAAGGCGCGGGTACGTTCCTGCCGCGGGGCGTCCAGGACGGCCGCCGGCGGACCCTGTTCCACGACGACCCCGCCGTCCATGAACACCACGGTGTCGGCGACCTCGCGGGCGAAGCCGATCTCGTGGGTCACGACGATCATGGTGGTGCCGGTCCGGGCCAGGTCCTTGACGACGTCGAGGACCTCGCCGACCAGTTCCGGGTCGAGCGCGGAGGTGGGCTCGTCGAAGAGCAGCACCTTGGGTTCGAGGGCGAGCGCGCGGGCGATGGCCACGCGCTGCTGCTGGCCGCCGGAGAGCTGCCGCGGATAGGCGTCCGCCTTGTCGGCCAGGCCGACGCGCTCCAGCAGCCGGCGGGCGCTTTCCTCGGCCTCCTTACGAGGGCGGCGCAGCGCCGAGACGGGGGCCTCGACGAGGTTGTCGAGCACGGTCAGATGCGGGAAGAGGTTGAAGTTCTGGAAGACGAACCCGATGTGGGTGCGCTGCTTGAGGACGTCCCGCTCCTTCAGTTCGTGCAGCTTGCCGCCGGCGCGGCGGTAGCCGATGAGTTCGCCGTCGATGCCGATCCAGCCGCGGTCGACCTTCTCCAGGTGGTTGATGGTGCGCAGCAGCGTGGACTTCCCGGAGCCGGAGGGGCCGAGGATCACGGTGACCTCGCCGGCGCGGACCCGCAGGTCGACGCCGCGGAGCACCTCCAGCGGGCCGAAGCTCTTGTGGACGCCGTGCACGTCCACCATCACGTCGTTCATCGGCCTTCTCCCGCGGGTGCCAGGGCCTTCAGGGGGATGACGGGACCACCGCGCCGGTTCGCCGCGGCGAGCAGGTCGCGCGGGAAGCGGCGGGCGCGCCGGAGCGGGCTGGGCGGCGGGGTGCGACCGGCGCCCCGTGCGTACCGGCGCTCGACGTAGTACTGGGCGACCGAGAGCAGGGAGGTCAGTGCCACGTACCAGGCGGTGGCGACCAGCAGCAGCGGGATCACCCGGCCGTTGCGCCCGTAGATCACCTGCACCCGGTAGAAGAGCTCGCCGATCGACATCACGTAGACGACCGAGGTGCCCTTGAGCAGGCCGATGATCTCGTTGCCTGCCGTGGGCAGAATGGCGCGCATGGCCTGCGGCAGCACGATCCGGCGGATCTGCCGCAGCCGGGGGATGCCCAGCGCGGCGGCGGCTTCCAGCTGGCCGTGGTCGACCGAGACGACGCCGCCGCGGACGATCTCGGCCGCGTAGGCGGCCTGGTGCAGCGTCAGCCCGATCACGGCGGCCCCGATGGTGCCGATCAGGCTGTTGCTGTCGACCGACCAGAGCACCGGGCCGAAGGGGACGCCGACGCCCAGCTCCTCGTACAGAGCGCTCAGGTTGAACCAGAACACGAGCTGGACGATCATCGGGATGGACCGGAAGATCCAGATGTAGGTCCAGGCGACGGTCCGCAGCACCGGGCTGTGTGAGAGTCGCATGAAGGCCAGGACGGTACCGAGGAGGAAGCCCAGCACGGTCGCGTAGGCGGTGAGCTGAAGGGTCACCCACACCGCCTGGACGATCGTCTCGGACAGGACGTAGTCGCCGAAGACTCCCCATTCCCAGACCGGGTTGGTGGCCAGCCCGTGCACGAACTGGGCGACCAGCACGACCACGGCGACGGCCGCCGTCCAGCGGGCGTAGTGGCGGACGGGGACGACCTCGAGAGCGGCCGGCTCGTCCGGAGCGGGCGGCGCGCCGGGGTCGGGGGCGGTGTCCGGCAGGGCCGCGCCGGGCGGGGCGGCGCCGGTGGTGGATGACATCGTCATGTTCCTGCTCGACTCTCAGCTGTGCTCGGGCGGATTGATCCGGGACGACTCGATCGCGGAGGCGGAGGTGCCCCACTTCCTGAGGATCCGGGCGTAAGTGCCGTCCTCGATCAGCTCGTTGACGGCGGCCTGGAACGCCTTGGTGAGCGGGGAGCCCTTCTTGAAGGCGAAGCCGACGTCGAGGCGGTGGTACTCCCCCACGAAGGCCGTCCCCGACGCGGGCTGCGCGGCCTGGTGGCGCAGGCCGTTGATGGTCGACATGATCACGTCGATGCGACCCTGCTGGAGCGCGGTGAGGGTCGCCGCGTTCTCCGAGTAGACCTGCACGTCGTACGGCTTCCTGCCCGCCTTCGCGCACACGTCCTTCTGCGCGGTGAGGGTCGCCTCGAACGTGGTGCCCGCCCCGGTGCCGATGGTCAGCCCGCACAGCTGGGTGAGGTCGGTGACCTTCTTCTTGAGTACGGCCCCGCCCTTCTTCACCGCGAAGCCCTGGCCGTCGTCGATGTAGGTGACGAAGTCGATGGTCTTCAGGCGTTCGGTGGTGACGCCGAAGTTGCCGGTGCCGAAGTCGTACTTGCCGCTGCCCAGGGCGGGCAGGATCGTCTCGAACGAGGCACCCTGACGCCGCAGCCGGATGCCGAGGACCTTGGCCGCCGCGTCGGCGAGGTCGATGTCCTGGCCGGCGGGCGCCTTGTCCGGGCCGTTCGGGTAGTACGCGCCGGGCGGGGACCCGATCGAGCTGCCGACCCGCAGCGTGCCCGCCCTGCGGACGCCGGCGGGCAGCAGGGCGGCGACGGAGTCCACCTCGCGCACGGCGGCGACCGGGTCGTCGGTCGGGGCGGGGGACGCCTGGGCACCCACCGCCGTGGCGCCGGGGGTGTCGCCGGAGCCGCAGGCGGCCACCGCCAGCAAGGGCAGCAGCGCGAGGCCGGCGGCGACCCGCGGACGGGTTGCGGACCTTCGGAGGTTTGCGGGGCGGCCCCCCTTCCCGTCCCGGCCGCCGAGGTGGGGTGGTCGGGACACGGAAGTCATTCGCCCACCGCCGCGAAGGTCCGGGGCCCGTGTGCCGCCCGCTCGGTCTCGCGTTCGGCGTCGCGTTTGGCGACCTCCTCACGGACGATCGGGATCACGTACCGGCCGAAGTCGATGGCGTCGCCCAGCAGGTCGTAGCCGCGTGCGGAGAGGATGTCGACACCGAGGTCGTAGTAGTCCAGCAGGGCCTGGGCGACCGTCTCCGGGGTGCCGACCAGGGCGTTGGAGTTGCCCGCGCCACCGGTGGCGGCGGCGGTCGGGGTCCACAGGGCTCGGTCGTAGCGCTCCCCCGCCTCGGCGATGGCGACCAGCCGCCGCGAACCGGTGTTCTCAGGAGTCGCGGCGCCGCGATGGGGCCGTACGGGGCCGGCGGCGCGCCGCTCCCGAATGGCACCGAGCGTGCGGTGGGCCTTCTCCCAGGCGAGTTCCTCGGTCGGGGCGATGATCGGGCGGAACGCGACCTGGATGCGGGGCACGTCGGCGCGGCCCGCGGCCTTCGCCGCGGCCCTGACCTCCTCGATCTGCTCGGCGGTCCGCTCCAGTGGCTCGCCCCACAGGCAGTAGATGTCCGCCTCGGCGCCCCCGGCGGCGTACGCGGCGGGTGACGAACCGCCGAACGACACCCTGGGGCGGGGCTGCTGGACGGGGAAGACGTCGCTGACGAAGTCGTGGAAGCGGTAGTGCTCGCCCTCGTGGTCGAACGGCTCGCGGCTGGTCCAGATCTTCTTGACGATCCGGATGTACTCGCGGGTGCGGGCGTAGCGCTCGTCCTTGGTGAGGGTGTCGCCCTCGCGGCCCTGCTCGTGGTCGTTTCCGCCGGTGATGAAGTGCACCGTCAACCGGCCCTCGCTGATGCGGTCGAGGGTGGCGAAGGTCTTCGCGGCGAAGGTCGGGTACGAGACGTTCGGGCGGTGGGCGAGCAGGATCTGGAGCCGGTCCAGCCGGCTCGCGACGAACGCGGCGGCGGGCGCCGGATCCGGCGATCCGGAGCCGTAGGCGAACAGCACCCGGTCCCACCCGTGCTCCTCGTGGGCCCGGGCGAGCCGGAGCGTGTACTCCTTGTCGAAGGCGGCGCCGGAGCGCGGGGTGGTCTCGGAGCCGTCGTTGGTGGCGGCGATGCCGAGGAACTCCACTGGCATGGGAGATGGCCTTTCCTCAGGTCTTCGGTGCCGGGTCCGGGCAGGCGGAGCGGCCGGCGGGCACGGCGGAGCAGCAGCCCCGCGGATCGTGCGACGGCACGTCCCGGGTGCTGGGAGACGGGTTGAGCGGGTGTGACGACGCGGGGGCGATGGGCGTCGGCTGAGCGGGGCGGCGGCAGCGCGCGTCGGTGCGTCCCGCGGACCGTCCCCACACGGATCAGCGCGGATCAAGCGCGGATCAAGCTCGGATCAGCGCGTGTCGGCGAGGGCGTGGGACGGTGCCACGAGGGGAGGAACTCGGCCCGCGACGGGGTGACCGAGGGAGGGAAGGGCCGGTCGGACGGCCCGCTGCCGCTTCAGGCGCAACACGCCGCGGACCACACCCGACCGAAGTCGATGTGGCCACGGGTGACCAGGCGCTGATCGGCATTCATGTGCTTAATTGAGCAGTACATCTCGCGTTCCGTCAACCACGGCCCGGATGACGGACGGGCGTTGAGCCGCTCCCGCGTGGTTGACACCGGCGCGCCGCCGCCGCATACGATCGAGGAGGAAACGGCTCCGCCGCGCGCGGCGGCCGTTCCGGCCGCGTTGAGGGACGCGGCGACCGTGACGACGCCGAAACCGGGGCCGCCCGCCCCCTCCTGCCCGCGCTGTCTCCGCGCGGATTCCGCGCACGTGTGTGCCGCCGTGCGGTCAACGGCGCCCGCGCCTCCCTCCCCTGGAGAGTCCCCCTGATGGTTTCGCCGTCCGACGTCACCGATTCCTCCCGCCCGCCGGCATCCGCCCCGCCCGCGGACCTCCGGGCGACCCCCGGCCAGGGCCCCGCCGCCGACCTGCCGCGCATCGTGCCCCGCCGGCACCTCGGCCGCCGGCTGACGGCCGGCGCGGCGCTGCTGGCCCTCGCCATGGCGGTCGACTCCGTGGTCCGCAACGACGCCTTCCAGTGGGCCGTGGTCGGCCGGTACTTCACCACCTCCGCCGTGCTCGACGGGCTGCTGCTCACGCTCTGGCTGACCGGTGTGGTCATGGTGCTCGGCTTCCTGCTCGGCATCCCCTTGGCGGTGATGCGGCTGTCCGGCAACCCGGTGCTGCGTACGCTGAGTTGGGGATTCGTCTGGATCTTCCGGTCCACCCCGCTGCTGGTGCAGTTGCTGTTCTGGTTCAACATCGGCGCCCTCTACCCGACGCTCGGCCTCGGTATCCCGTTCGGGCCGCGGTTCTTCACCGTCAGGACGGTCGACCTGCTCGGCCCCACCCTCACCGCCGTCATCGGGCTGACCCTGCACGAAGCCGCCTACGCGGCCGAGGTGGTGCGCGGCGGGATCCTCTCGGTGGACGCCGGCCAGACGGCGGCCGCCCAGGCTCTCGGCATCGGCAGGCTGCGCACCCTGCGCCGGATCGTCCTGCCGCAGGCGATGCGTTCCATCGTGCCGGCCGCGGGCAACATGCTGATCGGCACGCTGAAGGGCACCAGCATCGTCAGCGTGCTGGCCGTGCACGACCTGCTGTACTCGGTGCAACTGGTCTACAACCAGACCTACCAGATCATCCCGCTGCTGATGGTCGCCACCCTCTGGTACATCGCCGTCACGACGCTGCTCAGCGCGGGACAGTTCTACGTCGAGCGGCACTACGCGCGCGGCTCCACCCACCGGCTGCCGCCCACCCCGCTGCACAGGCTCAAGGTGCGTGCGGCCGGACTGCGCGCCCGGCTGGAGAGGGCGACCGCACCGGAGGCCCGCCCGGCGGTCGACGGCGACCGGTGAACACATCCGCGGTGAACACGTCCGCTCAGCGCCTTCCCTATAATTCCTATCGATTTACTAGGGAAGCGTTGACGCCGGCCCGGCGGGATGCGCAGGATGATGTACGCGCCGCTGCGGCAACGACCCCTTCGCCGCCGGGCGCGAGGCGCACGGCCGGTACCTGGCAGCACGGGCGGGCTGGTGAGCCAACCGCCCCTCGAAACCCTGCCGTTGACTTCGAGGAGACCTCCACCATGGACGTTGCCACCGCGCCGTCCGGCCCCCTTCCGGACTCCGGCCCGACCGGACCCGGCCACGCGCACTGGCTGCGCGTGGCCCGCGAGGCGGCGGACGACCTGGCCACGGACGCGGTGGCCCGGGAGCAGGCGGGCAAACCCCCGCTCGACGAGGTGTCCCGGTTGCGCGAGGCGGGACTGCTGGCGCTTCTCGTGCCGGCGGAGTCGGGAGGGGGCGGCGCGGACTGGACCACGGCCTACGCCGTGGTCCGGGAGATCGCGGCGGCGGACGGCGCGATCGGCCAACTGCTCGGCGGTCACTACTTCCTGGCGTGGAGCGCCCGGTTCCTCACCGACCCCTCCCGCGCCGCCCGGCTGGAGCGGCGGTGCGCGGCGGAGCAGTGGTGCTGGGGCGGCGGTCTGGCCCGTCAGGATTCACTTCTGACGCTGACCCGGGCGCGCGGCGGCGGCCATGTGCTCGACGGCCGGCAGAGCTACTCCACCGGAGTCCTGGTCGCCGACCGCCTCGCCGTGCGGGCCGTGCGGGCCGATACCGGCGAACCGCTCGCCGTCGTCGTCGATCCCGCCCACGACGGCGTCGGTACCGGTGGCGACGCCGACACCTTCGGCCAGCGTCTCGCGGCGGGCGGTAGCGTGGAGTTCGACTCCGTACCGGTCGCCGCCGACGACGTACTCGGTTCCCTGTCCGCGGACGAGGACATCCTGTCGCCCCCGACCGCCCTGGCCTCTCCGGTGGGGCGTCTTCTCTCCGTCCAGCTCCGTCTCGGCATGGCGGAGGGGGTGCTCGCCGAGGCCCGGGAGTACAGCCGGGCGGGCCACTCGGCCCCGCACCCGGCCCGGCCGGCCGGCTCCGACCAGGACCCGCAGGTGCTGGCCGCCTACGGTGAACTCGCCGTCCTCACCCGTTCCGCGTCCGCACTCACCGATCAGGCGCTGGAGGCCGTGCACGGCGGGCTGGCACGCGGCGCGGACCTGACCTACGACGAGTACGCGGACATCTCCGTCCTGGTCGCCATGGCCGAAGCCGCCTCGTCCCGGGCCGCGCAGGAGTCCACCGCCCGCGCCCTCGACATCGTCGGCGCCCGGTCGGCCTCCTCCCGGCTAGGCTTCGACCGCTTCTGGCGCAACGCCCGGACGCACACCCTGTACGAGCCCGTGGCCCCCCGGCTCCGCGACGTGGGGGACTACTTCCTCAACGGCGCGCACCCGCCGTTCGTCCTGCCCGCCTGAGCGCCGACCGTCCATCATGCGAACACCCCCTTGGGGTGAGCGCCGCCTTCTGCCACCATCCCTAGCGACCAGGTAGGAAAACTAGGGAAGGCGGGGGTGTGGTCATGAGGGCACCGAACCGCGCGTTCCTCCCGCCGCTCGCGCTGACCTCACGTCGGCACATCGACTTCGGCCGCACGTCCAGTGCCATCTGTCGCCTGTCTGAGCCGTCCGCGAACCCCGCCCGCCCGGGCGGGCCGGTCGCTTTCGCCTGACGCGCCTCCCGATCCGCCCACGGGTCCGGATCCGTTTCCCCGCTGCCGTGGATCGGCCGGCGGAGCACACGTGCCCAACGGCGCCCGCCTACAGCCCTGCTCGCATTCCGCGCCTCCTCGCTCACCCCTCCCCTGAGAGGACACCTCCGTGTCTGCCGCAAGACCGCTCACCACCCTGCGCACCCTCGCCGCCCTCGCGGCGCTCCCCGTCCTGCTGACCGCCTGCGGGTACGGTTCCGAGTCGACCGACGACGGGAAGAAGAGCGCGGTCGCGGCGGGTGCCGAGAAGCTGTCCACCGACGAGGTGAAGATCGGCTACTTCCCCAACCTCACGCACGCCACCGCACTCGTGGGCGTCCAGGAGGGCCTGTTCCAGAAGGAACTGGGCGGCACCACGATCAAGACCTCCACCTTCAACGCCGGCCCCTCCGAGATCGAGGCGCTCAACGCCGGGTCCATCGACATCGGCTGGATCGGCCCCTCCCCCGCCATCAACGGCTACACCAAGTCGAACGGCAAGAACCTGCGGATAATCGGTGGTTCGGCCTCCGGCGGCGTGAAGCTGGTCGTGAACCCGAAGAAGATCAAGTCCCTGAAGGACGTCAAGGGCAAGCGGATCGCCACACCCCAGCTCGGCAACACCCAGGACGTGGCCTTCCTCAACTGGGCCGCGGAGCAGGGCTGGAAGGTCGACGCACAGAGCGGCAAGGGCGACGTCTCCGTCGTCCGCACCGACAACAAGGTGACCCCGGACGCCTTCAAGTCCGGTTCCATCGACGGCGCCTGGGTGCCCGAGCCCACCGCGTCCAAGCTGGTCGCCGAGGGCGGCAAGACCCTGCTCGACGAGTCGACGCTGTGGCCCGGCAAGAAGTTCGTGATCACGAACATCATCGTGTCGCAGAAGTTCCTCAAGGAGCACCCGGACGTCGTCGAGGCCGTACTGCGCGGTTCGGTGAAGACCAACGCGTGGATCAACGCCAACCCGGACGAGGCGAAGGCGTCCGCCAACAAGGCGCTGGAGGAGCTGTCGGGCAAGGCGCTGCCCGCGGACGTCATCGACCCGGCGTGGAAGTCCATCACCTTCCTCGACGACCCGCTGGCCTCGACCCTCGGCACCGAGGCCGAGCACGCGGTGGCGGCGGGCCTGCTCGACAAGCCCGACCTGAAGGGCATCTACGACCTCGCGCCTCTCAACAAGGTCCTCAAGGCCGAGGGCAAGGACGGCCTCGACGCGGCCGGCCTCGGCACCGAGTAGCACCGGCCGACCGCGGCGGGCACGCCCCGCTCGAACCTGGCCCCGGCACCGGGCCGGTCATCCTCCGCTCACGCGGGTACGGATGGCCGGCCCGCTGTCATGTGTGCGGGAGGGGACACCCTCCGTCACGTCACTGGACACCTGCCGGTCGCCGCCGCACCCCCTCCCGGCGCGCCCCACCCGCCCGTCCGCCTGCGCACTGCGCCGAGGCGGGCCCCTGCCCACTCCCCCATCCCCTTCCCCCACTCCGACCTCAGGAATACCCCCCGGGGTACCCGTGTTACGGTGGAACACATACCCGGGGGGGTAATCTCCGTGGAAGGGGCATCTCCGTGTTCTTCATCGACACCATCGAGCTCGAGGGGCTGGGCAACCGCCACTACCTGGCCGGCGGCCGCGACACGGCCGTGGCCGTGGACCCGCCGCGCGACTTCGACCAGGTCCTGGCTGCGGCCGCCCGGCGCGGGGTGCGGATCTCGCACGTGGTGGAGACCCACATCCACAACGACTACGTCACCGGCGGCCTCGAACTGGCCCGGGTCACGGGCGCCGCCTACCTGGTTCCGGCCGGGGCGCACGTCTCGTTCGCCCGTGTGGCGGTGGGCGACGGCGACACGGTCGCCCTCGACGGCGGCCTCGAACTGCGGGCCGTCGCCACGCCCGGCCACACCCCGCACCACACCTCCTACGTGCTGCACGAGGACGGCGTACCGGTGGCCGCGTTCACCGGCGGGTCGCTGCTGATCGGCACCGTGGGCCGCCCCGACCTGGTCGAGCCCCGGCTGACCGAGCGGCTGGCGCGCGCCCAGCACGCCTCCGCCCACCGACTCGCGGCCGAGCTGCCGGACGAGACCCCGGTGCTGCCGACACACGGTTTCGGCAGCTTCTGCTCCTCGGCGCAGGCGGAGGGGGACGCCACGACGATCGGCAAGGAGAAGACCGCCAACGCGGCTCTCACCCAGGACGTGGACTCCTTCGTCGCCCACCTGCTCGCCGGTCTCGACGACGTCCCCGCCTACTACGCGCACATGGGTCCGGCCAACGCCGCGGGTCCGGCCCCGGTCGACCTGACTCCCCCGGCCGTCGCGGACGCGGACGAGATCGCCGCCCGGCTCGCGGCCGGTGAGTGGGTGGTGGACCTGCGCAACCGGGTCGCGTTCGCCGAGGGGCACGTCGCCGGGTCGTTCAACTTCGAGGCGGACGGCAAGATCGCCACCTACCTGGCCTGGATGATCCCGTGGGGCAAGCCGGTCACCCTGCTCGCCGAGTCCCCCGAGCAGCTAGCCGCCGCGCAGCGGGAGCTGGTCCGGGTGGGCATCGACCGGCCCGCCGCCGCCGCGACCGGGACGCCCGAGCAGTGGGTGCCCGAGGGCGGCCGGCCTGCCACCTTCGCCCGCTCCACCTTCGCCGGCCTGGCCGAGCGCGGTACCGACGGCGTCGTCGTGCTGGACGTGCGACGGGGCTCCGAGCGGGCCGCCGGTCACATCGAGGGCTCCGTGCACATCCCGGTCCACGAGCTGCACAAGCGGCTCGCCGAGGTACCGGCGGGCACGGTCTGGGTGCACTGCGCCGGCGGGATGCGCGCCGGTATCGCCGCCTCGCTGCTCGACGCCTCGGGGCGGGACGTCGTGGCCGTGGACGACGGCTTCGACGCCGCCATCGCCGCCGGACTGACCGTGGTCCCCGGCTGAACCCGCCCCGCCCCTTCCGTTCCGAACCCACGAGAGGTCGTGCGATGTCCCTCTTCCGCCGCGGCGAGGACCGCGTCACCGTCGACGATGCCCGCCGGCGTGTCCAGGACGCCGAGGCGCCGGCCGTCCTGCTGGACGTACGCGAGCAGGACGAGTGGAACGCCGGGCACGCGCCCGGCGCGGTCCACGCGCCGCTGTCCCGCCTGACCGCCGGGGCGATGCTGCCGGACGCGGCCCGGGAGCGGCCCCTGGTGGTGATCTGCCGCGGCGGGAACCGCTCGCGGCAGGCCGCCGGGCTGCTCGCCGGCCGGGGCGCCGAGGCGGTGGACGTCAAGGGCGGCATGAAGGCGTGGGCCGCCGCCGGGCACCCGGTCGTCGACGAACGCGGGAACCACGGCTCGATAGCATGACCGCTCTGCTCCTCGCGCTCTTCGCCGGTGCCGTCGTCGGTCTGGCCCTCGGTGGGCTCGGCGGTGGCGGCAGCGTCCTGGCGGTGCCCGCCCTGATCTACCTGCTCGGCCTCTCCCCGGCGCAGGCGACCACGGCCGCCCTGGTGATCGTCACCCTGACGTCGGTCACCGCACTCGCCGGTCACGCCCGGGACGGCAACGTCGCCTGGCGTACCGGTCTGCTCTTCGCGGCGGCGGGCATCGTGCCCGCCATGATCGCCGGGGCCGCCGCCGGACGACTGCCCCAGACCGTACTGACCGCCGCCTTCGCCGTCGTCGCGGCACTCGCCGCGCTGCGCATGCTGCGTCCCGCCCGGACCGAGGGCTCCGGTGCGGTGCGGCCCGGGAAGGCCGGTGCCGCCGGTGCCGGGCTCGGCGCGGTGACCGGGTTCCTCGGCGTGGGCGGCGGCTTCCTCGCCGTGCCGGCCCTGGTCGGCGTGCTGAGCCTGCCCATGCGCCGGGCCGTCGGCACCAGCCTGCTGGTCATCACGGTCAACTCGCTGGCGGCGCTCGGCGCCCGGGCCGGCAGCGGGACGCGTCTGGACTGGGCGGTCGTCGCGCCGTTCACCGCTGCGGCGATCCTCGGCGCCTGGGACGGCAAACGGCTCTCGAAGAAGATCAGGGGCCAGGCCCTGCAGCGCGTGTTCGCCTGCGTGCTGCTCGCGGTGGCCGCCCTCATGCTCCTCGACGCGCTCGTCTGACCACTGCGGCCCGGCCCCCACCGGCCCGCCTCACCACTCCAGCAGTACGGCCCCCGCCCGGGGCGCCTCCACAGACAGGAAAGAGATCAAACGATGACCACCCCCCTCACCCTCGACCCCCAGCAGGCCCGCTCCCGGCTGCACGAACTCACCGTCATCGACGTCCGCACCCCCGGCGAGTACGCGGGCGGCCACATCCCCGGTGCACTCAACATCCCGCTCGACCAGCTCGGCCGGGCGGTGCCGGACATCCGGGCCGCCGCCGAGCGCGGCGAGGTCCTCGTCGTCTGCGCCTCGGGCGCCCGTTCCGAGAACGCCTGCCGGACGCTCGCCGAGAGCGGCGTGCACACCGCCACCCTCGCCGGCGGCACCGGCGCCTGGGCCGCCCAGGGCAACGACCTCGCCCGTCCCGAGGGCGGCACGCGGGCGGCCTGGGGCATGGAGCGGCAGGTCCGCCTCACCGCCGGCTCCGTGGTCCTGCTCGGTCTCGCGCTGGGCGAGTTCGTGCACCCCGCCTTCCGGCTGCTGTCCGCGGGTATCGCCGGCGGACTGGTCTTCTCGGCGGTGACCAACACCTGCGGCATGGCCGCCATGCTCGCGAAGCTCCCCCACAACCGGCCCCGCCAGGCCGACCTGGAGGCGACGCTGACCCGTCTGCGCGGCAACTGATCCGGGACCGCGGCGACGACCGCGCCCGCGTGCCCGCCGTGCCGGTGCACGGCGGGCACCGCACACGGCGGAGGGGTGACCCCGGGATCCGGGACCACCCCTCGCGCCCGTGTGAGGGCGTCAGCCGAGGTCGCGCACCCTGACGGCGTGGATGCCGCGGCCGTGCGTGGCCGCGTACAGGGTGCCCCCGTCGGGGCTGAGCCTGAGCTGCAGCACGGCGACGGCCGGGAGGGAGCCGACGCGCTGCCACTTCGTGCGGCCCGGCGCGCGGTAGACGACGCCGAGGTCGGTGGCGAGGGCGAGTCCGCCGTCCTGGGTCACCACGGCGGAGTCGGCGGGCACGTCGGGCAGGTTCGCCGAGACGTCCTTCCAGGTGGTGCCGCCGTCGGTGGACTCGAAGACGTGGCCGTGCCCGGCGCCGGGGCCCTCGGTCCAGTGCCGCGAGAAGCCGTTGACCGCGAGGAAGACGTGGTCGGCGTTCCTCGGGTCGACGGCGAAGCCGCTGAGGTAGCGGTTGGGTACCGTGCCGTCCGCCCCGGTGGCCGGCAGGCCGATGTCGTGCCAGCCGGTCCCGTCGGCGTTGCCGACGGCGATGCCCCGGGCGAACCCGTCCTCGTTGCAGGGCCCGCACCAGGCCGCGTACACCTTGCCGCCCGAGGCGGCGACGGCGGTCGCGGTGCGGCCGGCGCCGAGGTCGTGCACGCTCCGCCACTCGGAGCCGCTGCGGATGGCGTAGCCGTGGTCCTGCACCCAGATGTGCCGGCCGCCGGCGATCCAGGTCGCGCTGTTCCTCATGTCGGCCGCGAGCGGAGCGATGAAGCGGGCCTCACCGGTGGTGTTGTCGGCCGGTGCGACGTTGTACGAGGTCGCCTTCGCGGGGTCGGTCGTCCAGGAGCCGTCGTTCACGGCGCAGTTCTGGGTGACCTGGACGGCGAGGTAGACGTACTCCTCGGCGATGTTGCAGCCGTCGGCCGGGTCCGTGAGGGTGTCACCGCCGTCACCGCCGAAGTCGGAGCCCATGACCTTGTCGTCGCTGCGCAGGATCGACTGGCCGTTGTCCTGCAGTCCACCCGTGACGGACACCCCGTGGTGGCCCGGGTCCCGGCCGACGCCCACCGAGTAGTACTGGAGGGTGTCGATGGTGCCGTCGTTGAGCGAGGCCCAGTCCGTGGCGTGGCCGGAGGAGTCCTGGGAGCCGTGCACCGGGCGGCGGTAGGCGCCGCCGTCGTTGCCGACGTAGACGTAACTCCGGCCGTGGTAGCGGCCGATCGCGACGCCGTGCTGGTCGGAGTGCGTGGTCTGGTTGCAGCTTCCGGTCTGCCGGGCGGGATCGATGCTCCAGCAGGGGAAGTTGAAGTTCCAGTACGGGCCGACGGTGGACCAGGTGGCGCCGCCGTCCCTGGTCTCGTAGACCTCTTCGAGGCCGGCGTACACGTGCTCGGGGTCGGCCGGGTCGACGGTGAGGAACTGGTTGTACCAGGCCTGCACACCCGGCATGTAGCCCGCCGTGGTCAGCGCGGAGCCGTCGGCCGCCAGCTGCTTGTAGTCGGCGATCTTCGTCCAGGGCCCGAAGGGTGAGGCGGCGCTGTAGATGCCCTGCAGGCCGCTGTCCGGGTTGGTGGCCATCTGCTCGGGCGACTGGTCGATGGCGTAGTAGCGGGAGCCGTCGGCGGAGCGGGCGAAGGTCACCGTGCCCACGTTGTCGGCGTCGGTCGGCAGCGCACCGAAGCCGCCGGTGATCCGCTTCCAGTGGCCCGCGGTCCTGGTGTAGAAGCCGTTGTAGTCGTCACCGCTGCGCCAGCCGGCCGCGAGGATCACCCTGGCGGGGTCCTTGGGGTCGACGGCGATGTCGTTGGTGATGTTCTTGTAGGCGGCGTCCCCGTCCGTCGCCTTCGGGCCGCCCGGCAGATAGTCGGGATTGGGCGCGAACTCCAGTTTCCAGGAGCCGTGCAGGTTCTTGGTGGAGTGGCTCCACACGCCTTCGCTGGTCGCCGCCCACACCCTGCCGCCCGCGAAACGGAGTTGGCGGACGGTGGTGCTCTCCAGCTCGTCGCCGCCGACCCGGCTGCGGGTGCTGAAGGCACCGTGGTGCGGGTCGGACAGCACGTACACGCCGCTGCCCAGGTAGGCGTCCGCGTTGGTGTTGGCCTCGCCGGTGCCGAGCCACAGCCGTCCGGTGCCGTCGACGGCGAGCGCTCCGGTGGACTGCGAGGGCAACCGGTCGCTGATGGACCGCCAGTGCCCGCCACCGGTGCGCGAGCGCCAGACTCCGCCGCCGGCACTGCCCGCGTAGACGTAGCCGTCGTCGTCCGCGGCCATCGCGGCCATCCGCCCGGTGACGTTTCCGGAGCCGCCGCTGGAGTTGGAGTCGATGTCGCGGTAGCGGGGGTCGTCGGAGTCGTAGGTCAGCCCGGTGACGTGCCGCCAACTGCCCTTGGTCTGCCGGAGACCGTTCAGTCCCCGCCAGGCGGCGCCGTAGGCGCCCGGTGTGACGACGCCGGGCGCGGTACGGGCCTCGGCGTACTGGTCGGCACCTTCGGCGATCTCGTCCGCCTCGTTGCCGTCGTCCCCTTCCTCCGGCCTCGCCCGGGGACCGCCGGTCCCGGTCGAGTGCTCGCGCTGGGCGGCGAGCCGGTCGAGCGCGCGGACCCCGAAGGGGCTGACATGGTGACCGGGCGCGGCGGTCGCGGGTATCGCGACCAGCCCGGCGGTCGCCGTAATGGCGCAGATCGTGAGCCATCGTCTTCTGCGGGTTGGTGCCGGCACCGAAACCTCCAGAACGGGTGTGGTACAGCCGTCGCAGGCGACCCGATCACGAGCGGGCGGGCGGATCCGGCACTTGGCCAACTCTTTGTCCGGAACCTGTCAGTTGTTGCCCAGGCGCCCTGCAGGGGTCCGTGGACGATCAATCACCTCTCGGCCCGGGGTGACCGGCCGGGCGAGTGTCCGCCCGCCGAGACCGACCTGGACGCGCCGGGCCTGCTGGAGCCGTTCGACGGCCGCGCGGACGGCGTGCCGGTTCACGCCGAACTCGGACGCCGGCTCCCGTTCGGCCCCGAGCGCCGAGCCGGGCGGCGGTCCGCCGTCGGGAATCCTGTCGCGCAGGACGGCGAAGAGCCTGGTCGGAGACCACTTCACGCCGGATGCCGTGCCGTGTCATGGCGAGCAGCGCGGGCCGTTCGCGGCGACCGGCCGACTGGTGGGACCAGCCTTTCCCGGGCGCCGGGCCACTGACCGAAAGCGCACCGGGCCAGGTGATGATGACGGGCCGTCCGGGAAACCACGCCCCAGAACCACCCGCGCACCGGCGACCGAACGGAGAACAACCGATGGCCACCACGCCAGGCACCGCCCCGCCGCTCACGGTGGAGCCCAGCAGTCTGCGGTTACCGGGGACCGTCCTCGGCGTGGGGCTGGGAGGGTTCGCCGACGGCATCCTGCTGCACCAGCTCCTGCGGTGGCACCACATGCTCACCAGCACCAACCACGACCGGGTCGGGCTCAAGTACTACGACCCGCACACGGTCTCGGGCCTGGAGATGAACACGCTGTGGGACGGCGTCTTCCACACGGTGTGCTGGGTCGCCGTGCTCCTGGGCCTGGCCGTGCTGTACGCGCGGGTCACGCACCATCGGCGGGCGGTGTGGGGCTCACGGGTCCTGTGGGGCTGGATCCTCTTCGGCTGGGGCCTGTTCAACCTGGTCGAGGGCGTCGTGGACCACCAGGTCCTGGGGATCCACCACGTCCACGGAGGCCCCCACCAGGCCTGGTGGGACGCCGGTTTCCTCGTCCTGGGCGGCCTCTTCATGCTCGCCGGCCATCTGGTCCAGCGCGGTGGAACAGTCCTCGGTCCCGAGGCGCCCCGCGGGACCGAGCGAACCGGAGACCACGTCTGATGGAGGACATGCACCAGCACGGCGGTGACGGCGGCGCACCGGCGGTGCTGCCGGTCCTGCTGATCCTCTCGATCCTGCTCGCCGCCGCCGGCTGCTACCTGCTCGCCGCGCACCGCGCGCGGCGCCGCAACCCCGCGCGCGGCCGGCACGGTTGGCGGTCGGTGTCGTTCGTGGGCGGGCTGTGCCTGCTCGCCACCGCCCTTCTTCCGCCGTTGTCGTCCGCCGCGCACTCCGACTTCCGTGCGCACATGGCACAGCACATGCTCATCGGCATGTACGCGCCCATGGCGCTGGTGCTGGCCGCACCGGTGACCCTCCTGCTGCGAACGCTGCCGGCCGCCCGGGCCCGCACGCTCTCGGCGGTGCTCCACAGCGCCCCGGCCCGGGTACTGGCCCATCCGGCGGTGGCGCTCGTGCTGAGCACCGGCAGTCTCGGAGTGCTCTACTTCACGCCGTTGTACGACGCCGCCATGGGCCATCCCCTGGGCCACCGGCTCATGCAGGCGCACTTCCTGGCGTCGGGCTGCCTGTTCGCCCACGGCGTCGCCGGCCCCGACCCCGCGCCCGCCCGCCCCGGAGTCCGGACCCGACTGGTGTATCTGGGTGTCGCGATCGCCGCGCACGCCCTGATCGCCCAGGCGATGTACGGCGGCTTGTTCGTCGACGTCCACGCCCCCGTCGAACAGGTCCGGCAGGGCGCGGAGATCATGTACTACGGGGGCGACATCGCCGAACTCCTGCTCGCCGGGGCACTGGTGGCGACCTGGCGGCCCGAGCGCCGCGCGGGGACCGTCCCACGGCCGGGGCGGCCCGGAGCGACCGCGACGGCGGGACACTGATCCCGGCGGGTTTGACCCTCGACCAGGTCGAGGGCCCAGGGTTCCGGGTGTGGAGAACGAGATGCGCAGTATCGGGGAGACGGCCCACGCCAGCGGACTCGGCGTGAGCGCCCTGCGGTTCTACGACCGTGCGGGCGTGCTGGTCCCGGTCCGGGTGGACCCCGTGACCGGGTACCGCTGGTACGGCCACGAGCAGCTGGAGGAGGCCCGGGTGCTGGCACGCCTGCGCCGGGCCGGTATGCCACTGGCGGACATCCGGCTGGTGCTGGCCGCCTGGTCCGGTGCCGACACCGGCCTGGTCCGCACCCTGCTGGAGGCCCATCTGCGCCGGCTGCGGACCGGACTGTCCGAGGCCCGCGGCGAGTTCTCCACACTCCGGGCCCTACTCGACCAGAGGGAGAACGACATGCCCGCGCTCCACACCGCCCCCACCGCCCCCGTCCACCTGTCCGTCCCGGCACCCGCCCTGGCGGCGGCCCTGGACGCGGTGCGCTTCGCGGCCGGCACCGACCCCGAACTGCCCATGCTCGGCGGGATCCTGCTCGACGTCGACGGCGACGCACTGCACACGGTGGCCACCGACCGCTACCGGATGGCCGTCTCCCGGGCATCGGTCACCGGGCACGACGGCCCCCGCGTGCAGGCCGTCGTCCCCACCCCGCTCGCCGACGCCATGCGCGCCCTGCTCGGCGGAGACGAGCCCGTCCACCTGGAGCTGGACGGCGACCGGGTGACCCTGGAGGCCGGCGACCGTCAGGTGGCCGGGCGCCGCCTCGGCCACGACTTCCCCGACTACCGCCGCCTGGTCCACCTGCCGGCGGGCCGCCGCGCCGTGGTGGACGCGCCCGCCTTCCGCGCGGCGCTCGAGACCGGCCCGGTCCACGAACACGACGACTCCACGGCCGAGTTGAGCGTGCTGGAGGTGCCGGAGGACGGCACGGTGACCGTCTGCGGGACCGCCGGGACCGGCCCGGACCGCATCGCCGTCAACCGCGAGTTCCTGCTCCAGGCCCTCACCGCGGCCGCCCACGACGACCTCGTCCTGGAGTCCACGTCCTCGACGGCTCCCCTCGCGATCCGCCGCCCCGACGACGCGCACACCTTCTCGCTGCTGATGCCGGTGCGGCTGGAGGACTGACGAGAGAGAGAAGTGTCAGAAGGGGGAACTTGGATCTTGCGTGGCATGTGCATGCTGGGCGTAGGATGACCGCGCTGCAAGCGGGTGGACTAGACCAAACGTCGGTTCTGTGTCGTGAGCGTGCGACACCAGCGGGGGCGTCCAGGGGGCTGTCGCGTGCCGGAGGGCACGCTCGCCTGTCATGGGTGGCCATGAGGGGGGCTCAACACGTGTCCGAGACAGCTCCGTGCCGTCGCTGTGCCGATCGCCGGGCCGCGGAACTCCACCATGAGCGGCGCGACTTCATGAAGCGCGGGTGACTCGGCGGACCGCGGCGCACACCGGTGCCGCTGTCCGCCTCCCGTCCGGCGTCACCGGCCGGCTCCCCGGCACCCCCGCCCGGCCCACGGGCCCTTCCGGGCCGAGTCGTGCCCGGACACGGGCGCGCATACCCCACCGAGAAGCGAGGACACTCTCCTTGAGATCCAACAGACGCATACGCGGGCGGCTCGGCGCCGTGCTGGCCTGTGCCGTGCTGGCCGGCGGGCTGCTGCAGAGCGCCACCGCGCTCGCGGCACCCCACGCCGCACCGAGGCCCACGTCCGCCGAGCCCGGCAGCGCCGGCACCGAGCCCGGCGGACGGGTGGCCGGCCCGGACAAGAAACTCGGAAAGGGGTGGCGGAGCAGCAAGGACCGGGCCGTGACCGCCGCCGCCGACGTCGACGGGCTGCACGTCCTGGTCGCGGACAGCGCGCGGGCCTACGAGTGGAAGACCGCCGCCGTGCTCAGCGAGCCCGGCATGCCGGCGGACTCGTGGCTCGGCAACCAGTGCGTCATGGACCGCGACCACGCCGCCGTCGTCTACGCGCCGCGCACCTTCACCAACAAGCCGGACCTGATGCAGGGCGGCGCCTTCGCCGCCGTGGTGAACCTGGCCACCGGCAGGGTGACGAAGCTGCCGTTCACCGCGTCACTCGCGTACTTCGACCCGTCCTGCAACCCGGCGACCCGCACCGCCGCGTTCACCGCCTTCCGCGACATGAACGACCCGGCCGCCACCCGGACCCGCGTGGTCACCGTGGACACCACCGGGAAGACCGTCGGCGAGGCCTCCGCACGCGGCGAGGTCACCAGCGCGGTTCCCGTGGCGGGCGGCGCGGTCGGTGCCCTGGGCCACGACGTGGTCCGGCTGGGCCACCGCACCGGCAAGGCCGAGAAGCTGTTCACGGCCGGCGGGGTGCCGTACGACATCCACCCGGTCGGCGGCGGGAGGATCGCCTTCGTGGAGCGGCGCGGCACCGAGGTCGCGCGTGCCCGGGTGTGGGGCGGGCACGGCGTGCCGGCCACGGTCGCCACCGGCAGGCTCGGCGAGCTCGACCTCGAACGCGGCGGAGCCGCCGGGGTGTTCCTCACCGGACGTCCGACCGGCGCCACCCACACGGCGGGCACCGGCATCACCCGGGTGAACGCTCCGACCGGCACGGTCGTCTCCAGCCAGGGCCGGCTGGCCGTCGATCCGGTCCTCACCCCCGGCGTGCGGGCGGGGCTCGACCACATCGCGAACGCGGGCAAGGGCTTCACCAGGGCCGAACCCGCACCGCGCGGCGAGGCCGGCCGGTCCCCCGCCACCGTGGCGGCGAACACGCCGGTGACGGTGACCTCCACGGCCACGGGCACCGGCGCGAGGCTCCGGCAGACGGTCGTCCGTACCGACGACTCCGCGGGCAAGAGCCGGCCCTCCCCGGCGCTGACCGGCGCGAGCGTGCCGGACTCCGGCACGAGCGAGCCCAGGCGGGCGACGCTCACCGCCGCCGCGGCCGTCGCTTCGCAGGACCCTACGGACCCCGACCGCTGGTGCTCCGTCTCCCGCAACGACGTGAACGCGCAGGCACTGCAGCCCACGCCGAACCAGGTCGAGTGGGCCGTGGACATGGCCGTACGCGGCCAGCTGCGCTCCCAGTACATCCGCCAGGGCGGGTACCGCAACCAGACCGGGATCGGCACCATCGACCCGCAGGGCCTGTTCCCGGCACCCACGCTGACCGGCGGCGGGCGGATCCCGGCCAACGTGATGCTGGGCATCATGGCCCAGGAGTCCAACCTCTGGCAGGCCGAGTCCGGTTCCATCCCCGGCCAGATGGGCAGCCCGCTGGCCGCGGTGGACGGCTACTACGGGCACAAGGCCGACCCCAGTGATCCGGACGTGTACTGGCACATCAACTGGGACAAGTCGGACTGCGGTTACGGCGTCGGCCAGGTCACCGACGGGATGCGGCTCGCCGGGCACGAGAAGACCGGTGAGACGAGTCTGTCGCCGGCCCTGCAGAAGGCCGTCGCCGTCGACTACGCGACCAACATCGCCGCCTCCATGAAGATCCTCGCGGACAAGTGGAACGAGGTGCACACCGACGGTCAGAAGGTCACCGTCAACGACGACGACGCCTCCCGGGTGGAGAACTGGTTCACCGCCGTGTGGAACTACAACCTCGGCTTCAACGCGCCCACTCCGCACACCACCGGCCCGTGGGGTCTCGGCTGGTACAACAACCCGGCCAACCCCATCTACAAGAAGAGCTGGGGCCACCCGTTCATGGACACCGACGTGGACGGCACGGAGGCGAACAAGGACGCGGCGCACCCGCAGGACTGGCCGTACGAGGAGAAGGTGATGGGCTGGTCCGCCTGGTCCATGGACACCGGCTACTCCTACGCGACGTCCGGCCGCCAGGACTGGCCCGGTGAGTCCGGGTTCTCCTCGGCCGGCTTCCGGCCCGCCTGGTGGGTCACCAAGGAGCAGCGGAGCCAGGTCTCGCCGCCGCTCAGCACGTTCTGCAACGAGTACAACTACTGCGACTCGGGCAACCCGCCGGACTGCGACACCGAGGCGTGCTACTCGCAGTACTGGTGGCACGCGCCGAACGCGACCTGGAAGAGCGACTGCGCGACCGACTGCGGCCACGAGAGCATCAAGTACCAGACGCTGGTCTCCGAGCCGGGACGCGGCTACCGCCTGCAGCACGGCGCATCGGTGTGCTCCGGCGCCCCCGGCACCCATGTCGTCGCCTCCGTGGCCAACGGAACCGAGTCATGGGGCGACTGCGGGCAGGTGACGTCCTCGGGCAGCTTCCAGTTCGACTTCAACGCCGACAGCGCGAACCACTACGAGGCCAAGGCGGACCTGCACCAGGTCGGCGGCGGCTACGGCGGTCACTTCTGGTACGCCCACACCCGCGACACCGAGCATCTGGGCGGCGACTACGGCCCGATGACCATCAGCGGCACCTGGACGCTGGGCCAGAGCCTGGACTGGGCCCGGGTGTTCGTGCACGTCCCCGACACCGGGGCACACACCCAGCAGGCCCACTACGTGGTCAAGGGTGTCGCGGGCGGTGACCGTGACCGGTACGTCAACACCCACTACGGCAGGAGCACCTGGGTGGAGCTCGGCGTCTACCACTTCACCGGGACGCCCCGCGTGCAGCTCACGAACACCACGGACGACGGCACGGCCGACGAGGACATCGCGTTCACGTCGATCGCCTTCCAGGAACTGCCGGGCAAGCCGGCGGACATGGTCGTCGTGATGGGCGACTCCTACTCGGCCGGCGAGGGCGCGGGGGCCTACTCCCCCGAGTCCGACCGGGACAGCGAGAAGGAGACCTGGAACGCCTGCCGGCGCAGCGACAACTCCTGGTCGCGCAAGGCCACCCTGCCCGGCCGGTCCGCCACCCTCGGCCAGGTCGCCGACCAGCACCCCGCCTCCGCCGACTTCCTGGACGTGGCCTGCTCCGGCGCGCTGACCTGGAACGTGCGCGGAAAGGCGACGGACGACCAGGGCAACGACTACGACACCTGGCCCGTGTCGTGGGACGACCGGAGCAAGTACGCGAAGGCCGACGGCCAGTTCCACGAGATCGCGCAGATGAAGTCCGGCGTCCTCAGCGCGGACACCACCCTGGTCGCCCTGACGGTGGGCGGCAACGACGCGGGCTTCCCGGGCGTGATGCAGTCCTGCGCCACCACGGGCTGTCCCGCCGAGGACGACGTCGACCGCGACATCGACGACACCATGCCGAAGATCGAGAAGACCCTGCGGGAGATCCACGACCAGGCGCCCAACGCCAAGATCGTCCTGCTGGGGTACCCGCAGCTCTTCAACGAGGACTCCCTGACCTGCGTCAGCGGCGTCGGCGGGGCGGGGATGATCCGCGTCAACGCCATGGCCCGGACCATGGCGAGCAAGCAGGAGCAGATGGTCGCGTCCCTGCGCTCGGCGGGCCTTCCGGTGAGCTACGAGTCGCCCGACCCCGACTTCGAGGGCCGGCGCGCCTGCGACGACCCCGAGGGCATCAACAAGATCGTCGTCGCCCCCCAGGGGGACGGTGACTTCCGCTGCGAGCTGGGAGGAAGCTGGTGCGTCAGCCGCGAGAGCTACCACCCCAACGGGACCGGTACGAGCGCCTACGCGCAGGCGTTCGTCCGCGCCGTGGGAAAGCTGTGATCCGCCGTGCCGGCTGACGGTCGCGGGAGGACCGCCGGGTGGGCGAAGGCGCTGGCCGCCGTCGTTCTGCTGGTCCTTCTCCCCCTGGTGGTCTGGGCGTTGTTCTCCTTCCAGGGGTCCGGCGCATTCCCCTGGTGAGGCCGGCGGGTGCGTGACGCACCCGCCCCCGGACGTGCGCTTCGACCGGGCCCGCTCCCGACCCGGCGGGTCGGGAGCGGGCCCGGCGAGGCAGTCCGGGGGCCGTGGATTTCCTGTCGCCTTTCCAGGCCCTCTCTGTAAGATCCACTTCAAATGATCATCACAACCCGAGCGAAGGGTTCCTCCCCCATGAAGAACGTCCGCCTGCGGTCCAGGATCGGCGCGGTGGCGTCCGCTTTCGCCGCGACCGCCGCGCTCATGGTCAGCGCCACCCCCGCCCACGCCGCCGAGTACAAGGTCACGGACAACTGCGACGTGCCCTGGATCACCTGTTCCGAGGGCGATCTGTGGCTGCTGTACAACTCCAAGGACCTGGCGGTCAGCGGCGGCAGATACGTGACGAGCTGGTCGTCGTTCTACGGCAACGTGAACGACTACTGGGGCACCAGCCAGTACCAGGGCTCCACGCTGACCACGTACCGCTACGTGTTCAACGGCAACGGCACCGGTGCCGGCCAGTACACGAAGAACAACGCGGCCTCGGTGCAGAACTGCGCCCCGGCCGACAACTACCGCGTGTACTACAACTCGGGCTACGGCGGCACCTCGCAGTACTTCGCGCACAACGAGCCCTACGGTGACTGCAACCTCACCAACCTGATCTCGGCGCTGAAGAACAACAACGCCTCCCAGCACTTCGCCTGATCCGAACCGAGGAGTCACCCCCATGTGGAACAAGCGCGTCTTCATCGCCGCAACTGTCATGATCGCGACAACCGGGATGCTCTCGGCCTGCGGAACGAGCGGCTCCGGCCATGACGCGGCGGCCCCGGTGGCGGCTGACAAGCCGCTCGTCGACAAGGCCAACTGGCCCAAGGCGACCCCGCAGCGCGGCCTCGCCAAGGGCCTGTCGCTGCCGCTCGAGGCCTACATGCAGACCTACTCCGACACCGTCACCCTGGACACGGCCACGCGCCACCTCCAGGAGAAGTGCATGGCCGGCTACGGCTTCGACGTCAAGCTCACCGTCGCCGGCGCCACCCCGCCGCCGAACGACAACGACGCCAACATGGAGCGCCGCTACGGCCTGACCGACCGCGCGACCGCGGCGAAGTACGGCTACGGCCTGCCCGACGCCCTGACCGACCAGCCCCGGCAGAAGGTGCCCAGCCTGACCGAGACGCAGGTGGAGGTGCTGACCGGGCACGGCAAGCCGACCAAGGCGGGCGCGGACGGCTCCTTCGTCGCCAAGGCGGCCCCGAAGACCTACAACGGCAAGAAGATCCCCGCCAAGGGCTGCGTCGGTTACGCCGCCGAGAAGATCGGCGAGCCGGCCGCCGACTTCCAGCTCGTCTCCGAGCTGAACGGCCGGTCGTTCCTGGAGTCGATGCGGGTCCCGGCCGTCAAGAAGGCCATGGGCGCCTGGTCCCAGTGCATGAAGGGCAAGGGCTACGAGGCCGCGACGCCGACCGAGTCGGCCGAACTGGTCCCGCACACCGACCCGGCCTCCCAGAAGGAGATCGACGTCGCCCTGGCCGAGATCGACTGCAAGCAGCGGACCGGGCTGGTGAACGTCTGGTTCAAGGCCGAGACCAAGATCCAGAAGCAGCAGATCACGGCCCACCGGAGCAGCCTCGCGGCCGCGAGGACCGAGAACACCAAGGCTCTCACCGCCGCCGGCACGGCGCTGAAGGACTGACGTGGGGCAAGGGCCCCGGCCACCGTGCGACACGGTGGCCGGGGCCCTGTCGCGGCTCCGGTCAGGTCCGCAGCCACACCGCCGTGTCGCGCGGCAGCCGGCCCGCGCAGTCGAGCGGACCGCTCGCGAGCAACAGGTCCTCGTACGGCGGGAGTCCGGCCGGGTGCCCGGACAGGTTGACGACGCAGACCAGGCCGTGCGCCCGGGCGAAGGCCAGCACACCGTCACCGGCCGGAAGCCAGGTGAGGGGCCCGTCCCCGAAACCCGGCACGGACCGGCGCAGGAACAGGGCCGCGCGGTACAGCGCGAGCATCGACTCCGGGTCGGCCGCCTGCCGGTCGACCGCGTAGTGGCCCCAGTCCTCCGGCTGCGGGAGCCAGGGCCCGGCGCCGGCGCCGAACCCGCACCAGGGGGCGCCGGCCTCCCAGGGCAGCGGGACGCGGCAGCCGTCCCGCCCCGGATCGGTTCCTCCCGAGCGGAAGTGCATGGGGTCCTGGATGCTCGTCCGCGGCACCTCGGCCTCGGGCAGCCCCAGCTCCTCCCCCTGGTAAAGGTAGACGGAGCCGGGCAGGGCCAGGGTCAGCAGTGCGGCGGCACGGGCCCGCCGGGTGCCCAGGTCCAGGTCGGTCGGGGTACCGAAGGCCTTCGCGGCGAAGTCGAAGGAGGTGTCGGCCCGCCCGTAGCGGGTGACGGTGCGCGTGACGTCGTGGTTGCACAGCACCCAGGTGGCGGGGGCTCCGACGGGGGCGTGCTCGGCGAGGGTGTCGTCGATGGCGCTCCGCAGCCGGTCCGGTTCCCAGGGGCAGGCGAGAAACTTGAAGTTGAAGGCGGTGTGGAGTTCGTCGGGCCGGAGATAGCGGGCGAAGCGCTCGGCGTCCGGCAGCCAGACCTCGCCGACGAACACCGCCCCGTACTCGTCGGCGATGGACCGCCAGGAACGGTAGACGTCGTGCAGTCCGTCCTGGTCGATGTACGGGTGCGGGTCCACGCCCTCCTCGAAGTCGGCGAGCGCGGGGTCCTTCACGAGCAGGGCGGCGGAGTCGATGCGTACGCCGGCGACGCCGCGCTCGAACCAGAACCGCAGGATCTCCTCGTGCTCCCGGCGGACCGCCGGGTGGGCCCAGTTGAGGTCGGGCTGCTCCGGGGTGAAGAGGTGCAGGTACCACTCGCCGTCGGGCACCCGGGTCCAGGTGGGCCCGGCGAACTGCGACGGCCAGTCGTTGGGCGGCTGGTCGCCGTCCTCGCCGCGGCCGGGACGGAAGTGGAACAGCTCCCGCTCGGGGCTGCCGGGTCCGGCCTCCAGCGCGGCGCGGAACCAGGGGTGCTGGTCGGAGACATGGTTGGGGACGATGTCGACGATGACCCGGATGCCCAGTTCGGCGGCCTCCGCGATGAGCTTCTCGGCCTCGGCGAGGGTGCCGAACGCCGGGTCGATGGTGCGGTAGTCGGAGACGTCGTAGCCGCCGTCGACCAGCGGGGAGGCGTACCAGGGGGTGAACCAGACGGCGTCCACGCCCAGTTGCGCGAGATGGGGCAGTCTCGCCCGGACTCCCGCGAGGTCCCCGGTGCCGTCGCCGTCGCCGTCGGCGAAACTGCGCGGGTACACCTGGTAGATGACGGCGTCGCGCCACCAGTCGTCGGTGCGGGGCGAGTGAGGGGCTGCCAACTGACGTTCCTTTCGGGCAGGGTGGATCTTCGCCGCCGGCCCGGATGCTGCGGGGCGTCGGACGGACCGGCGGCGAAGGCTCGGGAGGGGAAGGAGCGGCCGTGCCGGGAACCGGCGGGCGGTGGCCCGTGGGGTCAGCCCTTCAGGCCGCCGGCGGTCAGGCCGCTCATGATGTTCCGCTGGAAGACCAGGAAGATCAGCAGGGTCGGCAGCGAGGCGATCGTCAGGGCGGCGATCAGGATGTTCACGGGGACCCCGGTGGAGAGCGAGTAGATCCCCACGTTGAGGGTCTGCTTCGACGGGTCGGGCAGGGTGAGCATCGGCCAGAGGAAGTCCTTCCAGACGCCGACGATCGCGAAGATCGACACCACGCCGAGGATCGGCCGGGAGACGGGCAGCACGATCGACCACAGGATCCGCGTCGGGGAGGCGCCGTCCATGGCGGCCGCGTCGAGGAGTTCCTTCGGGATGGAGTCGAAGAACCGCTTGAGCAGAAAGATGTTGAAGGCGTTGGTGACCGACGGGAGCCAGATCGCCCAGGGCGTGTTCAGCAGGTTCCGGTGCACGATCGGCACGTCGAGGACGGTCAGGTACTGGGGTACGACCAGCACGGTGGCCGGGATCATGAGCGTGGCCAGCATCAGGCCGAGGATCGCCCTGCCCAGGACCGGCCGTAGCCTGGACAGCGAGTAGGCGGCGGCCACGTCCAGGACGAGCTGGCAGGCCAGCGCGCCGAACGCGTAGAACGTCGTGTTGAGCAGCAGCCGGGAGAGGTCCATGACGTCCCAGGCCCGGGTGTAGTTGCCCGGGGTGAAGGACCTGGGCACCAGGGTCGGCGGGGTGCGGATCACCTCCTGCGGGTCCTTCACACCGCTGGAGGCCAGCCAGTACAGCGGGCCGAGGAACACCAGGACGAAGGCCGCGACGACCACGGCGAAGACCACCCGGTAGAGCAGTCTCCCCCTCGGCCTGGCGAGGCGGGCCGGTGAGATGAGTGTGCGTGTGGACATGCCGGTCTCCCCCGTCTACTCGTCGCCGGCGCGGCTGAGCCGCACGTACGCCGCCGAGAAACCGGCGAGGATTACGAGCAGGAGCAGGCCGAGCGCCGCCGCGGCACCGTAGTTGTTGAAGTTGAAGGCGTACTGGTAGATCAGGTACACGACCGTGGTGGTCGAACCCTCGGGGCCGGCGCCGCCGGTGAGCAGGAACGGCTCGACGAAGACCTGCATCGTCGCGACGACCTGCATCAGCAGCATCAGCGAGAGGACCAGCCGGGTCTGCGGGACCGTGACGTGCCAGACCTTGCGCAGCAGTCCGGCGCCGTCGAGTTCGGCCGCCTCGTACAGCTCGCCGGGGATGCCCTGGAGCGCGGCGAGGTAGATCAGGGTCGCGCCTCCCATGTTCATCCAGGTCGAGGCGATGACCACGGACAGCATCGACAGGTCGGGGTCCTGCAGCCACTGCTGCTCGGGCAGGTGCAGAACGCCCAGCAGCTCGTTCAGCAGGCCGTATCCGGGGTCGTACAGATATTTGAAGAGCAGCACGGAGGCGACCGGCGGCAGCATCACGGGCAGGTAGACGAGGAGCCGTAGGAAGCCCTGGCCGTGCCGGAACTCGTTGATGACGATCGCGGTGACGAAGGGGACCGCGAAGCCGAGGACCAGCGCCAGCAGGGTGAACACCAGGGTGTTGCGCCAGGCCTGCCAGAAGGCGGGGTCGTGGTAGACGGTTTCGAGGTTGTCCAGGCCGGTCCAACTGGTCCCGCCGTTGCCGGTCTTCTGGAACGCGAGGGCGAACTCCCTGATCATCGGGTACCAGGAGAACACCGCGAAGCAGATCACCGCGCCGATGAGGAAGCCGTGGGCGGTGAGGTTGCGCCGCACCTCGCGGGCCAGCCGGCCGCCGGGGGGTGGCGGGCCCGCCGTGCGCGGGGGTGCCGGGCGGGCGGGGTCCGCGGTGCTCGGGGTCAGGCTGGGGGCCGCCATCGTCGCTCCTTGCTGCTCGGCTGCCGGGTTGCTGGGGCGCACGCGCCGCGGTGACCGCAGGGCAGCGGTGCGCATCCGGTGCTCCCGGCGGGGGCCGGCTCGTGGGCCCGCCCCCGCCGGGGACCGGTCACTGGTTGGCGAGGACCTGGTCGACCTGGGACTCGGCCGTGGCGAGCAGCTTGTCGACATCGGCGTCCTTGTCGGTGAGGATGCCGGACATCACGTTGTCGAGGACCTTGTAGATCTCCTGTGCCTTGGGCGGTTCGGCCTTGCCGGGCACCGGGTTGTCCATGAACGTCTTGAAGTTGGCGACGGGCATGGTGGCGTTCGCCAGGCGCGCGGCGTCGTCCTTCTTCTTCGACTCACCCAGCCAGAAGTTGGGCTGCGGGACGCCGACCGGGAGCTTGTCGGCCTTGGTGCGGTCCCACTCGAACTGGCCCTTGCCGACGGTGAGGTTCTTGAAGTTCAGCCAGGCGACCGCGGCCTTGATCTTGTCGCCGGAGATGCCGCTCTTGATCATGTAGTTGTTGCCGCCGGCCAGGGTGTTCTTCGCCCCCGGGATCGGGCCCATGCCGAAGTTCTCGTACTTGGCGCCGAGTTGCTGGACCATGTACGCGATGTCGTCGGGGGCGGCGAGGAACATGCCGAGCTTGTCACTCGCTATCTGCTTCTGCAGGTCGCCCCACTTGAGCAGCTGGGTCTTGCCCATGCTGTCGTCGTCCCAGCGCATGGCGTGCAGGTTGCGCGCCACCTGCCGGCCGATGTCGTTGTCGAACGCGGCCTTCTTGCCGCTCGCGTCCACGATGTCACCGCCGAGGCTGTACACCTGGGCGGTGAAGTGCCAGCCGCCGGTGTTGGCCGCGCTGTAGTCGCCGTAGCCGGCGACGCCGTCGCCGAGAGCGGCGATCCTCTTCGCCGCGGTGCGGACCTCGTCCCAGGTGCGCGGCGGTGCGTCGGGGTTCAGGCCGGCCTGCTTGAAGAGCTTGCGGTTGATGAGCAGGCCCATGGTGTAGTTGCTGGTGGGCAGGCCGTAGAGCTTGCCGTCCTGCTTGAGCGAGCCGAGGACGTTCGGGTCGATGTCCTTCAGCAGCGGCACGGTCCGGTCGTTGACGTAGGCCGTGATGTCCGCGGCGCCGTCGTTGTCCAGCACCTGGGGCAGGTCGGTGAAGTACGTGTAGAAGACGTCGGGCTGGGACTTGGCCTTCAGCATCGCGGTGAAGCGGGGCGGCTCCAGGCACTGGCCGGGTGTGGAGCGGCCCTCGATGGTCACGTTCGGGTACTTCTTGTTGAACTCGGCGACGTCCTGCTTCCACTCCCTGAGTTCGGCCGCCTTGGCCGCCGGGGGCATGCAGTCGATGGTGATCGTCACCTTGGTCCTGGGATCCAGGGGGGCGGCCGGGTCGGAGGAGCCACCTCCTTCGGAACCACCGGCGCCGTCGTTGCTCGCGCTGGTGCCGCAGGCGGCGAGCGCGGTCAGGGTGAGCGCGGAGACGAGGGCGACCGCGCCGGAGCGGCGGGTACGGCGGAACCGGGCACTTCTCATGGGTGGTCCCCTTCGGGCATGAACGGTGAGGTCGCCCCACCGTCGGTGCGACTCGGTGCGTTGTGGGGCGCCGCACACTCAACCACCCTCAACAACAGGCAGCAAGATGTCGCGCTAATTTCGTAATTGTTTGACAGTCGAGGCCCGCCACAGACGCAGGCTCCGCGTGGACCTCAGGGCCCGAACAGCCCCCCGTCAACGGCAAAGCAGCCTGCGGCCCGCCTCGGGAGACTCCCGAGGCGGGCCGCGGCATCCGCGTCACGAGGACGCAAAGCGCACGCAAGTCTGCTGCAAACTCCCGCAAACAGCTTGCGGTGCTCTCAGGGGTTGATGTTGATCTTCAGGGTGAACGTGGTGTTGCGGACGTCCACCGCGTTGCCGCGTCGTACCCGGTGACCTTGGTGTCGTCCGAGGAGGCGGACCAGGTCAGCTTGATCTTCCCGTCCGCGGGCTCGGTGTACGCCAGGTTCGACGGGGCGGTCGGCGCCTGGGTGTCGACCTTGTCGCCGGTGCGGGTGACGGTGTTCAGGACGACCTCGTCCAATCTGGGCCTCACGAATGAAGCACTCTGATGTCTCCTCCTTGCGTTGAACGCTCAGAGAGTTCCAGAGGACTGTGGGGTCGTCTACGCTGTCGACCCGAAAAATTGTCGATCAGGGGCATACGAAAACACCGGCACCGGGGACCGTGGAGGCGGTCCCCGGTGCCGGTGCCGGCCGGAGGGGAAAGGGAGGGGATCAGCCCGCGGGCGGGGGCGCCGTGGAGCCGCGCAGCACCAGTTCGGGCTCGAAGAGCAGCTCGCCGGGGTGCGAACGGGCGCCCTGGAGCTGGGCGCACAGCAGCTCGACGGCCGCCCGGCCCATCGCCTCGATGGGCTGACGGACCGTCGACAGCGGAGGCTCGGTGCAGTTCATGAACGCGGAGTCGTCGTACCCGACGACCGAGACGTCTCCCGGGACCGTGAGCCCGCGCCTGCGCACGGCCCTGATGGCACCGAGCGCCAGCGGGTCGCTCGCGCACACGATGCCGGTCACCCCGCGCTCCAGGAGCCGGGCGGCCGCGGCCTGCCCGCCCTCCAGCGAGAACATCGACCGCGCGACGAACTCGTCCGGCAGCTCCTCGCCCGTGCGGCGCGCCACCAGCCGGGCGGCCTCCAGCTTGCGGCGGGAAGGGACGTGGTCGCTCGGGCCGAGCACCAGCCCGATCCGCTCGTGCCCCAGCGAAGCCAGGTGGCGCCAGGCCTGCTCGACGGCGACGGCGTCGTCGCAGGCGACACAGGGGAAGTCGAGGCCCGCGATGGAGGCGTTGACGAGGACCACCGGGATGTCCCGCTCGGCCAGCTGCCGGTAGTGGTCGTGCGGTGCGTCGGCCTGCGCGAACAGTCCGCCGGCGAAGACCACGCCGGACACCTGCTGCTGCAGCAGCAGGTCCACGTAGTCGGCCTCGGAGACACCGCCCTTGGTCTGCGTGCAGAGGACGGGGGTCAGTCCCTGCTGGGCGAGCGCGGCGCCGATGACCTCGGCGAACGCCGGGAAGATCGGGTTCTGCAGCTCCGGCAGGACGAGTCCGACGAGCCGGGCGCGCTCGCCGCGCAGCTGCGTGGGCCGTTCGTAGCCGAGGACGTCCAGGGCGGTGAGCACCGACCGGCGGGTCGACTCCGAGACCCCGGGCTTGCCATTGAGGACACGACTGACCGTCGCCTCGCTGACCCCCACTTTCTTAGCCACCTGAGCAAGTCGTCGCGTCATGTACGCAAGCCTAGCGCAATTTCCGCAAATGAATTGCGGAGATTGCCGCCCGCTCGGGACGCCGTGACGGACGCCCGGGTGCCTGGGCACGCGGCGCGCCTCACCGGGCGGGCGCGGCGAGGACGGTGCGGCAGTCGAGCCAGGCGTCGGCGCTCAGCAGCGGCCGGATGCGGGTGAACAGCGCGAGCAGGTCGGCGCCCCACCGGTCACGGAAGGCGGGGTCGAGGCGGGCGAGGTCGAGTTCGTTCGCGGCCGACAGTTCGGCGAAGTCCCGGCGCGCCCGTGGCCCGGGCACGTGGGACTCGCCGGTGAAGCGGTCGTGGAAGGGGGCGCCGGGGCGCCCGAGGTCCGGGTAGGTGGCCGCGCGGTCGCAGGAGGCGTAGAGGTGGACGATCGACTCGGCCTCGGCGCCGATCGCCGCTTCGAGTTCCGCCCGGCGGGTCACCGGGAGCAGGGCGCCGGGAAAGCCGTCGGTGCCGTAGAACGCGTGGCAGAGTCCGGCCAGCCGGAGCGCCGGACGGGCCTGCCAGAGCGCGAGCCGGTCCTGTACGCGGCGCAGGTGCGCGAGGAGGGTGCCGCCGGGGTGCGCCATGGTCTGCGCGCCGCACTCACGGAGCAGGGCCAGGGCCCGCTCGGCGGCGTCGGCGGGTGTGCCGGTGTCCGGTTCCATTCCTTCTTCCGTCCTCTCACTCTCAACGGGCCGATCCCGGGTGGAACTTGGGGAGCCGCACGGTGATCTTCGTGCCGGCGCCGACGCCGGTCTCTATGACGAGGCCGTGGCCGTCGCCGTAGACCTGGCGCAGCCGCATGTCCACGTTGCTCAGGCCGATTCCGGCGGACGGCCCGCCCCGGCCGCGCAGCAGGTCGCGCAGGCGCTGCGGGTCCATGCCGACGCCGTCGTCCTCGATGACGACCCGGGCCTCGGTGCCCTCGTCCTCGGCGGTGATGGTGATCCGGCCGCGGTCCACGGACTCCTCGAGACCGTGTTTGAGCGCGTTCTCCACGAGGGGCTGCAGACAGAGGAACGGCAGGGTGACGGGCAGTACCTCGGGGGCGATCCGCAGGGTCACCTCCAGGCGTCTGCCGAAGCGGGCTCGGGCGAGTTCGAGGTACTGCTCGATCGAGCGCAGTTCCTCGGCGAGCGTGGTGAAGTCGCCGCCCCGGCGGAACGAGTAACGCGTGAAGTCCGCGAACTCCAGAAGCAGTTCGCGGGCCCGCTCGGGGTCGGTACGGACGAACGAGGCGATGGAGGCGAGCGAGTTGTAGACGAAGTGCGGGGAGATCTGGGCGCGCAGGGCCCGGATCTCGGCCTCGATCACGCTGGACCGCGCCCGGTCCAGGTCGACGAGTTCCAGCTGCACGGAGACCCAGCGGGCCACTTCCTCGGCGGCCCGGACGACGACGGCGGACTCCTGGTCGGCGAAGGCGGCCAGCGCGCCGGCCTCCCGGCCGTCGACCGTCAGCGGGACCATCACCCCCCAGCGGACGGGGCAGCGGGCGTCGGGGCAGGTCAGCGGGAACGTCCTGGTGCGCGCCGCGTGGGTGAGCTGGGCGGCGGCCGCGGCCCGGTGGTGGTCGCCGGTGCCGTCCCAGGCGAGCACGGACTCCTCGTCGGCCAGGGCGAGGGCCACCGTGCCGAGCAGCGGCCGCAGGCGGCGGGCGGCCTTGCGGGCGGTGTCCGGGGTGAGTCCGGCGCGCAGGGGCGGTGCCGCGAGCGAGGCGGTGTGCAGGGTGTGGAAGGTGGCCCGCTCCACGGGCGTGCCGACGTCGGCCGCGTTCTCCTGCTGGCGGCGGGCCCCGGCGTGGCCGAGTGCGGCCCCCAGGGCGAACAGCCCGAGAGCGGCCACGGCGAGGACGACGGTGCCGAGCGCGGTCACGGACGGCGCCCCCGGGACCGCGCCGGACCGGCGCCCCGGGCGGTGGTCCGGCCGCTCGCGGGCTCGGGCAGGTGCAGCCGGGCCATCGTGGCGGCCGCGGTCGCCGGGACGCGGTGCCGGGTGGCCAGGGAGACCAGCACCATCGCCGCGAAGCCCACGGGGACCGACCAGACGGCCGGCCAGGCCAGCAGGGTGTGCAGCGGGCCGGATCTCGCCCCGCCGGCGATGGTCACGGTCACGGCGGTGAGCCCGGACCCGCCGCCGAGGAGCAGTCCCGCCACCGCGCCCGGCGGGGTCAGGCCGCGCCACCAGATGCCGAGGAGCAGCAGCGGGCAGAACGAGGAGGCGGACACGGCGAAGGCGAGGCCGACCGCGTCGGCCACGGGGAGGTCGGTGACCACGGTGCTGGCGGCGGTGGGCACCGCGATCGCGGGCAGGGTCGCGAGCCGGAAGTTCCGGATACCGAGGGTGGGCAGCACGTCCTGGGCGAGCACCCCGGCGACGGACATGGTCAGTCCGGAGACGGTGGACAGGAACGCCGCGCAGGCGCCGCCCGCGACCAGGGCGCCGAGCAGGTCGCCGCCGAGCCCGCCGATCAGCCGCTGCGGCAGGACGAGCACCGCCGCGTCGGTGTCGCCGGTCAGCAGCAGGTCGGGCGCGTAGAGCCGGCCGAGCACCCCGTAGAGCGGGACCAGCAGGTAGAAGGCGCCGAGCAGGCCGAGGACGACGACGGTGGTGCGGCGGGCGGCGCGGCCGTCGGGGTTGGTGTAGAAGCGGACGACGACGTGCGGCAGTCCCATGGTGCCGAGGAAGGTGGCGAGGATCAGCCCGTAGGTGGCGTACAGGCCGTGCTGTTCGCGGCCCGCCGACAGCGGCTGCGCCCAGTCGGCGGGGGCCGTGCCGGGCCCGCCGTCGTCGGGCAGGGGCACGGGGGTGCCGGGCGGGAAGGTCAGGGCGGTGCCGGCGCCGACGCGGTGGGTGCCGGTGCCGAGGGTGAGCGGGCCGCCGTCGAGGGGCCGTCCGTCGACGGTTCCGGTGCCGGTGACGCGTACCGGTTCGTGGACGGTGAGGGTCAGCGGCCGGTCGCCGGCGACCCGGGTGGAGCGCTGGAGGACGGGCCGCTCGTCCCAGGCGGGGGCCGGGGCCCGGTCGGCCCGCCAGGCGATGAGCAGGAACACGGCGGGCACCAGCAGGGCGGTGAGTTTCAGCCAGTACTGGAACGCCTGGACGAAGGTGATGCTGCGCATGCCGCCGGCGGCCACCGCGACGGTGACCACGGCGGCCACGACCAGGCCGCCGAACCAGCCGGGCGCGCCGGTGAGCAGCCGGAGGATCAGCCCCGCGCCGCGCAGCTGGGGCAGCAGGTAGAGCCAGCCGACACCGACGACGAGCACGCTCGCGATCCGCCGCACGGCACGGGACTCCAGGCGGGCCTCGGCGAAGTCCGGCAGGGTGTAGGCGCCCGAGCGGCGCAGCGGGGCGGCGACGAAGGCGAGTAGCACCAGGAAGCCGGCCGTGTAGCCGATGGGGAACCAGAGCATGTCGGCGCCCTGGGCGAGGACGAGTCCGGCGACGCCGAGGAACGAGGCGGCGGACAGGTACTCGCCGCTGACGGCGAAGGCGTTGAGCCGCGGCGGGACGCTGCGCGAGGCGACGTAGAAGTCGGAGGTGGTGCGTGAGACGCGCAGGCCCAGCGCGCCGACGAGCACCGTGGCCAGGACCACGGCCGTCACACCGGCGATTCCGTACGTCTGGTTCAACGCCCGGTCACGTCACCCTCGTTGCGCTCGGCACGGCGGACGTACCAGGCCCCGGTGCACAGCAGGACCGGATACGGTGCCACGCCCAGCAGCAGCCAGACGGCGAGCGGGACGTCGTGCCCGGCGCCGCCGGACGAGAGGATCCGCAGAAGCACGGGGAGCAGGCCCAGCGAGAGGGCGAGCAGGGCCGTCGCCGTGAGGGCGGCCCGGAGCTGACGGCGTATCAGCAGCCGTACGGGGGCGTCCTCGGGGGCGGCGGGACCGCCTGGCGGGATCGTTGCGCGGGGCGGGGGAAGGCCCGCGCGGTCGGTGCGGGGCCGTCCGGTGACCACCTCTCTGCGAGGGACGGATTCGGCACCCATCACGCACTCCCCGACGCCGCGGTGATCACCTTGATGCGGCGAGTGTACGCAGCGCCGGGGCGGTCAGGTAGGTACTGGACGAGGATCGCCACAGGGCCGCCACGGCCGCTTCGCGAGGCCCCGCGCACCGGCTCCCGTCACCGTCGTCCGCGTACCGTCCCCCGGGCCCGCGCGGCCAGCAGATCCCGCAGTTCCCGGGCGTTGCGACGGCTCACGGCGAGGATCCGGTCGCCGATCCGGACGGTCAGGTTGCCGCCGTCCAGGCGGAGTTCCTCGATGCGGCCGAGGGCGACCAGGCGGCTGCGGTGGATGCGGACGAATCCGCGGGAGCGCCACTGCTCCTCCAGGGTGGTGAGCGGGACGCGCACCAGGTGGCTGCCGTGCGGGGTGTGCAGGCGGGCGTAGTCGCCCTGTGCCTCGACATAGGTGATGTCGGCGACCGGGACGAACCGGGTCACCCCGCCGAGTTCCACCGGGACCTGGTCGCCGGGGGCGCCGGCCGGGGCGGTGCCGCCCGCCGGGAGCCGGGGCGGCCGGGGTCCCTGCCCGGCCCGGGTCAGTTCGGCGACCCGGCGTACGGCCTCCGCGAAGCGCTCCTTGCGCAGCGGCTTGAGCAGGTAGTCCACCGCCTTGAGGTCGAACGCCCGGAGCGCGAAGTCCTCGTGGGCGGTGACGAAGACGATCAACGGCGGGTCCGGGTGGTCGGCGAGCAGACCGGCCAGGTCCAGGCCGCTCAGACCGGGCATGTTGATGTCGAGGAAGACGACGTCGAAGGCGTCCGGACCGTCGGGGCCGATGGCCGTGGCCCGCTCCAGCAGGCGCACCGCTGCGGCGGCGTCGAGGGCGGGTACGACGGTGCCGATCCGCTCGTCCTCGCCCAGCAGGTACAGCAGTTCCCCGAGCGCGGGCTCCTCGTCGTCCACGGCGAGCGCGCGCAGCGGCTCCTGTCCGTCGCCGGCTCGAAGCCCGGGCCGCCCGGCCGCGCCCATGTCCCGCATCTCCCCGGTCCCCTGTCCCGTCGTCCCGTGCCGTCACGCGGCCCCCGGCGCCCGGAATCCGCCGCCGGCACCCCGGTACCGTCAGAGGGCATCCTGACCCCTGGGTACCGCGGCCGTCGAGAAGCCGGCGGCGGGCGCGTGCCGGTCAGTCCGGCAGCCGCATGCGCACCCGCTCCCCCGGTCCGACCCGGACCACCCGGTCCTGCAGGCGGAAGTCGATGGGCGGACGGCCGGAGGCGGCCGGCACCACGGCCTCCAGCAGGCCCGCCCGCAGGCGCAGGCTCACGCCCCAGTGGCCCTGGTAGCGCAGGGAGAAGCCGTACGAGGAGAGTTCCGGCAGCGGCACCGGGTCGAGCCAGAGGGCGCCGTCGCGGGTCTCCAGGCCGGTGAGGCAGCGCTGCACCAGGTCGAGGGTGCCGGCCATGGCGCCCAGGTGGATGCCCTCGCCGGTGGTGCCGCCCTGGACGTCGGCGATGTCGCCGCGCAGTGCCTCCTGGACGAAGCCCCAGGCGTCGGCGCGGCGGGCGCGGGCCAGGATCCAGCCGTGCACCAGGCCGCTGAGGGTGGAGCCGTGGGAGGTGCGGTGCAGGTAGTGGTCGACCGTCGCGGACCAGATGTCCTCGTCGAGGCGGTGGCCCAGCCGCCGGAACAGCGACTGGAGTTCGGCGGGTGAGAACAGGTAGCCGAGCATCAGCACGTCGGCCTGCTTGGACGCCTTGTAGCGGTTGACGGTGTCGCCCTCCGCCTCCAGGATCCGGTCCAGGCGCCGGATGTCGCCGTACCGGTCCCGGTAGGCCTGCCAGTCCAGCTCGGCCAGGTCGCCGTAGCCCTCGAACTGGCTGATCACGCCGTCGTGGTAGGGCACGTGGAGGGTGCGGGAGACCTCCTCCCAGCGGGCGAGTTCGTCCTGTTCCAGACCGATGCCCTCGGCCAGTTCGAGGCGGCGCGGCTCGGGCAGGTCGCGCAGCAGGCCCAGGGCGCGCAGCAGCACCCAGGCCGCGGTGACGTTCGTGTACGCGTTGTCGTCCAGGCCGGGTCCGGCGGCGTCCGGGTAGGCGTCGTGGTACTCGTCGGGGCCGACCACGCCCATGATGCGGTGCCGTCCGAGGTGTTCGTCGTAGGTGGCCGAGTCGGCCCAGAAGCGGGCGATCTGCAGCAGCATCTCGGCGCCCTCGGTGTGCAGGAAGTCGGTGTCGCCGGTGGCCTCGCAGTACTGCCACACGTTGTAGGCGACCGCCGATCCGACGTGCCGCTGCAACCTGGAGTGGTCCGGCAGCCAGCGTCCCGAGCGGGGGTTGAGGTGCAGTTCCTGGGTCTCCTCCCGGCCGTCGCTGCCGCTCTGCCACGGGTACAGGGCACCGCGCCGGCCCACCTCGTGGGCGGAGTGGACGGCCGCGTCCAGACGGCGGTGGCGGTAGTGGAGCAACGCCCGGGACACCTCGGGCAGATGGAGGTTCAGGTACGGCAGCACGAACAGCTCGTCCCAGAAGACGTGCCCCCGGTAGGCCTCGCCGTGCAGTCCGCGGGCGGGGACGCCCACGTCGAGGTCGGCGGTGTGCGGGGAGAGGCACTGCAGCACATGGAAGAGGTGCAGGCGCAGGATGCTGCCCGGCTCGCCGGGGACGTCGAGTTCGGCGCGCCGCCAGAGCTGTTCCCAGGCCGTGGCGTGCGAGGCGAGCAGTTCGTCGAAGGGCGGCGCGGTCTCGGCCCGGTCCACGGCGGCCCACAGCGGGTCGCTGATGGCGGGGTCGTGGGAGGTGTGCAGGGCGACACACTTGTCGACGGTGACCGTGCGGCCGGGCGCGAGGGCGAGCCGCAGCAGCCGCACGGCCCGCGTCGGTTCGTGCGCGTCGGTCGCCGGGGCGTCGGCGGTCAGCCGGCAGGCGAGTCCGACGCCGATGTCCGAGGTACGGGTGCGGCAGCGCAGCCACATCGCGCCGGACTCGGCGCTGCCCGCCTCGATCCGGGTGAGGTGGCGGCCGTCGAGGTCGCGGTAGCGGGCCACCCCGGAGTTGGTGACACCGCCGTCGAGCGCGGCCTCGACGTCGAGTTCGCCGGTCCAGTCCTCGGCGGTGATGTCCGTGCGCAGCGCGGCGAGATGCGGGTCGGCCATGTGGACCAGGCGGAGCTGGCGCACCAGGAGCGTGCCGCCGCCGTCGAGCCGGTACCGGGTGAGGCGTTCCAGTACGCCCGGGTCCAGGTGCAGGATCTGCCGGTGCTCGGCGACCGGGGTGGTGTCGGGGCCGAGCCAGTCGTGGCCGTCCGGGCGGATGCGCAGCGGCAGCCAGTCGGGGAGGTTGACCATGTCCTCGTTGCCGACCCGGCGGCCGGCGACCTCGGAGGTGAGCCGGTTGTAGACGCCGGCCGCGTAGGTGCCGGGGTAGTGGACGGCGTCCGCGGCGCACTCGGGCAGCGCGCCGCGGGTGGCGAAGTAGCCGTTGCCCAGCGTGCACAGGGACTCCCGCAGGCGTTCCTCCGCGGGGTCGTAACCGTCGTACTCCCACAGCAGTCCCCGCGTCTGGGCGGCCCCCCGGCCCGGGTCCCCCGTCGTGGCGGTCACCGTTCGGACAGCAGGCCGGCGAGGATCCGGTCCGGGGTGAGGGGCAGTTCGCGGAACCGGATCCCGGTGGCGTGGTGGACGGCGTTGCCGAGGGCGGCGGCGGTGCCGACGATGCCGATCTCGCCGATGCCCTTGCTGCCCATGGGGTTGAGGTGCGGGTCGTCCTCCTCGATCCAGTCGGCCTCGATGGCGGGGACGTCGGCGTGGGCGGGCACGTGGTAGGACGCGAGGTCGGTCTCCGGGAAGTCGCCGAACGGGGCGTCCACGGTGCTGCCCTCGGTCAGGGCCATGCCCAGGCCCATGGTCATGCCGCCGACGAACTGGGAGCGCGCGGTACGGGCGTTGAGGATCCGCCCGGCGGCGAAGACACCGAGCATCCGGCGGGCCCGTACCTCACCGGTGACCGTGTCCACGGTGACCTCGGCGAAGTGGGCGCCGAAGGCGTGGCGGGCGTACGGGGAGTCGGCGTCCGCCCGGCCGGCGGTGTCGGAGCGGGCCGTCAGGCCCTCGGCGGGCGGCGGGCCCGGGTGCTCGGCGAGCCGGGTCGCCAGTTCGGCGCAGGCCTCGTGCACGGCCCAGCCCCAGGACGCGGTGCCGGAGGAGCCGCCGGCCAGCGACGCCGCGGGCAGGTCGCTGCGGCCCACCTCGGTGCGTACCCGGTCCAGGGGCGCGCCGAGCGCGTCGGCGGCGACCTGGGCGAGGACGGTACGCGCGCCGGTGCCGATGTCGGCGGCGTTCACCCTGATGACGAAGGTGCCGTCGGGCAGGGCCTGGGCGGTGGCGGTGGACGGCCAGATCTGGACCGGGTAGGTCGCGGCGGCCACCCCGGTGCCGATGAGCAGCGGGCCCTCGGTCCGGGAGAGCGGGCGCGGGTCGCGCCGGTCCCAGCCGAAGCGGCGGGCGCCCTCGCGCAGGCACTCGGCGAGGTGCCGGCTGCTGAACGGCTTGCCGCTGCCGGGCTCGTCGTCCGGCTCGTTGCGGATCCTCAGTTCGACGGGGTCCAGGCCGAGGGTGTCGGCGAGCTCGTCCATCGCCGACTCCAGGGCGTACATGCCGGGGGCCTCGCCGGGGGCGCGCATCCAGGAGGGGCTGGGGACGTCCAGGGGCACCACGCGGTGAACGCTGAGCAGGTGCGGGGCGGTGTACATGACGCGGGAGGGCACCGCGGCCTGCTCCACGAACTCCTTGACGTGCGAGGTGTGCGTGGTGACCTCGTGCAGCACGGCGGTGAGGTGTCCGTCCGCGGTGGCGCCGAGGCGCAGCCGGTGCACGGTGGGCGCGCGGTGGCCGACGACGGTGGGCAGGTACCGGCGGGGGTAGACCAGGGTGACCGGCCGGCCGGTGCGCCGGGCGGCCATCGCGGCGAGGACGACGTCGGGGCGCGGGGTGCCCTTGGAGCCGAAGCCGCCGCCGACGTGCTCGGCGACCACGGTGACGTGCTCCTCGGGCAGGCCGAAGAGACCGGCGAGCACGGACCGGACGGTCGTGCCGCCCTGGCTGGAGGTGTGGACGGTCAGCCGGTCGCCGTCCCACTGCGCGGTGGTCGCGTGCGGCTCCATGGGGTGGTTGTGCAGGGGCGGCACCCGGTACTCGTTGTCGAGGCGGACGTCGGCGGCGGCGAAGGCGGCGTGCGGGTCGCCGTGTTCGACACGGCCCGGCAGGCCGGCGTTGGCCTCCTCGGGCTCGTAGGCGTCCGGGTGGTCCGGGCGGAGCACGCAGTCGTGGTGCTCGGCGGCATAGGTGACGCGGACGGCCCGGGCGGCGGCGCGGGCCGCCTCCAGGGTCTCGGCGACGGCCAGGGCGACGCACCAGCCCCGGTGCGGCACGTGCCGGTTCTGCAGGACGGCGAGGGTGGCGTCGTCCGTCGCGCCGAGGCGCGGGGCGTCGCCGGGGGTCAGCACGGCGAGCACGCCGGGCAGCGCGAGGGCGGCCGCGGTGTCCACACCGGTGACCCGGCCGCGGGCCACGGCGGCGGGCACGGGCCAGGCGTGGGCACGGCCGGGCACCGGGTACTCGGCGGCGTACCGGGCGTTCCCGGTGACCTTCTCGCGCCCTTCGCGGCGGCCGGCGGGCGCCCCGAGTGCGGTGCCGGTGCGCGGGGTGGGGTGGGGGTCCTGCTCCAGGGCGCCGGAGCGGGGCCGCCGGTCGGCGCCGGCCTCACCCGGGGCGCCGGTGGCGGCGCGGGTGACGGGGTCGTCGTGCGGCGGACCGGCGTCGGCCGGAGGGGCGTCCCGGGCCGCCCCGACGGCGGCCATCGCGTCGTCGTGCGGCAGACCGGGGCCGGCCGGCGGGTCGTCCCGGGGCAGCCCGGTGGCGGCCATCGGGTCGTCGTGCGGCAGGCCGGTCCCCGGCAGCGGGCCGCCGTGCTCCAGAGGGTCGTTCGCCATCGGGTTCTCCTGGGGTCGGCCGGGTCCGGGGGTCAGGCCGTCGCGGGTGCGGGGGCGAGGCGGTTCAGGACGTCCAGGGCGAGGTTGCGGGCCAGGGGCACCTTGTAGGCGTTGTCCCGCAGCGGCTCGGCGCGTTCCAGTTCCAGCGCCACGGCGCCCTCGAACGCGTCGGGGGTCGCCGCCGCGCCGAGCAGGGCCGTCTCCGCGTGATGGGCCCGCCAGGGCCGGTGGGCGAGGCCGCCGAAGGCGAGTCCCACCTGCTCCACGCGTCCGTCCGTGACCCGCAGGACGACGGCCACCGAGGCCAGGGCGAAGGCGTACGAGGCACGGTCGCGGGCCTTGCGGTAGGCGGAGGGCACCCCGGCCCGGACGGCCGGGATCAGCACGCCGGTGATCAGCTCGCCGGGGCGGATCTCGGTGTCCCGCTCCGGGCGCACTCCGGGCAGCCGGTGGAAGTCGGCGACCGGGATGGCGCGTTCGCCCTCGGTGCCGTACAGCTCGACCCGGGCGTCCAGGGCCGCCAGGGCGACGGCCATGTCGGAGGGGTGGGTGGCGATGCAGTGCGGGGAGTGGCCGAGCACGGCGTGGTCGCGGTGGACGCCGTCGCGGGCACCGCAGCCGCTGCCCGGCTCCCGCTTGTTGCAGGGCTTGTCCAGGTCCTGGAAGTAGGTGCAGCGGGTGCGCTGGAGCAGGTTGCCGCCGGTGGTGGCGGCGTTGCGGAGCTGGCCGGAGGCGCCCGCGAGCAGTGCCTGGGAGAGCACCGGGTAGCGGTCGCGGACCAGCGGGTGGGCGGCGAGATCGCTGTTGCGGACGGTGGCGCCGACGCGCAGCGCGCCGTCCGGCAGTTCCTCGACCGCGTCCAGCGGGAGCCGGCCGACGTCGATGAGGACTCCGGGGGTCTCCACACCGAGCTTCATCAGGTCGACGAGGTTGGTGCCGCCGGCGAGGTAGCGGGCGCCTGGGTGGGCCGCGTACGCCTCGACGGCCTCCTGGACGCCGGCGGGCCTGAGGTATCCGAAGCCTTTCACCCGATCACGTCCTCCACCGCTTCGACGATGCGCGGATAGGCGCCGCAGCGGCACAGGTTGCCGCTGAGCCGCTCGCGGATCTCGGTCCGGTCCAGCGGCACGGGCCGGCCGGAGGGCTCCGCCGGGTCGGTGACGTGGGAGGGGTGGCCGGCGGCGGCCTCGGCGATCATGCCCACGCCCGAGCAGATCTGCCCGGGCGTGCAGTAGCCGCACTGGAAGGCGTCGCGTTCGAGGAAGGCCCGCTGGAGGGGGTGCGGTTCCTCGCCGTCGCCGCCCAGGCCCTCGACGGTGGTGACCTCGCTGCCGTCGAGGGTGACGGCGAGCAGCAGGCAGCCGTTGACCCGGCGCCCGTCCACCAGGACGGTGCAGGCGCCGCACTGACCGTGGTCGCAGCCCTTCTTGGACCCGGTGAGGCCCAGGTCCTCGCGGAGCAGGTCCAGCAGGACCCGCCGGTGGTCGACGAGCAGGGTGTGGGGTTTGCCGTTCACCCGGAGGGTGATCTCCGAGTGCGGATCGAGCCGTTTTTCACTGGTCATGGCAGGCAGGGCCTTCCGGACGGGCCGTGGTGTCCGTGCACACCGCGTATCCAGGCTGCGACGCCTCACACGTCCCGGCCACTCCAGGGCCCCCGTGGCGCCCGTCGCCGGGCCCGGACGGCCGTCGCCGGGCGGGGGCCCGGGCGGGGCGTGGCGGCCCTCGATCAAGCTACCCGAAACAAAACCGACATGATTTTGTTTGTGTTGCAGGTGTA